>CAMDGV010000004.1 GCA_945898055.1 Akkermansia muciniphila | reverse complement strand
AAATAATTATGGCAAGAAAGAAAGGATGGCGAGCAACCAAAAGTGTTGTAGCTAGAGCAGCAAAAAGAGCAATAAAACGTAGATAAGAAAAAAGCACCCTAGGGTGCTTTTTCTTTCACGGTCTATACCTTATAAGGGCAGTCGTCTTGATTAACAGGAAATTCGGCTTCTAAGGGTTTGATATGAAAGTGGAAACCATCTATCTTTGTTTTGACAATCTGTTGTATTTCTGAAGGTCCCTGCAAACTGATCGCTCCCGTTCTCGATGAGTTGGCGACAGAATACGCCGACAAAGCGCGCATCGTAAAAGTTAATATTGATGACCACCAAGACCTGGCCGGTCAGTATAACGTCCGCGCTATTCCTACGCTCCTCCTCTTCAAAGGCGGGCAGGTGATTGAACAGATGGTTGGGATGAAATCCAAGCGAGACCTCAAATTGAGTCTCGACCGTGCTCTGCTCTGAACTGAGCTAATGCGGTGATTTAAGTCCTGCCCCAAAGCCAATCGTAAAAAGAGACGGCTGCGTCTTCGATGGAGGACTTCAACTTTCGCTTCGGTCATCTTTCAAACCCGCTTCGGCGGGTTCTTTCTTTTTTGACCCCAGAACTGGAACCAAAGGTCTCGACTGCTGTGACTTAGCCCAAGGCACCGTTGTCGATTAAACGGGTTTTACCGATGAAGACAGCAAGCGCCATATGGGTAGCTGAGGTAACCTGTTTTTTTTCGTTTAAAGTTTCGGAATCAAAGAAGGCCACATAATCCAGTCGGGCATCTGGTTGGGAAGCGATGAGCCTTCGCACCCGCTGTTCTAATTGAGTGGCACTGATCGGCTTGCCTATTTGTTTCAGATACGTTCGAAGGTCCTCCAGTGATTTCCAGAGCACCGTGGCTTGGGTTCGTTCGGATGGAGTTAGGTAACGATTGCGAGAACTCATCGCCAGACCGTCCAGTTCGCGATGGGTTTCCGCCACCACCAGTTTAACGGGAAAATTCAAATCAATGATCATCCGTTTAATGACTCGTGATTGCTGCCAATCTTTGGCTCCAAACACAGCGACATTCGGACGCACACAATTAAAAAGTTTAGCGACGACAGTACTGACGCCGCGGAAATGAGTGGGTCGCGATGCTCCCTCGAGGATTGATCCCAAACGTTCCTCAAGGACGTAGGTGCTGGGGTCGCCCGAGTCCCGATTAGGGTACATCGCACTATCTGATGGATTAAAAATTACATCGACACCCGCCTCGCGACAGAGTCGGGCGTCGTGACGAAAAGGCCTAGGATAGCGGATGAAATCTTCCTGCGGACCGAACTGAGTGGGATTTACATAGATACTGACCACCACAACGCCCTTTTTACCCACTTGCCTTCGGGCCTCATGGACCAAGCTAAGATGGCCGTCATGCAGGCAGCCCATCGTTGGGACAAAACCAATTCGGCAACCGGCCCGCAGCCAAATGGAGGCCTGTCTTTGCATAGCGGCGGGATTTCGTAGAATGCGCACGACCGGAGACTGGAGAAGAAGTGACATTTCGCCAAGCCCTTGCCCTTGTTCTCTCCAGTGTTTTCACTGTAACCTCCTCCCACTATGACAGTGGGTTTTACTAAAATGTCGGGAGCAGGCAATGACTTCATCCTACTCGACAACCGCGACGGCCGCATCGTCCTGATCTCTGCGGATGTTGCGCGGTTGTGTCATCGTCAGTTTGGTATTGGTGCGGATGGGTTGATGCTTTTAATTCCGCCACAATCCGCGAACGCCGACTGGGCGTGGCAATTTTTTAATTCCGACGGGTCGGATGCTGAAATGTGTGGTAACGGAGCGCGTTGCTTTGCTCGTTACATTCAGAAAGTAACCGAATGGAATCGACCCTCGGTCCGGATCGAGACCGCGGTTGGGGTCATTCACGCTGAGTTTCTTGGAGAACGAGTGACGCTCGGTTTGACTCCACCCAACGGGCTTCGCCTCGAGGAAGAGGTAGCAACGAAGCAGGGTGAATTAAAAGTCAGTTCACTGAACACAGGTGTCCCTCATGCCGTGGTTTTTGTTTCGGATGCCGATCAAGCCATGGTCCAATCATTAGGGGCCGAAATACGTTGGCATTCTCACTTCAAACCCCGGGGCACAAATGTGAATTTTGTTCAGGTGCTCGGGCCAGACCATATCCGTGTTCGGACTTATGAACGGGGAGTCGAAGGGGAAACCTTGGCCTGCGGCACTGGAGTGACCGCCAGCGCCCTTGTTAGTTCACGTTTGCACGGATTTAAATCCCCAATCCGCGTTCAAGTTCAAGGCGGTGATGAACTTGCTGTCAGTTTTCAAGAAGAGGGAATTCTATTTTCTAAAGTCCACCTGAACGGCCCTGCTACGTTTGTTTTTGAGGGACAAATCGAGATTTAAGTCACTCTAGATTTTCCGTTTCGGTGAAATCAGTGAGAGTTTGGGCATGCTCGATTGTTCTGAGGTGTGGGTGGACGCCAGTTCTCCTGCAGTTGAGCCAAGCGACTCTTCGACAGGTTAGATAATCTGTTCTTCACTTTGCTCAATCTGGTGGACGACAGACAGTTAAAGGGCATAATTACCCCGCTTCTCCTGCAGCAAGTGTTATCAATATTTGACGTCCAAGGGGGTGCACTCTTTTACAGCCATGAACTTGATGTTCCGATATCTCCTGCTTGCATGGGTTTTCCTTGCCGCTTCGCTGAGTCTTCGTGCCGATCCGCTCCGAGTTTTCATTCGGGGGGGGATTAAAACCCACGGCCCGAATCAACATGATCATCCACGGTTCCTTGGGGATTGGTCGAAACTATTAAAAGACCGGGGCCTCGCTGTATCAGGAGGGATGAACTTCCCCACTGATGATCAACTGAGAGCGACCGATGTGGTGGTGATTTATGCTGCGGACGGTATGAAGATTACCGGCGCTGATCGGGAACACTTCGAGTCGTTCCTTTCGCGTGGGGGCGGCGTGGTGGTTCTCCATGACGGCGTCGTTAGTGGGGATCAATACGACTGGTGCAAACGGATCATTGGCGGGGCTTGGCGCTGGGATGGCGACAAGAAAACTCAATGGCATGAGGGCGATGTGGGGCTTTATTTTGTCAATCCGACCCACCCAATCGTTAAGGGCGTTTCCAATTTTGACTGGAAGGACGAGGTCTATAACAAACTGGATATGGCTGAGGATGTCACGGTACTGGCCCAGAGCTTTATCGATGTGTTTAATATTTGGCCGCAATTGTGGACTTACGAAAAGACCCTCTCCGGTGCTTCTGTCCCGTATCGGGCTTTCGTTAGTATTCCAGGCCATGAATATGATTCGTTTCAGGCACCCCATTATCGAGCGATCCTGCTTCGGGGTATTGCTTGGGCCGGTAAACGAACGAATACTGACGAGTTTTGTTCACCTGAAGAATTGGGTTCGTTGAAATACCCCGTCGGCGGACCACTCCCTGCCTCTAAGGCGGTTTCGAAACTGGAACTACATCCCGAATTTAAGGTCACGCTGACGGCGGATGAGAACATCTCCGAAAAAGTGATGTCGATCGATTGGGATGAGCAAGGACGCCTTTGGGTGGTCGAAACCCCTGAGTACCCCGGTGGGCGAGATGTTAATAAAAATGACTTTAAGGCCTATTGGGATCGAGCCCGCAATCCAAAGGAATTCCCAGTGGGCGGGAAGCAAAATCGTAAGACTCTCGATCGGATCTCCTTGCTCGAGGATACCAATGGCGATGGGGTGATGGATAAACGCACGATCTTTGCTGATGGCTTAGAATTACCCACCTCTTCTGTGTTTTGGAAGGACGGGGTGATTGTCGCCCAAGCCCCAGATATTCTTTGGATACGCGATACCAATGGCGATGGTGCTGCCGATAAAGTAGAGGTGCTTTATACGGGGTGGGGCACTTTTGATACCCACGCGGTGATTAACAACTTTCGTTGGGGCCTCGACGGTTGGATTTATGGAGCGGTGGGTTATACACGGGGTCGTGTAAAATCAGGTGATGGCACCAAGGACTTCGGAGACATCGCGGCGGGTATTTATCGCTTTAAGCCCGATGGATCCATGCTCGAACAAGTGGCAGCCGGCGGTTGCAATACTTGGGGGTGCGAGGTCGCGCCTGATGGTGAAATCCTCTTTACCACGGCAACCTGTGGCGAACCCATTTGCCATGTCGTCATCCCAGAAAGAATTCTTGCCCGGGGTCAAGTGGGGGGAATGAAAGCGTTCTTGGGTATTATGGAAGAGAACAAAATCTACCCGGCCTTTGTGGAAAAACGCCAACCCTATGTGCAGATTGATTGGGTCGGCCAATGGACCGCGGCCGCCGGTGCCACAATTTATGATGGAGGAGCCTGGCCGGCAAAGTGGGCACCTGAAGAAAGGTATTCTTTCTTCATGGGCGAAGCGACGCGACAACTGTTTCACCATGAGTTCTTGGAGCCGAAGGGTGCCACGTATCAGGGGCGTAAGGAGGATGGACGCAAGCAGATTGAGTTCATGGCCAGTGCCGATTATTGGTTTCGCCCGATTCATAGCCGAGTTGGACCGGATGGAGCTGTCTACGTGGTGGATTTCTACAACCAGATCGCGGTCCATAACGACACGCGTGGCCCTGCCCACGGAGCCCGTAACGCGGCCGCTCGGCCTGATCGAGATCATCACTTTACTCGCATTTGGCGGATTCAACATAAGGAGGCTAAAACACTTCCGGCTGTGAAGCTCGACCGACGAGATGGACGTTCTCTGGTGGCCGGATTGACGAGTCCCAATGGCTGGACCCGTAATACGGCTAATCGACTACTCAATGAGGATCCTTCCCTGATTAAACCGGCTTTTGAAGATCTCGCGGCGTTGATCATAAATCCCTCGGCCTCGGCCGCCGCGCGTGTTCAGGGGCTTTGGATTTATCGCACCGCCGCTCAGTATGCCGCGGTCCCTTGGGATGAAGAGGTGGCGAAAGCCCTTTTTAATGATCCATCGCCGTGGGTTCGTAAAAACACTCTCCGCATTGCCGCAGAAATTTCGGTGACCCCAGACCGTCTTCGGAGCCGTGGCGGAGATCCACTCAAAGGCATTGAACAAGCGGTCATCGAACGTCTAGGTGATGCCGATGGGCGGGTAAAAATAAACGCCTTGATTGCTGCTGGTACCCTTTCTCCGAGTCGCGCTCTGGCCAATGCCGTTGTGGCTGTTTGGCCGACGCTTCGTGATCGTTGGTTTGAGTCGGCTGCCATTGGTGCCGCCGATCGGGATCCGGTCCTTTTTGTCGAAGCCGCTTTTGCCGCCAAAGATCCGGCGTTTCTGGCCGACTTTATTCCCCATTTGGCTCGTTTAGTTGCGAATAAACGCGAACCCGCTCTCGCTGCACGCTTGGTTCAATTGTTGGCCCGCCAACCGGCATCGGTTGACGGACTCAAAGCGGTGGCTTTGGAATCGCTGACTGCGGCTCTTGAGGCTCGGTCCGCACCGGTCCTCGATGCGGAAACTTTAGGAGCCATGAAGGCTTTGTTGGCTTCCGGACGGACAGCGGGATCAATCGTCCCCTTGGTCGCTCGATGGAATGCCGCAACTCAATTGGCCGATGAACTCAAACCGGCCATCGTTCGCGCAGCCCAGCAATTGACCGATAGTTCCCTAGGTGATGATCTCCGTGCACGTGTCGCCGCCAATTTGATTGGCGTCCGGAATGTTGATCCAAGTGTTATTCCTGCTGTTATTCGACTCATCACCCCAGGAAGTAGTTCTGCCCTTCAAAAGCGAGCCATCGAGGCACTCGGCACAGCGCCAGAAGGCTCGCTTGCCTTGGTAGGTAGCTTTACAAAATTACCATCCGACCAAATCGAAAACGCTTTTGCTCAGATTTTGAAACGGGCCGAATCAACGGCCGCCTTTATTGAAGCCGTCGCTGCTAAGCGAATCGATGTGACTCTTTTAGGCCCCGCGCGTTTGCATCGTCTCCGCACCCACGGCGACCCCAAAATTGCAGCGCGTGCCACTCAGGTGATCGATGAACTCAAGGGTCCGGAGGCGAAGGAAAAAGAGGCTCTGATCGCACGGTTCCGGCCTGAGGTCGAAAAGGTCGGTGACGTTGTCAATGGTAAGAAACTCTTCACCCCAAACTGTGCTGGATGCCATGTGTTCAAAGGTGAAGGACGTAATTTAGCTCCAAACTTGACCGGTATGGGTGCGCATGGTGCCGCAGATTTGTTGGTTCATATCCTTGATCCAAATCGGCTGGTCGAACCGAACTTTATTAGCGTCAGTATCGAGACCAAAGGAGGCGATCAGTTCGATGGTATTATCGATCGGGAAAATGCAGCCGAAGTGGTTCTACGGGATGCCTCCAGTGATCACACTCTGCGTACTGTTGACATCGCTAATCGACGATCAACGGGCCGTTCCTTAATGCCCGAAGGATTTGAGGCGCTCGGGGCGGAAGGCTTGAGGGATATTCTCGCTTACATTTGTGCCGATGACAGCCGGTTTCGGCTCTTGGATTTGTCTGGCGCATTTACAGCCAATAATGCCCGTGGCCTCTATATCAGTCCTGAACACGAAGACGAGACGGTGAGCTTCCGCAGCTATGGATTGAAACGGATCGAGGATGTGCCCTTTGATATCGTGAGTCCGGAAAAAGCGGTCGCCAACGTCATTGTGCTCAAGGGCGGTGCGAGCGAATCGTGGTCCCGCCGATCATTACCTAAGCGTGTGGAAATCAAGGTCGGAGTCGCCGCTTCTAAATTGCATTTCTTAGGGGGCGTGGCCGGTTGGGGTTATCCGGCGGTGAACGATAAGGTGGATGCCTTGAAAGTAACCGCCTATTTTGTCGGTGGTGCCACACAAGAGATCGTCTTTAAAAACGGCGTGGAAATTGCCGATTATCGCGGTCGCCCAGATGTCGCCGGATCCAAGGCCATTCCCGCTTGGACCAAGGGGCCCGGACAGATTCGTTGGCATTCTAAGAATATAACCAAATCTGGGGTGATCGAGAAACTGGTTCTTGAGAGTTATGATAATGACGTTGCACCGACCTTGTTTGCCATCACCGCTGAATTGGGGACTCCAGCAGGCCCTGAAAAAGCAGCGATGCTTAAGCCTTTGCCGATTCTTGAATGGACTGCAGGGGTTAAAACATTGCTGATCGGCGGGGGGGCCTCGCACGATTATCAGCGTTGGTTTAATTTAGCAGATGTGGCGATGCTCAATGCCTCAGGTCATATCAGTGCTCATTATTTGGAACCACAGGATGTGAGTGTTGAATCGGTCCAACAAGCGGACATTCTTCTGATTAGTGCCAATAAGGCTTTTCCAAATGTCGCCGTGCGCGACGCTATAATGTCGCATGCAGTTTCGGGCAAGGGATTGGTGCTCTTGCATCCCGGGCTGTGGTACAATTGGGCTGATTGGCCTGCCTATAATCGTGAGCTAGCCGGTGGTGGATCGCGTGGACATGATCGCTACGGCGAATTCGAAGTGCGGCTCTCGGGTGAATCACATCCCCTGCTCAAGGGAGTGCCACCTAACTTCCGCTTGAGCGATGAACTTTACTACTTCGAACCTGATACGGCGGGCACTGCGATCAAAGTGTTGGCGACAGCGCATTCGGTCTCTAAATCGATGTCATTTCCTCAGGTGTTTATCGTGGAACATCCGAAGACTCGAATTGTCGGCCTGACCCTAGGCCACGATGGCAGTGCGCACAGTCACGATGCCTATAAGCAATTGCTCCGAAATGCGGTTTTCTGGACTTCAAAAAAAGACCAGTGGATTGGTGCACAAGCTAACTAATCGAAGAGACGCTTGGCCCTTGGACGGGAGCCGGCGCTGCTCAGCCTAGCAGCGCCGGATTGGGTATCAGTCAGGGACCTCATGTAAGGTGGCTCCATCTGGATCTTATTTGCAGATCCTTTGGGCTATGCGGAGATTGATCCGCTCGTTTCTACCGCTGTTGATCCAAATCTAAAGTGGGGTGGACACTCTTCTGCTCTCTGAATGTCGTCGAGGTTCGCCTAACCCGGTCTGAGGTTTCAGAATCGAGATCGACCGTTGGAGACTGGCAGGAATCAATCGAACCACCAGTTGAGGAACGGGGGAGGTGCCAGCAGCATCAGGCCCCAAGAGGCGACGATTGCCAGCCCATGGAGGAGGGGATAGAGCACGAATCGTCTCCAACGCCTTATCCCAAAGCTGACCAATAGATCGATGGGAACCGTGATCAGACTTAGACCTGTCAGAACACTACAATAATCATAGGTCCAAGATCCGTGCGTCTTCAAAGCTGCAGAAAAACCATCGTTCCCAATCGATTGAGGAAATTTTCCCAAACTTAAGCGCATATGAATTACCAGCGAGTAAAACAGACCCCCCATCGACACGCTGGGTAGCAGTGCGAAAAGCAGCTGATTTTTTTTGGGACCATTGTAAAACCAATGAGGCAATTTATAGGTTGAAGCAAGTTTCAGCCGGAAATTTTAAATTGAAGATAAGTTTTTTCTGAATGCTAATAGGTTAATTCAGTTTTTATTCGTGAACCTCGAGCCCCCTCTCCGAAGACGTTATCGATTGTGTATTGACCGCAGTGGCCTAAACCGCAGAGGTTGTCTGGCATCCGCCAATGAAACGTTGCCTTTCTCTACTCATGATTCTCCCACTTTCAGCTGCCACCGTGCTGCTTAATGGAGCCGATGTTGAACCCGTGAAGACCGCCCATTTTAGGCCGTGCTATATTCTGTCGAATGAGCAAACCGAGGTCGCAGTAACTCAGGAGGGTGGACAAATGGCTCCAGTAGTTTTTTTCAGAAACACCGAGCACCCCGCTCGGCCCTATCATCTCAGTCCGTGGCAGTCTGAACCTCGTACCGAAATGCCTGCGCCCGTTCTCAAATGTTTGCGCGGTGATTTCTTCTGTCTGCCGTTCGGTGGCAATAGCCAGAGCGTGGACGGAGAATTACATCCGCCCCACGGCGAAATAGTAGGTTCCGCTTGGACCTCGCGAGGGGTGAGTCGTAAGGGCGACGTGACCACTCTAACTTTGTCGATTGAAACCAAGATTCATCCGGGTCGCGTGACTAAAGCTCTGTCCCTTGTTCAAGGGCAGAATGTCGTCTATTCGCGTCATTTGGTTGAAGGATTTGTTGGGCAATTCCCGCTGGGCCATCACGCCACCTTGTCGATGCCGGATGAAGAGGGATCTGTGCGAATAGCGACGAGCCCTTTAAAATTCGGCATGACCGCACCAGGACTTTTTAGCAATCCACTGCAGCGCGAGTATCAGGCTTTGTTGCCAGGAGCGCGTTGGACAGATCTAACTCAGGTTCCCGTGGCATGGAAAGGGGGAGCCGATGCCGATCTTTCACGAATGCCAGGACGTCAAGGACACTCGGATCTTGTTCAACTCGTCAACCAGGAACGATCCTCCACCAGCGGACCTGCTTGGACGACGGCGACCTTTCAGTCACGAGGTTACCTTTGGTTTGCCCTCAAAGACGCAGCGATTTTGAATAGCACCGTCCTATGGATGGAGAACCGTGGTCGGCATGGCGCGCCTTGGAATGGGCGTAACAATTGTTTAGGAATTGAAGATGTGACCGCTTTTTTTGCCGATGGATTGGCGGCATCGCGGGCGGGCAATGCCCTGAGTCGAGAGGGCGTGATGACCACAGTCAACCTGCCAATCGGCAAACCGACTGCCGTGAACTACATTCAAGGGGTGGCAAAGATTCCTTCCGGATTCGAAAATGTGCTCACCGTCGAATTCGAACCGGGGATGGTTACTTTTGTCTCCGTGACGGGGCAACGGATCAGTACGCCGGTGCGACACGACTTTCTGAGATCGGGCACTCTTTAATTTTAAAAAATAACCTTCCGTAATTCCGTTTAATTTATGAATCGACGTCAACTACTCCTGCTGGCCCTGATGACTTGGGTGATTGGATGCGGCAAATCTACTGAGCTCACGCCCCCCTCAGCGACCTTAAGTTCGAAGGGCACAATTGGTGTTTCTCTCCTCACCTTGGACAATCCGTTTTTCAAAGTCATTGGAGATTCTATCACTGCTGAAGCCTTAAAACAGGGCTATGGAACCATCGTGGTCAGTGGCGACAAGGACGTGGCCAAGCAAGGAAATCAAATCAAGGACTTCATTGTAAAAAAGGTGAGTGCCATCGTTTTGAGCCCCTGCGATTCGAAGGCGATTATCCCCGTCATTCGCGAAGCAAATGCAGCGGGAATACCGGTTTTCACCGTGGACATTCCTTGCAATGAGCCTGGGGTAAAAATCGTAACTCAGATTGCGACCGACAACGAGGGCGGAGGTCGTGAGGCAGGGCAGGCAATGATTGAGGCTTTGGGTGGGGCAGGGGGGGCCATCGCAGTCTTGCATTTGAAGCAGGCCGAATCCTGCTTACTTCGAGTCAAGGGGTTTCGTGAGGTCATCGATGCTCACAATGCTTCGGGTAAAGTGCCGATCCGGATTGTGAGCGAATTGGAAAGTGGAGGAGCAAAAGACGCCGGTTACAAAGCGGCGGAAGATGCGCTGCAAGCCCACCCAGAGTTACGGGGCATTTTTGCGATCAATGACCCCGCCGCACTCGGGGCACGCGCCGCCTTAGAAAAGGCAGATCGGACTGAAGTGAAGATCGTTGGATTCGATGGTCAACCCGAGGGGAAGCAGGCAATTAAGCTGGGAAAAATTTATGCTGACCCCATTCAATTTCCCGATCGCATGGGTGTCCAAGTAGTGGATGCAATTATTCGACATTCCAAAGGTGAAATTCTGCCGAAGCAGACTCTGATTCCAACCCGGCTTTATCGTCGGTCGGACGGAGAAAAAGATCCTGATCTCCTTTGAGCGAACTGACTCGGAAGCAATGACAGCGTCCGTTCCAGTGTTAGAGATGCGTGGGATTGTAAAATCGTTTCCCGGTGTGAAAGCCCTCCGTGGTGTCGATTTGGAACTGAGGTCGGGCGAGGTTCTCGCTTTGGTGGGTGAGAATGGAGCGGGGAAGAGTACCTTGATGAGCATTCTAGGTGGAGCGCATGCTCCGGAGAGTGGCACGCTCTCTTTGGATGGCCATTTCTTCAACTTTCAATCCCCGCACGAGGCACGACGCGCTGGGGTGGCGGTCATTCATCAGGAATTCAGTCTCGTTCCAAGTTTGAACGCAGTGGAGAATATTTTTTTGGGTTGTGAATCATCGCGGTTCGGATTTTTACCGAGGACAGCCGAGCGAGCCAAGGCCGCTGATCTCTTTCGACGATTGGGAGTAGAAATCGATCTCACCGTTCCCGTTCGCCAACTCACCATCGCTCGCCAACAGTTGGTCGAAATCGCCCGGGCCTTGGCTTCTGAACCCCGTCTTTTGGTGATGGACGAGCCAACGACTGCTTTGTCGACTCACGAAGTGGAGCGTTTGTTTAGCATCATTCACGATCTCAAAAAACAAGGTATCGGGCTCATTTATATCAGCCATCGGCTGAACGAGATTTACTCTCTTGCAGACCGAGTGTGCGTCTTGCGCGATGGGCAGAATGCTGGGGGTGGTGCTATCGATAAAATCAATCGTGCCCAATTGATCTCGATGATGGTCGGTCGGGCCTTAGCGGACGAGTTCCCCTCTCGAACAACCTTGCCGGGTGAAGTGCGATTGAAAGTCGAACGATTGCGGCGTGGAAAGGTTGTTTGTGAAGTCTCCTTTGAGGTGCGACGCGGCGAGGTTTTGGCGTTGACCGGTTTGATGGGGGCGGGACGGACCGAGACTGCTCGACTTTTGTTCGGAGCGGATCCGAGGGATTCAGGGGTGGTGCGATTGGATGGGAGAGAACTGAGACTCGGTTCACCGCGAGAGGCGATTGCCGAGGGGATCGGCTTATTAACTGAAGATCGCAAGCAGCAGGGATTGGTGTTGAATCATTCTGTTCGAGAGAATTTTGGTCTACCAAACTTAGCCCGATTATCTCGAGGAGGCTTTATTGCCAAAGAGAAAGAAGGGTTGGAGTTATCAGTTCATGCCTCCCGGTTGGGGATTAAGACAGCGGGTTGGGAACAGCGAGTTGGGACCCTTTCCGGAGGGAATCAGCAGAAAGTCGTCCTAGCAAAGTGGCTCGCACGAGACTGTGAGGTGTTGATTTTTGATGAACCCACACGAGGTATCGATGTGGGAGCTAAGTATGAAATTTACACATTGATGAATGAACTCGTTGCTGCCGGAAAATCTATTGTGATGATTAGTTCTGAATTACCTGAAGTTTTAGGGATGGCGGATCGGATCGTGGTAATGCGCGAAGGCCGGGTGACGGGAGAAATTCCAAATGCTCGGACGGCGACCCAAGAAGACGTCCTGCGTTTGGCAGTGGCCTAACCTCATGAAATTGAACTTTTTTGATTTTTCAGGTCGCCATGGGATGGCACTTGTCCTTCTGCTTTTGTGCCTTTTCTTTAGTGGAGTGACTTTGACCGAGCAATCGCCCAGTGGCGATGCCGCTGCCCGTCAAGTAGCGACCTCGGTCCGTCGACAGTTTCCTGAAAAACCTCAAGTCTTGGTCGTTACCAGTGGGCAACCAGGGGACCTGGAATTTTTCGATGGATTAGTCCGCGATTTGCCGGCCACGGCGAAGATAACCCGAGTGGATGGCGAACCGAGTGAGGCCCGAGCGGCGTTGATTAATCGAGCAAAGGGTGGAGATAAACTCGACGTCATTGCAGCGACGTCAGTGACTGCAGCGTGGTTGGTATTCGGTGATTTAAAAACTGACTTTCCAGGCTTGGGAAATCCTCGGCTCTTCGCTCCAAAATCTTACCGTTGGCCCAACTTTCTTAAGCCGGCGAATCTTCTTAATATAGCCAATCAGATTGCAGTGATTGCCATTGTGGCAATTGGAATGACCTTGGTAATTATTGCGGGTGGGATCGATTTGTCGGTCGGTAGTTTGATTGCGCTCTCGGCGGTTTTGGTGGCTCGATTTATCCGTGATTATGCCGGAGGCACCGGAGCCTCTGGATTGGGGATGCTACTGGCTGCAATTGCTGCAATTGTGCTCTGTGGTGGCCTCGGGGCCTTCACTGGATGGATGATTATAGGGTTTGGAGTCCCACCGTTCATCGGGACCTTGGCGCTCATGCTTGTAGGCAGCGGGTTAGCGTATCTGTTGGCGTCAGGGCAATCGATTTACCAGATCCCTGAATCCTTTGTTTGGCTCGGTCGCGGAGCGGATCTTTGGGGCTTGCCGAATGCGGTGGTTTTAATGGGAGTCCTCTACGGATTGGCCCATGTCCTCATGTCGCGGATGACTTTGGGACGTTATTTGTACGCCGTGGGTGGCAACCGAGAGGCCGCTCGCTTAGCTGGAGTTCCGGTGCGTCGAGTGTTGCTTTTTGCCTACGTTGCCTGTGCCTTGTTGGCTGGTTTGGGAGGGGTGATCATGGCTTCCCAACTGAAGAGCGGATCGGCCACCTACGGTTCTATGTATGAGCTCTATGTTATCGCTGCGGTTGTGGTAGGTGGGACCAGTTTAAGTGGTGGCGAGGGCCGAATGTTTGGCACCTTGACCGGCGCACTCACCATCGCTGTGATCCAAAATGGGATGAATTTAACAAATGTGGAGAGTTACACCCAAAAGGTCATTCTCGGCTTGGTCATTCTCGGATCCGTACTCTTAGATCGTATTCGTACTCAGGGCGGCGGCAACAAAGTGGGGTAGAGCTGATTTAAGGAACTAACAGTGGGTGTAAAATTTTAAAGGGGGCCGCGGACCAAAGCTGGCTTGAATGAAGATAGAATTATAGAACTAAGAAAACCGAGTCTCCGAGTTCACTCTCGTTAGATCATCCATCTTGCTAATGGTCGAAAAATAGTCCTATTTTAATAGGGTGAATGGGCTGCCTTTTAAGATTATTCTTAGCTTGTTTTTAACCTATGGGCTTTTGAACGGGGCTGGGTTGGATTCCGGTCTGACATTTGAAGGGGTGATCCGGCCCATTCTGAAGGCGCACTGCTTTTCTTGTCATGGCGAAGGTGAAATCCTCAAGGGGGGGGTAGATCTCCGATTGAGGCATTTTTTGGCTGATACAAAAACTGAGAACGGCTCCGTTTTGGTCCCCGGTAAACCGGAGCTAAGCTTGATTCTACGTCAGGTCCAGTCAGGCGATATGCCCAAGGGAGAGCGGAAACTCGCCGATAAAGATATCGCGACCATCGCCGCTTGGATTGTCGCCGGTGCTCCGACTTTGAGCGAGGAACCGAAAGACTTACCCAAGGGATTTCAGTTAACGGATCAGGAAAGAAAGTTTTGGGCGTTTCAGCCTATTAGAGCCGCGATCGTTCCGCGCCCCGGCCTTCAGGAGTGGGCTCGAACTCCAATTGATGCCTTTATTTTAAAGAAATTAGCGGAACAAGAACTGCATCCAGCTGACGAGGCCAGTAAAGCACAACTCATCCGGCGGGTTTATTTCGACCTCTTAGGACTCCCACCTACTCCTTATCAAGTGGATCGGTTTGTCGCTGATGAATCGCCTCAGGCTTATGAACGATTAGTGGATAATTTACTCGAATCACCTCGGTACGGCGAACGCTGGGGACGTCATTGGTTGGACGTCGCCGGGTATGCAGATTCAAACGGGTATGCCGAGGCGGATAGTCCTCGCCCACACGCTTGGCGTTACCGTGATTATGTGATTCGTGCGATGAATGCCGATAAACCTTGGAATCAGTTTCTGCTCGAACAACTGGCCGGCGACGAACTCGCCGAGGTCACTCAAGAAAACGCTGTCGCTAAGGCACTGGATGGTCGAGTTCAGGAACTCTTGGCGGCGACTGGATTTCTCCGAATGGCACCCGACGGCACAGGTGATGATGTTGGGGATCAAAATCTGGCGCGGAACCAAGTTGTGGCCGAGACCATTAAAATTGTTTCATCGTCCTTGATGGGACTCAGCGTGGGGTGCGCTCAATGTCACGATCATCGGTATGATCCTATATCACAGGTGGACTATTACCGAATGAGATCCTTGTTTGAGCCCGCCTTGGATTGGAAGAGTTGGCGCACTCCGGGAAATCGATTGGTCTCTCTCTATTCAGTTGAGGACCGGCAAACGGCCGAAACCATCGAGGCTTCGGCGCGTCAAATTGACGAGTCTGCTGAGCAACTACGGAAAGCGTTTCTAGAGATCGTCTTTGAGAAGGAGTTGGCCAAACTGCCGGAGGAGTTGCGCAAAGGTGTGCAGAGTGCCCGTAATACATCTCGAGACAAACGATCGCCCGAACAGGTCGCGCTTTTGAAAAGGAATCCGAGTGCAGATGTGCAGGGTGCTTTGGATCTCTACGATCCTGAAGCGTCTAAGAAGGTCTTAGCTAAGCAGGCGGAAGCAGCAAAAGTACGGGCGACAAAGCCGACAGAAGACTTTGTCTCGGCTCTTACCGAACAGGCCGGCAAGATCCCTGAAACCGTTCTTTTTCATCGAGGAGATCATGATCAACCCAAACAGAAAATTGAACCCGGTGAGTTCGAGATCTTGCGTCAGGCGGTAAATTCGGCCGGCTTAACATTTTCTAATAAGCCCACTCAGCTCAGTTCATCGGGTCGTCGGTTAGCCTTTGGACGGTGGTTGACGCTGGGCCAGCACCCGTTGACCGCGCGGGTTTTGGTTAACCGGTTTTGGCTCCATCACTTTGGGAGAGGTTTGGTTAACTCACCAACCGATTTTGGGCAACAAGGCGAACGCCCAACTCACCCTGAGTTGCTCGATTGGTTGGCTAGCGAGTTTATGGCATCCGGTTGGAGACTGAAGCCGCTTCATCGGTTGATTTTGAACTCAGCTGTTTATCGTCAATCGAGTTCAAATCAGGCTTCGCTGCGCATCGATTCGGATAATCGCTATTATGGGCGGATGACTTTGCGTCGATTTGACGCCGAAACTCTTCGAGATTCAATTCTTTGGGTGAGTGGCAAGATCAACTACGAGAGATTTGGACCACCGGTACCGATTGCGCGTGACGACGCAGGTCGAGTGGTGACAGGACAGCAGAAGACGAATGGAAACGGAGATCCAACTTTGGTTGAAGACATCGGTGAACGCGCTTTTAGGCGCACAGTTTATGGTGAGGTGCGACGATCTTTTCCGCTGACTATTCTCGATACTTTTGATGAACCAGTAATGTCTCCAAATTGTGCTGTACGACAGGAGAGCACGGTTGCACCCCAAGCATTGATGATGCTCAACGATCCTTTTGTGGTTCAACAATCGCGCTATTTTGCGGAGCGATTAAAAACGGAATCTCCGAACGATTTAAGAACCCAAGTGGGTCAAGCGTGGAGGTGGGTCTACGGTGTGGAACCGCTCGAACACGAATTGGAGTCAGGATTAAGTTACCTGACCGATCAAACCGTTCAGATTCGCTCAAAGACCCTCCCTTTGTCGCCTTCTAGTCAGGTCGTACCGGGCAAACCTGAGACACTTCGGACCGAAGCGGATTCCCAGACCGAAGCCTTGGCCAGCCTTTGTCAGGCACTGATCAGTGCTAACCGATTTCTCTACGTCGAATAACCCTAGCCAATTATGAATTCCTTTTGTTCACGCAGACATTTTCTCAAGTCGAGTTCGTTTAGTCTCAGTTCGCTCGCCTTGGCCTGTCTGCTGCGAGATGAGGGGTTACTCGCCGCACCTATTAAACCCACTTTGGATTCGCAGAAGTTTAACCTCCTTCCTAAAAGCCCTCCACTGCAAGCGAAGGCGCGGGCAATGATTTCTCTGTTTATGATGGGTGGTCCCAGCCATCTTGATTTGTTCGATCCCAAGCCTCAGATGGCTCGCTATGATGGGCAACCCTTCCCTGATAACATCAAATATGACAACGCTGCGGAAGCTTCATCTAAAGTCTTTGCCAGTCCGTTTCGCTTTGCTCCCCGAGGACAATGCGGGATTGAGATTTCCGATTTGTTGCCGCACCTTTCCACCATAGTCGACGAAATCACCTTAGTTCGATCGATGAAGACGGGAGTCAATAATCATCTCGAATCTCTCTTAGCCCTTAATTCAGGGACTTTTCGTAGCGGCCAACCTTCGTTGGGAAGTTGGCTCAGTTATGGGCTTGGATCTGAAACACAAGATCTTCCAGCTTATGTGGCGATGAGTGATCCGCGGGGCTTACCGCAGTTCGCTAGTCAACACTGGACGAGCGGAGGGTTGCCTTCTCTTTATCAAGGAACCCATGTACGCGCCAAGGAACCGCGGTTACTGAATCTTGATCCCCCTGACTCCTTATTGGGACTGGCCCAAGCCCGGCAGATCGACCTGATTCAGTCGATCAATCGCGATCATTTGCGAGGGCACCCAGGGGAATTGGATTTAGAGGCGCGCATCGCCAGCTATGAGTTGGCTGCACGGATGCAAGTAGCCGCCAAGGAAGCTTTGGATATTTCCAAAGAAAGTGTGGCCACTCGGAGGTTGTATGGAGTCGACGTCGAGGTAACCCGCGATTACGGGACGCGTTGCCTGATTGCTCGGCGATTGGTCGAGAGAGGGGTGAGATTTGTCCAAGTTTTGAACGTCGGGCAGTCGTGGGATCATCACAGTCGATTAGTTAAAGCCTTACCCGACTCCTGTGCCGCGGTGGATCAACCGTCTGCCGCCTTGGTCAAGGACCTCAGGTCCCTTGGATTACTCGACACGACAGTCGTCCATTGGGGGGGCGAGATGGGCCGATTACCCGTTCTGCAGAACGACACAGGTCGAGAGAAAGTGGGGCGCGACCATAATACCCATGGCTTCAGTATGTGGCTCGCTGGCGGCGGTTTCAAACAAGGCTTTGCTTATGGCGAGACCGATGATTGGGGCCATCATGCGGTGAAGAATGTGGTCCATCACTACGATTATCATGCCACGCTTCTGCGCCTCTTCGGCTTCGAACATGATAAACTAATTTACCAGCGAAACGGGCAGGAACTCAGTTTGACCCATAAACAGAATGCCCAAATTATTTCATCTTTGTTGGCCTAAGTGAGTGAGGTCAGAAATCTCAATTTTAAATTCCTTGAGGGGTCAGTTTTAGAAAATCTGAAACCTTCAATTCATTGATCGATCCTTGAGTTGACTGATGAAACTTGAGATGAAAAGCAAGAGAGTCGCGGGTTAAGAAAGTGAAAATGGCCGCTCTTAGTTGATTCGTGGGTGCGACCGAGTTTATTTTAAAATTTTACCTCTCTTATGGAGATTTTATTGGGTCAGGAACTATTTATTTCGGCCTTCTTCTTGAACCTGAATTTTATTCCGAAATAAGTAGGCTCCAACCGGTGTGATCAGAGCAATACTACCGATGATTAGCCACATCATCCCAGAATTGCGAGGACCGGTGGAGGGACAGTAGTGAGTGAGCAACGGTCCCGAAATTCCGCCCACTAACAACTTCGCTCCAAAAAAGGGTAACAACGACAAAGCCATATAGGATGCCTCTTGGCCGCGGGGCGCAATGGCCGCTGAATATTCATAAAGACGGGGCGACCACAGGGCTTCGCCAATGGAGAGAAAAATCACGAAAAAGAAAATCGATACAAAGAGCGGATTCACTTGTCCGGCGACCCCAAGACGGGTGGCGATGGTCTGACCAAGCCAACCGTCGGCGAGCGATTTAAACCACTCGGGCGGCATTGCCATAAAAAACACGGATAACGCCGAGATTAAACTGCCCACTGTGACCATTCGATAGGCAGTGACCTTCTGGGTTAGAGCACCGCAAATTGGAACCAAGACTACGATCAATAAGGAGTTGAGCATTCCCGTCAGTTTAGCAAAAGGCGCACCGTCTCCGAGTTCGCGAATGGCAAACTTGGGAAAAGTGAAGTTGAGATGGAAGAAAATCATCTTCACACCGACTACCAATGACATAAAAAGGAGAAATTGATAAATTTTTGGCTGTCCCCAGAGGCCGGAGAAGATCTTGCCGGTGTGAATGGCAGTGGCCTTGCCGTTGTTCCACAGCGTTAGCAGCCAAGGCGTGCCGATGTCTGTTGAGGAAACCTGAGGGGTAATTTTGACTCCGGTTTCGGTCATTTCAACCCCGTTACGAACAAACCCCCAGATTAGCAACAGGCCGGGAACCGTAAAAATAACACTTAAAAGAATTAGGACTCGGTAGGTGCTCAATTCAATCGAGGTCCACGGCAGTAGCCACGAACCGTGTTCACCGAGCCCAATGGGTGGCTTGGCTCGGACGGTATCCAGAATCCAATCACCACAGGCGTAACCGAGATTCATCAAAGCGTAGTAGAGGGAGAAAGCCATCGAACGTTGAGCCGCGTTCGTATAGCGTTTCACTGCCATAATCATCACTGGAACCATCAAGGCAAGTCCGATGGCTTGAAGGTACAGTCCACCCGGTAAGGCAATCCATGGATTGGTGCTGGAGGTCATCACCAGTCGCGAAATTAGGCAGATGATGAACCCAAGGAGAAAGGTCCTGCGGATCCCCAGTGCGTCGGTCAGCGATCCCACAAAGACGGTAATTAAAGTCATAATCGCCGACCATCCTGCAACCATCGCTCCAGCCTTAACGTCGTCGAAACCAAGGTCGTCGGAAAGCCAAAGTGTAAGAACGCTAGCCGCTCCTGCTTTGTAGGCTAGATTTTCGAAAATATAGGCAAAGTAGATGATCCATAATTCGCGCGGAGCGGTACGTAAGCAGAGAAACTTTTGAAGAAAGCCGGCGAAGCCTTTGACGGGCGTGGATTGATTCATAAAGTTTGACTGCTCAGAAGGCTGGAAAGACCGGGGCAATGATAAAAAGCAATGACCGCAAACTGCACCTAGAGGATAAATATATCGCTCAAAAACTTCAGAAAATTAAGTGGTTTTTCAAAGACAGGCCCCTCTTTACCTACGCTGGATTTCGGTGGAGGCAGGTGCGAAAATAAAATGTCTTCAGTTCGCCTTGATTCGACTCGACGAAAGGTTCATCTCGAGAATTTGCCGACCCGAACTTCGCATCGGTCTTGATTAGTCACCGATTCAGCGTCGAGAAAAAATTTGATTCGCCTCCTCTAGTGTCTCTTTGGATCCGATATCATACCAGATACCTGGGACGCTCCACGTCATCACCGGGGTTCGCGAATAAAGCCACTGAATTAGACGGCCGGGTTGGTCTGGATTATTACCCTCGTCCAAGTAGCGCCGAATTTCAGGTAAAAATGCCTTTGGATAATAATAGAGTGCAATACCAATTAAAGTACTCGCTGGAGCGCTCGGCTTCTCAACGAAACTGGTGATCTGCCCTGTGTTATCCACATCCACTACTCCATACTTCCTCGCTTGTTCAAGACTCCCCACATCGTAAACCCCAAGAACCGGCCCGGTCTGTGATCGGCAATAAGTACCAAATCCAACTAAGCTTTGGTTAAAGAGGTTATCCCCAGCGACAACGATCAAATCATCGTCCACACACTCTCGATCTAAAACGAGCTGCAGATCGCCAATAGCCCCAAGTCGATTGGTCTCATCGGTCGACCCGTCGTTGACGATAGTAAAATTTAAGGTTGACGATTTCATCGCCCTATAATTGTCCGCCCATATCGCAAACTGCTCGGCAAACTTCGCGTTGGTAACGACGTAGACCCGGTCGATGGAGCCGATTGGTGCCAAATTATCGAGAACGTGGTCCACCATTGGCTTTCCAGCGACGTAAAGAAGTGGCTTGGGTTGAGTCAAAGTCAGTGGGTACAAGCGGGTAGCGTAGCCAGCGGCAAGAACAAGAACTTTCATCGTTAAACAAAGTTTACTCGCGAATTAAAAATTGGACAATTCCTGAAATCTCCCGATGACCTCAAGGGTTAAAACTCTGGGGCAGGCTATTGATTTCTCTCCCTTGAATCCTTTGCGTCTTGGCGTCTTGATCGAAGCGGGCGTGAGAACTGAAACTGATAGGAAATTGCTT
Source organism: Akkermansia muciniphila (assembly GCA_945898055.1). GTDB lineage: Bacteria > Verrucomicrobiota > Verrucomicrobiia > Limisphaerales > UBA9464 > SXXZ01. Next base: position 119,718 of record CAMDGV010000004.1, on the reverse strand, counting down.
TTTTAGGAGGAGGGGGAAAGGGCGGATGAGGTCTCACGCAAAGACGCGAAGACGCAAAGGGGAGAAGAGGATTGGGAGGGTTAAAACTATGGGGCAGGCTATTGATTTCTCTCCCTTGAATTCTTTGCGTCTTGGCGTCTTGAGCGAAGCGGGCGTGAGAACTAACACTGATAGGATTTTTCGGTCGACTGCAGCGGCGCGTGCACGGCGTTGAACGGCAGGTAACAGAACCACGGGCGGTCGCGGTGGCGCTCAATGAACGCGATGGCCTCACGGCCGAAGGCGTCGGTGGTGTAGTCGAGTGAGTTGACGGGCGTCGTGCCGCGCTGGATCGGGTTGCTCTTGTCGCTGGCGGCGTCGAGGTAGGAATGCGCGCCACCGAGGAAGCCGAAGAATTCGTCGAAGCCGCGCTTGAGCGGATGAAATTGCGGCTCGTAGCCCAAATGCGATTTACCGAACCACCCGGTCGCGTAGCCGACCGTCTTCAACCGGTCGGCAATGGTCGTCTCCTGGAGTGACAGTCCGAAATTCTTCACCGCCGCCTCGGCGGGTCCGGGATTGAACTCGTGGCTGAACCGCTGCTGATAGCGGCCCGTCATGAAGCCAGCGCGAGTGGGGCTGCAATACGGCCCACTGACGTAGCCGTTGGTGAACCGGATGCCGTTCTTCGCGATCGAGTCGATGTGGGGCGTGGGAATATCCCGGGTAAAACCTTGGCACGTGAGCTCACCCCAACCGAGATCGTCGGCGAGGATGACGAGGACGTTGGGCTTGCGTTCGGCGGACGAGGCGACGGAGGCGAGCGTCGCGAGGACGCCGGCGAACAGGAGCGCGAGGGATATTTTCATTTTCAGGGGAAGTTTCGAAACGGAAAAGGCGGAGGTGAGCGCAACGAGGAGGCGCGATTGCGCCGCTTACTTCGTCTTCGGCACAAAAGGGCGCACCGCAGCCACGAGCAGTTTGTAGCCCTCGCCGTTGAGATGCAGCAGGTCGGCGGCGAAGATTTCGGGCCGCACTTTGCCCACGGTGTCGAGGGTGAGGGTGCGGGTGTCGATGTAGGTCAGGCCGCGCTCGGTCTTGCAGTAAGCGGCGACGAGATCGTTGAGCTGGTTGCCGGCGGCGACTTGTTCGAGGCGCTTGATCGAGGGCGAAAGGCTGATGAAGAAGATGGGGACGTTGGGTAGTTTGCCGCGAACATTGACGACGAAGGCCTTAAAATCAGCGAACACTTGCTCGACGGGCCAGCCGGCGTTGAGGTCATTACCGCCGGCGCGGAGGAAGATCGCGCTGGGCGCGTAGGGAAAGATCATCCGCTCGGCGTAGTGCGTGCAGTCCTTGATCTGGTTGCCGCCGAAGCCGCGATTGAGGACGGCGGTCGAAGGAAAATCGGCGGCGAGCGACTTCCATCGTACGATGGTCGAGGAGCCGACGAAGAGCACGGCACCCTGCGGAGGGGGATCGATTTTGTCCGCGGCTTCAAAGGCAGACACAGCCTTTTCCCATTTTGAAAAATCGTTGGACGCGGGTTTCGGCTTCGGCCACGTGGGCGCCGCCGTTTGCGCGCCGAGCGCGAGAGGCAGGAACACGAAGGCGACGAGGGAAGAGAGCAATCGGCGGAACATAAAATGCGGTGGGGTTGGGGCTTCGCGCGAAACCATCCTGCGGAACGAAGGCGGAATCGAGCCCGAATCGTTAGAAGTGGGCGATGGAACGGAGCGATGGGAAGGTGCCGATTCGGCACTTTCGTCCACGTTCGCGGCCCGTCTATCAATTAAGAGTCAAGGGCCAGACGTGTTCCGGCTCCGTCACAGCGAACGCGCAGAGACTGATAGGAAATTGCTTTTTTAGGAGGACGGGAAAGGGCGGATGAGGTCTCACGCGAAGACGCGAAGACGCAAAGGGGAGAAGAGGATTGGGAGGGGTAAAACTATGGGGCAGGCTATTGATTTCTCGCCCTTGAATCCTTTGCGTCTTGGCGTCTTGAGCGAAGCGGGCGTGAGAAACTGATAGGAAATTGCTTTTTTAGGAGGACGGGAAAGGGCGGATGAGGTCTCACGCAAAGACGCGGAGACGCAAAGGGGGAAGGGGATTAGGAGGGGTAAAACTATGGGGCAGGCTATTGATTTCTCTTAAGGGGTGGTGTTTTGTCGGAAAACTTGGCCGATCACTCCTCGCCATAGGCTGTAGTGCCTAGTTCGGCTGTTTAGTTTCTGGGTTTCTGGCTCCAGAGAAATTCATACGCTTTGATTAGGCGGTATGCGTCTTTCTATTCCAAACCAAGCTAAGCTTGCGGCTATGCTCCGCGCAGTCTCGAAGATATAAATTTATCAAATTCTGATACGGAATTCCGGTCTCAGTAGACATAGCTTTAAAATACTCAATGACATCATTCTCAAGACGAATGGTGACGGTCTTCTTCGCCTTCTTAATATAAGGATTACGAACTGCATTTGCGAAGTTATATTCAGTTTTCATAATTTATTTCTCCAATAATGAATTTGTTCTTTGGTTCCGGCTTTCCTCGCAGAAATAATCCTAATCACTGATTTTGCCTCACGAAAACAGTGAACAACAACGAGCGCTCGCTTTTCAGCGCTAAGACCTAAAATCACAAAACGGTCCTCAACAGCAGAATGTTCCGGATCTGGAATCACGAGCGCATACTCATCCAGGAAAACACTTCGTGCCTCATCAAACGTAATTTGATGCTTTATCGCATTCGATGCGGCCTTCTTTGGATTCCACTCAAATTTAAGGTTCGGCATACCAGCCGAAGCAATATGCCGTATTGCTTATGAAATTCCAGATTTTTTTGCCGAACGTTCGAGGATTGGGAGGGGTAAAACTATGGGGCAGGCTATCTATTCCTCTCCCTTGAATCCTTTGCGTCTTGGCGTCTTGAGCGAAGCGGGCGTGAAAAACTGATAGGAAATTGCTTTTTTGACGGGGAGGGGAAAACGGCCCACCGCGGGTTCACTCTTGGATCGTGACCGGCCGCGGGTCTTGCTCGTCGAGCAGCCGCTGGATGCGGGCCTCGTCGAGCGAGTTGGCTGGAGCCGGGGCGGCGGGGGCCGGTGGCTTCGTCCGGCGCGCTTCGGTCCACCGCGCTAGGACATTGGTCTTGGCCGCTCTCAGGCCGGAGGCATCGGCGAGGAAATCGGTCTTGAAATCCGCGAAGCCGGGCAGCGTTCGTAATGAACGTGCCGCGACGAACCGAACCGGGCCGTAGCTGTCGTCGAGCAACCGCGCGATATACGGCGCGCTCCAATCGGTGCCCGAGGCCGCTTGGGCGGGCTTCCATCCGAAATGCCACGCGGTGATGAGGCGCTGGGCGGCGTGTCCCTTCAACGACCACAGCAGTGAGGCCGGCACGGTCTTTTGCTCTTCCGTCAGCGGGACCTTCGGCTGCCGGTACCACGTCGAGAGCTGTTCCTGGGTCCACGCGAGCGTCCGGTCGAGATGGCAGAGGTTGCACGCGTTCGGCGCGCCATCGCGGACGCCGGCCCCGATGCGCGGCGACGCGATCTGGTGCGACCGGATGGCCTTGAACAGCGCGTAGGTCGTATGGGGCATGTGGCAGTCGACACAATTGCTCCCGGCCGAACCCGCGGCGTGGTGGGTGTGCTCGGCGAGGCGGGCCCCGAAGCGTTCCTCGCGATGACACTGGACACACGATGCTGGGCCGTCATGGCCGCGCTTGAGTTGATCGTCGGGAGGGCTGTCGTGCATCGAGTGGCAGGACAGGCAGGTCATCATCCCGCGGGTATGGCACGGGGTGGAGAGAAAGGCGGTGTACTCGCGGCCGCCGGCAAGGACCGTGCCGTCGTCCCACCAGCGGCTTGCATAGAAATCCCGGTTCTTGGCGAACTCGGCGCGTTGCTCCGGCGTGGCATCCTTGCCGGGGAACTGGATGTAGTAGCGCGTGCGGTGGAGGTCCTCTCCGGGGGTATAGAGCGGACCGCTGCGGGCGGACTCCATCGCGAATTCGTCCCGCATGATGTAGTTGCCGTGGCACTGGCCGCAGACCTGGGTCGAGCGGACCGGGTCGAGCTTCGCCGGGTTGACGATGGTCGGATCATTTTCCTTCTTGCCGCGGGTCGCCGCCGCTCCTACGAGGCTGTGCTTGTTGACGTGCGCCTTACCGGGGCCGTGGCAGGCCTCGCAGGCGATGCCGAGCTCGCCGACCTTGGACCGGAGTTGGCCCTTCTCGTCGAGGCCGGGGTTGCCGCCGGTGCTGTGGCAGCGGATGCAGTGGTGGTTCCACTGGGTGACTAACCGCTCCTTGTCGTCCGGTGCCCGCATGAAGGCCTGTTCGCGCGGGATCCACTGGCCGGTCTCGGGGAGGAACACCAGCGGCAACGTTTGCAACAGGCCCGGATACCGCGGGCTCGTGACCCAGTAGGTCTGGTAGTTGTGCGAGCCGGTCGCCATCACCACCGGTCGCTTGACCCGGGGAATCTTCTCCAACGGGAGCTTCCGGCCGCCCTGGATCACGTACATCAGCACGTCTGGGTCGGGCATCTCGGCGACCAACGTGGCGCCCTCCGTCGATACCCGGTAATCGAGCCCTCCCGACGGGACCGTGGTGCCGTCGAAGCGGCCCAGGACGGTGTCGGGCGTCGCAGGCTGGGTCATAGTCCGATGATAGGACCGATGCCAAGATGCGTGCTCGTCGGCGTGGCATCCCACGCACGCGGCCGAGGACACGTAGCCGGCTTCGGGCCGCGGCTGCGGAAGCTGCTTCGTGAGCCAATCTAGGACGCGGGACGGGACGTTCGTCCTGCCCGCCTCGGGTTCGGCGGCGGCGACCGTCAACAAGCAGGCAGCAAGCAGCGATGCCCAGCAGGTCGCCTTCGTCAGCCAAGGTTCGATACAGGCGCGATGCATGGAACTGATAGGAAGTCGCTTTTTCGACAGGGAGAGGAGTTAAGGGTAGGCCCCTTGATCGGTCAAATTAGACCAAAAATGTGAGTATGATTCACGCAATAAATAGGAAACAAAATTGCGACAAACTGAAGTAATAAGCTCCAAACCTACTGACAGGAGATCGTTTTTTGACGAGGAGTTTAAATTGAAATTTTGCGAGTCTGTGCAAAAACCGCAACCGCATGATTCATCGAGAAGCTGGCCCGTGCGTGAAATCCAAGAACCCGGTCCCTTGGTGTCGGTTCCTTGGTTGCACTTGAACCACCATCTGCTTCGCTTGCGGCAATGCCTAAAGTTCTTCATCGGCGGCTCACGCAAAGCAAGTCAGCTCGCATGCAAATGTGCTTTTTATTACTGACATTCTTGGGCTGCCTATGTGGTCCGCCAAGCTCAGCCCGTTCCGAAGACACGAATGCCTACCCACGAATCAGCGAAGAAGCCTTCAAGGCGCGGCTGCCGTTTTTTGATTACGACAAGACCTTGCCGCTCGAGGGACGGATCGTGCAGGAGTGGAAACAAAACGGTGGACTGCGCCAGAAGTTTGTTTTCCGGGGCGCGCAGGGCTTCCTAGTGCCCGGCTATGTCGAGTTTCCAAAAACCAACCAGAAGCCTTACCGGCTGGTCTTGCTCCTCCACGGTTGGTCCGGCGGCAAAGAGGACTGGTACAAGGACGACAATTACATCAATGGCGGCGTGATGCGAAAGGCGTTGCTGGATGCCGGCTACGCGGTCCTCGCGTTGGACGCGGCCACGCACGGCGAGCGGAGCAACGAAATTGATTATCAGCACGTCAATACGTTCGGCGATCCTAAGGCGCCGTCGCGCCGCAGTTATTTCACGTACGCCGAGGTTTCCATCCAGACGGTGAAGGATTATCGCCGCGCGCTAGATTTCGTTTACGAACGCGGCCTCGTGGACACCAACGGCGTCGGCCTCTTAGGCTATAGCATGGGCGGTATGGATTCGTTCTACCTGCTGTCGGTTGAGCCGAGAATCACGGTGGCCGTGGCCGTTGTGCCGCCACTGCTCAGCATCGGCTACGGCCCGGCCTCGCCCGTGGATTACAGTTGGGGCATCGGCAACCGACCGTTCCTCATGCTTATGGGACGCAAGGACGGATTGGGCATCGCCGAAAAAGTGAAGGCGTCCTACCGTCAATACATCGAAACGCCGAACACGAAAATCATTTGGTACGACAAGGGCCATCAGTTGGGAGAAATCTACGTGCCCGACGCGCTGGCGTGGGTAAAGCAACACCTGAAGTAGGTGTAGTGCCCTTCGGATATTAAAACCGGAGGATGCGCGCTGTGAAGTAGGGGTGAAGTCCGCTCTGCAATTCCAAGGGGATTGTGTCATCCAGTCCAGCAACTGATAGGAAATTGCTTTTTGACGCGAAGGGCAAAAAGAAATCAGGGATTCTCCAAGGATTAAGACGAATTTTGCCTCAAGAACTCGGTGCGACGCAAGTCAGCCCAAAACTCTTAGCCCCTCTGTAGAACACGACCCACACCCCTCACGGGATGGGCACCTGAGCCGGCACCGCTGCTTGGATACGCTGGAGATCGGGATCGGCAGGAGAAGCGAGGATTCAACGAATGATCGTCCTCTCCGAAGTCCCGCCTTCCTCACCCTCACGGTTGAGGCCCATTGAAGCCTTGTTGCGTTGGGGGCGTTTCTTTTTTTACACAGATTGTGACTCCGGGCGATTGGGGCAACCAGTGGTTGCACTTTTGTGTCGTCTCGGAAGCTCTGAAAGAACTGGCGGATGTAAAAGAGGTTCGGGCGCGAAAAACCAGCGGTCCCTAAAAATTCCGAACGTCGATCGGCGGCGAGTTGCTCAGCGATGGCCAATCCATGTTTGGCGGCGCTCGGCCGCTCGACAATCATCCGCCCCATGCCCGATGCTCTCCGCAAACGCCCCAAACGCCATGCGCGTCCAGTCGGTGGGGTCGAAGAGCGGGGGAGTAGCCTAGGCGGGATGGGGCTTCAGATTGGCAAGAGAAGGGAGAGTGGCGGTCATGCGGTGGCTAATCTCTCCAGCGGCTCGATGGCGTCTGCGAGGAGTCGTTCGCCCGCGGTGCGGAGCAGGGTGTTTGTGGGCGGTTGTGAAGCCAGAAGACCGTAGGCGGAGGTGTGGAGCGCTTCTTCGAAATCGTCCTCCGCTTTTTCCCCGAGAAGCTGCCGCAATCCATGTCCTGATTGGAGGGCGAGTTCCCGCCAGCGGGCGGGGAAGCGGGTTTGCAGGGCCTCCGCCCAGAGCGGTGCCCATGTGAGCAGGGTGTCTTCATTTTTCCGCTCGGCGAGCAGCGCCAACGCGAGGACGCGCCCTAGGGCTTTGTTGCTGCGCTTTATTTTCCGTCCGCCGATGAGGCCGGTCATGGTCTGTGGGCCGAGAGCGGGATGGTTCAGAAGATTGGCGAGCGCCATCATTTCGGGGCGCGCCACGCGGATGCCAAACTCCGTGGCGATGGGCTCGTAGTCAGTCAGCGAGAGGAATCCGAAACTGCACAGGCTGAAATGGCCGTTGGCCGTGGGCAGACGGATGTAACGCTGCGCGAGGTCTTCCGGCGATTCCGGGACGGTGAGCAGCTCAATGAACCAATCCTGCGAGCCGGGCGGCTGGAGTCGCGCCACGGGGAGTCTGGCATCCGGCGTTTCTGCGGTGCCGGGCGGGGGGAACTCTTCCGTCGGGTGAAAGGTCCAGTTTGCCGCAAACAATTGCTCCGTGACGGCAATGCCCGCGGGGATGGCGCGGAACCGAGGCGAGAGCAGACAGTCGGCGTCTTTGGTGCGGACTTCGAGCGAGGCGTGGTCCCCGAAGAACCCGTAACCCGCTGCGAGACTGCCGATGACGACGAGGTTTTCCCGGCAATCATCGGGGATCGCCACCGCGATTTTTTCCAATACTGAGCGTGGTGAAACGAGGCTCATAGCGTGTTCATGACGCGATACTGGAGGAACTCTTTGGCTTGGGATTCAAGCCGCATTTCGTGGAGGTCGAGCAGGCATTCCACAGGATCCGCCCACACGGAGCCGTCGGGCGCTTTTTCAAAAAAGATGTGCGGATAGCGCAGCGTGTGAATCACCAGTCGGGCTGGCTCATCGGAGCGGACAGGCTTCAATGCGGGGTCGAGCTGGCGGAGGAATGACAGGTCCAGCTTTCGCGTTCGGCAATGGATGGTGAGGTCGAGACGCGGAGTGCCGATGAGGTCAAGCGCCAAGTAGCGCCGCCGGGCACCGAGAACGCCGGCAATCGCGATGTCGTCGGTGCGAACGCGCTCTAAGCGTGAAACGAGGGATTCAATGGAGCGAGGCTGGCCGGAGTGATCAGCAAAACGGAGCGTCTGTCGCACTTTGTCGGCATTGGCGACGAGGCGGGACCATTCGTCTTTTGGGAAGGCTTTGAGTTCCACACGTCGGTCGGTTTGGCGGGTGAGGTATTTTTCGAGCTTCTCCAACGCCGAAGCGATGGTCGGGTAGGAGCAGCCAGCGGCTTCCGCCAGCCAGCGCGAGGTGAGCGGGCCAGCTTGTTTGAACCACTGGTTGATGAGGATGCGGAGGATGTCGTAAAATGGTTCTGTGCTCCGGTTGGAATGGGGCGAGACGATCGCGGTGCGTTCTTTTTCCACGACCTCCATGATGGTTCGCTGGGTCTCGGCGTCGGGCGTTGCGGGCACTCCTTGGACGTGCCCGTCTTTCACCACGCACAGGTGCAATCGTTCCAAGAGGTCCGGTCGGAGGATTTTCGTCGCACGCAGCCATTCAGCTTGGAGGCGAGGCTCCGTGATCGTTGAGCCCGCCAACACGAGAAACCCACGAAATCTTGGGCGCTCGCCGAGGATGTAGGCCAGCTTTACCAAAGCGGTGTTCAGCGTTCGATGGGAGTCCACACCCGTTTTTACTTCAAATAGGGAATCGCCAATTTCTGCATTCACCTCGTGACGAAGTGGTGAGTGCTGCGGTTTCTCTGAGATTGTCAGCATGGAAATATCAGCATGGAAATAACTTGCAGGTTTAATGTAAATTCTGCAATTGAATATCAAAGCTGCAACTCGAAATTAAAGTCGCAACTTGATTTGAAGTTCGCGAGTTTATTTGGCGGAGAGGAGGGTTTGGAGCGACTGACGGACGGCGGTGGAGCTTTGGAGCCACCCCGCCAGCGCATCTGGCAGCGCCGTGGTTGCCGCCGTCTCAGCGGCAGCATCCGTTTAAGCCGTCGTTTCCTCGCCGACAGAGAGCGGGATGCGCAGATTCCCGTTCTTCGCGCGGATTTTTTCGGTGGGCACGACGAGGGGGAAGCCTGACTCGTCTTTTGTGTTCAACGACAATTATTCTTCCCACTCACCGGCGTGATCGAATTGAAGCGACTCTTGTCTCGAACGATCTTAGTTTCTGAAGATCATTCTTTCAGTGCAGAACTTGTCGTGCTTGTCGGTTGATTCTTGAGTGAGAGGTTGGGTGGCAGACGGATGCTGTCGTTCACTTAACCCATGGGCATTTTTAGGCTGGGAACTTCCTGAGTAGTTACTGTTTTTCTTTAGTCAGATTTTTACATTATGAACGAAACGGTCCGCTTCCTCCAATCTTGCGCCTCGGACGCTGAAATCGACATCGTTCGTCTGGTGGACTGTGTTATCATTGATGCTGTCCGCGCTGGTGCGAGCGATATTCATATCGAACCTTGGGAATCTAGCATCGCCGTCCGGGTTCGACTGAGCGGCGTTCTCAACGAATTAGTTCACCTTCCTAGTGATCTCCTTCCCAGAGTGACTGGGCGACTAAAGGTGATGGCAAACCTGATTGGCCATGAAACTCAACTCCCGCAGGAAGGCCGAGCGAATACGTTTCCAGAAGCCGGCAATGTCGTCTTACGTGTTTCGACATTTCCGACGGTTCGCGGCGAGAAAACGGTGATTCGAATTTTTGATCCAACCAATCGTGCCTTTAATCTCGAAGCTCTCGGAATGGAGGATGACACGATTCAAACCCTCAAAATGCTTCTGGTGCGACCGACTGGTTTAGTCCTAATGACTGGGCCCACTGGTTCTGGTAAAACCACAGCTATTTACGCGTCGCTTTATCACATTATTGAACGTGCTGGCCCGAGCATTAGTATCGCCACGGTGGAGGATCCGGTGGAATTTAATCTCCCTTTGATAGCTCAGTCGCAGTGTAATGTAGCTCGAGATTATACTTACCCAATCGCGCTTCGCTCCCTGATGCGGCAGGATCCTCAAGTCATCATGATCGGCGAAATTCGTGATACAGAAACGGCTCACATCGCCGTTCAAGCAGGGCTTACTGGGCATTTGGTGATTAGTACCATTCACTCCGGTAGCACGGCTGGAGTGTTCGCTCGGCTGATTAATATGGGGATTGAACCCTTTCTTCTTTCTTCGTCGATTGCGGGAGTTCTGGGTATGCGGCTTATCCGTAAAAACTGTCCAGTTTGCTCCGAATCGTATCGGCCCGAAGACTCAGTTTTGCGGAATTTGCCTGAGCAAATCAGAGAGTCGATCGACTTCCGACGCGGTGGGGGTTGTCCGGCCTGCAGTCACACTGGGTTTAGTGGTCGGGCTACGGTGATGGAAACGCTCCTCCTCGACGAAGTGATGCGGGATGCAATTATGCAAAAAATGGCCACGCGCAAGCTTCAAGAGGTTGCCGTGGGCCGTGGAATGCGAACCCTTTGGGACGCCGGTTTAAAACGGGTCGTTCGAGGTGAAACAACCCTTGAGGAGGTCCTCAGGGTCATTGGTATGGAGGGTTTTTAGTCCCCATTGAACTCGGTCAAAGGAGCCTAGCCTTCCTTCGATTCGGCTTTTATTCGCGAACACAGTGCCCTGCTTATTCGCCATTGGGATACGAACCAAGGACTTTAACAAAGCTGCAGTGCGTTCCCAGTTGTTCGATTGCTTTGGCTAATTTTGGGTCCTCAGAATGACCATCGACATCGGCAAAGAAAAAGTATTCCCAAGCCTTTCTCTTCGAAGGTCGGGACTCAATCTTGGTCATGTTAATATGGAAGCGCCGAAAGGGAGCTAATGATTTATGCAAGGCCCCCGCTTCATCTCGGATGCTGAACATGAGACTGGTGCGGTCGGCCCCTGAACTTGGACCACACTGCCGCCCCAGCACTAAAAAGCGCGTGGCATTCGCTGCATTATCCTGAATGTCACGTTCCAATAAAGTCACTTTATACCGTTCAGCGGCGAGTTCACCGGTGATTGCAGCCGAGGTCTTATCCTTAGCTGCCAACTCAGCTGATCGGGCGTTTGAGCTGGTCTCAATCAACTCCGCCTGCGGCAAAGTCCTTTGGATCCAACCTCGGCACTGGGCAAGGGTCTGTGGGTGGACATACAAACGTTGCACGGATTTCAATCGCACCTTAGCTGCAAGACAGTGGGAAATTTTGAGGACAATTTGCGAAACGATTTTTAAATCGCTGTCCACAAACATGTCTAAGGTGTGAGTTACCACCCCTTCGGTCGAATTTTCGACCGGCACGACTCCGTAATCCGCACGGCCTTTGGACACCTCATGGAAGACGTCGGCAATGGTCTTCTGGGCCACATAAGATAGAGACTGACCAAACCTTCGGATCGCGGCTTGATGGGTAAAGGTGGCTTCAGGACCGAGGTAGGCGATCTTTAAACTTCGTTCCAAGGAGAGGGCACTCGACATAACCTCCCGATAAATTGCTCTTAAAGCCTCGTTGGTGATCGGTCCCGCATTCAACTGGGTCACCCGTTGAAAGACACTTCTCTCCCGGTGTGGAGCATAGATTTCTTGACCCTCAAGCGTCTTGATCGCCCCGATCTCCAGAACATGCTGTGTGCGCTCGTTCAGAAGCCGGACGATATCTGCGTCGATAGAATCAATGGCCCGGCGGTGTTCCTGCAAAGACATGACAGGAGTGAGGCTGACGTAAAAAGGGCTCGCGGCGAAGTAGGTTTTTCGTTGGGGCTCAGGAAAAAGAGCGGTTTTGCGGGTCCCAGCCGCTTCTAAATGGAGTTAGCTGGATAAAATCAAGCGAGGAAGAGGTTGTGTCACTGAAACTATCTTTCGCACTGATCACAGAAAATTAGCACCGAAACGCGTTTCGGCTATTGGCAGACAACCCTTGCAAGCTTCAGCCTCTGACCGATTACAAACCTTGGCATGTCGAAACAATCTAAACTGTCGCCGCCCGCTTGGCGGAAGTTTTTCCAGTCAGCGGGCCCTTTGCTGGGGCTTTTCTTTGTCCTTGGGCTTCTTGCCCTGAGTGACGAGGCCCGACCCACAGTCTTCACTGGCCGCAATGCCGCTATCGTCCTCACCCAAACGGTGATTGTCGCGCTCGGCGCCTTAGGCATGACCCTGATTATAGTCGGTGGAGGTATAGACCTGAGCGTCGGAGCTGCAGTCGCTTTTAGTTCGGTTGTGGGCGCTAAATTACTAGTTGCTGGCACGTCTTCTTGGGTCGCGGCAGTTGCGGTCGTTGCGACCGGTGCGGTCATTGGCGCTCTGAATGGGAGTCTCATTGCGGGACTACGGCTTCCCCCTTTTATCATTACCCTAGGGATGATGGGCGTCGTCCGGGGCGGCGCAAAGTGGATTAGTGGAAAACAAGCGGTTTATAACCCAGAAAACACTGGGCTCAACACTTTGATGGAACGAACTAATCCGAGTGGCTTTTTACCATTACCCCCCGGCGTTTGGATTACACTTGGGCTTGCTACGGTGGCTAGCTTGGTGATGCGACGCAGTGTCTTTGGTCGCCATGTCTACGCTATTGGTTCCAACGAAGCTGCCGCTCGGCTTTGTGGTCTTCGTGTTCCGCGGGTAAAACTTCTTTTGTATGCGGTCGCCGGAGCTTTCTTTGGGATGGCTGGCCTGATGCAGCAGTCGCGGCTCACTCAAGGTGATCCCACGGTTGCGGTGGGTCTCGAGCTCGACATTATCGCTGCTGTGGTTATCGGTGGAGCCAGTCTGAATGGAGGCACCGGTGGCATCGGTGGGTCGCTCCTTGGAGCCCTCCTGATGGCGGTCCTTCGGAATGGAACCAATCAGCTTGGATGGGACTCTTACGTTCAAGAGATCATCATTGGGATGGTTATCATCATGGCTGTGTGGTTGGATAAATGGCGGCAAAATAAGGCCGCTTAGACCGCTAAATTCACTTTCGGTTAACTTCTTAAAAACAGCGCTTGCCAATTCCCCTCTCTTTTCGGCATCGTTTGCTTTGTCGGGTTTGCGAGTGTAGCTCAGCCTGGTAGAGCGTCACCTTGCCAAGGTGAATGTCGAGGGTTCGAATCCCTTCACTCGCTCCATTTTTTGGCCGCGGTTCCTTTAAACGGGAACCGCGTTTTTTTTATCGGGTCATGATTTACTTTTAAACGGCTTGGATCCGTTTTGACTGTCAACACCGGGAATTCGGAGGGTGCGTTATCCTGCGCGCGGGCCTTTCGATTTTGAAGTTGAAGGAGCCTTTCAACGAGGGACTTCTCGATTAGGTACGGGGCTATTGACCGAGCTGAATCATTCAGCTTGGTTTTCCCAGTTTTCTTTGGGCACAACGCCTGCTGGCCCTTGGACACCTAAGTTAGCAATCAGCTACCGGCAAGCTTCAGGTGATCGGTCTCCAACGGATCAAGAAAACAAGAGTTTCGCTCCATTCTTTGGAGCCCGCCGCTTCGAATTGGGGCCTACCGGAATCTTGGGAGCCATCCAGCAAAAAATCGGAGTGCAGTTTCAGTGGGCACATTGGGGGTCAACGCCGGAGAGTGGTATCGAACATTTGATACGCTTTTTCCCGAAGGTCGGAGGGAAACCGATGGGATGAATCGGGATGTTCGACGGTGATTTGGCTAGGGAATCCTGCTTGTTTAGAAAGTTGGCGGGCGGCGGTCACGACGCGGTCGACGCTGCGCCATCGAAAGTTAGAATCACCGAGCGGCGCATTTACAAAGATCGGTCGCGGTGCGATGGCAGCGAGGATTTCTGGGAAGTCGAAGGGGAGTTGAGCAAGGCGACCGCGGTAAGCGGCTAGACGCGGCATATAGCGGTCTTGGCACCAACCGCGTCCGGCTTGCCAAACAGCTTCTTGTCCGTCCATATAATCTTGGAAAGAATCGAATCCACAACTGGTAGCAACGATTGAGATACGGGGATCGAGAGCGGCGGTGAAGAGTGCATTGTGGCCACCTAAAGAGTGCCCGATCGCAGCAAAGCCGCGATTTGTGGCGACGTAAGGGAGAGCAGTTAATAGGTCTAAGCCTCGGGAATTGTCCCAAATGGCTTTGAGAGTACCGCTTTGGAAGGGACTGAGATCGGGAGTGTAGTCGGCTAGATGCGGATAAGGGGGGGCTAGGACGACGTAACCGCGTCGAACCAGTTCAACCCCATATTCGTCATCGGGAGATTGGCCAAGGCCGACGACCACTTTATTTCCAGCGGGATGAGTTTGGTGCAGTGCGAGAACCGCTGGGAAAGAGCGTCGATTGTTGGTAAGGGCAGGGTTGGGGATCAGAAGGAAGGCAGGAACGCGCGCTCCGGGGTCACTTTCGTAACTGATGCGTTGACGCACATAGCCATCGCAGTTCACAGCTTCCCCAAGCTGAAGATGAAGAGGGCCTCGACGAGAGAGGGGTGGTAGCGGGCCGGTGATTTGCTGCAGGGCTGCGCGCCAAGTGGCAGGGCCGATTGAGTCTGCACGAGTCAGACCCGGACCGAGAAATCCAGCGATTAGAAGTCGAACGAAGAGCCAAAAGCAGCTGAGTCGAAAGTGGGTTCGGTGATTTTTCATGGTACAGTGATGGGATGACGTCGCCGAAGAGCGTTGATGACATCTCGTATTTCACCGAGTCCCACGGCAAAAGCCACCGCGCCGTAGGTGAGGGCGGCAAAAGCGATTGGGATAAAGACTTCGGCGAGACGAGGAAGGAGGGATGAGTGACCGATCCACTGAGTGCAACTGAAACGGACGGCGAAAGCCACGACTGCGGCGGCGAGAGCAGCGATCAGCATTCGGAGGAGTGCTGGACGGAAGGCGAAGATGTCGAATTTGGGTTGAGCCCTTTTTATGGCGTAGAAGAGAAGGATACAATTAACCAGACCGCTAAGAGAATTAGCGATAGCGAGACCGGCCCGCGGATAAATACCGAGGGAAAATAAAGCGGTCACGACATTGACGCCGATCGCGACGAGGCTGATTCGCATCGGGGTTGCGGTATCGCCGAGGGCAAAGAAGGCGCGTGCGAGGATATTATTAAGTGAGAACGCGAGAAGGCCTGGAGTGAGACACGCGAGCATGAGAGCGACCTGACCGGTGGAATGGGGTTTGAATTCGCCCCGTTCGAATAAAAGACGCACAATAGGTTCAGACAAAACTAGCAAAATAATCGCGGGTAGAAGGGTGAGGAAGAAGACTTGTCGAAGGCCCTCAGAGAGGGTGGATCTGAACTCTGGGAATTTCTTATCAGCCGCTAGATCGCTGAGTTCTGGCAGCAGAACGGTGGCGAGAGAGATACCAACCACACCCTGAGGAAGTTCCATCAGCCGAATGGCATAATTGAAAGAGGAGACGAGATCATCGCCGTGGGAATAGGCCAGAGTTTGGCAGAGAACCGTGCTGATTTGAAAGGCGGCGACACCGAGGATGGAGGGGCCCATACGGCGAGCGATTTCATGGACTGCGGGTTCTTTCCGAGGGTCGAGCCAATGAAAGCGAAAACCCTCCTTCCAGAGAGAGGGTACTTGAAACGCTAACTGGAGGAATCCGGCCACCACCACACCCAAGGCGAGCCCGAAGATTTGTGTTTCGAGGCTAGATCCAAAACGTGGGGCGAGAAACCAGATAGATCCGAGCATTGTGGCGTTGAGCATTGTGGCACCGAGAGCGGGCAAAAAGAAAATGCGCCGGGCATTGAGCATACCAATTAATGCAGCGGCCACGCAGACCATCGGCAAGTACGGGAGCATCCAGCGCATCAGACGAAACATGAGTTCGGTCTGACTGTTGACGTTAGAAACCGTGACCATACAGGTGAGGAAGAGTCCGAGGACCAGGCAAATCACTGAGGTAGCCAAGAGAATGGACCAAATGAAGGCGACCCCAACGCGCCAAGCAGCAGCATGACCTTGGTTTCGCTCGGTTTCTTTAAAAACAGGGATGAAAGCGGCCGATAAAGCCCCCTCCCCAAGTAATCGTCGAAGAAGATTAGGAATTTGGAAGGCGAGAAAAAAGGCATCAGCGACCGGTCCTGTGCCCATAAAGGCGGCGTAGGCAGATTCTCGAGCAAATCCAAGGATCCGGCTGAGCAGGGTAGCGATTCCGGCAGCGCCGGAAGAAGAAAGCCATCGTGGCATCGGACGTTGATGATTCTGGAATCGGAGCCAGAGACCAAGCGGCAAAGAGAGTTTCCCAATTTTAACGATCCTCTTTGTCCTTCGGTAAAGTGGGACAAGAGTGTGATCTGAAGGGGCCGTAGTAGCGGATACTTATCACAATGAGCTCAGACTAGGCCCAGTGTTGGGGCGATCTGTTCATTACAATTTGGGGCGGCCGGATTTGTGGATTTCTCTGCCTGAGACCTAAATGAAGCCGAGTCAGGTGTTTGAGCCTTTTGAGAATGAGACGAGGCAGCCTATTTCTGGAGTGAGCCAGGCAAATGATTTTATTTCTGGATCGCATCAGCCTTTTCTGTCGACGAATTAAGCGTAGGCTGGCGAGGTTCATTTTAGTAAATCCGATGAGAAATTTCTCGTTTTTTTTGATTCTTGCCCTCGGCTGGCCGTGGCTTTTTAGGACGCTGCAAGCGGCTGACGAATTAGCGTTAGGGGTTCGCACCACAGAACCGGTAGCGGCAGAAAAGCAGCGGGATCGCTTTCATTTGCCACCGGGATTTGAGATCCAACTGGTCGCGGCCGAACCGCAGATTAATAAGCCGATGAACTTGGCTTTCGATGCTATCGGTCGACTGTGGGTCACCACCAGTATTGAGTATCCTTGGGCTGCCCCGGCCGATCGACCGAGCTTGGATCGATTGATGATTTTTGAGGATTTTGGTCCGGATGGAAGGGCGAGAAAGACCACAGAATTTGCGGGAGGGTTGAATATCCCCATTGGGGTTTATCCCTTTCGAACCGATGATCAGCATTGGAAAGCGATTGTTTGGAGCATCCCGAATATATGGTTGCTCGAAGACACTGACGGAGATGGCAAGGCCGATCAGCGAACCGTTTTGTATGGGCCCTTCGATCATACCCGCGATACCCATGGAAATCAGGCCTCATTTCGGCGTGGATTTGATGGTTGGATGTATGCTTCACATGGGTTTAACAATGACTCGCATGTGACCGCCTTGGATGGGAGTCGGGTGGATTTAAACTCCGGCAATACGTATCGGGTGCGGTTGGATCGATCACGGATTGAGCACCATACCCACGGACAGGTGAATCCGTTTGGGCTCACCTGGGATTCAAGAGGAAATCTGTATTCTAGCGATTGTCATAGTGCTCCGATTTATCAACTTTTGGCTGGCGGATATTATCCTAGTTTCGGTAAGCCCCACGATGGTTTGGGTTTTGCTCCAGTGATGTTAGAACACGCCCACGGAAGTACGGCAATCGATGGAGCACTTTACTACGAGGACGCACTTTGGCCTTCAGAGTATAAGGATATGTTCTTGATTGGAAATGTGATGACCAGTCGACTAAATCGGGATCGAATTGAGTTCGTTGGTTCAACGCCGAAGGCGATCGAGCAGCCTGATTTTTTGACCTCGGATGATTCTTGGTTTCGACCCGTGGACACTCTTCTTGGCCCGGACGGAGCGCTTTATGTCGCTGACTTCTATAACCGCATTATTGGGCATTATGAGGTACCATTGACTCATCCCGGACGAGACCGAGACAAGGGGAGGTTGTGGCGCATCGTGTACACAGGGAAGGACGGACGCCCAGTGTTACGTTCCCCCGCCTTGGCCGTGGGTTTAGAGGGTTTGCTTTGGGAATTAGATTCACCGAATCTGGGTCGCCGCTTATTGGCACAACACGAGATCAACGATCGTTATGGTCGATCGGCGGTATTGGCATTAAGAGAGAAGTCGCGAACCTCCGAGGGTTCGGGAGAGGCTGATAATCGGGTGCGAGCGCGCGTTCACGCGCTGTGGGCTTTAGAGAATCTGGGAGCCTTAACGGAGGCAGAGCTCATTGAAACTTGGAATGCCCCTGAGCCAGTGGTTCGAATTCACGGGCTAAGGATGGCGGTCGAACGAAGGGTCCGACGCGACAAAAACGGTGCATTAACTTTTCCATTGGAACGTCCTGAAGCCGCTCGAGCCATCTTACTGCGAAGAATATCGGATCCGGATGCGTTGGTGCGACGTTGCGCAGTTGAAGTGCTGGGAGCGTGGCCCACCGTTGAGTCGGTGCGACCCTTGATGGCACTTCTGACCTCAACAGAAGCACAGGATACACATCTTCAGTATGTTGTACGAAAAGCGTTACGAGATCATTTAGCGGTGCCTGCTCTTTTCGAGTCCGTCCTAGGATGGGCCCAATTAAATTTGCTGGAGAGTCGGTTATTGTCAGGGATCGCCCTCTCTGTGAATTCACCTGAAGCGGCCCGCTTTCTGATTCGCGAATTGCCTCAATTGTCAGGCACGACTTTGCCAAGTCTTGGAGATGCTTTGAAGCACTCCGCACGGTATGCGTCGGAGGCTGTTTTGCCGGATCTAGTGACGATCATTCGTGGACGATTTGCTGGTGAAGTTGATTTCCAACTTGGATTATTTCGATCGATGGAACAGGGACTTGGGCAACGAGGAAGTGGGTTATCTCCTAGCCTCAAGGAATGGGGTTTAGATTTGGCCGAACGTCTTCTGAGCGAATCGACCGAGAGCGGCTGGAGTCATCAATCGAAGGAGGGATCGACGACCGAGAGTCCGTGGGATTTTCAAGTGCGAAATCGAGCCGACGGAAGCACTTTGAGGGTGCTTTCCAGTTTAATGCGCGGTGAACAAAAGACGGGCACCGTGAGATCGCCTGAGTTTATCGCTGGGTCGAGTTTAACCTTTTCGCTTTGTGGCCACGATGGGTATCCGGATAAGCCCGCAAAAAAGGTAAACGCGGTCCGATTGAGGGACGCCATTCAAGGAACTCTTTTGTTTGAGGTGCGACCGCCCCGTAGTGATATTGCCCTTCGTGTTCAGTGGAAAACCGATCCCTTTTTAGGCCGCCGTGTGATCTTAGAAGTGGTGGATGGAGACGATGGCGATGCCTACGCTTGGATTGCCATTGGAGGGATCGAAGGGGGCCCCGCCTTGCCTGCAAGTTCTCCGAGGGCCAGAGCCGAACGGATGGTTGCGGCGGCTGGATTGGCAGCGCGCACCGGGCAGACCGGTTTAATACCGAGGCTCAAAGTAATGGCACTGAGCGCTGAAAATACGGAAGTACGGGCCGCCGCGGCGCGTGGATGGATGCAGATGGATCCGAGCGATGCGGTGGTGGGTCTTGGGCCCTTAGTTGTCGATCCGTTGCAGTCGATAAATTTGAGAGAACGGATGGGGTTGATTTTGAGTGAAGGGCCCCTTCCGACGGGGCACGCTCTGGTGACCGATGCCTTCAAGGGGATGTCTTATCGCGTTCAACAGGTATGGGCGACGGCCTTGGTGGGACACGTGGAGGGAGCGTCGTTAGTGCTCAAGGCAGTGGAGCTGGGGGTGGCCTCACCTCGTTTGCTTCAAGTACCGAGCCTTCGAGACCGAATCCAACGAGCAGTTCCTGCAAATGGGCAAGTGCGGATGGAGAAGTTGACTCGCGGATTGAGTTCCTTTGATGAGGTGCGTGATCGATTTATCACAACTCGACGCGTCGGTTATACTCAATCTGCAACCCGGGCGGACCTAGGGCAGAAAGTATTTGAAACTCACTGCGCGCCTTGTCACCAGATAGAGGGTAAAGGCGGACTAGTTGGGCCGCAATTAACTGGAATTGGGAATCGAGGGGTGGAACGGTTATGTGAAGATATTTTGGATCCCAACCGGACGGTCGATCCTGCATTTCGTCAGACTCTGGTGACCTTAAACGACGGCGAGACCGTCTCCGGATTGTTCCGTCGGGAAGAAGGAGAAGTGTTGGTCTTAGCCAACGGATTGGGAGTCGAATTTACCGTGCCTAAGTCCTCGGTCCTCCAGCGTGAGGAGGGAGCGTTATCCTTGATGCCAGACAATTTTGGAGAGTCGATAACGGAGCCTGAATTTCAGCATCTTCTAAACTACCTTTTGACACGACGTTGATTTAAGCTGTAGGTCACGTTTAAAGAGCCCTTGTGAATTCGAAGGCAATTGCGCTTAATTTTTGATGAGTCAACCCACAATTCGACCCGCTGAAGACCGGGACTGCCCTGGAATTTTAGCGATTTATAATGATGC
The DNA here is from genome assembly GCA_945898055.1 of Akkermansia muciniphila. Lineage (GTDB taxonomy): Bacteria > Verrucomicrobiota > Verrucomicrobiia > Limisphaerales > UBA9464 > SXXZ01. The sequence goes on along the minus strand of CAMDGV010000004.1, from coordinate 99,376 downwards.
GGTGCTGAAGACAACGGCGACCTATGATTATGAACCGCGGACGCTGGAGCACCGGCAGCAGTGGCTAGCGGAACGTCAAAGAGATGGCTATGCGGTTTTTGTGATTGAGGATGTCGGTGGTAAGATTTTGGGTTGGAGCGCCCTAAATCGATATCATGACCGAATGGGATTTCGCTTTACTGCAGAGAATTCCGTGTATGTCGACGAGGGATATCGAGGGCAGGGGTTGGGCGGGTTATTGTTGGCTCCCTTAATTCCAGCGGCACGAGCGCGCGGACTGCATGTGGTCTTGGCGGCGATCGATGCGGCCAATGAGTCCAGTCTCCGGCTCCATGCACGGCATGGCTTTGAGCGAGTGGGTGTCGTGCGACAGGTGGGCTTTAAATTTGGGCGTTGGCTGGACGTCGTCTACTTGCAGTATCTGCTTTAATAAAGTCTCATTAACTCAGTGGAGTTGGTATTCTGTCGACGGAACGGTAACTCTCAGGGCTGTTATGCGATCACCTCATCGAATTTCGTATGTTTTCATAAGTATTTTGCTGCTTTTGGTTGGGGTTCTTCAATTGGCCACGCCCTTACTAACAGCCTTGTTCGCTTACTTTGCGATGACTTTCTTGTCCTTTGGACGAAGCCGTTGGCTGGGCTTGACCTTGTTTCTTTTGGTCTTTGGCGGGGTGAGTGCTGGTTTCTTTTTATTCATCAAGCACGCCTACATTGTCCTTCCTGAAATTGCTGATAAAACCATTCCTGCAGTGGTTGAATATGCGGAGAGAATCGGTGCTGAATTGCCCTTCACTGATTTGGCGAGCTTTAAGATTTCGGCGTTGGAGATGGTGAAATCAAAGATTGTGAATGTGGGTCAGTACGCGAGGACAGCCGCCGTGGAAGCCGTTTCATTGATGATCGGAGTGGTGGTAGCGGTGAGTTTATTTTTAAGTGTTCGGCTAGATTTTGGGGCTGAGCCTGAGGCGGGCGAAGACAATCTTTACACGGCCACTGGACGCGAAATCGCCGAACGTTTTCGTGGCTTCTACAGCAGTTTTGCTCGAGTGATGGGCGCACAAATGTTGATTTCAACCATCAATACCGCGTTTACCTCGACCTTTCTTCTCTGGAACGGCTATCCCTACGTTAGTGTGATCATTGTCCTCACTTTTCTTTGCGGAATGCTTCCGATCATTGGCAATCTTTTGAGTAATGCTTTGATCGTGGGCATTGGATTCAATGTCTCAACGAATATGCCCTTTGCAGCCCTAATGTTTCTGGTGATCCTGCATAAGGGCGAGTACTTCCTGAATTCAAAAATCATCGGCGATCGGATTCGTAATCCGATGTGGTTGACTCTTCTTGGATTGGTGATTGGTGAAAAGCTGATGGGGATTCCAGGGATGATTCTTGCACCTGTTTTACTTCATTTTATTAAGGTGGAAGTCTCTCGCAATAAACTCGCCCCATCCCAATTGCCACCCTCTTAAGAATCTCTTTCGGCAAAACCTCAGCATTGCCTTGAAAATCAGGGTGCGATTACTCTTGGGCGCCGTCGGTAACCCTATTTAAATTATGAGCGTCCTTGTTGTTGGTACTACTGCGCTTGATTCGATCAAGACACCGAAGACTGAGAATCCCTTGCTTCTCGGTGGTTCGGCGAGCCACGCGGCGGTTGCCGCTAGTTTTTTTGCACCGACTCGATTGGTGGGAGTGGTCGGTGGCGATTTTCCAGCCAAATACCTCAAGCTTTATCAGAAGCATGGGATTTGCCTCAACGGCTTGGAAAGAGTGGCAACCGGTCGGACCTTTCATTGGTCAGGCGAATACGAGGTCAATATGAATAATCGCAGGACCTTGGATACTGTTCTGGGAGTGATCGAGACTTGGCAACCTGTTCTTCCTGCCGGTTACGAGACGACCCCCTTTGTTTTGCTCGCTAATATCTCACCGCAGGTCCAGCACCGAGTCTTGGATCAAGTTTCCAAGTCGCGATTTGTGATCGCCGATACCATGGATCTTTGGTTGAACATTGCCCTTCCGGAGGTCTTGAAATTGCTTAAACGGGTCGATTGTTTGGTCTTGAACGACAGCGAAGCGAGGCAATTGGTGAAGGAGGATAATGTGATCAACGCCTTACCGAAGATCCATAAGCTTGGGCCGAAGTATGTCATTATCAAAAAGGGCGAGCATGGGTCCGTGTTATCAGGCCCGAATGGTCTCTTTGTAGCACCCGCTTATCCGTTAAAAAAAGTGATTGATCCAACCGGTGCTGGTGATTCTTTTGTGGGCGGATTGATCGGCTATTTGGCGGCGCAGAAAACGGGAACCATCGAAACAAATCTACGCCGTGCAATTGTGCATGGTTCAGTTGTGGCCTCGTTCTGTTGCGAAGGATTTGGACTGAATGTGACAACCCGCACGGTAAGGGCATCGATCGATGCTCGGGTTCGTGAATTGGAAAAAATTGCTCGGTTTTAATCCCGGCGGCCGATGCACCTCTCGGTGGTTATTCCGACTCTGAATGAAGCTGAGGCACTCCCAGAGACGTTGCGTCGGGTGAGAACAATTGCTGAAGTGAAGCAATTAATTGTGTCGGATGGCGGTAGTGGTGACGCGACCCGTCAGATTGCTTTGGAAGCGGGAGCCGAATGGATCACCGGCCCCGCAGGGCGGGGGATTCAGTGTCGGGCAGGTGCCGAGAGAGCGACCGGTGCAGGTGTCATTTTTCTGCATGCTGACACTTGGCTTCCCTCCGCTGGAGGGGCGGCCATTGTGCACGCGCTCGGCCCTAGATCAGGCCTAAAACCTGTAGTTGCGGGCGCCTTTCGGAAGCAATTAAGAGCCCCGCCTTTGTTGATGCGAGGTTCACGTTTGAGGTCCATTTTATGGTTTCGTTTGACCGGGCGTCCGTTCGCAGATCAAGCGATTTTTGTGCGACGCACCAGTCTTGAAGCGATTGGTGGTTTTCCAGACCTACCCTTGATGGAAGAGTTTGAACTGATCCGACGCCTTCGCACCGTTGGAGACTGCGTCTTATTGGTAGAAACGGTCAGTACCTCCGCCCGCCGCTTTCGTCAGCAAGGTGTCCTACGCACCTATGCTCAAATGAGTTGGGTGCTCTGGGGGTATGCTCGTGGAGTGAATCCGCACCAATTGCGAGAGTGGTATGAGGGTCGCTGAAGGGCGGTCTTAGTTCTTGGACGTGGATGGGCGAGCCGTTAGAGGCCAGTCTGAGTGACCGAGGAAAACACCACTAAGAACGAGGCCAATCGAGAGACCAAAAGAGGGTGAAACCGTTTCATTGAGAAGAATCCAAGCCCAAGCAGTTGTGGAAACAGGAATTAGATTTCCGAAGAGAGCGACACGAGAAACTGGCCAACGGGTAAGAGCTTGAGTCCAGAGTGCGAAGGGGACGACTCCGCCGAGGACAATACAGAAGAGTTGCAAGGCGAGAGTGCGTGGAAGGAATTCGGGAATGGGCTTGGCCCAAATGAGTTCTAGTGCGGCGCCAGGTAGAAGGAGAACGCCCCCGCGCCACAGGGTATGGGCGGAGACGGCGGCACCCGACCAAGTGAGTCCGAGGCGTCGGCATTCCCGACTGTAAAGAGTCCAAAGGAGTCCGGTTGATGCACCGAGAAGTTGTCCGACCCATTCGCCACCGGATTGAAAGGAAGGAAGTAGAAGAATCAATACTCCAACAAAAGTAAGTCCGACCGCACCCCAGCGGCGGAGAGGTTTGGTGGTCCGACCTTCAAGAAGAAGAGCCCACGCCGGTGAGGCTGCCATATGCAGGGCGAACTGGGAGGCCGGGAGGAATCGAAGGGTCCAGTTGCAGGCGGCCACATAAAAAGCGAGAACCAGACCGCCCCGCCATAAGCCGTGTCGCAGGGCGAGATTTGGGGCGGTGACGGTACCGAAAAGACGGGTCGTGTGGATGAGAGCCAGCAGCAAAATCCCTGCACTCATGAAGCGAGTTGAGCCGGTAAACAAAGGCGGCCATTGACCGATGATTTGTTTGAGGGCGACGTTATTGGCACCCCAAAGAAGGACCGCGACCAGAAGGGAAAGCGCCACGTTGATGCCGGACGAAGGAGAGGGGTTCAGGTGTAGCCTAAGCGTTGTTGTTGCTGATTGAAAGCGACGCAATCAACGTAACGAACCCCGGATCCACCAAAAATATCAAGGGCACTGCCGATTGTTAGATGGATTCGTCCGGAACCGATTTGCTGGACACTGTGGAGATCTTCGAGCGATTTTGCTCCGCCCGCGTAGGTGGTTGGCAGTGGACATCCCTCGGCCAGAATGCGGACAAGTTTTTCATCTATACCCCGACAAAGGCCTTCGACATCGGCGGCATGAATGAGGAATTCGGAACAAAATTGGGCAAGATGCTGGCAGGAAGTCGCATCAACCGAAACGTCGGTAAAAGTCTGCCAGCGATCGGTCACGATCCAGAAGCGATCGTCGCGTCGACGGCAACTAAGATCCAAGACGAGACGTTCCCGACCGATACGTCGGACAAGTTCTTCAAGGCGGTTAAAGTCGAGTCGGGCATTTTGAAAAAGCCAAGAGGTGACAATGACCTTTGCGGCACCGGCTTCGAGCCAATTTTCAGCGTTGTCGGCAGTAACTCCTCCCCCATATTGGAGACCTCCGGGCCAAGCGGAAAGGGCATCGAGCGCGGCAGCTTCATTGCCGGGGCCAAGAGCAATGACGTGGCCGCCGGTTAAAGCGTCGCGTCGATACAAGTCCGCATACCAGCGAGGGTGTTGACTCGATTCGAAACGAGTCACGGTATCGTTGCCGGAGTCGGTCAGTGTACCACCGACAATCTGAACTACTTTACCGTTACGCAGATCGATGCAGGGGCGGAACATACGAGGGAGACGATTGGGAGGTTATCCGTGGACCCAGCGAAAGGAATCAAGAGGGAGGAAACGGAGGACCATCTTGAGGGGTAATTTAGGAAAAACACTGAGTGTCCCGCTTGGTTTTTCAGAGGAACAGATTTTGAGGTTAGTCGTTCCGAGACCGAAATTCGACTCGAGTACCGGTCATGACGTCGTGGAGAGCCTGTCGCGAGGGTGAAGAGAGGATCATTAGGTAGCCCATGCCCAAGGGCAGCAGGCTAATGACTTCAGCGCAGTAGCGTCGGAAAGCCAGAGCGTAACCGATAGGGAGGCCGTCGAGATTGACTATTTGAATACCGAACATTTTCTTACCGGGAGTTGCCCCATAGCGGCCATTAAATCCGACCCAATAAATCAGACTAACTGGAGCATAGATGCCCATAAAAATCAGTTGTGCTTTTAAAACGGGTAGAATGTCAGGTGTAGCATTGTTGGTGAAATCGTATTGGGAGACAGCGAGTTCAAAAATCTCTTTGAGTTGTGCCGTCCACGGGAAGAGAACCACCATAAAAATTAGCTGGAGCACGAATGTATCAAAGAGATAAGCAGCAAGTCGCGGGACAAATCCGGCGGTGATTGATTTGGGGAGAATGGGTGGAGACGGAATGGGCTGGGGTAGGTCCCAACTTAATTCCGGCAATTGATCAGCACGAAACCAGCATTCATCCGACTTTTTCCAGATCCAACTCTCCGATCCCAGTCGACCTTCGGCGATCCACGCCCGTAAGTCTTCAAGCGTTCCTGGGTATTCCTTGCCGTCGGCCCCGATCATTTTGTAGTCATTGAGCATCTGCGTCTGCCTTAAATAGGACCTTCAATGGATTTGTGCAACCGCAAGGACGCAGTAGCGTGGGATGATCTTAGCGAAGGAAGATAAAATCGTGGGTCAGTAGAGGACATCTATTTTTTAATGCTTTGTTTGTAACCGAGTCGAATTCACGGTGTAATTTAATCACTTAAGCAATCCGTTCAAAATGAGTCAGGCCACATCTTCTTTTTCCGCTGCCGAGGTTCCGGTTCTCGCCATTGAACAACTTGCCGCACGCCGGCAGGCTTTGGTGGATCAATTGGGTCGGGTCATTATCGGGCAACACGAGATTATTGAGAACTCGTTGTTGACCTTGTTTGCCGGCGGTCATGCTTTAATCACCGGCGTTCCCGGATTGGCCAAGACCTTACTCATTCGATCGTTGGGCCAAGTGGTGGATTTGAAGTTCAACCGGATTCAGTTTACCCCCGATTTGATGCCGAGCGATATCACCGGTACCGATATCCTCGAGGAAGATCCGGAGACGGGGCGACGGCGTCAGGTGTTTCTGCCGGGGCCCGTCTTTGCAAATCTGGTCTTGGCCGACGAAATTAACCGTACTCCACCCAAGACACAGGCGGCGATGTTGGAAACGATGCAGGAACGTCAGGTCACAGTTGGAGGTAAAACTTATCCGTTACCTCAACCTTTCCATGTGTTTGCGACACAAAATCCAATTGAACAAGAGGGAACCTATGTCTTGCCCGAGGCGCAAGCTGATCGGTTTATGTTTTGTTTAAATACCACCTATCCCAGCAATGCTGACGAGGAGCGGGTGGTGCGTCAGACCACGGGCAGTGGGCAAGCGGTGATTACCCCAGTGCTGACAGGAGCGGAACTATTGGAAGCGCAACAGTTGGTCCGTTCCATTCCGGTGAGTGATGAGGTCATTCGTTACGCGGTGCGATTGGTGGCGAGGACCCGACCGGAGGACCCGTCAGCTCCGGCCTATGTGAAAGAATTTATCCGTTGGGGTGCCAGTCCTCGAGCCTCCCAGTACCTCGTTTTAGGGGCCAAAGCCCGGGCCGCGACGACGGGTAAATTATGTGCCGATTACGAGGGGGTTCGTTTCGTGGCAAGGCAGGTTTTGCGGCATCGAATCAATCCCAATTTTAACGCACGCGCTCAAAAGGTGACGGTGGAAACCTTGATTGATCGGCTGCTAAAAGACGTGCCAATCCAGTGACTCAGTGGTGAGTGTATGACGACTTTGCTCGACTTATTTTTGAACTGCAACCGCAGGGGTGTGGGTTGGGCCTTCGCATTTTAATTAGATCATGGCTTCAGATCTTGAACTTGATGCGCGGTTACTGGCCACCGTGGAGGATCTTCCCTTAATGGCACGAACGGTGGTGGAAGGTTTCTTCGACGGGTTGCATCGCAGTCCGTTTTTGGGGTACTCGACTGAATTTGCAAGTTATCGGCAGTATGTTCAGGGAGATAACTTAAGGCATGTTGACTGGAAGGTTTGGGCGCGGAGCGATGCTTTGTATGTGAAGCAGTTTGAGGATGACACGAACTATCGAGCACAAATCTATCTAGATACTTCGGCCTCGATGGATTTCGGGGAGGGCGCTGCCAATAAGTTTATTTGCGGGCGCTTGTTGGCTGCTGCCTTGGCGCACTTGATGGTTTTGCAGAGGGATGCACCGGGCTTGGTTTTGTTTGGTTCAGATAGCCGTCAGGCGCTGCCCTGTGCGGCTCATCGGCACCATGCGCTGGATTTGTTTGCTCTTTTAGCCAACACGAAGGCAGGAGGTGGTACGGTAGTGGGTCCCGCTCTTTTGGGTATTGTTCAGGCTGTGGTGCGCCGAGGGATATCCGTGGTTATCTCGGATTTTTTTACCGCCGAAGATACGGCCTTTGACCTGCTAAAACAGCTTCATGGGCACGGCCAAGAAACCCTCGTCTTCCAATTATTAGCCCCTGAGGAATTAGATTTGCCCTACGAAGGAGAATGGATTTTGGAGGATAGCGAGACCGCAGAGGAGCGGGTGGTGGATGTGGACGCCGTGCGCGCTCAGTACAAGCAACGTCTGACCGCTTTTTGTGACAGGGTGAAATCGGAATGTGTAGGCTACGAATTTGATTATGTGCAACTCCGCACCGATGCCCCGTTGGATAAAGCTTTGATGGCCTATCTTGAACGGAGGAGCAGCGTGTGATCTTAGCCTTAGGCCACTTCAACGTGCTGATTGGAATTTGATCTGTGCCCTTTCTTTTCACTAACGCTCTCTTATTAAGTGCCTTAGCGGCTTTAGGCATTCCTGTGCTTCTGCATCTGTTGTTAAAGCGGCGGAATCAGCGGATCAAATTCAGTACACTTCGATTTATTGAAACGCAGGAGACCCGCAGTACCTCACGTCGTAAACTGAGGAATTTATTTCTCTTGCTGCTCCGTTTGCTGATTTTTGCCCTGATAATTCTGGCCTTTGCGCGACCTTTCTGGCCCAAAAATCAAGGGAATCTTGGGATTCGTCCGCGTCGGCAGGTAGTGATTGTGCTCGATCATTCTTTGAGTTTGTCAGCTCAGGAAGGGGGAATAGTTCGGTGGACCAAAGCCATGGAGGCAGCTCGGAAGACATTGAATGAACTCGGATCGGAGGATCGAGCCGCTCTTGTCGGCTGCGGTTCGCGTGCAGTCGTTCTTGCCGGTTTCGCTTCAGCGTCGGTGACTCTTCGTAAATTGGAGATCTTGAAAGTTGAGGCGTCGACCTCAGAGTTAGGAGAGGGGTTAGCCGAGGCGACCCGGCTTATTGCGGCGAGTGATGCCGGATTTGATTCGTCGATCGTGGTCATTAGTGATTTGCAGCGCTCAGCAGCAGAGACTTTAGGAGCGGTGGCTATGCCTCGAGAAGTGCCAGTAAATTTTCTTTCTGTTGGCGGGATTGGCGCTCCCAATTTTGCAGTCACCGGACTGGATCTAGCCCTATCGGAAACCAATAAACCATCGGCCACCGTCTCTAATTTTGGTGAAGCCACCGGTTCGGTGACCGTGGAGTTTCGCTTGGATCGTAAAACCGTTTGGAGCCAACAAATTTCCCTAGAAGCAGGTAGCGTCACCAATCTTACTTTGTCGCTTTTGGGTCTCGCTCCGGGTTGGCATGATGTGGTGATTCAACTGAGCGGAAAGGATGCATTGACTGCGGACGATGCCCGGCAAGCGACCTTTCTGGTGCCAGCGCCTATTCGGGTTTTGTTGGTCGAAAATCGAGTGGGAGTGCGTTCATTTGAAGAGCAAACTTTTTTTATTCTCGCCGCACTTGATCCGTTTTTTGGGATGACCAACGCCCGTGCAGGACGATTTCATATTGAGCAGGTTTATCCAGAAGGACTGGTTGGAAAGCTTCGGGAGCAGCGGCCGGTAATCGGGCTAGGAACAAATACGGCCGCTTTTGATGTGGTGATTTTGCCCGCCTTGCAAACCTTGCCCGGAGAGGCTGCGAGTGGGTTAGGGCGGTTTGTGCGGAGTGGCGGAGGGCTCTTGTTGTTGGGTGGCGACGGGGTGTCTCCAACACGATTCAATGCAGAGTTTGCCGGAATCCTTCCAATACAACTGGGCGAAGCGGTGGCGGCTGACGAAGAAGTCCCTTGGCGCATTGGGATGTTTGATCGCCGGAGTCCGGTGTTTTCTGTGTTTGCTCAAGACGGCGGTGGGACGCCTACGCTTGCGGAGTTTACTCGTCGGCAGACGATTCAAGCTGGGCCCGGCTTGGTTGTGTTGGCGCGTTTCGACGATGGGATTCCCTTTCTATTGGAAGCAACGGTCGGGCAGGGCCGCTTTCTGTTTGCCAATATGTCTGCTGACACCGCGTGGACGGATTGGCCGAAACATAAGTCCTATGTTCCTTGGCTGTGGGCAGCGACTTCGTTTTTGGCAGGTCGCAGCGGGGACCGAGTCTGGGAGACCGGGTTAGACTTTGTGACCGCTAGAGAAGCAGTGCTTGAAGTAGGAATTGCTGCGGCCAAAACCGCTTTTACTTTGACGCCGGTCGGTGGATCCGCCTTGAGCCAGAAAGCGGATTCGCAGGGAAAGATCGCTTTTGAAATGAGCGAACCGGGGGTTCATAGTCTTCGCGATGGAGTCGGACGCGAGTGGCTTCGTTTAGCGGCCAATGTGCCCTCGCAAGAATCCGACTTAACGGCGATGCCCGTACTCGAGGCGGAGCGGCGCATCGTGTGGCGCACCGAGGAAAGTCAACGACCGCTCCGACTCTTTGGAAATGATCGTCAACGTGAAGAATTTTGGCGCTTGCTGATGCTAGCAGCGTTGGTGTTGGTCTTCACAGAAACCTTGGTTTCTAACCGAACAACCGCCTGAGACGGATGCCTTACCCCTTTCTACCCTTGGCCCTTGCAGTGAGTCAGATGCGCGATATCTGCCTTCTGCCGGTCGTGGGTGGGTTGATCGTCTCCTTGATCTTCTGGCTGCCTGTTCGTTTTTTCAGGTCGCCGATGAACGGTCTGCTCTGGTCGTTCTTACGATGCATCACTGCTTTACCCTCGGCGTTGGTGGGATTGGTTTTAGTGAGCATTTCAATCGTCAATCTTTGGGCCGATGGGGTGGGGTCACTGGGGCGCAATTTCCCTGAACTGATGGTAACTCTGCTTTTTGGTAGCACCTCGTTAGTGATTGCACGCTGGCTTTGGAAATCGTTGGGTTGCCGCGCCTCTTACTCCTCCCGTTTTTGTTCCCGAAAAGTCGAAACCAAATCCGTATCTCCTCCCGAAATGGGTGCCGCCTAAACTTATGAACTCCACCGCTGATCACGCTCGCCGCACACTTTCCGCCGCGGCTCATCGTAAGGACTTTGCTCGCCGAGCGGGTGTTGGGCTGGCCGCAGGCTCCAGCGTTCTATTGGTGTTGCTCGCCCTCGCTTTGACCGATTATTGGCTCATCGTGCCGCCTTGGATCCGGGGGATTGGTTTGATTGTGATTTGTGGATTCTTGGTCGGTGCAGTGAGATTCATCGTGCGCATTTTGGGTCAATCAACCGGTCTGAAAGAAGTTGCTTTGGATGCCGAGGGTCGAGTCACCGATTTGGGATGCGACGTCTCGACGGCAGCAGAATATTTATCGGGCCAACAGACGGCGTCGGCAGGCTATGAGACCCTTTTAGCCGAAGCTTTGGAAGCTCGAGCATCCTTGGCGTTGGAACGAAATCAAACGCCTTACACTCAGCGATTTCTCATTCCTGCCTTCATAGGGGGAGGGGGCGTCCTTGTTGGATTCGTCTCTTTTCTTCTCTTCGCGCCCTCTTCCGGCAAGGCTTTCCTTCGAGCTTTGGTGCCTTGGACTAGTACCACGTTTACCGAGGTCGAGGTTTCGCCGCAAGGAGGTGAATGGCCGGTGGGCAGTTCGCTTTCTATTCTTAGTAAGTTTTCCGGCCGAACACCCAACTTGGTCGTGTTCCAATGGCGGATCAAGGGGTCGAATACATGGACTCGGGTGCCTATAACGGTCTTGAGTAATTTAACCGCAGTGCATCGTTTGGAAGTGGCACTGTCCGGGACCTACCGAGTGATTGCTGGGGATGCGGTGTCACCTGAGTATATCGTGGAGGCTTTTATTCCGGCCAAGGTTCAGACGGCGACGGTCGGTTTAACCCCACCCGCTTACACTCGAATTGGGCCGACCGAACAATCAATGGGCGATCTCACTGTCATTCGAGGAACCCGCGCTCTCTTTCGTGTGGAAGGAAACGTCCCATTGGGGAGTGCCTCGTTGCGATTCACCAATGGCACTGAGGTATTATTAAGTTCGGCGGGATCTAATTTTTGGACGGCTCAGTTGACCCTGACCAACGACACCGCTTATGAGTATGCTTTGATCGATTTAAAAGGGCGGCCTGGGATTGACCGCAGCCTGTTCCGGATTCGAGCCTTGCCAGATCAACCTCCTAAGGTGGACATCACCGAACCCGGCGAAGATATCCGAGCTGAACCCTCTGAAAAAGTGCCACTGATGGTGAAGGCAACTGATGATTTTGGCATCGCCAGTCTCCGGATTATTTATCATAAGTTGGGCGGATCGAACACGACTTTGGAGGTGCGCGACCGCCATGTAAAAGACGGAGAAACATTGGCGGCGGCCGTCTTACGTTTGGAGGGAATGAAACTTCGCCCCTTTGATGTCTTGGCTTATTATGCTGAAGCCCGTGACAACAATGATTTTGACGGCCCGGGTATTGGACGGTCGCCAACCTACTTTATTGAAATTGCGGATCCCACTTCGCCACCCGCATCAAAGCGGAAAGGGCCGCCCTCACAGAAATTGAATCTGTTAGCGATTCAAAAGGGGATTGTCGCTGACACAACCTCGCTGCCCACCCATGCGGCACCTCTTGTTTTCGCTGAATTAGCTCAAAGGCAGCGAGATGCCCGCGAATTTGCTGAAATGTATCGGCTGAAGTTGGAGGAGGCCGGAGCTCCCTTTGCCGCACAAGGCGCGATTGAAGCGGCGGTGGAAGAAATGGGCCAAGCAGCGAAATCATTGACCCGACTCAGTCAAGGAGAAGCCGTGCCGAGGGAAGAGAAAGCTTTGGCTCACCTATACGAGGCGATCAAGGCAATGCCACAATTGAAGAATCTTCCCACCCGACCGATGGAGTTGGGTGAAAAGAAGCCTGAACAAACACCGGAACCCGCGGCCAAAGAACCGGTAAGTGTCGTGCTGGAAGAGTTGAAAAAGAAGCCGGAGGAAGTTCCCAATTTGCAAGAGCTGAAGGAGGCTTTGACGGAGGCGCGCGAATTAGCAAAGGCTCAAAGTGAGATCGCTTCTACAATTGAAGGGGAAGGGGAGGGGCAAGGAGAAGGGGAAGGGGGAGGGAAGGGGCAAGGCAAGCCCAAGAATTCGGCGATGGAGCCTAGTAAGGAATCGGAACTAGCCAAGGATTCAAAGCAAGCGAAGGAGGCCGCGCGGCTGCAAGAGATGGCCTCCCGCGCTAAGCCACGGGAGTCTGCTGGAAAAGAACCCGGAAAAGAGCCTAACAAAGGTGAGGGCAAAGAACCCGGTCAGGGCGTCGGAAAAGGTCAGGGCAAGGAACTGGGTCAAGGCACCAGAAAAGGAGGAAGCCAACCGGGCGGAGGCCCGCTTGCGGCTGCGGAAAAACAGTTGGGCGAGAAAGCAAAGAAGCTGGGGGAAAAGGTCAAGCAGTTGGTGGCTAAGGATTCGAAGCCGGGGCAGGCAGCGGGGAAACGTTTAGCTGAAGCTTCGCGTCAAGTTGACGCGGCCGCGCAGGCACTGGAGGAAGCCAATAAAGAGGGAGCCCGAGCTGCAAGCGCCTCAGGTGCCGCCGGATTGAGTTCGGCTGCTGACCTTTTGGAGAGGGTGATTTCTGGGAAACCGCTCTTGTCTGATGTTTCCGCTGAGGAAGCCCCCAAGAGATTCGAAGGCCAGATCAGTGAGTATTTTAAGCGATTGACCCGAGCTGAATGATTCGAAGTGGAAAGCCTGATAAAACGCTAAAATGTCACGATGACTCAATTCACTTACCTTCCCGATCTCCGCTGGATTGCTGCGGGTGGAGTGGCCGCTCTGATCCTGATTATTACCAGTTACGCCACCGGTAAAGGGCGATCGGGCGGATGGCCGCGAGTCGTGGCCACTTTACTTCGGGCCACCGTGGTAGGCGCACTGGTTATCTGTCTTCTGGATCCACAGTGGGTGGAGAAGTTCACCCAGCATCATAAGGCGCGTTTGGCTGTGTTATTCGATACCTCGAAGAGTATGGCTACTTTGGATGTTGCCGGCGGTCGTTTGGGGGCGGGTCGCGCTTGGATTGCTAAAAACATTGAGGCAGTTAAACCCGCAGACGTCGATCTACTGAGCTACGGATTCAGTGATAAGGTTATTTTAGAAACGAATGGGATTGCCCTAGCCGCGACAGGGTCTTCCAGCGCCTTGGCAGGGGCATTAGAATCGATGCTGTCGGCACCCGGCGATTCACCCTTGACCGGCGTGATTTTAGTAAGCGACGGCATTGAAACGGCTTCCGGTCTCCCGGAGGTAACGGCGCGACGTTTGCAACGACGTGGGCTAGCCGTTCACACCCTCCTGACCGGAACGACCAATGAGATGCGCGATGTGATCGTGGAGAATGTACAGGTGAAGCGAGCGGTTCCTAATGAAGCTCCTACCCGGTTGGCGGTGATCCTTCGATCGCCAGGGTTTGAAGGGCGATCAGTGGTTGTAGTGGTCCGACGGGAGAAGGATGTTTTGGCAAGTCAGAAGGTGACCTTGACTGGACCTTCGCAGCGGACGGAAATCGAGTTCACTCCTCGAGGAAGAGGGTTTCAAATTTATGAAGTAGCCGTTTTGCCGTTGGAAGGAGAGTGGTTGGCATCGAATAATCGCCGTCAATTTGGGTTGGAAGTTACTGACCCCACTCTGCGGGTTCTTTACATGGAAGGGACGCCTCAAAATAATGCGAGTCCCAAGCCAGAATGGAAGTATTTAAAAGATGCGTTGCAGTCGGATCCAGGGATTAAGGTGACTACCCTCTATCGTCAATTTGGTGGTAACGGCCAATATTTAAATACCGTAGATGTGGATCAGCAAACCGGCGAACGGATCTATCCGGTCGAGCACCCAACCCGGGGATTTCCAAAGACGCTCCATGGACTGCTCGAATATGACGTCGTCATCCATAGTGATATTAAAAGGGAATCCTTTTCCGGGGATCAATTGACCAATATGGCCCGGCTGGTTGAAGAATTTGGAGGCGGTTTTGTGATGATTGGTGGCAACTCTGCTTTTGGTCGTGGTGGTTATCATAAGACCGTACTCGATCGGATTATTCCGGTGGCGATGGAAGGGGCTTACGATTCTGATCGCACCGAATTTCGGTTGAAAGTGCCGCGGGCCGCGTTGACCCATCCCCTCGTTGCTTTTGGAGCGAATCGAGTTGAGACCGCGAAGATTTGGGGTGAGAAATTTCCAACGTTGAAGGGATTGAATCGAATGGAGCGAGTGAAACCTGGAGCCACTCTTCTGGCCACCACCGATGAACCTTTTACCGGTGGCGTTGGGACGGTCGTCTTGGCGGTGCAGGAGGTGGGACGAGGTCGGAGTATGGCTTTTACCTCGGATACAACGCGGGCTTGGGGGGAGGAATTTGAGACTTTGTGGGGCGAACCGATCAACAAGAACTGGGGGCTCAGTGAAGAGAATTGTGATTCTCGATATTATCGAGGTTTCTGGGTGAACGCCGTCCGGTGGTTGGCCGCGGGTCGCAGCAGTAAAACGAATCAACCGGTTATTTTAGAATTAAGCACGGGCTATGCAGCACCCGGTGATACGATTGCGGCTTCGGTCAAAGTTCGAGACATTTCCTTGGGTGAAGTCGCGGGTGCTACTGTCACCTTTTATTTGGGCGATGGAATCTCGAGCAATGCGGTGGCTACCGCTCGCTACGATCCAGCCACGCACGCTTATCAAGGGCAGATACCGCTCCGTCAAGTGGGAGCCTTCATTGTGACCGCCGTTGCCCAAGGCAAAACCAACCTCTTGGGAGAAGATCGACAATTATTGGTCGGCGAGACGGTCGAGCGAGAAATGGTCGATTTGCGGGCACGCCCTGTTTTGGTGGAAAGCATCGCTGCGGCTGGCGGCGGAATGGCTCATCAATTGACGGATACTGAGGTCGTTGGATTGAAGACGTTATGGAAAAACATCCCAGCACCCACGGTGGAGTTTGATCGCAGAGCGCTTTGGGATAAGCCTTGGGTTTTAGGACTGATTCTCGGTTTTTTGACTTTGGAATGGAGTCTTCGGCGCTGGAAGGGGTTGGCATGAAGTGGGTGAAGGGATTGGTTTTCATGCTCGGATTTATCTCCGGTGGTTTGGAGATCGTCGCGGCCACTGTGTTTAAGATCGTTCGCCCCGGTGTGGCCGAGGCTCATGACACTTTCAACGAGCCGTGGTCGGTTCATGTCGTGCGTATCAATCGGGATCATCTAGAATTTCGGTTTTTGCCCTCACTCGGCTTTCGTGATCGCATCGGTCTTAATACCTTGAGTGAACAAATTTCTCTTATTCCTGAATTTGCAGGTAGGGTAGTTGCCGCGATTAATGGCGATTTTTATGCCACCGAAAATGATCCAATGCCTGGCGATCCGCGTGGATTGTTTGTGTTCGAAGGTCAGTTGGTTAGCAATCCGATTGAACGAGACTGCTTTTGGATGGACACTAATGGACTCCCTAGAATTGGAATGGTTCGCAATCTTTTTACGGTTCGTGTGGGTCCTGAAGCTTCCGATACCTTTGTCTTGAACGCCGACTATGACGGTTCGGAGACGGTGGTCTACACTACGGCGGCGACTGGGGCGTTACGCGGAGATTCTCGAAGAGGTTGGATTCTATCGGTAGATCCCAGTGCCGGGTTGCCCTTGAAGCTAGGCGGAGTTTTCTCTGGTGTGGTGTTGGGTCGGATGGAGGCGAGGGCCGAAGGGCCTACGGCGCAACAACTCCTGCTGCTACCCTCCTCGTCTTTGGCGCCTGCGATCAAGTTGGGAGCCAAGGTGCGTCTTTCAACCGCAACAAATCCCTCTCTGCTCGGAGTCACGACGGCTCTAGGGGGCGGTCCCGCTTTGTTGTCGGGTGGACAACCGACAGCGATGCGTGTGGTGAAATCGAGAGAGCGTCATCCCCGCTCGGCTCTGGGGTGGAACTCGTCGTATTGGTTTCTCGTGGTGGTGGATGGTCGGCAGCCAGGTTTATCCGTGGGAATGACCTTGCCAGAGTTAGCTGGTTATTTTCAGGGGTTGGGTTGTACCGAGGCGATGAACTTGGACGGGGGTGGTTCTACGGAACTACTCCTTGGAAATCGTATTTTAAATAGTCCCTGTTACGGTCACGAACGTCAGACTGCGACCAGTCTTATGGTTGTAGAAAGGGCTCAACCTAAGTCGGGAACAGAGCAGAAAACCGAACGATTTTAATGGAGACGCGTGACTTTTCAAACTCTCCTTCAGGCAGCGGGGGCGGTGTTTGCTTGGGGTATTTACTTTTTTCTCTGTTACTCGGGGCGCTGAGTTTGTCCGCCCAAACCACCAATACCCTTCGGAAACCTCGGTTCAGCGATGCGTTTACTTATCTTCAGGACGATCGCTCAGAAGGGCCGTGGGCGATTCATATGGTTCGTATTCGCCGCTCTCGGGTCGATCTGCAGTTGCATGTGACCCTCGGTGGCGGCAACGCCTTGGGGGCAAGCTCAGTGTCGGAACAAGTGCGCCGCTTTCCTAGGTCACGGGGTCGCCCAGTAGCAGCCATTAACGGCGACTATTTTGTTCGCTCTGGGGCCTGGGTGGGTGACCCGGAAGGACTGTGTATCTTTGAAGGACGATTGGTGTCGATGCCCTCAGAGAAAAGCTGTTTCTGGGTTGAGCCAGACGGTTCGTTCCATATGACCAACGTGATCTCCCTCTTGGCCGTGGTTTGGCCGGATGGATCGCAAACACCCCTCGGTTTGAACGAGGAACGCGAGGATCGGGCGGTCTTGTATACAGAGGAGGCAGTTGGGGTGACGCGGCCTTCCTCAGACTCGGAAATTGTACTGGAGACACTAGACCCAGAAGTGGAGGGATTAAGGGTGGGCGAGAGGCGCGCTTTTCGTGTGGTCGAAGTGGGCCAAGGCGGCAGATCCCGCATTGCAAAGGGACGAATGCTCTTGGTTCTGCCCTCCAACCTGCGGGCCGAGGATAAGCAACTCAGGGTGGGGAGTACTTTGATGATCGATTCCTCGACTCTTCCTAATTTGAAGGGCGCACGGACCGCCATTGGAGGGGGGCCTGCACTGATTCGTGGCGGGCGCTCAACAGAGTTAGGAAGTGGGGAAGTACGGCATCCGCGGAGTGCTCTTGGTTGGAATAAAGAAATGCTTTTCTTGATGCAGGTAGATGGACGTCAACCTTCGGTTTCTGTCGGGATGACGTTATCCGAGTTAACTCGGTATCTTTTAGATTTGGGTTGTACCGAGGCCCTGAACCTCGACGGTGGCGGGTCTTCGACTTTGTGGGTGTTGGGACAAGTGCTTAATAATCCATGTGAACGGGCGGAACGTCCCACGGGTAATGCTTTGGTGATCACTTTGGAGTCCAAGCCGGAGCCGAGGTGACCGAGGCCACTTGATATTAGCTAGGATTGAGAGACTGAGGATTCGCGAGCCATTGAGATGAGCCTGATTAAATTCAGAATTTAGATAAATTAACTCATTCTTTTAAACTCGACGTGGGAGCTAAGTATTTAAATTTTTCTTGTGGAAAGATGCATCTTTCGTATTAGATTAGAGGTAGCATTATTAAGTTAATTTAAAATTAGACCTCTCTGTTTTAACAGTTACTAAGCTACATTAGATATTAAAATGAATTCAAATAGTCAGGGATCTATTGTCGGAGTGAAATCAAAAAAGTCGGATTCGGAAAATTCGGTTGTTAGAAAATATAAAACACCTTATTTAGATATTCCGCCCCATCTCCGAAACGTGATGATCGTTTTGTCGCTAGCTGGAATGATATGTGCGGTTCTTGGTAGTTTGATGGCCCCGAAAGGAGTCGCTGTTGGAGCGGATAAAATTGTGCATTTTGTAGGCTACACACTTTTGGGAATGCTTTTAATTATGGGGTTACAGCCCAAGTTATGGCCCTTCGGTATTATAGGTGTGGCTGGGTTAAGTGCCGGTTTAGAAATGCTACAACCCATGTTCGGCAGGACCATGGATTTAAAAGGTGATTTAACCACCAATTGTCTAGCGGTGGCCACAGGAGTTGGTTTTGGAATAGTGGGCCGATTTATAGGGTCTTATATCCGAACGGAAATGGTAAATGCAGATATCCGTAAAGCAACAGTCGAGTTTGCTGATGGACAAGTCATATTTCGTCAGGGAGAAGCGAGCGATAAGTTTTTTGTCGTTCGAAGTGGTAAAGTTATTATTACTCGTGAGTCAAACGGTCTCAGTGCTGAGATTGAAACAGTGGAACCAGGCGGCGTGTTCGGGGAAATGGGAGTTATACAGAATAGTCCAAGACTCGCTTCAGCAGCAGCTAAGGGCCGCTGTCAGCTTCTTGGTTTTCGGGCCGCTGATCTTTTAGATAAACGGTCTGATGGACAAGATCATCCGGGTAATATCGTGGCTTGCATTTTAGCGAAACGATTGAGAACCGCTAATGAAAAACTAGCGTTGTTAGAAGAAAAGTTGAGAAATAGCATTTTAAAATAGGGACTGCGTTTTCGACGGAGAGGGGAGTGGTTCCCAGGAGGATTTTGTAGGGCTTGGTAGCGACTGCAGCACTTCTAGCGTGGTTTTGGGGCAGGTTGAGCAAGGGTATAGGGGGTAAGTCGCCAAAAAAGGAGCAATAGATAGACCTTCCCGCAGGTCGGAGAGAGTGTGGAAACGATAGTGTGCGGTTGAGGGACCAGAGGTAACCCCGTACCAATGATCTATACCAATTATCTCCAGAGGGTCACGCGCCACCCAGTCGTTCCGATCCAAGCAGTGGTTGCAATATCAAGTGGAAGCCGAGCGCAGGGGCTTTAGAGAGAAAATTTGAACGTCGACCGGGGCAGCGACCAGCATGGAGGCTGGAGCTTCGGTGGGTTCAGAGAAACCATCGAGTCGGAGTGGTTCGGTCGACCAATGACTGCAATCGGCAGGTGAAATTTGATAAGGTAAGTGATGAACTTGCCCACGAAAAATTTGCCCCGAAGGACGAGAGGAAAACAACAGATAACGTTCGACGAGAAACCAATTGAGCGAACCAATTTCTGCGGGTCTGGTAATTTTTGGAGTGGCATATTCAAATTTCGAACAAGCCGTTCCAAGTACTTTTCTTTGGCTGCTGAAGTCGATGCGTCCTGAGGATTTCGTGCTTCGCATGCTGGCATGCTGATAAGGCAAGTGAAACCCTCGTCTAGCGATCTCCACGGCAACCGGTTGATCACACTCTAGCGAGAAAAACCAAACTCCAGGGTTCCCCATTTCGTCGTGGACATAAGTACGCACGTTGAGTTCGTGAAACCACGAGAGCCACGGCAGTGCGGGTAGATTTGCGGGACGGACTCGTTCCATGAAAAATGGCACCAAACCCAGCCATGCTTTTCCGTCAAACGTATCCACGTGAAGGCCCGCGGGCAATCGGGCGGCAATCAGCGCCGGGTCGACTGGCCAATGAAGAAATAACAACCCTGCCCAACGCTGCTGCATGACAGGAAGTTCATGTGGTGGTAGTCGCACGGCGAGGCGCTGTTCGGGTGTCGGTTTCATTCTTAACCGTACAAGGTCCAAATAATCTCGCCACTATGAATTTAATGCGTGGAGAATTAAGTTCTAAATCTTTCGTCGTGGCTACGAATAGAAAGTTAGTAAGCGATCACCTGAAAACAGCGGGGAACCTCCCAGTGTCTTTAGTCATCGGTTTCTTTGATAATAATGCTGGCATGATTGCGATTGGACCGTGTTCTCCGATCAAAGAGTCAGTTCTTAATCTTAACATGTGAAGCGGCCAAAGCCCCTCTCACAGCAGGGCCCGCCAGTTGAGAGTCGAGTAGGCTGGCGCGATTGATCACGTCATGAATCGCGGTGACCGGCGCGAACGGATCTTCAGGGATGCTGCGGATCGCCAGCGCTTCGTTGAGACGCTGGGCGAGGTTTGCGCCAAGACGGGCTGGCAGGTTCACGCCTCTGTCCTCAGGCCGAATCATTTTCAGTGGGTGGTCGAGACGCCGCAGACCCATCGGGTCGCCGAGATGAAATGGTTGCTGAGCACTGACACGAGTCGCTTCAACCGGCGGAGGCGCTGGCGGAACGAATCATCGCGGAGGAGTTGAAGCGGGGGCGGGGGCAGGAAGCTGCTCTCAAAACTCGGCCCAAGGGGAACTCAGTGAAGTTGGCTTTGGCGGCGCGCTGTCGGGCGGAGACGACGGTGACGGTGGGGTGGATCGCTGAGCGTTTGGCGATGGGCATGCGCGATTCTCTGAACCCTCTCTTGGATCGCCGGAGGAAGCTGGGCGGGGAGTAGCCAATATCAAGAACTGACCCATTTTCCTGCTAGTTTTAGCTCGCTCGCACTGAACCAGACGGAACCGTTACTCGAATGACGCTGCCAGGACACCACACGATCAAGGGTTCTACGCTGCGGACAGTTCTGACGCAGAGTGGCATTGCGCGAGGCGATTTCCGGCGCGCGGATCAGGACCAATGAGTTATTCGCAATGCGACCAAGCGCTTAACCAGAGTAAGCGTACGCCCAAGCCCATGGTTCCTAATTCGTCCTACTTGGGTTTAGCCTGCGCGGATGAACACAATGGTACTGTCTCGGAAGCGTCGTGGTCTTGCTGAAATCCAACTGCGGATCGCTGAATTTAAACGCTCGGGACTCTCGAAGACTGAGTTTGCTGCGAGAGTGGGTGTTCATCCTCTTTCGATGGATCGCTGGCTGCGGATCACTCAGCCAAGCCAGTCACCGCAGCCAACCCATTTCATCGCCTCCAAAAATAGTCCGGCCTTCGTTCCCGTGCTCTGCACGCTGCCAGCCTCAGCGAGTTCTGCCGCCTGAACCGTAAAAAACTGATAGGAATTTGCTTTTTTGACGCGGAGGGTAATCGAACACCTTCGGCCTGATCCGGAGGCGACCATCATCGAGGCGGATCCGGAGTGGATGGGGCGGGGTTTTGAGCTTTACCGAAAGTGGAGGGATATAACCTAGTGGCAATGAGCGCGGGGGCGGGGGGGACCGGTGATTGATATCACTTTCGCGCGGCAGCGTTCCAATAATCCATAGCCGCCTCGTCGTTGTTTGCAATAGTTTGGGCAATCCCCAACGCAGAGTTGAGCCCATTGATTGCGTTCTGCAAATTCTGTTCAGCATTTTGGCTACAGCAGGGACGATTCTTTATCCAATCCAATAACGCCTGAACGTCGCTGCGACCGTCGCCATCACCGTCACCAAGCTAGGCCGTCTGCCGATCGACTGACGCCAATCTTTTAACGACTCAAAATAGTCGAGGAGGCCAACCGCTGGCTCTATAAGCAGTGGCTCGGACGATTTTGGGATCCACAAAAGTTTCGGCCCTCACAATGGGATGCACGTACTGTTAATAGTATGAATTGATGCAGCCCTGCGATGGCTGAGCCGGTGAGTTGGAAAAGTCACGGAGAGAAGGGGAACTCTAGCTTTGTTTCCATCGACCGCTACCCGTCTAGTCAACTGTGATTTGGTCGATTGTGATTTGGTCGATCCGTGGATTGCATCCTAGGGCAAGCCCTTTAGCCTGAGGGCCTTCGATGGATAAAGTTCTTCTGATAGATGACGAGGTTGACGTGCAATACTCGTTTCGTCGTATTTTCAATTCGCCAGATCTAGAACTACACACTGCCTCCAGTGGCGAGGAAGCTCTCAAAATGATTCCTCGCATCCAGCCAAATTTGGTGCTGAGCGATATCCGCATGGCTGGATTGAACGGACTCGAGACCTTGCGGCGTATCCGGCAGATGGATCCCAAGCTGCCGGTGATTCTCATGACCGCCTACGGCACCACCCAGACGGCGATCGAAGCGATGAAACTGGGGGCTTATGATTACCTACTCAAACCCTTCGATGTTCCGCGACTCAAGCAATTGGTTGAGGACGCTTTAAGGGCGGCGAGGGATATGAGTCAGGTCGTCGTGGTTCAACCCCAGTTGGAACAACAGGACTACGATCTCGGGGTCATTGGCCGCAGCGAATCAATGCAGGAAGTCTTCAAACTAATAGGCCAGTTGGCGACATCGGACGCCACAGCCTTGATCACGGGCGAAAGCGGCACAGGCAAAGAATTGGTGGCACGCGCCATTTACCAAAATAGTCGCCGAGCCAAGGAACCTTTCGTGGCGATTAATTGTGCGGCCATTCCTGAAAATCTCCTCGAAAGTGACCTCTTCGGCCACGAACGAGGTGCCTTTACCGGTGCGACGTCTCAGCGCATTGGTCGTTTTGAACAATGTAATCGGGGCACTCTTTTTCTCGATGAAATCGGTGATATGTCTCCTGCCACTCAAACGAAGATTTTGCGTGTCCTCCAGAATGGATCGTTCGAGCGGGTGGGCGGTAATACCCCAGTTCAGGTAGACGTTCGTATTATCGCCGCCACTAATAAACACCTCGAAGAAGCGGTAGCTCGTAAAGAATTTCGTGAAGATCTTTTTTACAGGCTGAACGTGGTTCGTATTCCTTTGCCGCCACTCCGGCAACGTCGCGGTGATATTCCTCTTCTCGTTGACTATTTTCTTCGGAAAATTGGATCCACTTCTGGAGGCCAAAAATCGATTAGCCAATCGACCCTTGTGGCCTTGGAGAATTTTAATTGGCCGGGCAATGTCCGCGAATTAGAAAACTGCCTGCGCCGAGCCGTCGTTGTCGCCAAGAGCCCGGCCATTCTACCGAGCGATCTTCCTCTCGACATTTTACACAACAACCCTTCTCGGATTACGACTTCACCGGCGTCGACTGCCCTGCCTCCAACGGAAATTCAGGCTCCTAGCCTCTCTAACGCACCTATTCGGCAACCGATTACTGCGTCAGTTGGAGTTCCTCTCGATCTTACTGAAGTCTCTCGATGGCTTTTCCGCTGGGCGCAGTCCCATTCAGATTTTAAAATAATCCCTGCCATCGAGCGCGAACTGGTGATCGAAGCACTCAAAGAAACTCAGGGAAATCAGGTTCAAGCAGCTCGGATGCTGGGAATCACTCGCGCGACTTTAAGAAAACGGATCGACAAATTCGCCATTCGTAAGGAACTTAACGTCACTTAAGTCCCCTTTCCGACCTTTATCCACCATGGGTTACCCGATACTCACTGTTCAAGAAATGCGCGATTGGGAAGCTTCCTCATGGGAGGCGGGTCTCAATCCTCGAGATGTTATTCAACGCGCCGGTTCCCTAATCGCTAAAGCTATCCTCGAGCGAACTCGCCCTAACGATCGTGTCCTCCTCGTCGCGGGCCCCGGTAACAATGGCAACGATGCCCGCGCCTGTGCTCTCCAACTAACGGACCGCGATACCCTTTTGATTGATGTCACGGATCCGGAATTAGGTCTAAGCCAGTTGCGTCAGGCACTTGATATGCCTTTCTCGCTTCTTCTCGATGGTGTTTTTGGAATTGGACTTAACCGAAACCTCGAGGGTCCTTGGCGACAGATCATCGAACTCTTGAACCTGTTTCGCTGCCAACGGATTGCGCTAGATTGTCCTTCGGGTCTCGATGCGGATACTGGCCGAGCCAGAGGTGCCTGCTTTGAAGCCGATGAGACTTGGACTCTCGGTGCTCCGAAGGCAGGGCTCATCGCCGAGAAAGCCCCCCCTTTTACGGGTCGAATCAGGGTCTTTTCTGACCTTGGACTGATCGGTCGACCTGTGGCCAGCAGCCCTCTGCTTTGGATGGCCGACACTGATTTCGGGAGATTTCCATCACCGCGAAATGTCGATGGACACAAAGGATCCTTTGGGCACGCAGCGGTTGTGGCCGGCAGTAGCGGCTATCATGGATCTGCGGTTCTTGCCACCTATGGGGCCTTGAGGGCGAGACCCGGCCTGACCAGTTGTATTGTTCAGCCAGAGATTTTAGCAGTCGTTGCCGCTCAGTTAGCGGCCCCCATGGTTCGTGCTTGGACCGCCAACTTACGCCTACCTGAGACGACGACTTCACTCCTCCTTGGCCCGGGATTGGCAGCCACTGAATTATCGATTGCGCTGCGTGATTGGAGCCTACGGTTGTGGAACGACTTCGAAGCTCCCCTTATCTTCGATGCTTCGTCCCTTGCTTGGCTCCCCAAACGAGTCCCCATTAGCCGTTATTGTCGAGTTATTACCCCTCATCCGGGTGAAGCCGCATCCCTACTCGGTTGCAAATCGGAACAGGTCCAAGCCGACCGACTCACCGCTCTTCGTCTGCTTTCGCGGCAATTGGGAAATGTTTGGGTGATTCTTAAAGGCTATCAAACCCTGATCGGCCGGTCTGAAGGACCTGTTTGGATCAATTCCACGGGCAATATCGGGCTCGCTCAAGGCGGCACCGGTGATGTTTTGGCCGGATTCCTCGGCGGCTTGTTAGCGCAACCTCGCTTGGCTTCCATTCCCGAACGGACTCTTCCCTATGCCGTTTGGGAACACGGTGCAGCCGCCGACCGATTGGAACGGCGGACTCGCAACTGGACGTCGGAGGATCTCGCTGAGGAAATTGGCTCGGGCCGATCTGATTAACTCATCTCATTTTCTCTGCCTCTCGTCTTCGTCAAAGACGCTTTTCATCCGCATCAATGAAATCCACAAAAGTGGTAATATCATTGCGGTGTGCCAAACCCGCCTGAGCTTTGCGCGTCTCCAGACGAGCCAGTAAATCAGCATCGTCTTCTCGACCATGCTGGATTAACCACTGATTGAAGGCCCCCTGCTCGGCCGGACGATCAACGTGGCGACCGATCCAATCGGAAACCTGTCCATCAGTTAGTGAATTGACCACCACGGCAATAAAGGCCTCGGCTTCAAGGCCTGCGGCCTTCAACCACTGGGCATCAAAGCCGCGTTTGGCAAAATTGGGTTGATAGTCCTCGTGTAATCGTCCGGCACTGGAAAGCCTGATTTTATCAATAAATCGAGGCAAATACAGCCAGCCATTCATCACTTCACGGGGGCTTCGTGGATAGATTGTTTCACGCATGCAAAGCCTGACTATGCGGAAATCTTTCGATTCGTCCAACCGGCATTGCTCGAAATAACTCTGCTTAATCTCTTTGACTTACAACGCCCTGTGCCGGGCACTTTTGTACAGACTAACGCCCCTTATTTACCCGCTGGAGAACGGTCCTTTCGCTCTTTCTTCCCTTAACTGGGAAGCAAACGAAGCAATCCTGCCACACACAAGTCGGCAAAGGCAGGATCATTGATGTTTCCATCGTATTCGGTCACTCGGATCTCTGATCGCAGTCCCGCTTTCCACGTGTCGAAAAGGGCCGCATCTGCTTCAGGCCAATAAAAAGGTTGATCTGGGGCGCTGATCACACTGATCCCTTTTAAGGGCAGAAAAACTTCAACTGGCCCAGTCGATAAATTGCACTTCTCCGCCAAGATACCACCTAAAACAGCACACTCTTCGGGTGTAGTTCGCATCAGTGTCACTTGCGCATTATGATGATAAAACCGCCGGTCACGATACCGCACCGGTACCGAGTCGGGTTCGCCGAAATTAACCATATCTAAACAACCAGGGGTGAGGATCGCCGGGACCCCCGCTCGGGCTGCTGCCTCGCATCGCCTCGGCCCGGCCGTCAGCACACCGCCCACTAGTTCATCGGCCCATTCTGTAGTGGTTATATCTAACACCCCCGAAATCAGACCGCTCTCAATGAGCGATTCCATCGTGCGACCACCCATTCCGGTTGCTGCAAAAATCATCACTTCGTATCCCGCGGCTTCAAGACGCTGTCGCGCATGGGTCACACACGCTGTGGTATTCCCAAATTGAGACGCCACGATCACCGGCTTCGTCGCTGACTCGGGCACGCGGGCCTCCACCATACCGCAGATGGCTCCCGCCGCTTGAGCGAGCAGCTTGCGAGATAACCGATTTAAACCAGCCACATCCACCACGCTTGGCATCATCACGATATCCTTCAATCCAACATAAGATGCAGTATTTCCACTGGCTAAGGTCGACACCATCAACTTGGGAAAACCGATCGGGAGGGCACGCATCGCCGCTGTACAAATAGCCGTGCCTCCACCGCCACCGAGCGAAATAACTCCGTCAATAACGCCTTCGTGTTGCAGACGTCCCAAAACAAGGGGAGCCCCAGCCGTCATCATTCCCACCGCCTCGCCTCGGTCCCTCCTCGTTACCACTGCCTTCAGATCAATCCCAGCCGCAGACGCCACCGCGTAACGGTCGATATCAGGGACCACTTGCGGAGCCGCCAATATCCCTACATCGATGAGTAAAGTCTGGTGCCCACGCAACCGGATAAGTTCCGCGACATAGGCATGCTCGTCGCCTTTGGTGTCAAACGTTCCGAGGACAGCAATGGTAGCCATAATGGGTTTTTAAAGACGACTGAAGGTCTCCCAAGAAGACCAAGTCTGTGAATCAAAATTCCGCTAAATCCTTTCGGCGATTCTTCGTTAAGGTCAGACCTCAGAATTTTCGGGGTAAATCTCAACAATGAGACGACCCTTCAAAATCCCAAATTTCGGGGGATTTTGCTGAGGATTGATCCGGTTTCAATCCGGACTTTAAGGTCCAGTTTCGAACGGTGGGCGAGGCGAAAGCGGTGACGTCACTCCAAGTGATCCGCCCCGGGTCGTGAACGAAGGGGCAGGCTATCTATACCTCACTCGCCCCCAACTTTCCGGCCTTTTCCCTAAGGCGCTAGACCGGTTGAAACACGCAGTCGTCCCTCACCGGAGTCCCCCATTTTGTCGCCATCGCTTCGGCCTTTTCCTGCGAGCCCACCACGGTTGCCGTGTAGGCCAGACGGGCCCTCCGTCTCAGTTCGTCCAGAGAGACACCCTTGACCGGCACCTGAAGTTCCCGGTCCCGCTCCTGCCGGCTTCGTCCTCGGGTCTGTCCCACGCACTGCCCATTAGCCGCCCGGTAAAAACTGCCCCGGAATCGCTCCCGATCCACGAAACTCTCCAGCCAATCCAAGCCATGTCCGAAGCGGGCCTGCCAGTTCTGCCCAATCTGACGCGCGACCGCGCCCAACAGAGGGCTGGCCAAGTGGGCGACCCTCACTCAGAACTCGGGAAGGCATCGGGCCGAAGTCGTTTTGCGAAGACTCGCCCTTGTAGAGGTCTATGATTCATTTCTCACTGTTTTGCTCAGAGGTGCAGCGCTTGTGTCCAGGATTCCAAGAATCGGAGCATTGGCTGCAGCAAAAGACCCGATCGATTCTCTAATCACTCGGGTGATGGATTTGTTCGAAATGATCCATGATTTGGGACCTTAGAAGGCGAAACTACTTGGATCTGAGGCCCACCGTATTTACCGCGATCACTCGGTACCGATGCCGCTTGCCCACCTCTGCTGTTCGGTCGATGTAGTGCATCGGAACCAAAGGTAGGGTTGGCGTGTCGCTATATTGGAGGTTCTGGAAAACTGGGCGACCGTAGGGGTTCTTGCCGTGTTCGGGCACCGTGTCGAGAAATTGACCATCGCGCTCGATAATAAATTGGGCGAGTCCGCTTTCGATATCGGCTGTGGCCTCCCAATTTAATTGGTTGCCTTTGACCCGAAGATTTCTTGGGGTCGGTGGCGGGGTGGTATCGATTACGGCGGTACCTTTGACATACTCAGACCAAGCTTGGGCGATCGCCGCAGTGGGCAGCCAGATGGATCGTTCCTTTAGCCCAATAAACTTATCAGCCGAGACGGGTTCAAGAGCGGCGATTCCCTCCTCGTTCATGGCGGTTAACCACCCTTTTGGGGCCGGCATTAAGGTCCACTTAGAATTGGTTTTGGATCGCAACCGGGAGGTGAGACAGGCATCGAGCCATGGGATCGCAAGATAACGTTGATTCCCGCACTCATGGCTTGTCAATGGATCGATCGCGATCCCGATCAGGGCTCCTTTAGCCCGCATAGCTTTGAAGAATATCTTCACCCCCGGCCAGACTCCAGCGAAACGGTTAGTCAGGTCGGTGACGCCCTCCTTCGAGCCGAGGTTGCACATCACTGGCACAGCGCAAGCGGCCTCAGAAATCGGGTAGGGCGTAGGCCGACCTTCAACCGCTTGGATCGGAGGCACCCCGGAGCGGAGCCACGCGGCGGCGACGCGGTCGGGATGTAAAAGCACCATTCCGCCGGCCCAATGTCCACCACCGCTGTGGCCCCAAAGCACCCAGGGAACAAGTGCAAGCTCCGGTTGGCTGCAAATAACCGACAACTCCTTCAACGCTTGTTGAAAAGCGACATCTGATCCTCTGCGCGGATCGCACCAGAGTTGGCAGTCCGCCTTTTCGGGTTGCTCATAGACGGGGGAAAGAAGCGCACAATTGTGCTTGAGCGCGAGTGACTGCCAATGCAGATCGAACGCGCCGCTGAACCCCGATTTGCAGGAACCTTCGCCGCAACCGTGCTGATGCACGATGACACCCCGGAGCGAAGTTATTCCGGGCGGTACCCATAAGGTAAAGCTCACAGGAAAAGCCAATTCGCCCGGCCGAACCGAAGCCTCGTGACGAACTCGGTAGTAAGGAGGGCGCACTTCCGGTGCGAGGTCATAGGGCGGTTGCTGTGCGAAGGCAGAATTGGCAAGGGCGACAAAGAAGGCGGCAAAGAAGCGCATGAGAGTTAGCGAATTTGATGAGGCTTTTTGAAAGTTGCAAGTCGCGTAGTCGAGGCGGCCCTTCTGCGGGGGCAAACTATAAGTTAGGCACCTGTTTCTTGAACACGCACCAAGAAGCTCACCACAAAAATAAACTCACCTTCGGCACCTCGGTGCAGGCATCGGTTGGCAAGGAGATGTGAGCTTTATGGCAAACTTTCAGATTCCCAACCACCCGGCCAGCGAGGTGGGGCCCCGCGGCGGGAGTTAGGCGAAGGATTGAATAACTTTGGTGATGAGCGTGATTCCTTCTTCAGCTTGAGCACGTGGTAAATTTAGAGCGGGGAGAAGTCGAACGATTTGATTGCCGCTCGGGATGGTCAAGACTCCTGCTTCGTGGAGTCGATGAACCACTTGAAGACTGGGGGGTGTTTGACTAGTAGAAAAGCTGGGAACCTGATCCGCTTCTTGGAGCTCGATGCCAAGCATAAATCCGAGTCCCCTTGGAGCGCGAACCACATTAGGAAAGCGGTTGGCAAGGTCTTGGATGGCAGATTGGAGCCAGTCACCAGTGACTCGGACATGGTCAGCAAGCGAGTCGCGATCGATCACCTCGAGGATTTTAAGCGCAACAGCGCATCCGAGGGGCGTGCCGCCGAAAGTTGTGCCGTGGGTTCCTGCGCTGAGACTATCGGCCAAGTTGACACCGTGGACAGCCTCCCTCAGCCAGAAGGCACCTATTGGAAAGCCGCCACCTAAAGATTTGGCCATCGAAATACCGTCGGGAACGAAGCTTTCGCCACCTGAGACACCTTCTAAGATGCGTTGATAGCTTTGGAATCGGCCGGAGCGGAAGTGCCCACACTGGACGGCATCGATGAAGAGAAGTAGGCCTTTTTCATTGCAGAGGCGCCTCAGCCCGAGGAGGTATTCAGGTGTCGCTGGGGTGATGCCACCTTCGCCTTGGATTCCTTCGATAAGAATCGCGGCGGTGGATGGGGAGAGAGCGTCGTGCGCGGCTTGAAGGTCGTTGAAGGGGATGTGGCGAAAGCCGGGAATCATCGGTTCAAAACCCTTCTTTACCTTCTCTTGACCGGTCGCTGAAATTCCGCCGAGCGTCCGCCCATGAAAGGAATTAAAAGCGGTCAGAATTTCAAATCGACCGGAGTCGTGACCGAATTTGCGGGCGACTTTATAAAGTCCCTCGTTGGCTTCGGCACCTGAATTACAAAAGAAGATTTTACCCGGTGCGATGCACTGGGTGAGTGCCATGGCGAGGCGGCCTTGCGGTTCTTGATAGTAAAGGTTGGAGACGTGAACGAGACGCCGAGATTGTTCGACGATTGCTTCGGTGATTTCTGGATTAGAATGACCGAGGGAACACACCGCAATGCCGCCGCCGAGGTCGAGGTAGCGTTTGCCGCTGACATCCCAGACGTAGCTTCCTGCTCCGTGGCTGAGAACGAGATCGAAGCGGCCATAACTGGGCACCACGTAGCGTTGAAACAGTTCACGAATCTCCGAATGCCGATTCTGAATAATGGGAGGAGGAGGTGTCGGGGAAACCAAATCTTTCATTGTGTTGGCGGGTTATGGGGTCGTCCTGCTGATGAACGCAAAGAAAAATACCGAACAATTCAAGATGTCATGTCTCCCGTTTTGTTTGACGAGCGATAATCGCGATCCAGCGAGGGATTAACGGGACGGTCGGTGGGTCTTGACCTTGGCAATCTCAGCATTGGCACGGCGATCGCAGCGTTCGTTTAATTCGTTACCGGCATGCCCTTTAACCCATTGCCATTGGATGGTGTGTTTTTGGGTAAGCGCATCGAGACGTCTCCACAGATCGTCGTTCTTAACTGGATCGCCTGCAGCCGTTTTCCAGCCTTTGCGTTTCCAACCGTGGATCCACTGGGTAATGCCTTTGCGAACGTATTGAGAATCGGTAAAGAGTTCGACCGTGCAGGGTTGATTTAAAACGGAGAGGGCACCGATGGCAGCGGCCAGTTCCATTCGGTTATTGGTCGTATCTGGGTCGCCGCCGCCGACCTCTAATTCTTGGTTTCCGCAGCGAAGGACGGCCGCCCATCCGCCCGGCCCAGGATTGCCGTGGCAACCGCCGTCGGTATAGACAACCACCTGTTTGGGGATTGGAGGTTTGGCAGGGGACGAAAGAGGCGGCGGATTGGGCATGTCTAGCTGAACGAAATTGAGTCGTTGGCAAGAGTGGAGGAAAGGAGGAGGGATTTCGAGTTGAACGATGCTAATTCCTGCCCTTGCTCATTGGGACTGGCTCGCGCCTAATGGGCCTTGGTGACGACGGCCCGTTTTGTTTAGCCTGATTCCATAGGTATTATTTTATAGGTATGATTCCGCTTTCAACTCCATTTAACGCTGAAAAAATCCGAGCGCTCAAAGTTGGCGATGAGGTTTTGATTAGTGGCGTTGTTTTTACGGGCCGCGATGCTGTTCATAAATATCTTCACGAAGGTGGGGATTTGCCGGCCGAAGTTCAGTTGGAAAACGGTCTGATTTATCATTGTGGGCCGGTGGTGATGAAAGGAGCGGATGGAGGGTGGAAAGTGACGGCTGCTGGGCCGACGACCTCGATCCGTGAGGAACCTTATCAAGCTGATATTATCCGTCGGTTCGGGCTCCGAGGGGTGATCGGGAAGGGGGGAATGGGCGACAGAACACTCGCGGCCTGTCGGGAACACGGGTGTGTTTATCTCCATGCTATCGGTGGAGCGGCTCAGGTTTTGGCCGAATGCGTGAAATCAGTGCGGGCGGTTTATATGTTGGAGAAGTTTGGGTCGCCTGAGGCCATCTGGGAATTGGAGGTGGTTGATTTTCCAGCGGTGGTGACCATGGATTCCCATGGACGTTCCTTGCATGCGGAAGTGTTTGCTGCAAGTCAAGCGGCCCTGCTCGAACGTGTCTAAGTTGATGCAAAACGAGGTGAGGCCCATCGCATGGACTTGACTGAATTGGGGTGGGATGCGGCGCGAGCGACCGCCTTTGAGCCTCACCGGTTGGCTGGATTTCAGCCGGCGCGTGTCGCCCATGAAGATAAACTTTCCTATGTCGTCGTGGGTGCCGATGGCGATCATCCGGCCCTGATTACTGGGCGTCTTCGTCATCGATTTCGGCAGGATGCGGCTCTACCCAAAGTGGGCGATTGGGTGGCGGTGGCCGCGGTGCCGGGAGAATCCAAGGTGGTGATTCACGAGGTTTTACCTCGGCGAACGGTCCTTGTGCGCAAAGTGACCGGTAAAGCCAGCGAAGCTCAGGTTATCGTCTCTAATATCGACACGGTTTTTGTGGTCCAAGCCATGGATTCCACCTTTAGCGCCCGTCGGATTGAGCGTTTTTTGGTCATGGTTCACGAAGGGGGGGCGCGCCCGGTTGTGGTGATGAATAAGTTGGATCTTTGTGAGAATCCCGAGGCCCTGATCAAACAGGTTCGTGGGCTTTCTTTAGATACACCGGTTTTGACGGTTTGTGCAAAGACAGGGAAGGGGACAGGCTTATTGCGGGAGCATTTAGGGCCGGGTCGAACCGCGGTTTTTGTTGGAACTTCAGGGGTCGGTAAGTCGAGTTTGATCAACCGTCTCATGGGAGAGAAAGTTGAGATGACTCTTCAAGTCCGCGAGAAAGATTCCAAGGGACGTCATGCGACGACGTGGAGGGAAATTCATCCGGTGCCGAGCGGTGGGTTGGTGATAGATACCCCAGGAATGCGGGAATTTCAGTTGTGGTTCGCCGATGAAGGATTAGATGAAGCTTTTCCTGATATTGCCCAGCTCGGGGTGGGGTGCCGTTTTCGAGATTGCACTCATGCGACGGAACCGGGGTGCGCCGTGCAGGACGCCCTGGGGGTGGGGCGGTTACCTCGGGTTCGTTACGATAGTTTCCAAAAGCTCAGGCAGGAACTGATTCAGGTAGTTATTGCGCGGCGCAACGGTCGGCGGAGTGACAATGGGCGGCCGGTGCCGGGGCGGCCGGATGCTTGGGACGACGGTGGAGATGCCTGAGTTAAGGGCTGCCTTTTGGAAACGCACCAGGCCTGAAGCCTTCTACTCATCGAGCGCTGGCCGGTTTAAGTTGAGCGACCTCGTTGTAGAGGGCGATATAGTGAACTGTTTGACGTTTCCAAGAAAAGTCGGCGGTCATTCCGTTGCGTCGTAAATGGTCAATCCAGCTAGGTTCGGCCCAGACCGCGAGGGCTTTACGAATGGCCTGTTCGAGTGCGCGGGAATCGTAGGTATGAAACTTGATACCGTTGGCTCGATCGGCATCTTCCCGTGGATCAATAATGGAATCGTGAAGTCCACCCGTGGCTCGCACCACTGGAATAGAGCCATAGCGGAGCGAGTACAGTTGGTTTAGACCGCAGGGTTCAAACCGAGAAGGCATCAGGTAAAAATCAGATCCGGCCTCAAGACGATGAGCGAGGGCAGCATCAAAGCCGATACGCGCGGACACTTGATTTGGGAATCGAGTCGCAAGAGATTTGTAACCTTGTTCTAGAAGAGGATCGCCACTGCCGAGCAGGGCAAATTGGAAAGAAACACCGTCGAGCAGCAGTCGTTCGAGAGCGACGAGGATAAGTTCCGAGCCCTTTTGGTCGGTCAAGCGGGTGATATTGGTGAAGAGCGGTAAATCCTGACGCACAGGGAGACCTAGTTCAGTCTGTACCGCGGCTTTGCAGAGGGCTTTGCCGGAGAGATCGTCGGAAGTGAAGGAGGCGGGAAGGGCGGGATTGGCGGTGGTATTCCACTCCGAATAATCAACACCATTGAGAATACCGGTAAGGTCGTTGGCGCGTTTAATCAGCAGGCCTTCGAGACCGCACCCGTATTCTGGGGTGAGGATTTCGCGGGCATAGTTCGGACTCACTGTGGTAATGGCCGTGGACTGAGTAAGGGCGGCTTTAAGAAAATTGAGCCGTTGAAAATGTTGTGCGCTTTCCAGATGAAACCAAGCGGTGGGGAGTCCGGTGAGAGCCCAGTCGGTTGAGGGAAACGACCCTTGGTAGGCGAGATTATGGAGGGTAAAAATGCTTTGAGGGGCCGTGGGCCAGTCGCCGGCGGCACGGGCATATTGCAGGTAAAGAGGAAGTAACCCAGTTTGCCAGTCGTGACTGTGGATGATTTTCGGTGGATTAGGCAGATGCCGAGCCAGGATCAATGCCGCGTGAGTCAGGAAGAGAAAGCGCGTGGCATTATCGAGGTACTCCAAGCCGGAACTGCTATAGAGGCCGGCTCGGTCGTAGAAGCTATCCTGTTGGACGAACCAAACAGTGAGCTCAGGGGAGGGGGATAGTCGGAAAAATTGGCCTTCGAACTGTTCGTTTCCTAGGCGGACAGCGAAGCGCCATTGCGCGGCTTTTATGGAAGGAAAACGGGAGGTAATTCCTCGGTAAAGGGGGGTAATAACCGAGATTTGCACGCCGGCATCAGCCAGCGAATGCGCTAGAGACCCGACCATATCGGCTAATCCACCCGTCTTAGAAAAGGGATGAAGCTCACTTGCGGCGAGCAGAACATGCATGCTGCTAGAGTCTCTGACGCGAAAGAGGTAGGAGACAAGAGTGAAGTCTCTTTTGCATGGGGTTTGTCGGTTTGTGATAGGCCTGCATTGGTTTAGTCCCTAGACTTGGATTTTCGAACCAAGAAGCCGATTGAAAGCACTCATTCAAACCGCCGACCGGAAGACGGAGCGCGCCTTTTTGGTTGGTGCGGAATTAAGGAACCGTACGTCTTGGGACGTGGTTGATTCGTTGGATGAATTAACCGAATTGGCCACCACTGCGGGTGCGGCGGTTGTGGGTCGGGGGATGCAGAAGTTAGAAGCGCCCCATCCCGGCACTTATATTGGTGCCGGCAAAGCCGAGGAATTAGCTCGTGAATGTCGAGAATTGGGAGCGGATACTGTCATATTTGATGATGAATTATCCGGTGCACAGGCTCGCAATTTAGAAGAACTTTTTGGGTGCAAGGTCATGGATCGAACGGCCTTAATCCTTGAGATATTTGGTCATCGTGCCCGGACCCGAGAAGGTAAATTGCAAGTGGAGTTGGCTCAGTTGCAGTACTTAATGCCCCGCTTGACCCGGTATTGGACCCATTTGTCTCGGCAGCGAGGTTCCACCGGCTCCATCGGCGGCGAAGGTGAGTCTCAGTTGGAAAGTGACCGTCGTAAGACTCAAGAACGGATCGAAAAAATCCGCGATGAATTATTGATTGTCCGGAAGCAGCGCACCACTCAGCGCGCTGGGCGTCAGCGGCACCAGTGGCCCTTGGCGTCGATTGTCGGGTATACAAATGCCGGTAAGTCGACCTTGCTGAACGCTTTGACGGGGGCCGACGTGCTAGCCGCAGATATGCTCTTCGCCACCTTGGACCCCACCACTCGCCGGTTACGCTTGCCGTCAAATCAGAATGTTCTGCTCAGTGACACTGTTGGTTTTATTCGCAAACTACCCCACGGTTTGGTGGAAGCTTTTAAGGCTACTTTAGAAGAAGTCGTTGAAGCAGAATTACTAATCCATGTGGTGGACTCCAGTCATCCGCAATGCGCTCAGCAAATTGAAGCCGTCAATAGCGTCTTGTCGGAAATTGGCGCCATGGAAAAGCCGGTTTTAATGGTTTTTAATAAGGTGGATAAACAGGGGGCTCGGGAAGCCGCTGAACTTCTGGGGCAGCAGTTTCCCAAGGCGGTTGCCGTTTCGTCTCGGGAGAAGATAGGATTTGATAGTCTCTTCGCTGAACTGGGGGCGATGTTAAAACCAATCCGAGATTTTGTGGAGGTTCGGATTCCGCACGGGGAACAAAAAGCGATCAGTCGACTGCATGCCTTGGGGCAGATTGTCGAGCAGAACTATTCTGGGCCGGAGGCTTGGTTCCGGGTTCGGATTCCGCCGTATGTCCGTCACGAATTCGAGCGCTTTGTCCTGCCGGAAAATTGATCCAAACGTCCTTTCTGAAGGCGAGCGATAGGAGTGGAAGCAGTTCTTTTTTTCTTTTTTTGACAGAAAAAAGTCTGTCCAAAGGGAAAACGGTCGGGATTTGGGGCGGTTTTACCTCAAATGGCAGTTTTGTAAATTCTGTCTCAATTTTAATCTTTCGTATCCCCATCGGCCTTTGGATCTTGTTACTCTCCGCCCAGTGATAGACGAATATTTGGACCTCTGCCGTGGACTTATCGATACGGTATCCGCCCAGGAAAACGCCATTGCCAAGGCTGCTGGCCTGTTTTCCGAGACAATTTTAGCGGGCCGTATGGTCCATCTTTTCGGGTCCGGCCATAGTCGGATTCTGGTCGAAGAGATGTGGCCGCGGTATGGATCCTTCCCAGGTTTCAATCCGATCGTGGAGTTGTCACTGAGCTTCCATAACCAGGTCGTTGGGGCCAATGGCCAGCGGCAGGCGATGTTTTTGGAAAATGTGCACGGACTAGCCGGTCGCATCTTGCGGAACTTTGAGACAACACCCCAAGACTGCGCGCTGATTGCCTCGTCCAGCGGGTGTAATTTGGTTCCCATTGAAATGGCCGAAGAGTTCAAGCGCCGAGGAATCAAGGTGGTGGCCATCCTCTCCAAGGCACACAGCGAAGCAAGCCGGAGTCAGCGACGGGACGGTCGCAAGTTGCAAGATTTTGCCGATATAATCTTGGATACGGGGGCTCCTGTTGGGGACGCAATGATCGAGATCCCCGGTTTGGAAACTCCAGTTGGCCCTGGTTCTACGATCGGTGGATGTCTTTTGATCAATGCCATTAAAGTTGAGGTGGCGGCCCTTCTAACCGAAGCGGGCCACCCTCCGACGGTATTAACCGCCCCTGTTTTGGTAGGGCGCGACCGTTCCGAAGACTTGTTTGATCGGGCTTATGATGAGCACGGACGTCGCCTCTCAAAGCTCTATGCGACCTTAGGTGAAACCGCTCCCGCGTCTCGACCGGTTGGCCGATCAGAAGGGCGGGGGGTGAATCGGACTGATCGGACTGATCCCTCCGAACCCGCTCCGCGCGGCGATCGATCCGAAAGCGTTTCTAGGGAACGCCGCGAGCCACGAGAGAGTCGATCCAATCGAGGAGGCCGTGATGAGTCCCGTGGTAGATTGGATAGTGAACGGGGTCGTTCTGATGATCGATCAATCCGACGGACGCCTGATGTGGAGTCGGCGCGCGAGGTTCGTCCGGCACGCGAACCGCGCGAGCCCCGTCCGGCACGCGAGGCACGTCCGGCGCGCGAGGCGCGCGAGGCACGTCCGACGCGTGACGCGCGTGAAATTGAGGAACCGCGTCGGCAAGCCGAACCGGTTGTCCGCCAAGAGGTGCCGCCGCCGATCGTGCCTCAGTCGCAGGAAGTTCTTAAGCCAAGTAACTGGGATCGTATGGATGATATCGAGCGCCGGATGTGGTTGCGTGAGAATGGGCAGGCCCCCTCTGCCCCGAGTGGTGGTAGATCGGCTGATTCCCGAGGGAGAGGCTCTGAAGCGGGTGGAAGTTCAGATGGGCAACGTAGACCTGAGCGGCGCGGAGGTCGCGATTCGTCTCGTCGTTGACCATGTCTGTGCTGCTTGTTGAGTGTTTAGATCGCCGAGATCTGATGCTTGCTATCAGCCGTGTTCTTTTCGACCACGGGTTTAATGTCGTGCAGAGTCAAGAATTCGTGGATCGCGAGTCTGGCCGGTTTTTTAGGCGGACGGAATTTGACGGAGCAGTGGATTCGGCCTGTTTGGTCGAGCAAAATAAAGGCGTATTACCGGAGGGGGTGGCGGTGCGAGTGGCGTCGCCGCTGCCCAAACGGATTATGGTGTTGGTTTCTCGTGAGCATCACTGTCTCGCGGACTTACTGATTCGAAACCAGTTTGGCACATGGAAGGCCCGCATCGAGGCGGTGGTTGGTAATCATCTCGATTTAGGTGAATCAGTTGGGCAATTCGGCGTGCCCTTTTCCTCTGGGTCCGCCACGGGAAGAGAGCCTGTTGCTCACGAGGCGTCCTTGCAGGCGTGTCTCGAGGAAGCTGCACCTGATTTTATTGTCCTAGCCAACTACCTGCGGATTCTCAGTCCCGAATTTGTGTCGAGAGATCCCTCTCGAATTATAAATATTCACCCTTCTTTTCTGCCCGCGTTCGTTGGGGCCAGACCTTCTCAGCAGGCCTTTCAGCATGGAGTTAAAGTGACCGGTGCCACTGCTCACTTTGTGACCGATGCCCTAGATCAAGGCCCGATTTTGGTTCAGCAGGTTTTACCTGTAGACCCTACTCGGAGTGCAGAAGCTCCCGCCCGATCAGGTCGGGATGTCGAGCAGTTTGCTTTAGCTCAAGCCCGGCAATTGGTTTTGAAGATCGAGTCTTTCTTTGCGGAAATCGGACGATCCTTTTTGACTGACCACCCATTAATCTCAAGGTAACCCCAATCTACCTTTTCAATTTCAGTTAATCGATCAAGCAAGGTGTTCCTAGGCAGATCTGCCCCTTATTTATTATGAAAGAATGTCCGTTGAGAACTTCGGTTATCGGGAGTCATCCGTTTCCGAGTTGGCTTGAATTGGCCTCCGCTCATCTCGACCGTTTTGGCTCAGAAGACTTGGCGGAACTGCAAAGGGACGCGGTCACGTGTGCCGTGCGCGATCAGTTGAAAGCAGGGTTAGATGTGATCACCGATGGAGAACAAACGCGTTTGGATTTTAACCTCAGCTTCTATGGATTTATTCAGGGCATTGATTTGGAATCGGTGTCGCCTCGACGATTCGGCCCTCCTGCGCATGATCAACGAGGAAAACATGCTGTGGTGGGTCCTTTGCAAGCATCCCGTGGGTTGGGAGCGGTCGGAGAGTTTCAGCGGTTGCAGTCTGTGATGGAGGGCATGTTAACCCGGCCAGTCACCCTGAAGGCCTCTGTGCCCGGTCCTTACACTCTTTCAGGTCGTCTCCTCGCTAATCCTCATTTGGGTTATCCAGATCGCTGGTCATTAACCGAAGCACTTCTGCCAATTGTCCGAAAGGAGTTGGAAGATCTCGTCGCTGCAGGATGCCGGGAAATCAGTGTCGATGAGCCTTCAATGAGTTGTTATGCTCATCGAGAAGATGTTCGCCGGTTTGTCGATATTTATAATCGGACCATTGAAACGGTGACTGGTCGAACCCGGGTTTGCATGCACTTGTGCTTTGGTAATTACAAAGCCCGAGCGGTGGGGCCACGTCGGTTGGCTCCCTTATTTCCTGAGTTTCTTGAGATGAAATGTGATGAAATGCATGTCGAAATGGCCAGTCGAGAATTTGCTGAGTTGGAGTGCATCGGATCTATCGCGCGCAGTCGGGATGTGGCCGTCGGTATTATTGATGTGAAGAGCTATTACATTGAGACTGCGGAGGATGTTGCCAACCGAGTCGCTCGATGTTTGGAGTTTGTTCCAGCGGATCGATTGGTGTTGGCGCCGGATTGCGGTCTTAGTCAGACGGCACGCTGGGCGGCAGTTCGCAAGTTGCAATCACTCTGTGACGGTGTGGCCTTGGCTCGGCAGAAACTTTAAAAAGAGCATGATCTGCCCCGCCTTGCAGGACGACCGATTCTTGGCTGATGTGGAAGACGCCTGTTTGGCGGGCGACCGCCTTCATCTCTGGTGGTTGGGCCAGAGCGGCTATCTGCTGGCGTGGGGCGGTAAGAGGATTCTGTTAGATCCTTACCTTTCGGATTCCTTAACCGCAAAATATGCTGAGACGGATAAACCCCATGTCCGTATGACTGAGCGAGTGATCGATCCAGCGCGGTTGACTGGAATTAGTCTGGTCACCTCCAGCCACGGACATACCGATCATCTCGATCCGGAGACACTCAAGCCGCTGGTGAGAGCTAACCCAAGAATACGGATGGTGTTTCCTGAGGCGATCCGTGGGGCGGTCAGGCAGCGAAGCGGCTTGCCGGAATCGCAGTTACTGGGTCTTGAGTCTGCGGTCCCAGGCTCTGGGCCATGTCATGGAGTGGAGGAGGTTCAAGTTGAGGGCTTACAGATTCGCGCGGTGCCTGCAGCTCATGAGACCTTAGAGACCGATGCGGCGGGTCGTCTCATTTGCCTCGGCTACGTCGTAAGTATGGGGCCGTGGACGATATATCATTCGGGGGATACCGTTATGTATGATGGACAGGTGGAACTCCTACGATCGCTGCGAGTCGACCTCGCGCTTCTTCCGGTGAACGGTCGGGCCGAGGAGCGTCGAGTTGCTGGAAATTTATGGGGACAGGAAGCGGCCCACTTGGCTTGGCAGATCGGTGCTAAAATTGCCATACCCTGTCATTACGATCTTTTTAAATTTAATACAGCAACCCCCGATGACTTTGTGATGGCCTGTCAGCAATCTGGACAGGGATATGCGGTCTTGCGGGCGGGTGAAAGGTGGACCTTTCCTGAGGGCTCAATTTATCCAAATGAGCCCAATCCTTGACTCGCAGGAGTCTCCTCGTAATTTGCTCTCCGTCATGCAGTTTGATTCTTCCACCAGCGAGTCCCTCGCCGCTTCTTTTATTTCGATGAAAGCATTTAGCACCGCGGGGCGAGGTTCCTGGCATGCTGTGTCGGATAAAGACTGGAATGATTGGCGTTGGCAGTTAAAAAATCGGATTACCACTGTGGCTCAATTGGAGCGTTTGATGCCCAAACTGGCCCCCGAAGAACGTGAGGGAGCAATTCTGGCCGGCGAATCCAAGTTGGCCATGGCAATAACCCCGTATTTTTTTAACCTGATCGATATCGACGACGAGGCTTGCCCGGTGCGACGTCAGGTGATCCCTCGAATTGAAGAGACGGTTACTGCAGCTTGGGAGACTTTGGATCCGGTGGGTGAGGACACCCATTCACCTGTGCCAGGTTTGGTTCATCGATATCCAGATAGGGTGTTATTCTTGGTCACCGACCGTTGCGCCGCCTACTGCCGCTACTGCACACGGTCACGGCTAGTGAGCAACGCGAGTGGTTATGATTTTCACCCTGAATTTGACCGACAAATCGCCTATATTGCAGCACATCCAGAGATTCGCGACGTGCTGTTGAGTGGCGGAGATCCGCTCCTTTTCAATGACGAAAAATTAGAATATCTGCTGAGTCGCTTGCGAGCGATTCCTCATATCGAATTCCTGCGAATCGGATCGCGAATCCCTGTCTTTTTGCCCCAGCGAATTACTCCCGAGCTTTGTGCAATGCTCCGGCAGTTTCATCCGCTTTTCATGAGTATCCATGTCAATCATCCGCGTGAATTGACCACGGAAGTCAGGGAGGCATTGGGGCGTCTAGCCGATGCTGGGATTCCACTCGGAAATCAGTCAGTACTTTTACACAAGGTTAACGACGATATCGAGACGATGCGCGCCCTCGTGCAGAAACTCCTGATGTGTCGGGTGAAACCCTACTATATTTACCAATGTGATCTGATCTCTGGGAGTGCGCATCTGAGGTCGACGGTGACTCGCGGGCTAGAGATTATGGATGGGCTACGGGGACATACGACCGGCTATGGGGTCCCGCAGTATGTCATCGACGCTCCAGGTGGGGGCGGGAAAGTGCCCATCAATCCCGGATACATTCTAAGAAAGACGGCAGACAAAGTCATTTTACGCAATTTTGAGGGGCAAGTTTATGAGTATCCAGAAGGAACTGGATTGCCGGTGGAGTACCCAGTTTGTAATTCATCCTCGAGCGGTGGAAAGGATTAGTGGATTGCCGATTAAGAGAAGGGGATTGGAGGGGTTCTTAGTTGATTAAGGGTGAGGGCCCAGAACACCTCCGCAGGAAGGGCAAAATTGATGGCTCGGTGGGTTCAATGTTCCACAACCCGAGCAAGTGACTTGGGCGGCCTTATTTTTTCGGTGGATGAAAAGATTTCTTAAGTAAGGGACCCAAGATAAGGCTTGGCCTACGATAAAAACGCTGTCGCGTTTATGAATGGCGTAGGATAAAAGAACGAGCGAACCGCAGAGGCTCAGCCACCAGAAAGCCTGAGGCACGACGACTTTCTTCTGGCGTTCAGTGGCATACCATTGGACGAGGAAACGACTAAAGAAAATGAGTGTCCCGGCCCACCCGATTACCTTCCAAAGATGCCATTCAATCCCGAGAAAACGACCATTGAACAGAAGCGGATTGAGGATGATAGAAGCAATCATTGAGAGGAGAATGCAAAGGCTTTGAAGAAAATTCCCGCAAATTCTTTTGACCATCATTCCAGCCATCTGCTACAAATCTCAACTCGGTCGTTCCAATTCGTTGGTTCGCTGATTAAAATCCCAACCGCGGGAGGGCTTCGGCCCGTCTGAACCGCACCTGAGATGCCTAGTAAACGATATAAAAAAGCTCTGGCCTTAGTAAATGCCAGCAAGGTAACCACGCTGACTTCAGCTGTTTCCCTCCTCACCAAACTTCCTCGCGCTAAGTTCAACGAAACGATTGATCTTTCGTTTCGCCTTGGAGTTGATCCGAAGCAATCCGATCAAATGGTTCGTGGGACGACTCCACTTCCCCATGGTTCCGGCAAAGTGGTTCGCGTTCTCGTGTTCAGCAAGCCGGGTGCGCCCGCTGAGGCGGCTCGGGCTGCGGGTGCTGAGTTCGTTGGGTTTGAGGACATGATTAAGAAGTGCGTCGATGGTTGGACTGACTTTGACGTGGCGATCGCTACGCCGGAAGCGATGACTGAAGTTCGAAAATTGGGTAAGGTTCTTGGGCCCCGCGGTTTAATGCCCAACCCAAAGACCGGCACAGTGACTGACGACACCGGTCGTGCTGTCCGCGAGGTCAAAGCAGGTCGCGTGGAATTTAAGGTCGACAAATCAGGTAACATTCATGTGCCAGTCGGGAAAGCGAGCTTTACTGCCGAGCAGATTGGAGACAACGCGCGTTCAGTCATTGAAGCCGTTTATAAAGCTCGCCCGTCGAGCGTGAAGGGCGTCTACATTAAGTCAGTGACCCTTTCGCTCACCATGAGTCCTCCGGTCTCAGTCGACCTCAAGGAGTTTATCGCAGCTGTCTGAGCTTCAACCGAACAAAATCATGCGCGAAGAAAAAAAGTTCATTTCAGCCGAGTATCTGGCTCGCCTCAACGCCTCCCCCTTCTTTTTGGTGGTGGACTATAAGGGACTCTCGGTCGGCGGGTTCACCCAACTCCGCAAACGTCTTATCAAGGCGGGTGGAGAGGTTCACGTCGTCAAAAATACCATTTTCCGGATTGTTGCTAAGGAGGCCGGTCTTGCCGATCTGAGCGGTCGTTTGACTGGGCAACTGGCTGCAGTCACGGGTAAAGGGGACATTGCTGCGGTTGCCAAAGTTATTAAAGGATTCCAGACGGAGTTCGATAAGCCGAAACTGCAATTTGGTTATTTAGGAAATAAGGCACTCTCTGCCGCGGAAATCCGGATCATTGCTGATCTTCCTCCTCTGGCCGAACTGCAAGGCAAACTCCTCGGAGTCCTTCAAGCGCCCGCTCAGAAATTGGCGGCACTTATCAATACTCCAGGTTCACAACTGGCGCGCGTCATTGACGCTTACGCTCAGAAGGGTTCCTGATTTCACTCTTGCCTGAAGGAGATTTCCTAAGGGCATTCACCAACAAAAAAGTAAATCGTCGGTCCACAGGCAGTGGACCAATACGGGACGGCCGTCCTGTCGACGAGACGACAAAAAAAGAACATATTATGGCAGATATCAATCAATTCGTAGAAGAACTCAGCAAGCTCACCGTTTTGGAAGCCGCTGAACTCGTCAAAGCCCTCGAGACAAAGTGGGGCGTTACCGCCGCGGCACCTGCTGCCGCTGCTGCCGCACCTGCAGGTGCCGCCGCCGCACCTGTGGCTGAAGCCAAGACCATTTTCGATGTCGTGTTGGAGTCCGTCCCAGCTGATAAGAAGATCGCTGTCATCAAGGCGGTCCGTGAAGTGAAGGCTGGTTTGGGCCTCGCTGAAGCCAAGGCTTTGGTTGAGGGTGCTCCTAAGATGGTTCTTGAAGGCGCCCCCAAGGCTGACGCAGATGCCGCTAAGAAGAAACTCGAAGAGGCAGGTGCCAAAGTCGAGCTCAAGTAATCTTCTCTTTCGGATCTTGGCTGGCTTTGTCTTCAAGGTCAGCCAAGATTTTCTCTTCAGAGTGGCTCGATACGTCACTACAGACCTCAAGTCTAACCAAATGTTGCAGACTTGCAGGTTCAAATTTTTAAGACATCTTGTAACAAACTTTGTCCGAAAAATTGAAATAGGCACTCAGTAGGGCGAGTTCCAGCGAAGATTCTAACCTTCGCTGGAGTTCGTCGTATTGTCTTTACGGCGCATATAGTTCACTGAACGGTAGACAAGCAGAAATCCGAGTTCCTGAGGTCGCAATGTCAACGAAATACTCCGAACGCATTAATTTCGGCAAGATCAAGGAAGTCATCTCCCCGCCGAACTTGATCGAGATTCAAATCGACTCGTATCGCGAGTTCCTTCAATCCGACGTGCCTTCGTCGAAACGCCGCAACCTAGGGTTGCAGGCTGTTTTTACAGAGGTTTTTCCGATTGAAAGTTATGATGGCAAAACAGTCCTTGATTTTCATTCCTACGATATCCAAGAACCCAAAATCGATTGGCTGGAATGCCTTCGTGAGGGTTTGACTTACGGGGCCCCCCTGTATGTCACTTTCCTGTTAAAGGAAGAAAAAGGGACCAAGGAGGAAAAGGTATTCATGGGTGAAATCCCCCTGATGACCCCCCAAGGCACTTTTGTTATCAACGGGGCTGAACGGGTCATTGTGAGCCAGTTGCACCGG
Source organism: Akkermansia muciniphila (assembly GCA_945898055.1). Taxonomy (GTDB): domain Bacteria; phylum Verrucomicrobiota; class Verrucomicrobiia; order Limisphaerales; family UBA9464; genus SXXZ01. The sequence goes on along the minus strand of CAMDGV010000004.1, from coordinate 54,589 downwards.
TCCCCGGGCCTCGCTTTCGAAACGACGCAGCATCCCAATGGTAAGACGCTACACAGTTTTCGAATTATCCCGGACCGAGGATCTTGGTACGAGGCTCAGTTCGATACGAGCGACCTGTTGTATGTCTATCTTGACCGAAAGAAACGTCGTCGTAAATTCCTCACCACTACTTTCTTTCGCGCCCTCTTCACTTTGGCAGAGGCTAAGTTTGATGCTGACCCAAAGACCTCTCCTGAGAAACTAGGTGGCGATGGTGACATCTTAAATCTGTTCTATTCGATTCGCGATGTGGCAGTTAAGGACGCTGAGAAAATTGAGGAGATCCAGAATCTGGTTCTGGTCGAGGATGCTTTAGACCATGACAAGAATATCGTTGTGGCTCGGGCTTTCGAGCCGCTTTCTAAGGCGGTTGTGAAGCAGATCGCTGAACTTGGGGTGAGCAAAATCCGAGTCGTCGATACTTCAACCGATGACGGCATTGTGATTAAATGCCTCAAGAAAGATCCGACCAAGAATGCAGAAGAGGCTCTGAAGGATATTTATCGTCGTCTGCGTCCTGGGGATCCTCCGACCGCGGCCAACGCCAAGGCACTTATCAAGCGGCTTTTCTTTGATGCAAAGCGTTATGACTTGGGCCGAGTCGGTCGCTACAAAATCAACCAAAAGCTCAACTTCAAGGATAGCGGCGAGGATCGTATTCTCCGAGGACGCGATCTATTGGAAGCGACTAAGTACCTTTTGCGCCTGAAAAAGGGTGAAGGAAGTGTGGACGATATTGATCATCTTGGAAGCCGTCGTATTCGTACGGTGGGTGAACTCCTCGCGAACCAGTGTCGAGTCGGGCTTGCCCGGACCGAGCGCTTGGTTAAGGAGCGTATGACTCTCTTCGATCAGAGTTTGGACACGATGACCCCGCAGAAGCTCATCAACCCCAAAGCTCTCTCGGCGGTGGTTCGCGACTTCTTTGGTCGTAGCCAATTGAGCCAGTTTATGGACCAGATTAATCCTCTGGCTGAGTTGACTCATAAGCGCCGGTTGTCCGCCCTCGGGCCCGGGGGACTTTCACGTGATCGCGCCGGATTTGAAGTGCGAGACGTTCATCCCTCCCATTATGGACGTATTTGTCCAATTGAGACGCCTGAAGGTCCGAACATCGGCTTGATTGCCTCACTGGCAACCTATGCCCGTGTGAATGACTTCGGTTTTATCGAAACTCCGTATCGTAAAGCCGACGGAGGTCGAGTGACCGGTCAGTTAGATTACCTCACCGGTGATCGCGAGGAAGGTTTTGTGATCGCTCAAGCGAACTCCCTCATCGATGATAAGGGAAAGTTTATTGGCGACCGAGTGACCTGCCGTTGCAAGGGTGACTTTATTGACGTGGAGCCTTCCCGTGTGGACTACATGGATGTTTCGCCGAAACAGTTAGTCTCAGTGGCTGCGGGTTTGATTCCCTTCCTTGAGCATGACGATGCGAATCGTGCCCTCATGGGTTCGAACATGCAGCGTCAAGGAGTTCCCCTTCTAGTTACCGAAGCACCGTTGGTTGCTACGGGTCTAGAGGGTCGGGTTGCCTTGGATTCGCGTGCGGTGATCGTCTCGGATGAAGTCGGTAAGGTGGCGAGTGTCACTGGCAACCAGATCATTATCACTCGTGACGGAAGAATCCCTGAGACAAAGAAACGTCTAAAACACTCCCCTGAAGAAGGCGTTTGGGTTTATCCAGTACGAAAGTTTATGCGATCGAACGCGGCAACCTGTATCAACCAGAAGATTCTGGTTGCCAAGGGTGATACCGTTCAAAAGGGCCAGATATTGGCCGACGGACCCTGTACTCAGGGTGGAGAACTGGCGTTAGGCCGAAATGTGCTGGTCGCCTTTATGCCTTGGAATGGGTATAATTTCGAAGACGCGATCCTAATTTCACAGAAGATCGTTAAGGACGATATTTTCACCTCGATTCATATCGACGAATTCGAAGTGGTCGCCCGTGATACAAAGTTGGGACCTGAAGAAATTACTCGCGATATCCCTAATTTGGGTGATGACGCGCTGAGAAATTTGGGTGCTGACGGTGTTATTCGGGTCGGGGCAGAGGTGAAGCCTGGGGATATTCTTGTCGGCAAGATTACTCCCAAATCTGAGACAGAATTGGCTCCAGAAGAGCGACTGTTGCGAGCCATCTTCGGTGAGAAAGCCGCCGATGTGAAGGATACGTCGCTCAAGGTTCCTTCCGGTACTTACGGCATCGTGATGGATGTTAAGATATCTTCGAAGAAGAGCGAGATGGGGGCGCCCAAAGAGGCTAAAGACGGTCCGAGAAAGGCAGCCAAGGAGATCGATGACGGCTTCAAGCAGAAGCGATCAGAACTTCTCGATCAGTTGACTGAGGCGTTGTCTAATATACTGTTGGGTGAAAAGATTCCCTTGGATGTTATCAACAGTGAAACCGGTGAGATCATTATTCCGGCTAACCGGAAGATCACCAAGACGCTGCTGAAAAAGCTAGCCGACGTGTACGATCGGATCGACATAGACCCCTCTCCGATCCGTAATAAGATCAACGAGATTATTAGCCAGTTTAAGAAACGGTTCGATGAATTGCAGGCGCAGCACGAGGAAGAGATGGATCGTGCTGAGGCGGGCGAAGAAATGGATTCCGGTATCGTGAAACAGGTGAAGGTTTTTGTTGCTTCGAAGCGCAAGCTTTCGGTCGGTGACAAGATGGCCGGTCGTCACGGTAACAAAGGCGTTGTCGCCAAGATTGTTGCCGAGGAAGACATGCCTTATTTGGAGGATGGGACACCTGTTGAAATTGTCCTGAATCCGTTAGGGGTGCCGTCTCGAATGAACGTGGGTCAATTGCTGGAAACCCATTTGGGTTGGGCCTGTAAGTTCCTCGGGATTCGAATCGCAACTCCGGTCTTTGATGGTATTCGTGAGAAGGAAATTCGCGGCTATCTTAAGGAGGCTAAACTACCTGAGCACGGCAAGGTGCATCTCTTTGATGGACGGAGCGGTGAGCGCTTCGATCAAGAGATTGTTGTGGGTTACATCTATATGCTCAAGTTAGGCCATTTGGTTGCAGATAAGATTCACGCCCGCGCCGTCGGACCGTACTCGCTTGTAACCCAGCAGCCGCTGGGTGGTAAGGCTCAGTACGGTGGGCAGCGCTTCGGCGAAATGGAAGTTTGGGCGATGGAAGCCTATGGCGCGGCCTATATGTTACAGGAGTTGCTGACTGTGAAGTCGGATGACGTCCAAGGCCGCACTCGGATCTACGAGAGCATCGTCAAAGGCGATAATTCGCTGGAGGCCGGTGTTCCTGAATCGTTCAACGTCTTGGTTAAGGAGATGCAATCTCTCAGCCTCGATGTCACCGTCGGTTACACTAATCCTGCGGATGCGCCACAGACTGTTGCTAATGCGCTCGCAGCCTTCACCTGATCATCGACCAACGAACACAGAACTATGCTGAGCTCCAAGGATTCCGCCCGCGAGATGCTGGGCCTGGATAAAGTCAACTTAGTGGATCACGTCGCTATCCAAGTGGCGTCTCCAGAAATCATAAGGTCGTGGTCCAAGGGTGAGGTTAAAAACCCCGAGACGATCAATTACCGCACCTTCAAGCCTGAGAAAGGGGGCCTGTTCTGCGAACGAATTTTTGGTCCTGTTAAGGATTGGGAATGTTCCTGCGGAAAGTACAAACGCATTAAACATCGTGGCGTTGTTTGCGATCGATGCGGGGTTGAGGTGACTCTCGCTCGCGTCCGCCGTGAGCGAATGGGACACATTGAACTGGCAGTGCCTGTTTCACATATTTGGTTCTTCAAGTGCATGCCCTCCCGGTTGGGTTTGATGCTGGATATGACCGCCCGCAACTTGGAACGGATTATCTACTACGAGGATTATCTGGTTATTGATGGGGGCAGCACAGCGCTCAAGGTGCATCAGTTGCTCTCCGAACATGAGTATCGAGAGGCTCGGAGTACTTATGGTGCCGATTCCTTTGTCGCTAAGATGGGTGCGGAGGCCGTGCGGGATGCTCTTTGCAATATCCAACTGGAGAAGACAATTGACGAACTCCAGATCGGAATGACCGAGACAAAGTCGAAGCAAAACCGCAAGAAGATCGCCAAGCGAATTAAGCTGTTTCAGGGCTTTAGCAAGTCCAAGATGCGGCCCGAGTGGATGATCCTGACGGTGTTGCCGGTGATTCCGCCAGACTTGCGTCCGTTAGTCCCCTTGGAGGGCGGTCGGTTCGCTACCTCAGATCTCAACGATCTTTATCGACGGGTCATCAATCGGAATAATCGGTTGAAGAATCTGCTGCAGTTGAAGACCCCTGAGGTCATCATCCGCAACGAAAAACGGATGCTGCAAGAGGCGGTCGATGCGCTTTTTGATAATGGACGTCACGGACGTGCTGTTACCGGTGCCGGCAATCGGGCATTAAAATCCTTGTCCGATATGCTCAAGGGAAAGTCGGGTCGATTCCGTCAGAATTTGCTCGGAAAACGGGTCGATTATTCGGGTCGTTCGGTGATCGTAATCGGTCCCGAATTGAAGCTTCACCAGTGTGGATTGCCAAAGAAGATGGCCTTGGTTCTATTCGAGCCTTTTATCATCCGTCGATTGAAGGAGTTGGGCTATGTCCATACGGTTCGTTCAGCCAAGAAGATGATTGAGCGTCAGACCAAGGAAGTTTGGGATATCCTAGAGGAAGTAACCCGTGGTCATCCAGTGTTGTTGAATCGCGCTCCGACACTTCACCGTCTGTCGGTTCAGGCTTTCGAACCTGTCCTGATCGAAGGTGAAGCAATCCGGATTCATCCATTGGTGTGTACCGCCTACAACGCTGACTTCGATGGCGATCAGATGGCGGTCCATGTACCGCTTTCCGTTGAAGCTCAATTGGAGGCCCGTCTGCTGATGATGGCTCCGCTGAACATCTTCAGTCCGTCGAGCGGCAAGCCGATTATGACCCCAACCCAGGATATTACTTTGGGTTGCTACTATCTTTGTGCCGAACCGCGGAAGGCACGTAAGGAAGGGGAGCATGTCATGCTGTTTGGTTCGAAGTCAGAGGTCATTTTCGCTCACCTCGATGGAGCGGTGAAGACTCATGATCGTATCCGCATGGCCAATCCGGATGTGGGACGTAAGACGGTTTATGGTAACTCTGAGTTGCGAGTTATTGAGACAACGGTTGGGCGTGTTTTGTTCTCTGAGATTTGGCCCGATGAACTTGGTTTTGCCAATTTCTCAGTGGGCAAGAGCAAACTCGGTGAGTTGATTCTGAACTGCTATAAGACGGTAGGTCAGGAGAGAACCGTCGTTACACTGGATAAACTAAAGGAAGTTGGCTTTGAACAAGCAACTCGGGCCGGCGTTTCCATCGGTATCGATGATATGATCGTGCCGGCGGAGAAGCAGAAGGAGATTCGTGAGGCGCTTCATCAAATCTCCGAGGTCGAAAAGCAGCACAAGAAAGGTGTCATCACCAATCAAGAGCGTTACAACAAGGTTGTTGATATTTGGACTCATTGTACCGATCAGATCGGCGCGGTGATGCTCAAAACTCTGGAGCTAAATCAGGGCAAGAAAGAATACAATCCAGTCAGCCTGATGGTCGACTCCGGTGCCCGTGGTAACAAGGCTCAGGTACGTCAGTTAGCTGGTCTTCGTGGTTTGATGGCCAAGCCTTCTGGTGAGATCATCGAGAAGCCAATTCTTTCGAGCTTCCGCGAGGGTTTAACCGTTCTTGAGTACTTTATTTCCACCCACGGTGCGCGGAAAGGTTTGGCAGATACGGCGCTGAAAACCGCTGACTCGGGGTATATGACCCGGAAGTTGGTAGATGCAGCTCAGGATGTGATTATTCGGGCCGACGATTGCGGTACGACCAATGGCATTTCTGTCCAATCGATCTACGAGGGTGAGGAAGAGGTTGTTAAAATTAGTGAACGTGTTGTCGGTCGATATTCGGCCGGTGACATCTTCGATCCCGCTGATATTAAGACTAGACTGATCGGTGCGGGCGATGAGTTTGACGAGATTAAGTCACGTCTGGTGGAGCGAGCTGGGCTGGAGACGATTAAAATCCGCTCAGTACTGACCTGCGAGACCAAGGTTGGTATTTGCGCTAAATGTTACGGACGCAACTTAAGCACGGGTACCTTGATTAAGAAGGGTGAGGCCGTTGGCATTGTTGCAGCCCAATCCATCGGTGAACCGGGTACTCAGTTGACGATGCGTACATTCCACGTAGGTGGTGTGGCGACCGGTACTTACAAGCAACCTCAGATCAAGGCTAAACAAGATGCGAAGATTCGATACAACGATTTGCGTGTCGTGCCTTTGGGCGATGGTAACAACATTGTTCTGAACAAGAATGGTACGGTTAGTCTTCATTCTGAGGATGGTAAAGAGATTGAAACACACACCATCGTCATTGGCTCCATTATCGCTGTTCTCGACGGCGGCCAAGTGAAGAAGGGTGAAGTCTTTGTTGAATGGGATGCCTACAACGTTCCGATTATTTCGGAGAAGTCCGGTGTTGTCCGATTTGTGGACATCATTGAAGGTGTGACCATGAAACAGGAGGTCGATGAGGCTACTGGTTCAGAGGATATGGTGATCATTGAGCACAAGGAGGATCTGCATCCGACCGTGATCATTGAGGACGTGTCTACCGGTCAACCTTTGGCACAATATCCGATCCCAGCAGGCGCCCATTTGGTCGTCGCTGAGGGTGACGAAAGCACTGCTGGCTCACTCTTGGCCAAGACGCCGCGTAAGGCCTCGAAGACCAAGGACATTACTGGTGGTTTGCCGCGGGTTGCCGAATTATTCGAAGCCCGACGTCCGAAGGATGCTGCCGAAATAGCCCGCATTGATGGGGTAGTGGATTTTGGATCCTCGGTCCGAGGTAAGCGCTGTATTGTGGTCAAGGATGTTCACACGGGCACGGAAGAGGAGCATCTTATTCCAATTGGTAAGCACATCATTGTCTACAAGGGCGATTTCGTGAAGAAGGGGCAACAACTTACCGACGGGCCGGTTGTTCCCCATGAGATTCTTGAGGTCTGCGGACCCCACGAGTTGCAGGAGCATTTGGTAAATGAGATTCAGGAGGTTTACCGCCTTCAGGGTGTTACCATCAATGATAAGCACATTGAGATCATTATCCGGCAGATGCTTCGTAAGGTGCGGATTACCGAACCGGGCGATACGCTATTCCTTTGGGGTGAGCAGATCGACAAGTTGGTCTTTGAGGAAGAGAACTCTCGGGTTGACAAGATGGGTGGAAAGCCGGCTGAGGCGGCGCCAGTCTTGCTTGGCATCACCAAAGCTTCTTTGGAGACAGAGTCCTTCCTCAGTGCCGCTTCCTTCCAAGACACGACCCGTGTTCTGACCGAGGCTGCGACTAATGGTAAGCGTGATTATCTCCGAGGCTTTAAGGAGAATGTCATTATGGGTCATATCATCCCGGCTGGTACAGGTTTCGACTTACATCGGAATATTAAGATCAAGGCGATGGTGGAAATCCCCGAGGATGCCCCCGCGCCGACGATTGATCTGACAGCGGAAGAACCCCGCACGCTGGCCTAATCGGCTTCGATAAGTTTCAAACGGGGCGCCCCTTGTGGGCCCCCCGTTTTTTGCACCCTTGTTCGTTTCGCGGCTTTTAGCGTTCATGACTTACCCTCTCGGCTACGAAAAAAGATGCCGTCTGGCCCTGTAATTGCTAACCTCGAATCCTACTAATGAGCTACGATACAGATCTTTTTCGAGGTATTCTTAAAGCCGCTGTCGAGGGTGGGGCTTCTGATGTGCACATCAAAGTGGGAAGCCCTATTGTCTTCCGCATTAACCGTCAACTCGTGTCTATCGAGGCTCCTATACCGACGATCGAGTGGATGGATCAAATTTTGAAGGTGTTGGTTCCCATTCATGCTAGACGTCGTTTGGATGAGGATCGTGAAGTTGATTTTAGCTATTTTGAGCCTGGAGTGGGCCGGTTTCGGACGAATGCCTTTCAGCAGCGAGGAACTTATGCGCTGGCTATGCGGTATGTGAAGACGCAGGTACCGAGTTTTGAAGAATTGGGACTTCTGCCCATTTTGAAGGCTATTGCAAGCTCGCAACGCGGGATCGTTCTTGTGGCGGGAGCGACCGGGTCAGGTAAGTCGACGACTCTCGCGGCGATGATTGAGCACATCAATGCCAGTGTAAAAAAACATATCATCACTCTTGAGGATCCGATTGAATTTGTTTTTGAGGATAATCAATCGGTGGTTGAGCAGCGCGAAATCGGATTGGACACAGGGAGCTTTGAAGCTGGGTTAAAGCATGTCCTGCGGCAGGATCCTGACATAATTATGGTAGGTGAAATGCGGGATGCTGTCTCATTTCAAGCGGCGATTAGTTCGGCCGATACCGGGCATTTGGTGCTTTCGACCCTTCATACTCAGAACGCAGCCCAGTCGGTCGGGCGCATTCTGGATTTTTTCAAACCCGACGAACGAGAACAGACACGACGTCAATTAGCAGCAACCTTACGGGCGGTGGTTTGTCAGCGGATGGTGGCTTCGAGTGTGGGGGGGGTGATACCGGCGTTAGAGATTTTGATCAATACGCCAACGGTTCGGAAGATGCTTGAGGAGAATCGCCTCGAGAAGTTAGGGGCAGCGATTGAAACTGGGCGTGAGGATGGGATGCAGAGTTTTAATCAAGCCCTTTACGATCTGGTTAAAGAGGGTAAGATATCCGAGAAAGAAGGCCTCGCAAAGGCTTCAAATCCTCAAGCTTTGGAGATGATGTTCAAAGGGATATTCTTGGATGAGGGGCGCAGAATTCTTTCTTAGGATCTCATTTTTTGGTTGGGCTTGAGATTCGGGAGTTCTTCGCAGGCAAATTTAAATAACCTGACTTCCGGTCCTATTTGGGCCTTGAAACTGGGGGATACTGGATCAAAAGCGATGATGAGACTTACTGCATGGGCAGATTCAAAGGACCCATTGAAGGTGGCGGTTCAAATTTCGGAGGATTATCGGGCTTTATTTTCCGATGCTACCCCTGATTTTGTGCCGCGCGTGTTTGGTTGGTTAATGGATGCATTTGAAGGTCGGATGCTGGGCTATTTGCCGATCGATACTTCTTATCATGATCTGGGGCATATGCTGCAGGGAACCCTCTGCTTGAGCCAGTTACTGAGGGGGCGTGCTTTGTCGGGTGAACGACCTGAATTAAGTCGGCGGACGTTCGAATTAGCTATCATTGCGGTGCTTCTCCACGACACAGGGTACTTGAAAAAGGTCTCGGATCCGGTTGGTACAGGAGCTAAATATACCCACGTCCATGTTTCGCGAAGTTGTGATTTCGCCTCTGATTTACTGAGGGCTAAGGGTTTTTTGATCGATAAAATTGAAGCTGTGCAAAACATGATTCGTTGCACGGCGATGGGTGTTGATATTAGAACGCTCCGCTTTGCTTCAGAAGAAGAACGCATTGCGGGTTATTCGGTCGGTACAGCGGATCTGTTAGGGCAAATGGCAGCCGATGATTACGTGGAAAAATTACCTGCGTTATTTGAAGAATTTGAGGAGTCTAGACATTTTCAAGGCCAAGCGGTCGGAGCTTTTTTGAGTGTCGAAGATCTCAAGTTGAAGACTCCTAGATTTTGGAAGAACTATGTCATACCAAAGATTGAGCGTGATTTTGAGGGTGTTTTTCGTTTTTTAAGATGGCCCGAAGCGGACGGTGAAAACCCCTATTTAGCACGAATTGAGACTAACATGGTTCGATTAGAAGCGGTGCAGGCTGTGAGCGGTTAATTGTGGACTGGCAAAGGTTCGAGGGTCAGAGATCCCACGGCTGATTTTTGCACTTAGTTGATTCCGCTTCTTGCGGCGGAGACCTCGGCAAGGGTTCAATCGTCGTTCCTATGGAGTGTCTACCCGGTTTCCGTGAATTTTATCCTGAACCTTTACCGCACAAGGACGCTTGGTCTGCCGATGCGCGACAACATATTTTTGATACTTGGCGGGCGACAGCGCGCCGTTATGGTTTTCGAGAATTTGATGGTCCTCCGCTGGAGCCTTTGGATTTGTACACGGCCAAGTCCGGAGCGGAGATCGTGGGGCAGTTATTTAATTTCGTAGACAAGGGCGAGCGGGCCGTATCGATGCGTCCCGAGATGACTCCAACCGTGGCTCGGATGGTCGCTGCGGCCGAGCGCGCTTATAAAAAGCCGATTAAGTGGTTTTCTATTCCTCAACTCTTCCGTTACGAAAAACAGCAGAAAGGTCGTTTACGCGAACATTTCCAGTTAAATTGCGATATTTTTGGTGAAGCAGATCCCGGAGCGGATGCAGAGATCGTGGCCTTACTAATCGATACTCTGAGGGCGCTGGGATTGACGGAAGACGACTTTGTTATTCGATTGAGCAGTCGGCAGGCTTGGCAGCGTTTCTTTGCCTTAAACAACGGTAGATCTGATCAGGAATATGAGTTTTACCAAGTGATCGATAAGGTAGAGCGAGAGCTTCCGGAGGTTTCATCGGCAAAGTTGAAGTTGCTCGGAATTGAGTACGCTGCGGTTCAAGACTTCATTCGTGCGGGTGAACCCACGCCAGAATTGGCTATTCTCCTCGATAATTTGAAGGCGCGCGGCCTTGGGGCTTTTGTGAAGGTCGATTATTATGTGATTCGCGGTTTGGCTTATTACACAGGGGTCGTGTTTGAGGCCTTTGATCGTAAGGGAGAATTTCGCGCGATTGCGGGTGGAGGTCGGTACGATCAGTTAGTTAAGCTACTGAGCCAAGGTAAGGTGGATCTTCCTGCTCTCGGTTTTGGTATGGGAGATGTGGTTTTGCTGGAATTACTGAAGGCCCGAGGAAAACTTCCTAAGTTTACTGCTGGCGTCGACGTCGTGGTCTTAGTGGAAGAGGAGTCCTTGCGAGCTAGTTCTCTCGCTCTGGTCCAAGCGTTAAGGGATGCGGGACGGGTTGTGGAGTACAGTCTGACGCCGGCCAAGTCGGACAAACAATACAAGCGAGCGGTTGAATTAGCCGCGCGCTTTACGGCACGCGTTGAACCTGATCTTAACGGAACAAAACAGGTCCGATTGAAGAATATTTCCAATCGCTCGGAGACGATTTTTGATCTGTCGGCCGCCATTGCTGCGACCGCTTAAGCTCCGTTGTGGCCGTGGTGGCCGTTGTGGCCGTTGTGGCCGCTACTCTTTTTGATCGAACTGGACTAGCGTGTCTCTAAGAGGAGCCAGAACGTAAGTCTGGGCTCCTTCGAGGCGAGCAGTCAGGTTATTCGTTGAGAGTAATATGCCCGCCCGCTTCGATATTGCGGATTTTGTTTGGACTAGTGGCCGTGGGACGACTTGCGTCGAGGCAATTACCGATATTATAGGTCTCACCCATGACTGACATTGGGAATTTACCGCCTTGAAAGTAAGGGGCGAGTTCCTCGGTGGACGGTTCAGCTGTATCTGGTTTTCGGTATTCGTTTTGCCAAGTGGTCTTGGCGAGTTCAATTGCCTTTAAGTTGGCGAGGATCGCGTTGTATTTTCCCGTTTCCATAAACTTCTTTACGTTGGGTACTGCGATCATAGTGAGGAGTCCGACAATCATGACGGCAATCATGACTTCGACGAGAGTGAAACCGGAGCGGCGCAGGGCGCGGCGTGATGTCTGGCGCGTGTTCATGGTCAGGAGTATTAAGGTCAATTAAGTCGGCTTCGAAACACCGAGTCTCTCTAATCGTTTCGAGGCAGATTTGGATCGACTCGCCACAAGCAAAGCGTTCTGCGGGTCACTGAGCAAGCCTGAGTGTCTTTTCAATTAGGGTCGAGTGGCACGGAGCAGAACTTCCTTGAGCGTTACTTCTGCACCCTGACGAATGCGGCTCTCGTTGTCGGCCTCCATAAAGGCGAATAGCTCAATGGTTTCTTCGATTGGGACGGGAACTAGACCCGACTGAAAAAAATGAATCACTTGAGTTACCAACGGCGCATACCCATCGAACGTCCCCGCTGCAGCCGTGCCGATGGTCCCTGATGCGGAGCCTCCGTACCCTTCGATTTCGCGGAATATTCCAGTTCTACCTTCTTTCCAGCGTCCTACGGTCTCGATCGTGCCGGTCGCTGTTTTTTGACGTTGGGCGGAGAGGCATCCTTCGCCCATGACAGCGAAGAGCGACTCACAGCCATGAATGCCGTACCAGAACAGGTCTGGATGGGTTTTTTCGGTTTTAGCGGGACTGCCACACCAAGCATTGGTGACTGTCCCAATTGAACCAGAGCGAATGGCGGCATTGGCTTTACTAAACCTCAGGGATGAAGAACTGAAGAGCGGCACCTTAGCTTCTTTCGCTAAACGCGCTAGCTCCAACACATCTCGCAGGGAACCGGCCATGGGCTTATCAATGTAGAGTGGCTTGCGCGCTGCAATTACCGGACGCGCCTGAGCAAGATGAGGACGTCCGTCGACACTCAGTAACATCACCGCATCCACTTCGCGACAAAGCTCGGCAATTGTTTCGACAATCTTCACTCCGTATTTTTCCTTGAGGGTTTTTGTGTAACCTTCGACTCGCGAAATACTGGTTTCGATGTCAGCACTTCCCCCTTGGAAAGCGGCAACCACCCGTGCGCCCGGGACATACTCCTTTGATTTTGGATCATTGAGAATTTCGGTGAAAGCCGTTGCATGCGAGGTGTCGAGTCCGATCAGTCCAATGCGAAGGTCTGCTGCCGACAGGAGGGAACTGAGACAAAGAGAAAGGGTCGCGAGCGAGGTAAGTGGGCGCAAAAATGGGATCATTGGGAAGAGATATATAAATCGTGTCATGAAGGCGAGACATCGAATGGATCAACGGATTTTCCTGTGGCATTTCTGATACGTTCGCGCCACTGGTCGGCAGGAACATTTAGAGGTTTAGCTCGGCAAATTTCCTCGAATCCAGGGAAATTCCAGAGGTTCGGAAAATCACGACATTGTTGGGGTTTGACCGCTTGTATGCGGCAATTTTGCCCGTCTAGAAAAACACAAGATCCATCCGATTGATCGGTGAGGGCGAGGCCGTCTCGTTGCACAGTAAGTCGGGTGTAGTCTCTGATAAATGCGGCTACCGAGATACCTAGGTGACCGGCGATTTGGTTCATTTGCTCTTCGGAAACTCGCACCTCCCCAGGCCAACGGCAGCAGGCGGTACAGCGATCGCATTGCCAGAAAATAGGCATAGTTTATAACGTAATTCCGGAAAGGTCTCGCGACGGGATTGACTTAACAAATTCAGATTTTCTGAGATAAATTGGGGTCAGCAATTCAGGCGAAACCGGATTAATGCCGACTGCGGCATTGAAGGTGTCGCGGGCAGAGGAATAAAGTTCGCACATTTCAGCCGAGGCACCTCCGGTATGGGAATCGCCTAAACCTCGGAACCAGCGCCCTAGTTCGGGACCGAGAAGAACTTGGCCGTTGGCTAGCATCTCAACCAGACGCGCTGCTTCGATCAATTTTACAGGAGCTTCCCAATAACTACCCGTCCAAGTTCGGGTGGCAAATTCATGACGTTGAGCATCGATCGCAAAAGTCCACGGCGCGGGGAAACGCGCTTCCCGAGTCGCTGCGAGGCGAAGGGCTTCGAATGTGTCGATAGGAACCACCTCCACTCCCGTTGCTAGATGCCAGCCTTGAGCAAGGGAAATAGCGATACGGATACCGGTATAGCTCCCGGGCCCGATGGCGATGATTAATCGCTGGATCTGGGACCTGTCCACACTCGCTTCGGTCAAAACCGTGTCGATCAAGGCAAAGGCAGGCGTTTCGCGGGTCTCAGCGTGGACGACCTCCGCTAAAAGTTGCGTTGAAGTAGCAACCGCGATGGATCGCCGATTGCTGGTGAAGTCAAAGGCCAGGGAGATCATAGGCAATGTCTCGGGTTGTTTCGCCAGTCCAATGGAAGTTTAGATAATACACCTTGGATCTAGATCCAAGGTTTGCTCGCGATATCCACTCGACAACGGTAAGAATCTCCGGTTGTTGGAAGAAATCTTCCAAACCAGCTTCCTGCAGATCAGTCGAGGAATGAAGTCGGTAGAGGTCGATATGCGCCACCGGAAGACGGCCGCCGCTGTATTGATTGATGAGAGCGAAGGTCGGGGAATGGACTCGTGCTGATGATCCTAGACCTTGAACGAGCCCTCGAACAAAAGCTGTCTTGCCGGCACCTAGATCTCCCTCGAGGCCGAGGACCCAGCCGGCGTGAACTATTTGGGCCACACGCTGTCCAAAATCTTCGGTCTCGGTCGGAGAATGGGAGGAAAAGAGGGGCATTAGGAAAAGTGCTGAAATCCCTTCGCGGTCACCGGCACCAAACCGCGTTCATTTCTCAAAAAGATTCCAGGCTGGGAGATTAAACGGCCAATGCAGGAAATTCGAACATTTGGAAACTGAGATTTCCATCCGTCCAGAAGGCGGATGGCATTTGCCGGCGCCACTGCGAGGAGTAATTCGAAGTCTTCGCCATCGGTCAGCGCCGCTGCGACTGCGGGTTTTGCAGTATCAGCACTGCGCGCACGCAGGCGTGCAGCGCGGCGGATGGGCAGTGCCGAAGCATGAATTTCTGCACCCGGTATTCCGCTCGATTCGAGGAGGTGAGGAAGATCGCCCGCGAGACCGTCACTTAAATCGATCATGGCATGGACCGTCCTTTGTTCGGCGAGCCAGCGTCCTTCCTCGAGCCGAGGAGTGAAATCCAGATGATGACCTTCGATCGAGCCACCGAGTTCACCGGAGACAAAGAGAGCATCGCCCAGTTGAGCGCCAGACCGGAGAATGGCGCGGCCCGTTTCGATCCAACCAGTCAGGGCGATATTGATAAAGAAAACGCCCGGAGATCGTGATGTTTCCCCTCCAACGAGAGCGATATGGTACTGACGGGCTAGCTCAGCCATTCCCGCATAAATGGCCTCGATCCGCTCTGGGACAAAGTCTACTGGCAATCCCAGAGTTATCACAGCGGCCGTTGGAACGCCGCCCATAGCGGCGATGTCGCTGATGACTCTTGCCAGGGCTTTTCGACCGATACGTGTCGGTTCTGTTGTGGGTGTAAAGTGGATGTTCTCCACGATGATGTCGGTTTTTAGCAGAATTTCTCGTCCGGAACCCGGATTTGCGAGCACCGCACAATCGTCACCGGCACCGGTCACCACCGATGAAGTGACGGTGAGAAGCGGCTTAAGCCGTCTGATGAGATCAAATTCGTTCATGGAAAGAGTTGGCGGGCAAGACTGGAAGTCGGTGCCCACAGCGGATCTTGAGGTGAGGAGGTTGACAGGGCAGGGGGGCGTCGGCGAGATCGCTTTCCATTCAAGGGAATGCGATCGACCTTCTGAACCGGTTCGACAATCCAAGTTGAACGGTCCAAAATAAGGCAGTGCATGTGGCTAGCTTGAAATTAAGGGATTTTCGGAATTACGCTCGGTTAGATGTCGAGTTCTCCCCCGGTTGCCATTTGTTGTTGGGAAATAATGCCCAAGGAAAGACCAATATACTTGAAGCCCTCTATTTGATGGCCACTCTTCGATCCTTTCGGGGAGTGGGTGGATCGCAAATGATTCGCCATGAAGCGAGGGGATATTTCGTTGGAGCTCAGGTGGTCGGACAAGGCGTCTCGGAAATCAAAGCCTACTGGTCTCCTCGCGAACGAAAGCTCTCGGTCAATGAACGCCCGGTGCGGCGATTATCAGAATATTTAGGGATTTTGCGGGCGGTTATTTTTTGTTCTGAAGATTTAAATTTGGTCAAAGGCTCATCCCAAGGTCGTCGTCGGTTTTTGGATTTAATCCTTTCGCAAACGGTCCCAGGTTATCTGGTCTTGTTGCTGCGGTTTGCGAAGTCCCTGAAGTCGCGAAATGCTTTGTTAAAGCAGGTCAATCCGCCGGAGGCAGAATTAGAAGCGTTTACTGCGGAATTAGTCTTGGCTGGGACAGCTGTGATGGAAGCACGAAATCTCCTAGTTCCAAGGATTGCTCCGTTGGTTCGATTTGCTTTCCGCCGCGTGGCCGGCGACGCGGATGATATGTCTGTAGTGTATCAGCCAGGGTTCCGTGGCGATCTTGCCGTAGCCTTAGCTAATGCTCGTGCTCGGGAACGCCTAGTGAGGACGACGGTGGTCGGTCCCCACCGGGATGATCTCCTGATTCAGGTAAATGACCGGTCTGCCTTGCAATATACCAGTGAAGGTCAGAAGCGAACTCTGGCAGTCGCTTTAAAATTGGCCCAAGCTGAATATTTGTCGGAGGTACACGGTTCGCCGCCGGTTTTGTTGATTGATGACGTGATGGGCGAACTAGATGCTGAGCGCCGTGCAGCCTTTGTTCCTTTGTTAAACCAAGTATTTCGGTCGGGAGGGCAGGTTTTTATGACCTGTACCGAGGAGAATTGGCCACGGGAACTTAGTCAGGATTTAATTCGCTGGACGGTTCAGGAAGGAAAACTTGTGGCACGCTAACGACAGGCTACACGGTCTCTAAAACGAGATGCCAATCGTGGTCTGCACGGTCATGTCGTTATTTTTGACACCTTGGACAGGATTGGTGTCGTAGTCATCAATTAGGTTAAGATTGATTGAAGTATGATCGAGCAGTGGATAAGAAAAATTCATTGAGTAATGCGCCCGAAAATCGGTGAAGTCGGCAAAGTTTGGCATAAAAGCAAAGGACTGTCGGAGTTTCAGTTTCTTGTTAATTTCCCAGACTAAATCCTCACCGAACCGAGCTGAAATCAGACTCCGATCCTGGCCGGTTGAAGCAAAGTCGAAGTGCTGAAATTGAGTCCCGATTTCCGTATTTAGCGTTAGTTTTGGACGTTGGATAAGTTTGTAGCCCAGTCCAGCTCCCTCCTGATATTGAAGGTCTAATCGACGCACTTCATCGTAGCCAATCCCAGCCAAATTGAATGCGTAGATTCGGCGCCTGGATCCCAAATCGATGTCGGTTTTGATGGTTCCCTCCATTCGGTTAGCTGATTCGACGTTCTGTAATTGACCGAAAGCGGCGGTGTAGGTGATGGCTTCACGGACTCGATCCCAGCGGTGTAGAGCAGTCCCGTTGGCATAAAAGTTTTGGCGATCTGAATTTCCAAATCCGAGATCACTCCCGATTTGAAGGCTGACACTCCAGTTAGTCAGGAGCGGTGCAAACCAAGTCGGAGTGAGGTGATTAGTGATCGGTGATTCAAGGGGAACCACTGTAACCGCGGCAACTGGGTTGGTAGCCTGCTTTTGGGCACCTGCGACGGGTTGGATCAGAGGTGGTTTCAGTGAACTACTTAAATTCTTCAGCGAACTTTCCCGATGATCGATTTGGTTTAAGGGGATGGAGATTTCTCCAGCGAGTGAACGGATCAAGACGCTATCGGCTCTCTCAGAAATAATATCCCCGGTAATTCGGTCGCCGTTCTGGAGATAGAACACCGTTGAAGCCGACAGGAAAGAGTTCTGACTGCAGATAAGAGTCAGTAGAAGGTATAGAAAGAGATCGTAAAAATCTTTTCTAAGGCGAGGGCGGAACGGGTTTCGCCTTCGGTAGCACAACGGGTGAAGCAGTTGTTGTTGCATTAGAAACTGTTTTCGAGGACGGCGGTGAAGGGATATCGCCGGGATTCGGCTTTCGACGACCATGGATGACGGTGACTTCTCCGTCGTCATTCATGCCGAGTGAGGGGCGACCCGAGCGATTGGCATAAATATTTCGAATTATGACATCCCCGTGGGAGCCGATACAGTGATGAATAAAGTCATCGGCACCCACTTGATGAATGACGTGCAGTCGGTTGGTGGCGTCGAGCATGAAGTCGGAAGGGGGGTTAAATGAAACAACCGTTCCAAGTCGAATAACCCGGCATGCTGAAGCATCGAGTGGATCGGTTACCGACGCGTAAAGGCGGGGGCGATTCAGGTAGTTCGCCTGTTGAATCATGTATTTCCGTCGCGTTCCTTGAGAACCGGCAAATCCAAATTCACGCTCCCAGAGTACCACCCCGCTCATGATCTCAAATTCGACGGGGGCACTGACGATATGTTCGTTGCGAGATCCGGTGTTCACGGTCGCGGTAACTCTATATCTGCCAATTTGGTCTAGTTTAAAAAGGGGGGCTAAATTAAAGCGGAGAGTTCCCCTCGCCGAAGGCTTAAGAGTAAAGGCGCCTGTCTCCTCAAGATCCTCAATTCGATTGACCACTGTCCCATCAATGTTCTCGACACTGAACCTGATCCACCCCGGTTGTTCACCGAGTCGGAGCGGTTCACCGGTGTAGTTAATCATCCGAAGAATGAGTTCGGTCTTTTCGTGGGGTAGGAACTGATTTTGATCAAACTCCAATTGGATCTCTACCTGAGCACGAGCAGTGACGAAGAGGGAACACAGGAGAAGAGGTAGTAGCAACCGGACGCGCATGTGGTTAACTCTAGGAACTCCCCCAGCGGAGGCAAGCGAGCGTCTTCACTTGTTGACGAATTCGTTAGAGACAATGGGGAACCAATCGGGGTAATGTTTTCTCACACAGAGCATCGGTCACAGTTAAGTTTCTGCCCATTGAGATGAAGAGTCATTCCGTTTCCAAGCGCTCCGGCATTCTTGCTGGAGGCAACTGGATCATCGACCAGGTCAAGATCATCGATAGTTATCCGAGTCTTGAGCAACTTTCCACCATTCGAAGCCAGCATCAAGGCACAGGCGGATCTCCCTATAATATCCTCGTAAATCTAGCAAAACTAGGCGTGACCTTTCCCCTCGCAGGAGCTGGATTGGTTGGAAAAGACGCCTTGGGACAATCAATTTTGGATGACTGTTCCAAACTCAAAATCGAGACGAAGTTCCTGAAAACGACGGTAGACGCGGCGACGAGTTACACCGACGTTATGACGGTGCAAGCCAGAGGCAAGCGCACCTTCTTCCATTATCGAGGTGCGAATTCACTTTGGGATGGCAAGGAGTTGGATTTCAGCAAGACGAAGGCCCGTATTTTTCATCTCGGGTATCTCCTGTTGCTAGACAAACTGGATGTCGTGAACAAGGAGGGAGTGACAGGAGCGGCGAAGATTCTCGCAGCGGCACAGGCGGCCGGTTTGAAGACCAGCATAGACGTGGTCAGCGAGGTAGGAGACCGATTCAAGACGGTGATAACTCCCGCTTTAAAGTTCTGCGATTACGCGGTCATCAATGAATATGAGGCTGGGATGGTGACTGGATTTCGCATTCGTAAGGAAGGGGTTCTCGACACGGTCTCGCTTCGGCATGCGGCTGGAGCTATTCTCCAATTAGGGGTGAAAGAATTGGTGGTCATTCATTTTCCTGAGGGTTGTTTTGCACGTACTCGCGATGGAAAGGACCATTGGCAACCTTCTCTTAAGGTTCCGGACAAGGCTATAGCCGGGGCAGCCGGAGCGGGTGATGCTTTTGCAGCGGGAGTGCTCTTGGGAATGCATGAAGGCTGGGAATTACAGAGGTCGCTCTTTATCGGAGTTTGCGCAGCAGCGGCCTCCTTGAGTGATCCGACTTGTACTGGCGGGATGAAGTCCCTTGCTCAGGTGGAGGCGTTGAAAAAGAAATTTGGAGTTCGCCCTCCGCTCGAACCAAGCGATGACTAGGCGCTAGGCCAGCCTGTTTGTCAGAAAAGTGCGGAGGGCTCCATTTGAGCCATTATCGACTCGATTAGACGAGGCAATCGACCATGCCAGGGAGATTTTCGGCTGTACGTTCCAAAACTTTGACTGCGAAGTTCCGATTCATCTCGGTGCCTTCAGGGAAAAGTATGTCCCAGCCGGAGACATCCTGCCACCCAGTGTTGAGCATCGTAGGACCTTCGCCCAGATGCCCGAGTCCGATTGAATTAGTAAAATAGTCTGCAATCTGAATGGCTGCCGCGAGCCGATTTCGAGCCCCGGCTCCAGCAGGAGTATGGTGGTTCTGAACGGCTAGAATCAAAGACGGACTCAGTTCCTGAGTTCGCAGATAGAGAGATCCCAAGTGAGCATGGTCGCATCCTAAAGTGTCCGTCTCAATATGACGGGCCGAGCCATTTGATTGGGGGATAAGTCTTAGAATCTCCTGATGATGCTCTGGAAACAGGGACCCAGAAACAATCCAACCCACATCGTGAACGAGCCCAGCCACATAATCTAAATCGTCCCCAGGCTCAGTGGTAGCCATCATCAATTCCTTGGTAACCATTGCTGTCCCAATGCTGTGTTTCCAAAGTTGCCTCCAATTAGAGTCACTGTTCCCAGCGAGTTTTTTAAAATCGTCGATGACGGGTGTCATCATCGCTAGCTCTCGAACCTGCCGAACTCCAACAAAAAAGACCGCTTCTTCAAGGTTAGTTACCTTATCGGAGAGTCCAAAGTGAGCCGAGTTAACCAAACGAAGCAAACGGGAGGTCAGTCCTGGATCCCGCCGAATCACCTCCGAGATCTGCCCTGCATACCGTTCCTCGGCCGCCAGTAACTCGCGAAGCGCGCCTTGAATACTGCGCAAAGAGGGCAAGCGAGGACACAAGCGGACCCGAGTTGCGAGTTCCGCCGCGGAAAACGGTTTCAAGGCTAGTTTTGAGACAGAGGAACCAACCGACATCAAAGTTCTATCGGTTAAATCGCGTCTGACTAAAATGAAAAAGTGAATCCGGTTGAAATAAGTGTCGGGAACGAAACAAAATCGGAGCTTCTTTTGAGTGGTTATTAGCGTTGCCCCCCCCTCCGCGCCGCCTCACCGCAGGCCGAAGGCGAACGCCGCAAAAAAGAGGGGGCACGGCCTCGCAATGGGGCTTCGCGCCGTGCATATCTCCCTCTCGAAAGGGAACAAATTTTCCTTCGCCTGTCTCAAGATTTTGTTCACAATGTAGGCTTAGATCTCAATTCCCGGCTCCGACTTGGCTCTGAGTCCGCGCATCTTCTGGACCTTGCCGAGGCCCCTCTTGCCAAGCCTCGCGCGACTTGGTTAAAGAACCAAAAGGTCTGGCCGACTGGCCCGAGTGGCGGAGATCACCGCGGCACATAGCTCCCAGAGACTCACTCCTTTCTCCCACTCTTTCTGTCACTTCAAAGTAAGCCCGTCGCCAACCATCCTGTTGAAATAAGTGGTAATGATCAGATTCTTCCTTAAGTATTTTCTTAAATAACCGATGGGCTGACGGTGATTGGAGACATTGATCAACTCGTTCTATCGTGCGTATCAGGTGTGTTTAGGACGATGTTGAATCTCGACGTTGTCCCATTTGCCCCTGGGACAGTCAATCGAGCACTTAAGGACAGAGAGCAGCAGGTAGCCGCTGCTGTGGGTTTCAGTGGTGCTGTGACCGGCGTCGCCTATATTTATTGTTCGAGTTCTTTTGCGGTTCAATGCTCAGCTGTCCTGCTAGGATCGACGATTAGAGATACCTCTGCCGACGAGATTGTTAACGATATGATGGGTGAAATTGCAAATATGGTTGTCGGTAAACTAAAATCTGGGCTGTGCGATCGAGGATTGATTTGTGTTTTAGGCACTCCGTCTGTGGTGCGCGGAACCTTTAGTATTGAATCACTGAGCCTAAGTGAGCGGAGAGTTATGAATTTTACTTGCGATGGAAATTCTCTTACTGTCGAAATCATGCTCAAATTAACTGACTCAAAACTAACAGCCAAGAACCGTTAATTTATTTTAGTTAAAATGAAATCTAAGATTTTAACGGTTGATGATAGTAAAACAATTCGTCTAATTGTTGCGAAAGCTTTTAAACAGTTTGACGTTGATATTTTTGAGGCTGCTAATGGTATTGAGGGGCTTGCGGTCGCTGCACGTGAAAAGCCAGATATTATCATCTTAGATATCACAATGCCTGTTATGGATGGGGCTGAATGTATTGCGAAGCTAAAATCCAGCTCGAATTTGAAGGCAATTCCAGTCATTATGTTGACTGCGGAATCGGGTCGAGAAAATGTCCTCAAAATTGCAAAAATGGGTATAAAAGATTACCTAGTTAAACCTTTCAAAGAAGAACTCCTGGTCGAGCGCGTTGGTCGCATTATTGAACTAAAAGCAAAAGGTGAGGATAGTAAAAAATTAAAGCGGTATGACGATGTGCTGAACATTCTAGTTGTTGACGATAAGCCTGCAATTATCGATCAGATCAAATCCGCTTTGGCGGATACAAATTGGGTTGTGCACGGAAGGACCCAAACTGGAGAGGCAGTTGACTATTGTTCTCAGAATCTCCCTGATGTAATTATAGTAAGCCTAACTTTGCCCGATGCAGCTGGCTTCGTCCTGTTCCAAATGTTTCGAGCCAGCGCAAAAACTAAGATAACTCCGATTTTTGGAATGTCTGTCAAAACAGCGAATGATGAACAAGCACGCGCTGTAAGCCTTGGTTTTACGGGTATTGTCACAAAACCCCTTGATCCGGAGGAGCTCAAAATGAAGATTTGTCGCTCGCTCAACTTAGATACATCTTATAAATATTTCCAGCATCGTCAGGGAATTTTAACTCTGATTCTGCCTCAGGTTCTGACGCCCGTCATTGTTAACGAAATTAATCTTCACCTCCGGCCGAAAGTTGCCGATGCCGTAGATTCAGGTCTTATTAAGATGGTTGTCGATATGAGCCAGACACGAGTTGCGGATGTCAATTTAGTTCGCTTAGGTATTTCGGCGATTCAACTCTGTAGTGAGTTAGGGTTGAAGCATCGCCTAGTTGGAACAGTGTCGGTTCAGGAGGAATGTTCCAATTATGAGGAGACAAATGAGTGGCAGTTTGTTGAAACATTTGATGAGGCTGTATTAGCTTTAAATGGTTCATATGTTTAAGGGAAGAAATTAGGTAAATTGCCGGTATCGCATGGACGTGATGCAAAACAATCAAATTAAAATTCTGGTTCTCTCGTTGAGTTGTATATTTACTATTCAAGCGAGGGAAGGATATTTAGCTAAGGTAGGGTCTAAGCCTCTCAGTTTTGATAGGCCTGTTTTATCTATTGCTCGAGTGCTAGCTCAACTCCCTCCGCTTCAAAAGGTGACTCCGGATCCTCGGACAATTTTTCCTAGCCCGTCGACAAACTCGGCGGTGTTAAGTTTGGCGGGACTGAACGTGGGCAAATCGGCAACAAATCAAACGTTGAATGCCGGATTTCCAAACAGAAAAAGTCCCATAGATAGGGCTCAGTCTGGAGAAAATTCGACGGACCTGTCTTCAGGCGGATCTGATTTTGATGGTGGGTTGGAGTCGGTTCCAACGGATCTTAGTCCCCAAAGTTTGATGCCATTTTTTAGGCCGGCAAATGGTAAGGGGCGGAAGAAGATTTCAGTTGGGATTCCAGATTTTCAGCCGGGCCGTCCCTCATCTGAGGCGTCGAGTTCAGCAACGTATGAGCGTCAATAATTCGATTATGCGCGCAATGGGAATGTGTTTATAAGTATTATTATGCCATTCTTTTTGATTTTAATTTTTGGTTTATCTTTGACTCATCTTCGAGGCTCTGATTCTACTAACAATGATTTCAGTATAAAATCGACTGGGAAGCTGGATTCGAGCGGGACAGTTCAAAAGCAAAGCTCTAATTTAATATCGGGTCAATCCACTATTCTAACAAACAAATTAGATGAGAGGGTGCAGAGTTCCTCTATTGAAGAGGATAGATTAGATCAAAGTGACCCTCAGTCAGAATTAAATGATTCGGGGAACCTTTTGACTACGACAATTGCCTCAGTAGCGCCGGATGAGATTTATCGCTGGCGTTTAAAGATAAGAGAGGCTTTATCGCAATATAAACTCAACAATCAGGTTAAGGCCGAGGGTTTATTGCAGAATATTCTTCGGGAAAGTACCAATTATGTTATTCAGATTGAGTGTCTTAAAAATCTAGCAAATTTTGCTGAGATAGAGAAAAAATATAGTCGAGCACAGCAAATTTATAGTCAGTTAATCGCTCGCTTTCCCAAGGGGATTGAAGTTCCAGAAATATTATTTCGCCAAGGGCGACTCCACCGAAAAATGGGGGCTGATGCCTTGGCTATTTCTAAATTCTATGCCGTTTTGTCTACAGTGTTGGTTGTTCCTAACGGTAAAACAAATCGTTATAAGACACTCGTTTTGTTAGCTCAGACTGAAATCGCAGAATCGTATTTTTTAGAGGGTAATTTTAAGGAGGCCGCAGTTTTTTTTAAGAGGATTCTTAAGCTTCAGGATCCTGAGTTAAATGAGGCAAAAATTAGGTATAAGTTAATAAAATCTGTTGCGCAGTTAGGGTTGCATCAAGAGGTAATTGCTGAGGGGAGGCAATTTATTTCTAAATATACAAACATTATCGAATCAGCTGAGGTGCGATTTATGATGTCGGATTCCTTTCGGAGGACGGGACGCGTCCGTGACGCATTAGAACAAACTCTCAGACTTCTTACGTTTGCTAGGCACAACACTGATACCAATGAGGATTTGTGGGTATATTGGCAACAGCGAACTGGTAATGATTTAGCAAATCAACTCTATAACGAGGGGGATTATCTAAATGCATTGCAGGTTTATAAAACTTTGGCGAACTTGCAAGATTCGCTGATCTGGCAGGTCCCTGCTTGGTATCAGGTAGGCCTTGTTTATGAGCGACTAGGTCAGACTAAGGAGTCGACAAATATTTATGAGAATATTCTGCTAAAGGTAAAAGAAATTGATGAGAAAGAGCTGTCGCCCTCATTACAGATTATTTTCGATAGCGCAAAATGGCGACTTGAGAACATTCGTTGGACGGACGTAACCGAAAAGGAGATTCGATTGGCTAAGGGTACCACTAATTCTGTCCGGCCTGAGGCTGTTAAAGTGGGGCCGAAAGAGTCTGATCCGGCGAAGATCGGCGTTCCGTCCAAGACTCCCCCGGATTTAGGACCGTCAAAGAAATGAATGTAACAAGTTCCATCGAGAGTGATTTGAGAAGTCATCTGACCCTGCATATGGAACTTCTAGTTTGGATTGAACGGAGATCTCAGCTGCTCCGACAGGAAGAGGGGGCTGGCCCACTGGACGAGTGTCAGATTCGGAGTGAGGTCTTAGCGCGGTTGGAGGGTTCTCTAGGTCGGATTCGGTCCCACCGCATGGCTTGGTTGGGTTTGAGCCCCGAAGAGCGTGCGATGCAACCTGAGGTTCGAGCTTTGTTGCGCCAGAATATGGATTTGATTTTACGTTTGATTGTTTTGGAACGTGAGAACGAGCAGTTGCTGTTACGCCGAGGATTAGTTCCGCCTAAACATTTGCCTTCGGCTAATCGTCAGAAGCCTCATTTCGTTGCGGATTTGTATCGCCGCAATTCGGGCGGAAGTAGTGTGTAAGCGTACTCCAATCTCATCGATCCCAATCGGTATTCCGTGGGTGGGAAGCCTGTGCTGGGAATAATAATCGTCGCCGTACACAAGTCCTTCGATCTGCTGGCCGGGATTGTTCGCAGTTCGCTGCAATTGGCTCCTCTTTCGGGTCGCCTTTTTGTCTTCAGCAAGCAACGTCGTCATCGGGTCAAAATTCTTTTCTGGGATAAGTCCGGTGGGTGGCTTTGCGCTCAGCGCCTAGAATCAGGCAATCTGAGTTAGCCTAGCTCGGCGGATAAAGTTTTGAAGTGGCTGCGGCGGACGTTCGGAGCGCGACTTTGTTGAAAGCCAGTCGCAGCACTATTGAATCAAAGGAGGAGTCAGAGATGTCCACGCGACTTTGGCCGACCTTTCGCCCCGCCTTCGTTCGTCGAATATCCTACTTTCGGCAACTAGGGAACCATGAGGTTCGGCGTACTTTTACATACAAGCTGAGCTTGGATGGAGCCAAGAGCGCCATGGCGGCCTCTGCGTCCCTTTGCTCTTCTGGCGTGAAGGAGAGCGAATCGGGCCTTGATCGGCCAAAGGCTTGGGCCGCTTCTCGGAGGATGTCCTGAGCGCGGATCAGGTCGTCGCAGTTTCCTAATGACCCTTTTCCCATCCGGGCAATAATACCCGGCGCGGTACACCGTGGAATTTCGACCGTATACCTTCTTCGTCCGTGTGTCGATAGTGCCTGTGAAGCTCCTTTGCTTCCTCCGATTGGCCCCTTGGTTCCGATCTTTGCCCTTTAAAATAGAGGGAAGTGCAGGAAATTGGTGGGAACGATCAAGCGAGATCCAAAAAACCCAAAGAAAAGTGGTGGAGGCCGTTTGGTGTCCCAGTCAGCCGGACGACCGTGATGATACCTGAGGGCGAGGTTGTGTGTTTGTGAAAATTAACCTCCTTGAACGCGTGTTCAAATCGCAGTAAACTATCACTATGAATAGCGTACGCACACAGCCGCGCATAGGTGACGTCCCGTCGTGTCTGGCGGAATTGTTGAACATTCCGGCAAATCAATTGAAGGTCAGGAAGGGTTCGACGGCACGGTCTGCGGAGGTGGACTTGGTGGTTTCATCGGGCGACCGCGTGTGGGTGGTCAACTACAAGGCGAGCGGTCAGGCTGCTACGGTGGCCATGGCGGCGCGGCGCGCTCGCGGCGATGCCGAAACCCTAGGCAGGAAAGCCATCCCGCTGGTGGCGGTGCCTTTCATGGGCGACGTGGGGCGGAGGATGTGCGAGGAAGCGGGCGTCGGCTGGCTTGATCTCTCCGGGAACGCCCACATCGTGGCTCCAGGAATGCGGGTTCAGATCGAGGGCAAGCCGAACCGATTCAAGCGTGTAGGGCGGCCCCGGAGTCTGTTTGCTCCCAAAAGCGCTCGAATAGCGCGGTGGCTGCTCATGAGGCACCGCGAAGTTTTTACCCAGCGCGAGTTGGCCAGGCTCAGCGGGCTCGATGAGGGATCCACGAGCCGGATAGTGCGGGGGTTGTCGGAACAACAGCTTGTCTCGCGGCAAGCCGACGGCCTCGTCCGCGTCACTGAATATGGCGCTCTGCTGGATGCGTTGTTCGAGGCCCACGACTTCTCGATGCATCAAGTCGTGCGCGGCCATGTGGCCTCGCGTTCCAGCGACGAGTTGTTGAGGCGATTGGCGGAGACCCTGCAAGCCGAGAAGATCGAACACGCCGCAACCGCCCTTGCCGGTGCGTGGCAGTGGTGTGGCTTCGCGGGCTACCGGTTGGTGACGATGTTCGTCGCCGAGTTGCCCGACGCCAACGCGCTCGGACGGATCGGCTTCCACGAGACGGAACGCGGCGAGAATGTTTGGCTCGTGAGGCCGAACGATTCCGGGGTGTTTCACGGCAGCGAGGTTCGCGATGGAATCTCCTGCGCGAATCCGGTGCAGGTGTATCTGGATCTGAAGGACCACCCTGAACGATCCGCCGATGCGGCGGCGAACCTCCGTGGCAAGCTTTTGAATCCATCCCCCCATGCCTGACAAACCAACCACAGCCGCCGGATACCCGCGTGATCAGGCCGAACGAGTCAAGGCGACTTGCCTTTACCTTGCCACAAAACTCGGTGACCTCATGGACGAACTCGTCGTCGTGGGAGGACTTGTGCCCTCCCTGATCATCGACCAGGAGCACCTCCCGGAAAACGTGACTCGGCACGTCGGCACGCTGGACCTCGACCTGGGATTGGCCTTCGCGCTCGTTGGCGGGGAGCGCTACAAGGAAGTCGCCGGGCGACTCCGCGAGGCCGGTTTCCAGGCGGACACCAACGACGAGGGTAAAACTACTCGACAACGCTGGCGCATCAGCGAACCGCCCGTGACCGTCGATTTCCTCATCGAACCGGAGGGCGTGGAGGGGAAGCCTGGAAGCCTTTTCCCGCTGACCAAGGATTGGGCTGCAATCATCGCGCCGGGCCTTCATCTCGCGTTTCTGGACCAGCAGGTTGTGGTAATCGATGGCCGAACAATCGCCGGGGAAAAGGCCACCCGCAAAATCCGGGTCTGCGGAGCAGGCGCTTATGTCGTGCTCAAGGCCCTTGCCTTTCGCATTCGCGGTGAGAACAAGGACGCCTATGATCTCTTCTATCTCTTGCGCAACTACGGAAGCGGTGTCGCGGACGTATCGACGCTGCTGAAGCCGCTGCTCCAGGACCCGAGCACGCAGGCCGCGATTGGCTATTTGAGGGAGGATTTTCTCGATCCGGAGGCGGTGGGTCCAAGGCGGGTGGCGACGTTTCTTTACGGTCGGCCCGATCCGGAGACCCAAGCCGACGTCGTGGGGTTTGTTCGGAGCCTGCTCGAAGAGTTGTGTCCATGACGGTTCGGGGGGTGGGTGGGGGCACTTCAACATCGCTGGAAAGGAGCCATTCTTTGGCCGCGCGAATTTCAAGGCTTGCCCCCCCCAAGTATCGTCCATGCCGTGCCGATGGTAATTTTTGTCGGCGGCGAATTGACTCCTGCGCTAAGGAATAGTTCGAGGCGAATCGCCATAGGTAGTAGACAGTAATGTGGGCACGCGGAGGCAATGGAAGCAGAGGTGGGGCATCTTGATCTTGATGAAGAATTGCTGCCACCGGCGAGACGGCTGGAACGGGAACTCCACGGTGAATTTTTGCTTGGTCTTGGCAATCTTCTCCAAAAGAGGCCGGAGCGCGGTCGGCATCGGAATGGAAAACGCACGGGCCTCTCCGCCTTTCGGCGACGGGAAGGTGATCTTGTTCTCGGCGAAATCGACACAGCTCATGGGGATGCGGGTTTCGCGGAGGCGACAGCCGGTGTGAAGCGCGATTTTGAAGGCGGTTTGCATCCACTCGGGTTCCTCGGCAAGTGCCGCCTTGATCGCCACAATTTCCGCGTCAGCGAGCTCCGGTTTCTTCGGGGCCTTGTCCTTTCGGAGCGTGAGGCTGACTAGGGGGTTGCCTTCGGTGTGCCCCAGCCGCACGGCTTCCCCGATGATCATCGTAAGCGTCTTGAGCTCGAAGATCGCGGTGTTCCGTCCAACGGTCTTCCCGCTTTCCTTTTTGTAGGCCGTCCGCCAGTCGATGTATCCGAGTACGCTCCGGTAGGTGATGTCCAGTGGCAAGTGGAGTTTCCGGACTTGGAACCAGAAGGCGATCCACTGATGATGGTCTTCATCATGGCCAGCCAAAGGTAAATCGAAACGTTTTGGCGCTTCAAGACGTTGCGGCGACCAAGGGGAGTCGTGGCGCTCCACCACATTCCTTCGACCCAAGCTTGGCGGAGGCACAGCGGGTCAAAATCCTTGGCGGCGCGATGCCTTCTGAAAGTGTTCTCATTTTGTTTGTTCGGATTGAGCCTCCTGGCCGACTGCAAAATGTGAAGCGCATATTGGGCGAGCAAGTTCGCTGTGCGACCGAAAAAGAATCACCTTATGAGCCAGCTACTCACGAAGTCCGAAGTCGCCGCCTACGCGCAATGCACGACGCGGTGCATCGACAATTGGATGAAGCTCGGCTACTTGCCCTACTTCAAGATTGGACGGACCGTAAGGTTCAAAGTCAGCGACGTTGACGCTTATCTGACCGAACACTTTCGAGTGGAGCGCCGGGGACGTTCAGCTCAAGTTGGACTGAACAGCATCAAGTATCACTCGCCGGATGTGAATACCGGCAATGAGGCAGTTCAAAGTGCGGTTTCAACCGACGCCTGCTCGGGTAAGGTTGCGAGAACCGGGCCAGAGGCAGGAGCAATCGAAAACCACTTCACCGCGTCTGCGGGACGCACCAACTCGCGATAGTTTGAGAAAACCATACGCGGTGAGTTCCCAGCCTCCAGCGCCACTTGGGCCACGTTCTGAGTTTGTGCCACGCGGTAGCTGATGAAAGAATGTCGCAGTGCATTGTGTTTCCAAACAAACTCTCCCGGCGGCGTTTCCTGCTGGCACTTCTCATGCACGCCCTCAGCGATCCAGAGCAGTTGCTTTGACCTGCTGGCGTAAGGGCAACCTTTTCCCTGCGATTGCTTATGCGGCGCCAGCCACTGTTTCAGATTTTCGGAGATTGGCACGAGTCGGCGGCTTGCCGTCTTGGCGTTGCTTGCTTTTATTTCGATGAAGCAGTCGTCGGGCCGGACTTGCGGCCATTCCAGTCGAGCAATCTCCGCGCGCCGCAACCCTGCAAATGCTCCAATCGTCAGGAAGGGAATCAGTGCCGGCTCGGCATGTTCCAAGACTCGCGCCATTTCCTCCGGCGTGAAAATCTCGATGGCGCCTTCATCCTCCTTGGCGACGGCCACCGATTCGACCTGCGCCGCGCCTTTGGCGACATACCCGCGCGTTTCCGCGAATTAGAACAGAGTGGCGATGGCGCGCCGGTAATTGTTCGGCGAACGCCCCGACAACCCGAGGGACCGGAGGACGTCCTCAATCTCGGCGGTGGTGACCATCGCGATGGTTATTTTGAAGGCTTGAGCGAATCGACCCAAGCGTCCGCGCAAATCTTTGAGGTAAACCGCGCTCATCCCGTCGGTCTGTTTTGCGGCGAACAATTCCTCCACCACTTCAGGCAGGAGTTTTCGGGGAAACCTGTGAGGGTTTTGCTTGGCGTAAAACCGCGCGGATTCGAGTATCGACCCGCCATCCATCACTTTGACTGCTTCCGCAAACTGGAGGGCAGCCATTTCCAAATGGACGCCCGTTGGCTTGAGCGCCTCGACCGCGCGAACAGACGCCAAGCGATCTTGGCTCGTCAGCGTGAGCACATCCAGTTCACCCGTGGACAACTTGTTTGCGGTGACCTCCGCTTCCGTGACGGCCAAATCCAAATCGGCGAAGGTCTTGCGTTGACGTTTTTCTCCGACGTAGTGGACAACCGTGTAGGAGTCGCAGCCATTGGTTGGCGTGCGGTAGATTTTCACGGCTGTGTGGACCCGTTTCACCACCATGGGAAACTTCGGTTTCGACATGGGGCGGATCTGTCAGGAATCTGTCAGGAATTCAACCAAATACCCAATTTTGTTGAGGAAAAAGTGGTGGAGGCGGCGGGAATTGAACCCGCGTCCTAGATCATTCAACCCGAAACGACTACATGCTTAGTCAGCCTTTTTGTCTTGGAGTTGTCGTAACCGGCTGACATGGATCGCCAACTCCCAGCTCGCATGAAGTTTCTCGGCCGCCAACGCGCGAACTCCGCCGGCGACCCTACCTGCTAAATGCGTTTCGTTCCTGTAGCAGGTGTTCAGGGCGAAACGTCGAGCCAATTAGGCTGCGAGGGCCAACTCTTCGTTAGCTTTTATTTTTTGGTTCGATGATTTACGAGGCCAACGTACCATCCTCGGCATGCCGTCTCGTGCAGGCTAACCCAGTCGAAACCGGTGCGCCCCCCCACGTTGCGGAAGCCAAAAACTGACAGGTCTTTTCGATCAGAGCAAGGGACGTTCCAATTTGTTTTAGAGTCGGTGTTGCAGGCCGCACCGCTTGCTCTCTGCTTTGTTGCTCACTTAGTCTGGCAGTTTCAGGCCGATTTGCTGGGCTGCATGCATGACATCTTTGTCTCCGCGACCCGATAGATTGACAATGATCAGGGCGTCTTTGGAAAGATTCGGAGCTACCTTGATCGCGCCGGCGACCGCATGAGCACTTTCTAGGGCTGGAATAATTCCTTCGAGCCGCGCCAATCGCATGAAGGCATCGAGGGCTTCTGTGTCGGTCGCGTAATCGTAATCCACCCGTTTTTCGTCGCGGAGCCAAGCGTGCTCAGGTCCGACCGCCGCGTAATCGAGGCCGGCACTCACCGAGTGGGTGAGTTGGATCTGGCCGAACGCATCTTGTAAAATATAGCTGCGGGTTCCTTGGAGAACGCCTAGAGAACCTCCTTGAAAGCGTGCTGCGTGTCGTTCGGGCAATATACCTTCACCGCCGGCCTCAATACCGAGCATCCTGACCGAGGGATCATTGAGGAAAGGGTAGAAGAGGCCGATGGCGTTGGAACCGCCACCGACGCAGGCGATCAAAATGTCGGGTAGTCGTTTTTCTTGTTCGAGAATTTGACGACGCGCTTCATCGCCGATGATCCGGTGAAAGTTGCGCACCATGACCGGATAAGGATGAGCACCGTAGGCGGTCCCAAGAATATAATGCGTGGAACGGACGTGGGTGACCCAGTCGCGCATGGCTTCATTGACTGCCTCTTTCAGGGTCTGTTGACCTGCTTTAACTGCGACTACTTCAGCCCCCAGCATTTTCATGCGGTAGACATTTAATTCCTGACGTTTGCAATCGACTGCGCCCATGTAGATGACGCACTGCATCCCGAACATGGCCGCGACGGTGGCGGTCGCGACACCGTGTTGACCGGCTCCAGTTTCGCCAATGATACGCGTTTTACCCATGCGGCGAGCGAGGAGGACCTGTCCCATGGCGTTATTAATTTTGTGAGCGCCGGTATGGAGGAGGTCTTCGCGCTTCAGATAAATCTTGGCGCCGCCCAGTTCGCGGGTCAGACGTTCGGCGTAATACAATGGCGTGGGGCGTCCGACAAATTCACGGAGGTAATAGTCTAATTCTTGTTGGAAATCGGGGTCTTGTTGGGCGCGCCAGTATTCATCCTCTAGTTGTTGAAGTGGATGAACAAGGGTTTCAGGGACGTACCGTCCGCCAAAAGGGCCAAAATGGCCTTGGGCGTCCGGCATCGATGGGGTGGCATACTGCGTCGATGACATGGAAAGCTGGGGGTAGGTTAAAGAGAAATTTAGCGATCGCTGGACCGCGCTGGGGCGAGGCTATTTAGGGAAATGTTAGGATTGTTTTGTCGGAAATAGTTTAGACTCCACTCAGACGGGAAGAGTGCAACCGGATTGTTGTCGATATCGAAAGCAAAGCGCCCGCCCGTTGGAAGTGAAATGGAATCGAGATCTTCGGGGAGAGTGCCAACTGGAAGCCAGCGAACGCAGTTAAAAGGGGCGGTTTCACGACGGGTTTCGGCTGTGTATTCCGTTTCCATCCGGTATTGAAGCACTTCGAACTGAAGGGGACCGACGGCTGCCAGCAGGGGAACTCGACTTGCGGTATCCTTGAGGAGAAAGGCTTGGGCGACCCCCTCGAGGAGTAATTGGTCGAGGCCCTGACGAAACTGCTTAAACTTGGCGGTATTGGGATTGTGAAAATATTCGAAGACTTCTGGGGTGAAGCGAGGAATCTCGTCGTAGCGGATCGACGGATCGCAGGTTAATGTGTCCCCGATGCCAAATCCGTCGTGACCGACCAAGCCAATAATGTCTCCAGGAAAGGCTTCATTGATGGTTTCCCGTTCGTTGCCAAACAGTTTGTGAGAGGAGCTTAGTCGAACTTTTTTACCGGATTGAACATGAAGAACGGTCATATCACGTTCAAATCTCCCGCTTACCACCCGAACGAAGGCGATACGATCGCGATGTTTTGGATCCATATTGGCTTGGATCTTGAAGATGAATCCGGAGAAGTGCGGATGTTCCGGTTCGATGAGGCTGTCTTCGTTCACGTGCGAGTAGGGTGCCACTGTCGGGGTACCGGTGACAATGCGGCTTGTGAGGGTGATCATGCGGAGTCAAGTCGGAGTCGTTGGACAAGCCGCCGATGCGGTCCAGTGAGAGCGAAGTGTTGAAGGTCGTTTGGAGCGACCCAGAGCCATTCGCTGGGGAGACCGCGAAGGTCAGGAGACGCTTCGGCAACGAGGATTCTTTGAGTAATTCGATAGCGGGTGATTGAATGACGAAGATCCGCTTTGCGAACCCACTTGAGCGAAGGAAGTCCCAGCCAGTCTTCGAGTTGATTGATTGGGTTGGCATCAGGTTCAGTTTCTAGATTTGGAAATTCCCAGAGGCCGGCATTGACCTCAACGGTGGTGCGTTTGCGGAGAAGAAAGCGACCCGAAGACGAAAGCAGAGCGGTGGCGAAGAAGCGAGGGGTGGTCGGGGGGCGTGGGGGCGTTTCGGGGAAGTGTTGAGCTTGGCCGAGGCGCTGGGCTGCGCAATGCGAGAGCCAAGGACAGAGGTGGCAGAGAGGTTGGTTTGGGGTACACACGATGGCCCCCAGTTCCATCAAAGCTTGATTAAAACGAGCGCACCGTTGGGTGCCGCAGCGAGAGGCGACATTCGCTTCCTCGACGAGGGCAGAGGCTGTTGTCCAAAGTTGTTGGTTGATCGCCTTCGATTTGGGATCTCCCGAGAGAGCAAGAAGGCGAGTGAGGACACGGATGACATTTCCATCAAGAATTGGCTCTGGCTGATCGAAGGCGATCGAAGCGATGGCTCCAGCGGTGTAAGGGCCAACGCCTGGAAGATCGAGGAGATCGGCCAGGGACCTAGGAAAGCAACCGTCAGTTCGCACGCTAATTTTGCGAGCAGCCTTCTGGAGATTACGGGCACGGGAATAGTAGCCGAGGCCTTCCCAGAGTTTTAAGACCTGATCTTCAGAAGCGGCGGCGAGAGAGTTGACATCAGGCAGCGAGTTCATCCAGCGCGTCCAGTAGGGGATCACCGTCTTAACTTGGGTCTGCTGGAGCATAATTTCGGAGATCCAGATGGCATAAGGATCGCGAGAGAGACGCCAAGGAAGAGGTCGAGCGTGGGTATCGAACCAACCGAGCAACTGGGAGACCAGAGGCAAGTACTGCAATTTGGGGATGAGGCTAGGGAGGGCCATATCGAGGCGGCAGACTCTGAATTATCAAGAACCTGAGAGAAAGAAGAAGGTAAGTTCCGACTGGACTTGAGAGGGTCTCAGCGAGGAAAGGTAGGGACATGACGATCTACACAGCAACCTTAACCGCAGAGCAGGCGGACCGACTGGAGAGGCATGTTCGAGCAGGAAACTATCTTTTGAGAGAGGTGCCCTATGCTCGATTTAGTGGGGTAAGAAAAGAGTACAACGTGACATTTTATTTAAGCGGTAAGTTAGTGGTACAAGGGAAGGGGACCCGAGACTTTGTCGAGTTCATATTGGAGCCTGAGATTCTGCAAAAAGTGGCCTTGGGTTATGAGCAGGTGCTGGATCCAACATTGATGGATCCGCGGATTGGAGTCGATGAATCAGGAAAGGGAGATTTTTTTGGGCCACTGTGTATTGCTGGAGTTTATGTCAATGCGAAGATACTCGGGGCATGGAGCGACGCTGGGATCAAAGATTCGAAGAGTGTCAGCAGCGATGTGCAGATTGGACGATTAGCTAAAATCATTCGGTCGACCCTAGGATGTGTTTACGATGTGGTGGTGATTGGCAACGAAGCTTATAACCGTATGCATTCTCGGTATGGGTCAGTGAACACCGTTCTGGCCTGGGGACATGCGCGAGTGATTGAGAATCTGATGGAGCAGAGCCCCCTGATGGTTCCGTTACCGGTGCGAGCGATCAGTGATCAGTTTGCATCGAGCAAGACGACTGTGGAGAGGGCGTTGATGGAGAAGGGGCGAACCCTAGAATTGGTGCAAAGACATAAGGCGGAATCGGACATGGCGGTCGCGGCGGCTTCGATTTTAGCTCGGGACGAGTATGTGACACGCATGGAACGATTGGAGCGAGAGTATGAGGTACCTTTGCCGAAAGGCGCAGCCAAGGGAGTTGAAGTAGCGGGACGAACTGCGATGGCCAAGCATGGCGCGGAAGTTCTTCCCAAGATTGCCAAAATGCATTTTAGAACAGCGTACCGAGTGCTTGGACTTCCTGAACCGGCGGCGTCAACCTGGGTTCGGGGAGGGCGTGCTAGCTAATTCTAACTATTTATATTTATTTATATTTATATTTATTCCGTTGACGGTCGGTCCGCAGTCTGTCCACATACGGCGTCCGTTTTTAACATTCAGTGCCGGCGTCGCGTTGACGGTTTGCGGAGGATCTCAGTTCGGTGTCCCCAAAAATAGAGGTTTGCTAGTGCAGACTCCCTCACTCGGTTGTAGAGCGGCTTAAAGTAATTAGTATGGAAAATAATGCCCGTTTGTTCGTAGGCAATCTGTCCTATCAGACCCTAGAGCGTGATATACAGGATCACTTCGGTGGAGCCGGTGTGGTCACCAACGTAAACCTGATGCTGGACCGTGTTACCGGTAAGTCCCGTGGTTTCGCCTTCGTCGAATTCGGTTCTTCTGACGAAGCCAACAAGGCTGTGGAAATGTACCACGGCAAAGAACTCGGCGGTCGTCCTTTGACCGTCAATATCGCACGTCCTCGTGAAGAGCGTCCGGGCGGCGGCGGCGGCGGCGGCGGCGGATTCCGCGGCGGCGGCGGCGGCGGCGGCGGCGGGGGATACCGTGGCGGCGGCGGCAGCAGCGGCGGCGGCGGCGGATACCGCGGCGGTGGCGGCGGTGGTGGCGGCGGCGGCGGCGGCGGCGGCGGCGGTTGGCGTGGAGAACGCGGCGGCGATCGCGACCGTGGCGACCGTGGCGGACGCAGCGATCGCTTCTAGTCGAGCTTTCGTTTAATTTACAGAGCCCGCCGGCTTCCGGCGGGCTTTTTCTTATAAATTCTTAGGGTAGTTGCGAGAGATTCGTCTCGCTCGGTTTTTTAACAGTGACACTGACTTCACTTAGGCAAATTCGTAAGGGAGCCTCGGTGAGTTGGAGTAGGAGATCTGATTTCTTTTCAGCGGCCAATAGCTCAGGTCCAATCTCAGCTTTGGCATAGATTCGGAGAGTCCATCCGTCGCCCCAAGGTTCAATCCGCACCGCTTCGACCCTCTGCAGATGCCGACAATCTAATCCATCGGCGAGCCTTAGACAGGCAGCGAGCCAGAGAGTCCGAGAACGGAGACCCTCGCGCAGGCGAAAGAATTCCAGATGATCATCCGAGGGAAGAGCCTTGCGGTGATACCGTGCAACAGCGGCTACTTGATGGATTTGGTCTGGGTTAAGCGATTGCCACGGAAAGTCTGAGATAATTAAAGCGGAAGCTTTGTGGTGAGCTTTTCCATCGGGTTGAGTGAGTGACCAACCGGTATCGTGGAGCAACGCGGCACAGCGGAGAAGAAGTCGATCATCTCCGCAGGGTTGGAACCGAACTGAGAACCCTTCTAAGAGGTCATTGGCAAGCCGTGCGACATGGTGGGTATGTTCCGGTTCACTTTCGTGCTTAAGCAGCAGTTGCTCCGTTTCTTGATCAAGTAAGGGGATGTTCATACCGGCAGGCTTACAGGTCTTAGATTTGCCGGAGCGGTTGAGAAAGGCGTCGCTTCGCAATCAGCAGTCAGGTTCTTACCGACTCTTCGAGACCTCTTTTTAGGTGGCTTAGGGGAGACGATTGAAATGACGGAGGGCACCGAAGCGGAGTCCCCGTGTACTGATGCCAAGGCGTAAGGGGGAAAGGGCACGGAGAATCGATTCGTAAATCACTGCACCGGTCAGGATGACATCGGCGCGTTCGGGTGGGAGGCCGGTGAGGCATTGACGTTCCTTAAGAGGTAAGGACCATAAGAGCTCGACGAGTTTTTCGAGTGATAAAAGAGTGAAGCTTTTTGCTTCGATACGCTCTCGATCAAAGTCCTTTAGACCTTCGTCAATCATCGCAAGAATCGCGGTGCTTCCGCCCACCCCGACGGCAGTTTCGATACCAGCAGTATGGTCCTTAATGACTGGAAGGATTTGGGATTGAATGAAGTGATCGAGAAAAGACCGTGCCTCTAGAAGAAGTGAATGATCGGGTGACTGAGGCAGGGAGAGATGTTCGAGGAGTCGGACACTGCCGATTTCAAAACTATGGCGGAACCGGATTTGGTCAAAAGTCCCAATAATAAATTCCGTAGATCCTCCCCCGACATCGAGGACGAGGCGTTGATGAGTGGAATAGGTTGGATTGAAAGTGGCGCCAGAGAAGCTCCATTCTGCCTCGCGCTCGCCCGATATAATCTGGATTTCGAGGCCCGTCTCAAGTCGAACGGCATCGATTAAGGCGGTGGAATTGGAGGCATCTCTTGCCGCGCTGGTGGCGATGATTCGGATGGAGGTTGTTTTGAGTGCAGTGGCGTGGGCGACGAAGCGTGCGACAGTTGCTGTGGTGCGGCGGATCGCTTCAGGTTGCAGAAGGTGCTGCGCGTAGAACCCTTCCCCAAGACGGGTCTGTTCTGTGCAATCAAGGATCGGAGTGATAGAGGACGAGGAGAGATCAGCAACGAGCATTTTTACGGAGTTGGTACCGATATCGATGAGAGTCTGAGGTGATTTGATCGGGATCATCCGTTGAAGGAATTGCTGGCGGGTTGACGCCGGTTCACCAGAGCTTTGGAATTGAGAGAGATCCAGAGTTCAGATTTTCGGTTTAGAACCTATCCGCAGAAGTTGGGTTCGCGTTCGGATAAAGAGGGCATTATCGATGACCCCGAGTGAGGCAAGGACCCGTTCCTTAAGGTCATTGCGAGAGAGGATCTGGAAGGTGGAAGAGGCATTGATCACCGTGGTAATTCCTTCTTCGTTAATAAAATAGAGTCGACCTTCGGCGAGAATAGGAGAGGCCGAAAAGCCGCCGCCAAGGCGTTCATTCCAGAGGATTTTACCTGTAGCACTCTCGGCGCAGGAGGCGATACCGGCATCGGAGACAAAAAATAGATAGCCATTATGAACCACGACCGAGGGTGTATTGGGAGCACCCTTATTAATTCGCCAAGCGATCGCCGTTGATGTGGCATCGCCTGAAGCCTTAGACGGATTAATAGCAAGGAGAGTTGGGGCATCGTAGCCGGTCCCGATAAAGAGTAGACCGTCGGCAAAAACAGGTCTTGGGATGACCGAGTAGCCTTCGCCATAGTTGACCCTCCACAGTTCGGAGCCGGTGATTGGATTGTAAGCGCCGACGAAGCCGCTTCCTGGGAGAATGACTTGAGTTGCGCCATCCACCGTTACGGCGAGCGGAGTGGAGAACGAGAAAGTTCGTTTAGCCGAGGTTCGACGCGGTGTTTTCCAGCGAACTTTGCCAGTATTGGCATCCAGACCGACGACGAACGGATCGCTACCACCATCGCAAGAAAAGAGAAGAGTTTCATCGACCAGAGCGGGTGATCCTCCATTACCGTGAATGGGCGTGTAACCGAGAGTAGTTTGTTCCCAGAGGAGTCGGCCTTGCGAGTCGAGGGCAACCGTTCCGAGATGACCGAAGTGAGCGAACAATCGTTGGCGCGACGAATCGACAAGAATGGTGGGGCTGGCCTGGCCATTTTTGTCGTGGATAGAGGGGAGAGGACTTGTTCCGCGAGGCAAGACAGGGGTGCGCCAGAGTTCAGTTCCGTCGTGAGTTGAGTAAGCAGAGACTGCTAGGGCTAAAGGATCTGATTTGCCATCACCGGTAGCGGAGGAGAGATAAAGGACGTTATTAGCGATCGAAGGAGAGGACCAACCGGAACCGAGGAGAGGGCGGGTCCACGCGATGTTTTCCGTGGAAGACCAATGGACTGGAATATTTGTCGCGACAGAAACGCCTTGATGGGAGGGGCCACGAAATTCGGGCCATTGATTTCCGACCGAGAGTGTGAGAGCGAAACGGGTCGCAGCCATCAGGATCATCGTGGGAGTTTCCTTAAAGAAGCGCTAAATCTCAATGGCGAAGAGATGGGTTGGCTGAGTTTAGGAGGCAAAAACCCCGCCGAGGGCGGGGTTTTGAGAGATTAGAACGTCGAATGTGCTCGAGCTAAAGGATTAGCGGACGGAGGCTGGTGGGAGAAGGAGGATAAATTCGCCACGGCGATTTTTACCCCAAGCGGCTTCGTCGTGACCAAGTTCTGAAGGTTTGTCTTCACCGAAGCTGCGGGTGACGACGCGATCTGCAGCGATGCCCATATTGAGAAGCATTTCGCGAACAGAGAGAGCACGGCGTTCACCGAGGGAACGATTGTATTCTTCGGTGCCGCGTTCGTCGCAATGACCTTCGACTGCGAGACGAGCCTCTGGTTTAGACTTTAGGAAATCAGCGACAGTGGTGACATTGCCTTTTTCCGAAGCTTTAACAGAGGCCTTATCGAATTCAAAGTAAACCGTATTAGCCTTGAAATGCTCACGATCAGCGACCATACCGTCGATAACTTCTCGGTCTGTCTGACCGGCGAGGTCTGTTGATTTCGGTTTATCAATGATATCCTGAGGAACCGAACCACCGGAATCGGTGGGCAGAGGTCGGCCAGAGCCATTGTTTCCATTAGCACCGCCGAGCGGATTACCTGGGGTGATAGGGCCGGAGATCGGCGGCTTGGTATAGCCGGGCAGCGGAGTAATATTTTTTGTACCCTTTTTGCAACCAGCGGAGCTTGAGAGCAAGGCCAACAGCGTGAGAGTGGCGAGCTTGGAGAAAGACTTCATTTGGGTGAGATTAGGTTGTACAACAATTAGCGACTCCAACTGGGTTGTGAGCTACTGCCATCGACCCGTGACGAATCCTTTACATGACCGGTTGGCCAGTCAAGCAGCGAGAGATGTTTTGATCCGTACTTTCCGGTTCGACGCGTAAAAATAAGTGTTCGAGAATTGGGTGACCATGAAGGATCTTCGCCTTCAGTGATCACTTTAGCATCGCCCCCAGTGGCTGAAACAATACAAATATCGAAGGTTTCACCCCGTTGCCGAGTGAAGGCAATCCATTTTCCATCCGGCGACCAGTCGGGTTCGGTGGTATTGCGGACATTACCCGTGGTTAGCTTCCGCAGAGTGCCGCCGGAAGCTGGAATCGTGTAGAGCAGCGGGTAACCGCTTTCCCGAGAAACGACGCAGAGAGTGGATCCATCAGGGGACCAGCAGGGGGAGGATTCATCGGCGGGTGTTGAGGTCAGCCTTTTTAGACTACCGCCACTCGAGTCGGAGATCCAGAGGTCTGGGCTCCCTGCTTTGCTCAGGATCATGGCGAGTTTTGAACCGTCGGCCGAGGGCGATGGGCTGATGTTGGAACCGGAGAACCGAACGATGGCAGTGCGGGCGCCGGTATTGAGATCTTGCTGGTAAATATCGGCGTTTCCAGCGCGGTAGCTGGTATAGTAAATCGAGCGCGAACCGGATTTCCAAGCAGGTGCCGCGACAATATTATTGTCAGAGGTCAACTGGACGGGGTTTGAGCCATCGAAGTCGCAGGCATATATCTCACTGGTCCGAGCGCGTTGAACCTTAAAAACGATCTTCGTTCCTCGGAGCCCTTTGCGTCCGGTGATGGCTTGAACGACATCGTCGGCCAGAGCATGAGCCTGAGTCCGAGTCGTGCCGCCCGGATAGGCTCGATTAAAAAGAGAAGCCTTATTGGCAGTGTCTGAAAGCGTCCCCTCCGTTTTACCTTCAACTCGGCCGTTGAGATCGTATTGCGCTTGTGAAACGTCCACGAGATCAAAACCAGCTACGAAGAGATCGAACTCCAGAACTTTTCGTGTTTCACCTGAGAATCCCGTGAGTGAAATAGGAATAGATCGGGAAGTCGTATCGGTGACATTCACCTGCGGAGCTGCCTGCAGGGAGAAAGTTAAAGCAAGTGAAGCGAAGAATTTCAGAGGGAAGTTCATAAGGGCAGTGAATGAATGCGGAACGGATAGAGGTCAGGAATGAGTAAGGTGCGCGATTGGTCACATGGCCGCCGCTGCGGAGAGGTCAAACCGGATAGAAATTGTTCGTTCGGCGTCCTCGGTGCCGTCGGGTAGAGGGCGGAGTTGACGGTTCCGATCGAGGACTTCGCGCACGGAGTCGTCGAGGGCTCGGATTCGTGATGGGTCGGTTATGCGGAAAGATTTTACTGTACCATTGCGAAGGATGACAATTTCGGCTCCAACCTCGCCACGGTCGACATTGAGAGTAGTGGGTTTCCTCCAGCGCAGTTTATAGAAACTGGAAAGGTATGAGGTGTAGGGCGCGTAGGCTTCCCCGCCTTTGCCTGGCGTGCTGAATTGGAACTTGCCCGAGAGAGTTGAACTGAGAGATCCGGCCGCCCCGCGGAGAGCATCGATCCGTACTCGTTGATTTTTATTCCACGCCTCTTGCCGTGCCGATTCAGCCGCTTCTGCTATTTCGGCTGCTTCTTCGGCTTTAGCCGCTCGTTCGCGTTCGATTTTGGCCGCAGTTTTCCTGGCTTCAGCACGACGCAGCGCGTCGTTGGCGTCGGTTTCTGTTTTGCTTGATTTTACAGTTTTCTGTGCAACTTGAATGGTTTTTTTAGTGGCGCTTGGGGCGGGGAGATTCGGGTCAATATCTTGAGCGTTCTTCGGCGATTTAACTGTTTCAATCTGCTTCAGTTCTGAGGAGACCTCAGCCTCTTTTTTTGGCGGATGCTTTTTTTCAATCGGCAAGGCTTCGGTCTGGGGCGGTGGTGGTTTAGGTCGGGTTCCTTGTCTGAGCGGAGGGACGGGGGCAGAGGGTGGCGCGGTCGGTGGGGTGCCGGTCGCTGGATTGGAGGGAGGAGTTTCAGGGCCGCCGACAGTGAGACCGTCGGTGAGACGGACAGAGTCGGAGACAATTTCTAGGACAGGGCTCGAGAGGTTGGGACTCGGGGCAGGAATGAAAGCCGTGGAAACGAAGAAGAAAAGAACGGCGACGGAGTGAAGTCCGACGGAAGTCAGCAGGCACGTTTGAGGCGTGGCGGTCATCGGGGCTATTTCTTCCGTGGGAGTTGGGTCGCAATCCGGAAGCGAGTGAGTCCATTACGTCCGCAGATGTCGAGTAAACTTACCAAGATTTGGGCGGGTTTTTCACCTTCGACTTTGAGGACAAGGAGGAGTTGGGAATTGGCGCGGTAAGCCTGAATGAGTTGGTTTTCCAGTTCTTTCTCCCCAACTGGCTTGGCGCCACGAAAAGAGAATGAACCAGTCGCAAACCCTTGGAGAGTGGCTTCGTTAGCGGGGTCGGTCCGAGTCCGGGCATCGCCTCCGACCGGGAGTTTCATATTTAATCCCGGTTCAAGAGCGGGAGTGGTAATAATAAAAATGATCAAGAGAACGAAGGCGAGATCCAGCAACGGAGTGACGTTGATGTCGTTCAGAGTGACCAAGGAATTACGTTGAGAAAATCGGCGCATGCTTAGTTTAAGAGCCTTAGACCGATGACTCGGATGAGGATAAAGCCGCCGAGAAGGAGGGAGGCGAGAGCGATTCCAAAATAAAGCAAATTGACGGGTTTGGTGTCCAAAACCTTTTCCTTTGCTTTAGAATTTTTATGAAGGCGCCGTTCACATCGATTGCAGCGACTTTGGTTGCGAGCATTGACTTCTCCACATTCGTGACAGGTGACAAAGAGATGACCTCGGCATTGAGTGCACCGTTGCAAGTCGAGAGGGTTTACATGGCTACATTTGGCGCAGGCAATGCCTGGACCCATCGTTTGATTCGCCGTTTCCTCGAGGGAATCTACTGTGCCCGTGCCAGAGGTTTGGCGAGATTGACTGAATCTGGCCGACGGTTTCGATTGAATGACCCGATCCAGCAAAGACCGCTGAAGAGGACCTTGGCAAGCGCTGCACTTTTCAAAGACTCGGCTGTTACGAGTTGAGCACGTGGGACACTTGGTAAACAAGGAAGCTTTGCAACGTTCGCAGTTCTCTAATCCAGTTGAATTGAGATGTTCACAGTTCGCGCAGAGAATGGCTTTACCAGCCTGAATGACCTTGGTCGAAGGTCGACTTTTGCGGTCGGGGCGACCCTGGATTTTGCTGAGGAGAGACCCGACTAAAGTTGGCTGGAGGATGGCCTTGCATTTCTGACATTGAGTTAAGATCCGTGGATTAGTTTCTTTACAGCTAGGACACTCAATGCGCAGAGGGTCGGCGCAGTACTCGCAATCGATTAAAGACTCAGGATTGATGTGCTCACAACGCTTGCACAGAATACCTCTGCCGCGGCGTAATTCTCGTGGGAGAGGAGCGGGAATCGCCTTATTTTCCGCTGAATCACTCATCATCGGGTAAAAATTCAGTTTCCAGTCGAGAGGCGAGGGTTTGGGCAAAATTATCTAATTCAACCGTCAAGACCCGTAGGCTATGAACCAAGTAGTTGTATCCAAACATGGATGGAATGGCGACGAGGAGGCCGGCAACGGTGGTAATCAGTGCTGCGGCGACACCGGGAGCCATCGCAGCGAGGTCAGCACGGCCTGCCTTAGCGATCCCGCTGAAAGTATCCATAACACCCCACACGGTACCGAGCAGGCCCATAAAGGGGGCGCCACTGACGGCAATCGCGAGCAGGATGAGACCCGATTCCAAGCGGAGTGCTTCACGAGCGACAGCACCCTCGATTTGGCGTTTGACATGTTCGACACTTTTAAGTGAGAGACGCGTGCGCCGGGTATTATCGGGTTGCTTGAGTCGGGCATCCAGGTCGACGCAACCGTCGGTGTAAACCGCAAATAGTGGGCAGCCTTCGACGGGGAGTTGGCGGTCGTAAATACTGAGTACCGTTTTTTGCTGACGAAATTCCGTTTCAAAAAAGCTATTATACCGTTTTGCGCGGCGCATTTGGAAGAGTTTCTGCAGCATGAGTGACCAAGCGACAATCGAGAATCCGCCGAGAATGACAATAATGACTTTCGCCTCGGGCGTGGCCTTTTCCCAGATATAGGAGAGGTCAGAACCGCTCGATGCGGCTGCAAGTATTCCTGAGCTAAAAATCATTAGAAAAGTTTTTGAAAACGTTGTGCCGCTAAATCATTCGAGAGTGCAGGGGGGCGAAGGGGCGGAGCCCGTTCGGCCGGAAACTGCACGTAAAACGATGAACGGGTTAATTTTATTCGATAGAGTCTCTTTGAGATAGTTTTTTGTAGAAAACCTAACGGAACGAGATGATAGCTTCACTGGCGGAGCAATTAACCCCATGATGCAAAACGTTTACATGAATCGACGATTGTTGATCCGACGCAGTCTCTCCTTCCATTTCCGAAG
Organism: Akkermansia muciniphila; assembly: GCA_945898055.1. Taxonomy (GTDB): domain Bacteria; phylum Verrucomicrobiota; class Verrucomicrobiia; order Limisphaerales; family UBA9464; genus SXXZ01. The sequence goes on along the minus strand of CAMDGV010000004.1, from coordinate 9,875 downwards.
TCATTTGGGCGTCGGGTTGGGTGCTGCTGTGGCGGCCATCATCCTAGTGGGGGCCTTAGTGGTGGGAGATTCCGTCCGGGGCACCCTCCGGCAACGTGCGCTAAACCGTACCGGACAAGTAGCCGCTCTTTTGGATTCTCGCGATCGTTTTTTTGAGGCTCGCCCCGGGGGCCCTGCCGGAACCAATCCGAGCCATCTGTCGTCCTACGCCTTGAGACTCCCCGCCGTGGCGGTTCGGCAGGAAGGGTCGGCCCGAGCGAATCAGGTTGTCCTTTATGGTGTCCCCGATTCTTTTTGGGGATTGGCGCCGCAATCCGGAGTGATCGGGCCTCGTGGGGAAAATGTGTTTTTAAACGAGGCACTGGCAAGTCATCTTTCAGCTCGGGTCGGCGATCAGTTGCTCTTGCGAATCCATAAGCCGACGGCGTTATCGCAGGATGCAGTGATTTCTCCTCGAGACCGAGCTAACGTGGCTATGCGGGTGACTGTTGGACGAATTCTCAGCGCGGCGGAATTGGGTGAGGTGGGTTTTCAGGCGAGTCAAAGCATCCCCTTCAATGCTTTTGTCCCCCACGAACGCCTCGCTCTAGCCGCTGGGCTGACCGGCCGAGCCAATCTTGCCTTGGTGGGGGTGACGGTTAATGGCGGGGCTACGGTCGAACTGGCCCCAAAGGTCCGATCCGGATTTACCTTAGCCGATGCAGAATTGGACGTCCGTTTAGTTCCTAAAGTTGGGCCTCCGAGAGGAAGTCAGGATGGAGAGTCCAACGCCGTTGAGTTGGTGACTCGCCGTATTTTTATTGATCCAAACGTCTCCGAAGTGGCCAGTCAGCTGCCAGGTTTGTCCTCAGCGGTGCCTCTTTTAACCTATCTAGCGAATTCCCTTGAGGCAGGGCAGAGGTCTGTTCCTTATTCGATGGTGACGGCAGTCGGTGCCCCTTACACGCCCAAGGATCTGCGGGACGATGAAATTATGGTGAACGAATGGTTGGCGGGGCGGCTTAGAGTGAAAGTCGGGGACTCGGTTCGGGTCATTTACTACCGAGTCGACGGAGGCGTGGGACTGCTGGAGCAGACGAATTTATTTCGGGTGCGTGGCGTGGTTCCCCTGCGAGGGATCTATGCGGATCGAACTTTGATGCCCGAATTCCCTGGATTAACCAAGGCCGAAAGCACTCGGGATTGGGACGCAGGCTTCGAATTAAGTCGTCCCATCGGGGAGGAAGACGAGTCCTATTGGAAAACATGGAGAGGAACTCCCAAAGCGTTTGTCACCTTAGCAGCGGGGCGAGCGATGTGGGGAAATCGATTTGGCGATGCTACCGCGATTCGTTGGTTTACTCCGGATTTGGAGAAGGCTCAGGAGTTGATGGGTTCGGTTGGTTTGGGGCTTCGGGCGGGCATCGATCCGGTTAAAGTCGGGCTTCGCTTTGAATCCGTGCGGGAACCGGCGAGGGCCGCTGCCGAGGGCGGTCAGGATTTTGGGGGGCTGTTTATTGGATTCAGTCTCTTTTTGATTGTCTCCGCGGTGATTCTCATTTCTTTGCTTTTTCGATTCGGACTGGAACGGCGGACCACTGAAATTGGAACTTATCTCGCCCTAGGTTGGCCTCCAGTTCGGGTGGGTATGTTGTATCTTCGTGAGGGATCACTGGTAGCGATAGCGGGTGCTCTATTGGGGGGGGTTGGCGGATGGGCCTATGGGTGGGCGGTGATTTATGGATTGAACACTCTTTGGTCCGATGCCGTGGCGGGGGCGCGTCTGAACTTTCTACCGACCTTGCCATCGACTTTGGGCGGGGCCCTTGGGGCGGTGGGTGTCGCTATCGCAGCGCAGGCGTGGACTTTGCGGACAGTGATGCGCCGGCCGAACTTGGCTTTATTGAATGAAGGCGCTTCGGAAATTCCTTCAGTCGCCAAGCGGTCACCGAGGTCTTGGACGTCGATCGTGTTCATCGGAGGGGGGGGGCTAGCCGCACTGGGCGGTTCAACAGCGGAGGTATCGAGCCAGTCGGGTATTTTTTTTGGTGCTGGATTCCTGGTACTGACCGGCGTTCTTGTGGGGTATCGGCATCGGGTTCAAGCCAACTTAAATCAGCCCCAGGCATCCACTTTGGCCCATGTCATTGCCCGCGCTGCAGCCAGTCAGCCAGGACGTTCGACCGCGGTGGTCGCGTTATTAGCTATTGCTGTTTTTCTGATCGTCGTCGTTGCTGCTAACCGTTTGGATGCTTCCCGCGACGCCGCACAGCGGGGATCAGGCACGGGTGGCTTTGCCCTCTGGGCCTCGAGTTCTTTGCCGCTCGTTGAAAACCTCAATACGGATCGGGGTTTAGAGAAGTTGGGCTTGAATCCAAAGAAACTGGAGGGAGTAGCTGTTATTCCTTTTCGAGTGAGAGATGGCGATGAAGCGAGTTGTTTGAATTTAAATCGGGCACAGCGTCCTCGTTTATTGGGTGTAGATCCGGCTTTGTTGGATGAGCGAGGAGCCTTTACCTTTAAGGAATTAGTTGCTGGAGCCAATCCACTCCTACCGTGGAAATCGTTGACGCGCGGAGAGCTTTATTTGACCCAAGGCCCCCAACTGGCGGCGGACGAAGTTGCAGCGATTGGGGATGCGAATTCAATTCAGTGGGCCCTCGGTAAAAAGGTTGGGGATACGATCGACTCGGTGGACGAGCAAGGACGCCCGTTTCGGTTACGATTGGTTGGGGCGGTGGCCAACTCGATTCTTCAAGGGCAACTTTTGATTGCTGAAAGTGAGTTCGTTCGTCGTTTTCCCAGGGAAACAGGGTATCGCACCTTCCTGGTGGATGCGACCCACGATACGAGGCAAGCAGCTGAAGAATTAACCCGAGGATTAGCGGATTTCGGGTTTGAAACTGAAGCAACAGTCGTGCGTTTGAACCGCTTTAATGCTGTACAGAACACTTATCTAAACACTTTTCAAATGCTGGGAGGACTTGGACTGATTTTAGGCAGTCTTGGATTAGGTCTGGTGGTCTTAAGAAATGTGCAAGAGCGCCGAAGAGAACTCGGGCTTTTGATGGCTGTCGGGTTTTCTGCAGGACGCCTGCAATCAATGGTGCTCAGGGAACATTTGCGTCTGCTCTGGGCTGGATTGATACTCGGCGGGGTCAGTGCGCTGCTGGCAATTTTACCGTCTTTGCGTCTGCCTGGTGCGGGTTTGCCTTGGGAATCTCTTGGATGGATTCTGGGCGGGGTTGTTTGCAACGGCCTGTTCTGGACCTGGCTGGCGACCCGAGGTGCTTGCCGAGGGAACCTTCTAGCATCTTTGCGCGGAGAGTGACTCTGCCGGTGGCGATTCACTCGGGCCAAGGAATCAGTCTCCGAGGAGATTTTTTAAAGCGGCACGCGCCTCTTGCTCGCGGTTGTCTTGACTGGGGGTGGTGGACCAAATTCGTTTTTGAAAATCGAAGTATTCGCAAAAATTTGCGGCGTCCTTTTCTGCGACTGATTCGGCCCGGCGTTCTCGACATTGAAAAGCCGCTGAGCGGTCGTAGAACCGGCAGTTTAAGCAGGCACGCAGGTCAGATCGGCATTCGGGACACGATTCACTACGTCCAGGTTGATCCCGGAGAGTCCAGATCCATCCGCATTTATGACAGTGTCGGGTCACGGCGAAATATTATTCAAAAAGGCGGTGGAATCCATCGGCGAGGAGGCTGGGGGCATCAGTACGAAATCAGGGATCGAATATCGTGAGCTCCGAGATGTTTGCGACCTTCCAAGAAGGTCAATTCGATTAGAAAGCGAACCCCTACGACCGTCGCGCCTAACTGACGAACCAAGGCTAATGCGGCCGCTGCCGTTCCACCTGTGGCTAGTAAATCATCGATCAAAAGAACACGCTGCCCCGATTGGATGGCGTCGGTATGAATCGCCATCGTATTGGTTCCATATTCGAGATCGTAGTTTTGTTCGATCGTGGTCCAAGGAAGTTTCCCTTTCTTACGAATGGGAATAAAGCCGACCCCCAAGCGACCTGCGGCAGCAGCTCCCAAGATAAACCCACGAGCATCAATTCCGACGATGAGGTCGATAGAGTCGGGTTGGATTCCGTCGAGAAGATGATCGATCACCGAGGAGAAAAGATGCCCATCGGCTAGAACGGGAGTGATGTCCTTAAATTGGATTCCTGATTTCGGAAAATCGGGGACAGTACGGATGGCCTGTTCAAGGTCGGGGATAGAAGCTCGCTTCATCACCTGCGCTTTGTCGGGCAAGTCGAGGCGGACGTCAAAGCCTTGTTCGAAAAAGCCTTTGAATTTTGAGGTGGAGGGCCGGCTAAAAAGAGCTTCGTGCTTGGCGAAATTAAAGCGAAACGAACGGTGAGTGAGAGTTGACCCAAGGCTCGGGGTTTGAGGAGACTGGTCGTCGAGACGTATGTTTACCAAAGGCCAGAAGGTAGTGTGCATCAACGATGAATTTCCACCCGAAGCGCGGAAGCTCTTTATCGATTTCCCAAAGAAAGGGAGCATTTATACCATCCGAGCTCTCTATATTGGTCGGGGGAGTTATTTTCGGCATCAATCGGGGCAGAAAGACGGGGAGATTGGAGTGTTGCTAGAAGAGGTTTTGAATCCGCGGGATCCAGGGTTAATGCAGGGGCTTAATGGTGAACTCGGATTCAACAGTGAACGTTTTGCGCCCGTACAGACGGACGAATCCGAATCGGAAGAAACCGAGGAACGGGAAGATCATGTGGCCATTCCTGCCTAAAGAACGGTTTGTTTACCGATACTGCTGGGGCCAAGGTTCTAACTTCAAACGCAACACTTCATTGATTCACTTTATTGATTCGCTTGGAGTCATTGAATCTTCGCTGTATCTTTTTAGCCATGATGAAGGCTAAGAAGTCAGAGGAGCCCGCTCGGGCTTTACTGGTCGGGGTCGGGTTGGACTCTGACGGTCATAAGCGGGTGACCACCGGTAAGAATTTTGCGCTGGTCGGTGGGACGCAAGAGACGCATGAGGCGATGACGGAGAAGGTCATCAAAATTAATGAAAAACTCAAAGTACGGGGCAAAGAACTGCACGAAGTGAGTCGGGCAGAGTTTGATGAGATTGCCCATGAGGTCGGGTTGCGGCGAGATGCTCCCGAACAAAATTGAAGGGGAAGCTTGATTCCCTAAGCTTAAGCTCCGACTTGTTTGGCGTAGTCTGCGGGAGACAAGAGTGATTCCAATTCTGACGGATTGGAAAGTCGAACCGTAAAAAAGCTACCGGTCAGGAAGGGGTCTGAATTGACCAAAGCTGGATTATCGGAGGCGGCGGTGTTGACCGCAACGACTTCTCCCGAAACCGGAGAATAGATATCGCTCGCTGTTTTGACAGATTCAACGACAGCGCAGGGTTCTCCAGCTTTGACCTTCCGGCCAACAAGCGGGAGTTCGACGAACACAATATCGGTCAGTTCCATCTGTGCATGGTCAGTAATACCGACCGTGGCCGTGTCGCCGATAACGCGGACCCATTCGTGAGAAGGGCTATATTTTAAGTCAGAAGGAACCTGCGAACTCATAGAGGAAGTGGATGTATCGGCGGGGGGCTTTGGATGCCAGAACAATCCTCAAAAAACGCAGAAAATTTGAGGCCTCGACATTCAACGCAGATTTGGCAAAAATTACAAATGATCAATCAGAAGAGGGGTTTTTGGGTAAATCGATCTCGGGAATTGGGTTGGAGTCGAGCCTTCACCCTGATTGAGCTTCTGGTGGTGGTGGCAATTATTGCGATCCTTGCCGGAATGCTTTTGCCGGCTCTCGCCAAGGCCAAAACCAAGGCCCTCCAAGCGCGGTGCATCTCCAACTTACGTCAGATCGGATTGACCTATGCGATGTACACCAGTGATTCGCAGGATCAGTTTCCTTATTCAGGTCGAGATTGGCCTCAAATGGGGTTCGTCGACGTCTTAAAACTGATGAATCCTTACATCAGCACCAATGCTCGGTCTTTCTATTTTTGCCCGGCTGAGAAGGGGCGCGGCTTCAATATCGAGTGGACGATGGCTAACAACTATCCGGTGCGAACGAATGAACTGCTCTTTCCCTGTTCCTACTATTATTACAACCAATTTTATCACACAGACGATGGTTCAGCGCTGCGTTTGCGAAAAATCCAAGACGTGAAATCAGCAACAAAAAAGGCAATTTCACCCTGTTTTGCCAGTTCAAAGGGCAAGTGGAACGACATTTTTAAAGGCACGACTTCCTCGGGGCACGGGCCGATGGGGCTTTCTCTTTTGTTTGTGGACGGTCATTCGGAATTCGCCCTGTATGATCGACTGAACTACACGCACAAGGATGGCGCTAAACAGATTTACAATCTGGATTGGACTGCTGGGGGATTGAGCGGCGAAGATCTCAAGTGAGGCGTTGACGGGTAGAAGGATGTCTCGTCGTTAACGGCAAGATTCCTTTGATGCGTGCGGCCTTTAGCAGGGTTGAAGTCGAGGTATCCAGCGATGTTCACCGAGGGTAGGTTTCAAATTGACTTTTCGACCTTAAAACTGGGGCAAACACCCCGTGGGGGAGGCGGAGAGTTCACCTTCGCGAAGGAAAATAATTAAATCACCTGAGAGGAAGTGAAGGTTCGGAAGAGGTGAAAGTTTGTCCTCTTTCGGCTTTCGTTGGCGCAGGGTTCATCATCGACGCGGTCACAACAATCGTTTCAAGATTGTCTCTCAAACGTTTTTCGTTTTCGGCAAGAGTGAGTTTAGAATTTTACATGATGGTTAACAGCGGTTAGGCGATCTCAGAGAAATAAGACAGGACTGCTGAAATGATCGAAAAAGAGTGTTGAGAGACTTTTTAGATTATTTTAGAGTGGGCAGATTGAGAGTTCTTCCTTGTTGATCGAAGGGGCTTTTGTTACAAAATTTTTGATATGACTATGAGGTTTGGAAGATCAGGCAAGCGGAGATGTGACCGCCCACCGGTGGAGGGCTTTACCTTAATCGAATTGTTAGTGGTCATTGCCATTATCGCCATTCTGGCGGGTATGCTTCTGCCAGCCTTAGCCAAGGCCAAGGCCAAGGGTGCCCAAGCGGCCTGCATGAGTAATCTGCGTCAGATATCGATCGGGACCACGATGTATACTCAGGACAATGCTGATTTTTTCCACAACCGTTCTGGGACGGCCCCAAATGATGGTCAATGGACATCATCCCCAGCGTCGCAGATAATCTTGGCCCCATCGGATGGTAAAGCCTATTGGGCTACCGCTTACATTTCTTATTTTGGTGGGGCGCGTCGAATCGGGCGATGCCCCGGTGCCCGAACCGTAGACGATTGGCGCGATGATGGGGCTCGTCCGAAGTGGCCGATGGAATGGTGGTTAGACTCCAGCTACGGACTTAACCAGTTTGCGGTGCTGGACTATAAGTCAGCCACAGAAAAACCCCTAAAAATCTCAACGCTGAATAATCCGTCGACTTTAATTTATGCGCAGGATGCAGCGGAGCAACGGATGGATGGAGCTTCCGACACCTTAGCCGCTTGGCCTGGGGGTAATCCGGTCAATTTAGATCAATGGAGGGTTAGCTTGGCCTCACTTTATCCAGGTAAAAAGATGGAATACGAGTGGTTCCGGCATGGTCGCAAATGCAACACCCTTTGGGCGATGGGGAATGTCTCAGTTATCCCTTATTCCACAGGGCCAGGGATCGATTATCGGTGGTACACCGGTGAACCAGCGACCCTGACTCCGCGCTAAGCTTCCTCTCTTTAGTCCATCGATCAGTCTTTTAGTTTCTTTGCTTTATGGGTCAATTTTCAATTTTAGCTCCCTTTCTGGCGCTGGTTTTTTTTATCTCAGGCTGCGCACCTCAATCCGAAGTTGTTACTCCCAAGGATAGTTCTGCCGAGGCCAAAGCTTTAGCAGAAGCGACAACCAGAGCTGCGATGGAACAACCCGCCGATGCCCTCGCTTTGGTTGAGAGTCTCAATCGCCGGAATGATGTCTCAAGCGCCGATCGAGCCGCCGCTCTCAAGGCTCAGCAAGAAGCCTTAAAAAAATTAGCGGAAGATGCCGCAGCGGGTAACGCTCAAGCGCAAAGTGCGATTGATCGGTATCGTGCCTCCAAATAATTTCTCTCTGCCGGTTCTGTCAGTCCTATTAATTAACCTAGAAAATGCTGTTACTATGAAATCAATCCAAAAACTAAAACGCCTGACCCTAGGCGCTCTTTTGAGCGCGATGGGACTCCAAGCGGCCACTCCCACAATTATCCCAGCGGACTTTGCCTATCCATTGACGACGGTTAGCGAGGCTAACCGAGGATTCGCTGTCCGAGTGAAGCAGGCGACCACAACCGCTGGGGAACTTGTCAACAGCACGGCCCGCACTGAGGCTCAACTTGCCGGTACGTTGGTTAATCGGGTTACTGGTTTGCCTTACGAGAACATTATTGATCTAGCGGCTGCCACCTTTGTGAACGGTGTTTACACCGAAACCACTGCCATTAATTATGAGCAGGGTGGTTCCACTGGGCTGTCCTTCCCAGGGATCCCGGGCACCGAAAGCCACACCGATAATATTGCCATGGAAGTGCTGACTTGGTTGGAACTTCCGACTGGCACCCACAGCATGATCGTCAATTCCGACGATGGTTTTCGGGTGACGGTCGGCAAGGAATCACGTGATCAAACCACTGCCATTGAACTCGGTAAGTACGAAGGCGGTCGTGGTGCTGGGGATAGTATTTTTAACTTCACCGTTACTCAATCCGGGGTCTACTCCTTTCGATTGATTTATCAAGAAGGCGGCGGTGGTGCAAATTGCTCCTGGTTTACTGCACCTGTCGGAAATCCCGAGGCGCGAGTTTTGGTCAATGATGCTGCGGGCATTAAGGCCTACAATAAGATCAATGCCGCCACCCCTGCCTATGTCTCGGTCTTGCTCCCGCCTGTTGGAAGCTCCGATGTCAGCCCTGGTATTGTGTTTAAAGCGACCCTAAATAATGGGTCCGCTTCTCAAATCCCTGTCAGTTCGGTCAAATTGACCTTCGACGGCGCAAGTGTCACCGCAGCGGTGACCGCGGCCGGCGGTGCGGTCGAAGTTTCCTATGATCCTCCCGGGCTTTTGGAACCGGGTTCCAAGCACACCGTCGTTTTGGAGTATCTCGACGGATCAACGGCCCGTAAGCTCGACTACTCCTTTACCAGTTCCTCCACCGGAAACTTGGTTTTGCCAACCCCGATCTGGATCGAGAAGTTCGAGTCCACAGCGGAAGGTGCCGTGCCGACGGGCTGGACTCTGCAAAATTATTCGGGCGACCCTTCCGGTGGAGATCCTGACTTCAATAATCCGAATAATGACGTTTACCTCGACTGGGTTGTCATTCCAAAGAGCCGCGTTCTCAGTGCCAGTTGGGATGCGGGCCGCCGGTTGAATGTCAACGAACAATTCGTCAATGGGCAGTTGGTTACTTCGCTCGTCGATGGTAATTTCCTCTATGCTGAGTCCGACAATCGGGGCGGGAGCCAGGTGCAGTATGCCTTCTCTCCCGATCAAAATCTGACCGGCAAGACCAACATTTATCTGTCTTTCCATAGTATCTACGAGCAGAACCAAGACAACATCGGTGCCGTCGAATACTCCATCGATAAGGGTGCTACTTGGCTCCCGATCTTGTACATGTTGGATGGGCCGGATATCAAATTGGGTGAGGATGGTAAGCCCGACGGTTACGCCACGATGACGGCGGCGAACCCAGATACGGCTGTTGATCCTAATGGCGGGGTCGACGCCAATGGCGAACCGGTCAGGACCTATGGTGCTTTTATTGGCGTCGCAACTAATCAATGGCCGAATATCGGCTCGTTCATCAGTGCTCGACTCAATGACAACCC
>CAMDGV010000003.1 GCA_945898055.1 Akkermansia muciniphila | reverse complement strand
GCATAAATCCGGTCGTCCACCATCACCGGCGAGCCAAAGAATTCGCCGCCTAGCCGCTCCTTCCATAATTCCGCGCCCGTATCGGATTTCCAGCAGACCGCTAGGCCCGCGTCCATCACGGCGTAAAGATGACCGGCCTTCACGATCATTGAGGGCACATACACGCGTGCGGTGTTCTGCCAAGCGACTTGGCCCGAACCATCGGCCTTGATTGCCACCGTGTGGTTTTTAGGCCAACCGCCGCCGGCAAACACCCGCACACCGTCTGTCACTGCAGAGCCCACGCATTCTTCCGTCGAGCCGACGATTTCCCAGAGTTTTTTACCGGTCAACGGATCCAAGCTGGTCATCAGGTTGCAGCCAGCCAGCACCATTTGCGCGCGGCCACCGGCTTGCAAGATCGAAGGACTGGTGTAATTCGGCAGTTTCGGGCGCGGCTCGCTCCAGACGATCCGTCCGCTCTTACGGTCGAGCCCCACGACGGCCCCGCCCGCCCGACTGTCCGCCGAGACCAGCACCAGCGATTCGTGAACCATCGGCGAAGAGGCGAAACCCTGATGAACGAGGAAGTCACAGACTTTCTGTTGCCAAAGAATTTTGCCGTCCGCATCCAGCGCCGTGGTGTGGACCGCTTTGCCGTTCAGAAAGTTGATGAACAAGCGCTCGCCATCCCACGCCACGGTTGAAGAGGCTGCTGAAGAATTGGCATGTTTACCAGGATCGGCTTTGCTTCCGTGCACTTCCGTTTGCCAGACAATTTTCCCAGTGTGCCGGTCCAGACTGAGCACGGACTGTGACTGCTTTGCAGGATCGGCCGTGGCGAGATAAACGCGATCGCCCACCACCGTCGGCGAACCGTGCCCGCGCCCAGGGAGAGCGGCCTTCCACAGGACGCCATTGGTTTCGCTCCATTGCACGGGGGGATTTTGGCCCGACGTCGCAAGGCCATCGTGCGTCGGACCGCGCCAAGCGGGCCAGTCAGCGGACGCCGCTGCACTCGCGGCGACTGCGAAAGAAAAGCCGGCCCAGATCATCGACCTGATTCGGCGGCAAAAACCGGACGAGGCGGTCGCCAGAGGTTTAATGAAAAAAAGACCGGGGCTCATTGAGGGAGTCTGGGCAGGCTCGTTTTCACTGTCCAGCGGTTTGAGTCCAAACTCCAAGACGGGGTACCACAGAAGACACAGAAGGGAGCAGGCACCAGAACACGAATCGGTCAGTTGGTTAGATCAACCTTTCCGCATTGAGCGAGGTCGGGGTGTTTTCGGAGGCACAACGATAGGTTGACAAATCAAGGTGATTCTTTTTCAGTCAATAATCATGCAACGATCAACGCTTATGAGTGGTCATCATCCCCATCGTCGCCGTGGATTTACGTTGATCGAATTACTCGTGGTGATCGCAATTATTGCTATCTTGGCTGGAATGCTTTTGCCTGGCTTAGCGAAGGCCAAATACCGGGGGAGTCGGATCGTGTGCGTAAACAATATCCGGGGCCAACACTTGGCTCAAATCATGTATGCGGACGACAACCGCGGTCGGTTTCAGCAGCATGATGATGGAAGTCCAGATTACCACCGCACCGGCGGTCGCAAGGACAGCATTGTGGATTCCATGAAGGGCAAGTACCTGCAAGAGACCAAGATCCTCATCTGCCCGATCACCGCGAAGACCTTCGGGAAATTGTGGTTAAATTACGCCAGCATGACCAATTTTGCCGATGGTTCTACGAAAGACTACGGAGGATGGGACACCCCAGCCTCCATGGTGTACACGCCTTATATGTGGCTCGCTAACTTTCCATCTATGAAGTTCCAGTCCCAGAGCGGCAGCAAGGATCCAAAGGCCTCCGATCTTGAACCGTCTTGGCCCAAGACGACTGATGAATGCGATTCATCACGGGCATTTATCACCCATCGTGTCAGCGATACACCCGGATCGGTCACTTGGGATGTAGGGCATCTTGGCCGCTTTAATGCACCCAAGGTTAGCCGACTGTTCCTCGAGTTTTCCCTGAGTCCGGATCAACCGGTGGGACAAGCAGATGGGAGTGTGATCATTCGACCCAAGGCACAAATTAAGGCCCGCGCCGCCGGCGGTCCGGGTGGCGATACCGTTTATTGGTACTAACAGCTCTGATCAAGTGGCCCCAACTCTTTGGTCACAAAAGGTTGTAAATTGGCCGAGAGCCGCAGGGTCGCGGTGTCGTCTTGATTCTCGGTTAAGATTAGGAATAGCGGACCGTCAGTTCAGCAAAAAACAAAAGACTGGAGGGAGAATGATCCGTCATTCATTGGTTTTTAGGCCACCTCTGCTCATTTTTTGAATCAGAATTTCACGGTGCCCTTGTAGAGGCCTTAAAAGAAAAATCCTGAGATCCTAGGGAATCTCAGGAGGCCGCGGGAAAGTGGCGGGAGTGGCGGGACTCGAACCCGTAACCTCTGCCGTGACAGGGCAGCGCTCTAACCAATTGAGCTACACCCCCGCGGGGGACCGTTTTTCTATAGATCTGGTTGAAACAGTCAACATTTTTGTCGAAAATTTCAAAAATTGAGCCTCGGCAAAAGTGACTGAGCAAACCTGAGATTGTCTGGTTTCGGTCGGTGACTACGCTCATGCTCTTCCGCCGATGATGCCGATTGCGGATAATCCATTTTGCTCTGAATCGGTCGGACTGCGGACTGTTCAAGCGGTAAACTGCCTTCTGGCTAATCCATCACCCTAATCGCTCTCCTCTCTCAGAATCTGAAGACTTATGTCCGCTAATCTAACCGTTTACAGTGTAGCAGAAATCGCCAAAAAAATTTCAGGGCGAGTGATAGGAGACGACACCGCTTTGATTCGAGGATTTGCGCCGGCGGATAGTGCCCGGCAGTGGGATTTAACCTTCGCAGAAAACGAGGCCTATTTTAGCCGCGCTGACCAAAGTAAAGCCACTGCCGTGCTAGTCGCTGGCGACTTTACCTCCTCAACTGGGAAGATTCTGATCCGAGTGGACAACGCTCGAGTGGGGTTTGCTCAAGTTCTTCCGCTCTTCTTTCCAGAACCTCCATTGGAACCAGGTATCCATCCATCATCAGTAGTCGCCGAATCCGCTGTAATCGACTCCAGTGCTCAGGTTGGGCCGCACTGTATCATTGGTGAACGCGCTTCCATTGGCCCTGCTGTGACTCTGATCGGTCGAGTCACGGTAGGAGATGATTGTGTGGTGGGAGCCGGTTGCCAATTGTATCCCAATGTGACGCTGTATCCTCGCACCATTCTGGGGCTTCGGGTGCGTATCCATTCCGGAACAGTGATTGGGTCGGATGGATTTGGATATGTCTTCGATCAGGGGCGTCACCTCAAGGTGCCTCAGGTTGGTCATGTCCTCATTCAGGATGACGTCGAGATCGGGGCAAATGTGACAATCGACCGTGCGGCCCTTGGAGCCACTGTCATTGGCCGCGGAACCAAGATCGATAATCTCGTCCAGATCGCTCACAATGTGACCCTCGGCGAACATTGCATCGTGGTCGCCCAAGTCGGCATTGCCGGAAGTACCCGGATTGGAAATTATGTCACCATCGCTGGCCAAGCTGGTATCGCTGGGCATTTACGGATCGGGGATCGGGTTACCATCGCCGCTCAATCGGGGGTGATGAATGCCGTTCCTGAGGGGCAAAAATGGCTAGGCTCGCCCGCGGGCCCTGATCGGGTGATAAAGCGCCAGTACCTCTCGATGGAACGATTGCCCGAATTATTGCGACGAGTAAGTGAATTAGAACGGGTGGTTGGTCGCCCCGCCGCCCCGCCTATTTGAAGAAAATCCAACGTCTTTTACTCGATCAAGTTGGGACCCTGAAGTTGCCACTGAGCCTCCTTCCTTCCAACGGTTTCTAAATCGACTCCAATAAATTCAAGCCCAAAGGCCTCCTTTCAGGTCACCCTGTTTTGACCATTTGTGAACCCAAGAAGGTCCACTCTCCGAGGAGGATCTCCTCAGAGTTTCATGGGGCAATCAAGGGGGCCTTAGCAAGAGTCGCTGCCGGATCAAAAAATCACGGCCTCACTCAAAATTGCCCGTTCACCGTCGGCCCAGCCTCGACTGCCAATCACCTGTTTGGTTCGGGAACATTGGAGATGGCCCGCCGCCAACCCTTTGAGTCACGCCCAATCAAAGAGTCTTACTTTGCAAAACTGATCTCATCCAGGTGGCTACTCGGCCTATACCGTCGTGCATTGAAATTGAGGGCACCCAATTTAGTTCGGTCCGCGCTAAATCATTGCTCAACACATTCACCGGAACATCAAACGATCGACCAGGAAAATAGCGTACTTCAACCTCTTGCCGACTCACCTCTTTAATTATAGATACCAACTCATTTAGGCTCGTGCCAGTTCCTGAACTAATATTGAAGCAATTCTTTGCTCCTGAATAGCTTACCGCTCGGGCGAAAGCTTCTGCCACATCACTCACGTGAAGGTAATCACGCGTCACGCTACCATCACCCCATATTTCAATCGGAAGCCCCTTCAATGCACGATCAAGGAAAACCGTCACGGCACCCTGTGCGGTTCCAATTCTTTGACGCTCGCCGTAGGGATTAGCAACTCTTAGGATGGTAACATTTAGCCCATAAAGATGTTGGTAAAGTTGCAAATATTTTTCAATCGCGAGCTTGGTGATACCATAGGAAACCATCGGTTCCGTGGGGTGCAATTCGTCGATTGGTACATAGGTTGGCTTGCCATAAACGGTGCCACCCGACGATATAAATATAATCCGCCGAACCTTCTGATCGATCATTACATTCAACATTTGCAAAGTTGAAACCAGATTGCTTTGAACATCATAAATGGGGTTGTCATTAGAAGTTTTGGGCAGGGTGGTTGAGACGAGATGTAAAACAACATCAACGCCGATCATTGCGTGGGTTACATCGGTAGCACTTGAAAATTCCCCAGTGACCCATTCGATCGACTCCGTCGCGGTGAATTGGCGATAGAGTGCCACGCGAGGTCTTTCGAAGACCCTCACTTGATGCCGATCTAACAGCAGACGGTCTACGATTGCCGACCCAATAAAGCCGCCACCACCGAATACTAATATTTTCATAAAATATGGAGAGTCACGCCACTTAAAAGGTAGAGCTTAAGAGAGAGAATCTAGGTCGCGCCAGAACCGGAGAATTTGCCGACCCATCTTTTCTTAATCAGCTTAAACAGGTAGCTATTTAACAGCAATCGGCCCATTCGAGTTTGGCCTAAACGCAGGGCTAACTTTGCCACCGCCAGTGCATTCGTCTCTGCACCCGATTCGTCTGAATCAACGTTTCCAATCCAGCCTGCTGACTCGCTCAGTCGATTACATTCAAAAGCTTGCGATACGAGTTCTCGTCCAAAATTCGGGCTAATTGGGTTTCGCGGTTGCTCCACTCTCAAACGATGAGCCTCGTTAAAAATCGACTCGCAATTTTCAATCATACCCTCCCAAGAATGATTGGATTGAGCGAGCGCCTTGCAGTGCTGTGAAAAGTGCCGTAGTTCTGCCGAGTCAGTGATCAAACGGGAAATCGCAGTCAAGTAATCCTGAAGTTCGGTCGGTCCGTGTGGAATAATAAAGGCCTCTAAACCACTGGTAATCTCCCCTTGCCCACCAACGCAAGCTACCACCGGAACCACGCCGGCCGCCATCGCCTCAAGCAGCGCAATCGAAATTCCTTCATATTGAGAAGGCATCAGAAATAGATCCGAAGCGACAAGCACTTCGAGCCATCGAGCATGCGAGACCGAGCCCAACATTTGCACCACTTCCGTCAACTGGTATCGGTTAAGGAGCACTTCTAGTGGACCTCTTAATTCGCCCTCACCGAGGATCAATGCTCGGAATTTTAAGCCTGAATCGCGGGCGGCCTTTAAAATCTCCGCCAGCAAAGCAGGTCGCTTTTGCTCACAAAGTCGTCCAGCAAAGACAATCACCGGCAGGTGAATTGGAATGTTTAACTCCAATCGTAATTGAGCACGCACCTCGGTTGGGCGGGTTAATTGAGCCGTACGAATACCGGAGTAGAGCACCCTGATTCTTGAACTATCGGCCCCTCGCTCCTGCATCCATTCTGACAAGTGCCGCGTGCTAACTACGTTTAGATCGAGAACATCCTGATAGCCGACCCCAAATCTTGGGTGCCCTCCATTCATCCAATGGGGTTCTTCAACATGGCATAAGTCTAAAAACGCGACGCCGGGTGATGTCGCTCTGAGGTAAGGAAGCAATTGGTATCCGAGCGTGCTGCCAACAATGAGAACCGTTTCGATCCGTCGCGATTGAATTAAATACGCCAGAAACCGTGGGTAATCGACGGGCCGAAGGACGTTGGGTAAAACAAAAATATCTGGCGTCAAGCGATAGTACTGATCTGCCCAACGATGATCCCCTTTTAAAGTGATACAAGCCGTTACGTCTACTCCCTTCGACGTCAGTCCTTCGATCAAATCAAGATTCATCCGATCAGCCCCGCCGGTCACCATCCAAGGAAGGATAAACAAAATCCGACGGCACCCAGACGGACTAGGGGCTAGGGGATTAATGACATCCGACGTTCTAAGAAGCGTCTCGTAGGACGCCGCACGCCGTCTTGAGGGTTTGGGGCCCCGCTTATTCACGACGGCGGGTTTAATCTGCCGTTTGCTCGGCGCCTTCCCTTTGCGATCAGATTCCGAGTCTTCTCCATTAAACACCCCACCCGCTTTACGATGCCATTGTAGATATTCGGAAATCGTGTAACCCCAATGTCCGGCCCGAGCCAAGGTCAGCCGAAGCTCTTGGTCATCGCCGGAAAGCCCAGTGGAGTCACTAAAACCGCCGCATTCCATCGAGGCAGTTCGACGAAACAGTAAAATGGGCGGAATATTCTGGGATTTTAAAAGGGCTTCGTCCTGATGCAGACCGGTGGTTTCTAAATAATTCTTTTCGCCCAGAATGACGCTATACGAATTGCAAAATGAAAATTCTTGATTTGAATCCAAAAACCAAATGCATTTCTCCAGATACGTGGGCTCGATCATATCGCTGGATCTGAGATAACAGACATAGCGCCCAGTCGAATGTTGCAGTCCAATCCTTAGTGCCGAGGCTGTGGCACTCTTTAGGTGTTTTACGACCTTAATCCGAAGGTCATTTGCGACGACCTTGGCTAAGAAATTTTTAGCCCCAGCGTCGGTGACCTGATCTTCAACAATGATCCATTCCCAGTTTTGTAACGATTGGCTCTGGAGGGAGTTAAACGTTTCAATCAATAGTGAGGCTTGATTGTTATATGGGGTAATAATTGAAACAGCAGAATGTTCAACTTTCTCCAGTCCACGCCTGTAACCAGGTAGAAAAGATTTACGACCCGGCAAATCGTTAAAATCGGGATTTAAATAATTAATCATTCATTTTAAATTAGAGATGAACTTTGTTTTAATTTTTAAGGTCGATCTGACGAAGAAAAGCCGATTTCTGACAACTTGATATTTGACCGTATCTTCGTCAAAGCGACGCGGTCAACAGGGGCTTTGAAGGAATTTACGGTGTCGGGCTCACGAAAGCCCGCCGCAGCAGCAGGCCGTGAAATCGGCGCGTCTCAAGAAGGCGATCTACGCTTTGGTAAAAATCGGTGGGTCATCGGTGGCGATGCCCCAACTTTCACCCGCTTATCAGGAGAGATTTAAAGGAATTCTCTCCTAAAAATGCCTACATCGGTCCCGCCTTATTTTTCAGCAAGCATCTTTTCGACTTTGCTGATCAATTCTGTTCTTCCTTCGAGGTCTCGGAGGTTCCCCTTTTTGTCGATTAACCACATTGAGGGAATACTATTGATCCCAAAGCTCTGCCCGAATTTATTCTTCCAACCAGCACCATCAAAGAATTGTGCCCATGGCATTTTTTTCTTTTTGACGAAAGAGGCCAAAGCGTCTTTGTCTTCGTCGAAACTAATGCCGACGATCTCGAATCCTTTCGGGTTCAGTTTCTCGTAGGCGGCGACGACATTAGGAATTTCGGCGACACAAGGCCCACACCACGTCGCCCAGAAATCGATTAAGATCACTTTCCCTTTCATCTCTGCGAGATTGATTTTACGTCCGTCCGTCGCCGTAAATTGGATGTCCACTGGTTTGCCGATCAGGTCCAACTTCCGCTTCATACCGAGAGCCACTTCCTGAATTTCCTTGGGGGCATTCTTCGCCGCAATAATCTCCGCGATCAGGCGAGTGGAGGTTTCGCCCCCGCTCATTTGAGCAATTTCCATCAAAGCCGCGTAGATTTCACCGCGAGTAGGGAATTCCTTTTGAATCTCGCGGAGGCGTTTCTCAAAATCACCGAGCATGACTTCCATCCCTTTGCTTTGAAGCTTTTGAGCTTCGGCCACCGCGGACTGCATCTTTTTCTCAAAGGGCCCCGGTTCAGGTGCGGGTGGTCGACTAAGATCCGGCCCCAGTGCCTCTAGCTCAGTTGTTCGTTCTATTTGGCCCATTTGAACGGCTGCCTGAAGGAGGTCACGATACAACCCCTTGGCCCGCGCCGCCTCAGGATGGTCTTTAAACCGGGTAAAGAATTCCTTGGATTTGTCTGCCGCTAAGCCCGCCCCTGCCGCCATGATTTTTCGGAACGATTCTTTTTGTTCGTCGGTCGGCTTATTTTCAGACCAATCGGCCGGTGGTTTGGGTGGGACCAAGGCGGACTCGACCTCCTTCCAAGCCGTGCCGGCGTCAGAAGAAAGCAAGTTTTTCCCTGGGGCTGAGGCGACCTTCTTGACGGCGGGCGCCGGATCATCCGCGTGTAAGCAGACAGTGAGTGCGGCGAGAGCGAGAGCCAAGCCGCAGCGAGAAGTAAGTGACATGGGAAAAGAAGTTCCTCCGCTGAATCTACCATGCAACAGATTTTCTTATATAATTCCGAAAATTATTTCTGTGGCATCCCCGGTTCACGCCGACCGTTGGTGGTAAGAATTTGAAAATGGTGAACCCCCGCGGCGTGGCGATGGTCGCTGGTCCAGACCGTTTTCCGTTCGGGAGTCAGTTCAATCATGGAGATTCCTTCGTTGGCGGCATGACTTCCGATCACAGTATTGCCATTGGCGAGGCGTTGGGATCCGCAGGGATCCTTAAAGCGCCCACCGACATCTTCATTGTTTGCTTGCCAAGCGACAGTTCCAGCCGGCGTGAACTCGACCACCTTGTTACCGTGAGTCAGGGAGACAAGAGTGTTGCCGCTATCGAGGCGAATGGCGGTAAAGGGCCAGTTTTCCTTCGGGCGCCCGCCTAATTCGGCGAGATCTGTCCGCAACGTCCGAACCACCGTGCCGTCTGCAGTATATTCTTTAACCGCGAAAGCCAATAGATGGGGCACGAGGTAGTTGCCATTGCGTAATTGCCGCGCCATGCGGGTTTGCATATGGCCGTTGGTTGTCTCCGGTTGAAGCGGTGTTTCGGCCACAATTTTGCCCGCTGGATTAACCTCGAGCAGGCGCGGTTTTCCGCCCTGTTCAGTGATAAGAGTATTCCCGTTATAGAGCCGTTGAGTGGTTCCAATCTCTCCATTTTCTGCACTGCGTACATAGGAGAACACCACTTGTTTTGAGCGGGTGACTTCTTCTACCCGATCGGACCAAGCAAGCAAAAGGTTATCATTGGGAAGAACAAAGCCGTCGCGCGAACCGCCCCGATACTCCCACTGAACCGTGCCGTCCTCTCCGATGATGGAGGTCTTGCTCCCGAGGACCAAGTAAGAGTGCTGGATCGAAGTTGGGTTGGATGAGTCGGCTGCCGCCAGGGTGAAAGTAAGTACGGCAACGGCTAAGAGACGGGAAGGAAGAGTGTAGTTCATAAGGCTGTCAGGAGAGAGTCCAACGGTTGAGGTCGAGACCCAAGCAAATTTACGGTTGAAGCGGATTAGAAATGCTTTTCAGAGCCCCTGTCTACAGATCACTCTCTGACTTCAATTCCTATGAACCGCTCTCCAATGACGCGCTCAATCCTTTTGGGTTTTGTGACAGTACTCAGCCTAGTGGCTTCGGAGGGCGCAGAAGACGATTTATTTGAGCGTCGGATCCGGCCCGTTTTAGTGGAGAATTGTTGGGAATGTCACGGAACAGAGGGCAAACCGGGTAAGGGTGGGCTTCGGATGGAATCCCGTGAGGCTTTGTTGCGCGGGGGTGAATCGGGGCCCGCTTTAGTTCCTGGCAAGCCCGCACAGAGTTTGTTGTATCTGGCGATGTCACACGCGGATTCTCAGCGAACAATGCCCCCGAAGAAATCAAAACTATCGGAAGCCGTCCTTGCCGATGTCCGACAGTGGATTTCAGCCGGCGCGGTCTGGACGGCCTCTAAAGTGGAAACATCGTCTAAATCGGTCTTCAACTTAGAAGCCCGCAAGCAGAGTCAGTCATGGCTTTGGGCAGCCCCCAAGAAGGTAAATATCCCTAGAATCGAAGATGCGGAATGGGGAAGAGATCCAGTGGATGCCTTTATTGGGCAACGGCTCGAAGTGAAAGGGCTTAAGCCAGCAGCGGAAATCGATCCAAGGGCGTGGCTTCGTCGCGTGCAGTTTGCCATCACTGGGTTACCACCGAGTCCCGCAGAGATTGCAGGATTTTTAGCCGACACAAACCTAGGATCGAGGGAACGGGTGGTAGATCGGTTGCTAGGATCGCCTCATTATGGAGAACGTTGGGCACGGCACTGGATGGACCTGATGAGGTATGCCGAAACCCGAGGGCACGAGAGCGATTACTTAATTGCCAATGCGTGGCACTATCGCGACTACCTCGTCCGTGCTTTCAACACCGATGTCGCGTACGACCGCTTCCTTCTGGAGCATCTAGCGGGTGATCTCCTTCCAAATCCCCGCTTCCGGACATCGACAGATATCAATGAATCTGTGTTGGGCACTGGATGGGTTTTTCTGGGTGAAGAAGTGCATTCCCCAGTGGATATTCGGCAGGACGAATGCGATCGCCTCGATAATAAAGTCGATGTTTTCACCAAATCTTTTCTGGGGCTGACTGTTTCTTGTGCTCGATGTCATGACCACAAGTTCGATCCCATTCGTAGTGATGATTATTATGGTTTGGTGGGGTTTCTTCTTAGTTCTAGTTTTAGACAAGTCCGTTTTGAAGCGATGGAGAATAATCGCCGAATGGCCGATGAACTAGCGACGGTGCGGCAGCGGTGGTTGCCCTCAGTCGCGGCCGAATCGGGAGTCGTGTTGCAAGTTGGAGCGAGACAATTAGCCGTTACTTTGAACGAGGCTGTTCGCGGGTTTGCTTTGGCGACGAATGCACTGGCGGCCCCCACGAATCCAGCTTCCCTCTGGACAACTGAGTTGCGAGGGGCCTCGACGAATCCGTGGCATGTCTTGCATCGGGTTTTCCATTTGGGCACACCAACGCCGGCGCCTCGTGACACTCTTGCAGTGCCCGTTGGAGGGCGAGTAATCGCTGATTTTACCCGGCCGAAAATTCAGCCTTGGAAAGTAGATGGGGAAGCCTTTGGACGAGGGCCTATTTTAGAAGGAACCCTCGTCCCTGGCCTCACCGTGGCGCAACCTCTCGCTGGCATTGCTACGTTTGGTTCTGCGCGTCGCGATCCCTTCTGGAATCGAATCAAGTCGAGCGCAGGCAACGAAGATGACTCAGGTCGGCTTGGCGCAACCAGTCGAGCTGGACGCATGTTGCGAACTCCAACCGTCACTTTAGGCAGTGGACGACTTCACTATTTGATTCGAGGACGCGTTCGAGTTTATGCGGCGGTCGACTCTCATTTGATGGTCGACGGACCCTTGCACCAGATTTTAAATCAGACGTTTGATTCCGGAACGGTGCCGGGACCTGTCTGGGTAACCCATAATTTAGGAGCTTACGCTGGGCACAGGACGCATTTGGAATTCGGCCCCGACGGCGATCATAATTTAGAGGTGCTCATGGTCGTGGAATCGGACACAGCTCCCGATTGGAAACCTTCCACTGCGCTCACTTCTGAACTTTCACAAGCGCGCACCTTGAGCGAGTTCACCACTGCTTTTCAAGCCTTGGCGATCGCGGGTTGTGACTGGCTTGCGGCTGGTGCCCCCCTCCCCTCACCCAACGGAATTGCGGCAGTGACTGATTGGATGGTGAGGAATCCAGGACTCTTAGGGGTCCGACTCGATCGGCTTCGAACCGGTGGGGATTGGATCGCAGCTCAGAACTCGATTGCGGGTAAAGTCCGCTGGGAATCAAGAACGGCAGTGGCCTTGTTAGATGGCACTGGAGTAGATGAATTCGTCTTAATCCGTGGGAAACCTTCCAAAATAGGCGCACGAGCACCGCGGAGTCTTCCCGTGGCCTTTTCATCGTCTAGACCCATAGAACTCTCCGATGGAAGTGGGCGGTTAGAGTTGGGGCGGCAGTTAGTAGATAAGAGCAATCCACTCGTGGCCCGCGTGATGGTGAACCGCGTTTGGCATCATCTTTTTGGTCGAGGCCTCGTGCCCACCGTCGATAATTTTGGTGCTCTCGGTGAGGCGCCCGTTCATCCGGAGCTTCTGGACCATTTAGCTTGGCAGTTTGTTCACGACGACGATTGGTCGATTAAACAGTTGATTCGCCGCTTGGTGTTGACCCGCACCTTCGCCTTAGGAAACCGCCCGACAAATGCGCGGGCCTTGGAAGTTGATCCATTGAATAATTTTTGGCACTTCCGCCCGGTCCGCCGGCTCGAAGCAGAGGTGATTCGGGACGCCTTGATGGTTGTATCCGGTGAATTCAATTCAGCTATGAATGGGCCTCCGGTGCCCGTGTATTTAAACGAGTTTGTGATCGGGCGGGGACGTCCGGATTCGAGTGGTTCACTGGAAGGCGATGGACGTCGAAGTTTGTACACCGCTGTCCGGCGGAATTTTCTGCCGACATCGATGCTGGCCTTTGATTTCCCCACCCCTTTCAGCACGGTGGGTCGTCGGAATGTAAGCTTAGTTCCGTCTCAAGCGTTGGCGCGAATGAATGATCCGTTGTTCGGTAAACAATCTCGAGTCTGGGCGAATAAAATAACTGCGCAGTGCTTAGATTCACCCGGGCGGATACGCGGTTTTTTTGAATGGGCTTACGGACGTTGGCCTTCAGCTCAAGAAACTTCGGATTGTCTGGCCGCCCTCGAAGAATTTCGCCGCCTTCATCCTAAAGACCCGAAAGAATTCGAGTCGTGGGTAGATCTCGCTCATACCTTGTTGAACGCCAATGAATTTATCTATTTACCATGAACATGAAATCGTCGAGCCCCCTATTTCTTGATTCTCGCATTCGTCGACGGGAGATGCTGCTCCGCGCCTCGAACGGCTTTGGGGCATTGGCTCTCAGTGGATTATTCGGATCGGTTGGCAAGGTTGGCGCAGAGCCGCTTGCTAGTGGCTTAAGGCCCTCCCTTTTTCGCCCCAAAGCTCGCAATGTTATTTTTTTGTTTATGGAAGGGGCGGTGTCGCAGGTGGATAGTTTTGACTACAAACCGATGTTGGAAAAATATCATGGCCAAGGTGCCCGCAAGGCCATGGGCCGAATTGAGAAGACCCAGTTTGAGGATATCGGTTCGGTCATGAAATCACCGTGGAATTTTCGCCAACACGGATCGAGTGGCACTTGGGTCAGCGACCTTTTTCCGCACGTAGCTAGGCAGGCCGATGAATTGTGTGTCCTGCGGTCGATGACATCCAACTTCCCAGAGCACACCAGCGCGAATTATTTTTTGCACAGCGGCACTGGATTGCAGGGCCGGCCGAGCCTAGGAGCTTGGGTTACTTATGGACTTGGAAGTTCAAATGACACACTTCCCGGTTATGTTGTTCTTAACGGAGGCCAGATTCCATCCGGCGGACTCGATAATTTTGGTAATGGTTTCCTTCCCGCGACGTATCAAGGTTCTTTGTTAAATGCCATTGGGACGCCTTTAGCCAATGTCGTGCCCGGAGAGAAAGAGTCAGGATTGCAGGAGGCTAAGCGGAGTTTAGTGCGTCGATTGAACTCCCACGGACTTGCCGATTCAGGGGGAGCCGAGATTCTCGAGTCTGCCATCGCTAATTACGAACTCGCGGCACGAATGCAGGTAGCGATTCCTGATCTTCTGGATCTCTCTAGCGAATCTATCGCAACGCGACGCATGTACGGTCTAGAGTCAACCTACGAACACACTCGGACTTATGCACGTCAATGCATACTGGCGCGGCGGATGATCGAGCGCGGGGTTCGGTTTATTGAATTGACTGTGCCCATGGTGGATGGGTACTCCCGCTGGGATGCCCACGGCGGGATTGTCACCAATCACGGAAATAATGCCCGGGCCGTCGATCAACCGATTGCGGGATTACTTGCGGATCTCAAACAGCGGGGGCTCTTGGACGAGACCCTTGTGCTTTGGGCAGGTGAGTTCGGGCGAACCCCTTTTTCGCAAGGCAGTGATGGGCGAGATCACAACGAGTACGCCTTTTCGGCTTGGATAGCCGGGGGCGGAATCCGTGGCGGGATGACCTATGGAGCGACCGATGACTGGGGCTATAAAGCGGTGGAGAACCGCTTAGAAATGCATGATCTTCACGCCACAATTTTGCATCTTCTGGGATTGGACCATGAACGCCTTACCTTTCGTTTTGGCGGACGCGATATGCGGTTGACTGACGTCCGTGGCGAAGTGATTCGTGAGATCATCGCCTAAGTGAGAAGCGCAGTGAGCTAGGCGGTTGCCGGAGAACTCATCGATTCGATCGGTTCGTAGAAGGTGTTACGTTGAATCGGTTCTCGGCCCGCTTCTCGAATGGCTTTGATCAATTCGTTTTGGGCGGTCATCTGCGGTGATTTAGCACCGGCCATATGAAAAATATGTTCCTCGATAATCGTGCCGTGGAGATCATCAGCACCGTGGCTAAGGGCCACCTGAGCCATCTTTAGCCCCATGCCCACCCAGTAGGCCGTAATGTGGTCGAAGTTGTCTAAATAGAGTCGGGACACCGCAATTGTTCGTAACATATCGTATCCACTCGGCGCGTGTTTTACGGGCAGTCCATTATTATCCGGTTGATAGGGAAGCGGGATAAAACCGGTGAACCCCTTGGTCTCATCTTGAAGTTCACGGAGACGTCGGAGGTGATCGATCCTGTCGACCAGAGATTCCACATGACCATAAAGGATCGTGCAGGTGCTGCGCCCACCGAGTTGATGCCAAGTACGATGGACATTGAGATATTCTTCGGCGCTTTCCTTACCGAGAGCGATTTTTGAGCGGACCTCTTTTTGAAAAATCTCGGCCCCACCGCCGGTCAGAGACTCCAGTCCGGCCTCCCTTAATTCCGACAAAGTATCGCGCACCGTTTTTTTTGCCAACCAAGCTAGGTGAAGAATCTCAACAGCGGTAAAACACTTCAATTGAAGGCGGGCATCCAGTGACTTCAAAGCCCGAAGAAAACCGGTATAGTAGGAGAAAGGAAGCGAGGGGTGAAGCCCTCCGACGATATGAAGTTCGGTAATGCCGAGAGAGAGGGCTTCGCGAGCTTTCTCCACCATTTGTTCTGCGGAAAGTTGGAAGCCATCATTGTCCCTTTTTTTTCGGCTAAAGGCGCAAAACTGACAGCTAAGTATGCAATAGTTGGAGTAGTTAAGGTAGCGATTGACGATATACGTGGCCCGCAATCCATTGCGGCGCCGATTGGCGAAGTCGGCGATGGCACCGAGGGAATTCAAGTCGGTGGTTAGAAACAAGCGCAGGGCATCGTCGTCATTAAGACGAGTGCCAGAGGCGACCTTATCGTAAAGGTCTCGGAGCGGTCCACGTTGGAGGAAGAAGTCCACGGAGGGAAATGAACAGCAAAGTCATCAAAGCGCAAAGGATGACGTTGGGTTGTTTGCCGACTTTTTAAAAAGAGCAGACCGGATCGATGGATGTCTTTTGACCTTCGAATCGAACGATCTCCCGCTTGCGGTCAAATCAAGATCGGGTGTATTTAATCTCCCACACTGTTATGAATAATCGTCCTATTCGACGAGGGATTGTCCTCGTTGCCCTCGCTCTCACCGCCGTGCTTTCGCTCTCGGCAGACACGGACTCGGATAGCAAAAAAAAGGCCCCAGCGACAGGGAAAGGCGCGTGGCACACCTTATTTGACGGAACAAATACCGCTCAATGGCGAGGATACAAAGCGGAAGGATTTCCTCAAAAAGGGTGGGTGGTGGAGTCTGGAGCATTGCGCCATGTCGCGGGGCAAGGCGGAGGAGACATTGTAACGCGCGAAACATACGCTGATTTTGAATTGCGCTTTGACTGGAAGGTGGCGCCCGGTGCTAACAGCGGGGTGATTTATCGAGTGACCGAGGACCACGGAGCCAGTTATGAAACCGGACCAGAGTATCAAGTATTAGACGAATCCAAGCATGCCGACGGTAAGAATCCTAAAACCAGTGCAGCGGCGCTTTATGCTTTGCTTGCCTGTAATGCTGAGAAGGAGTTAAAGCCGGTTGGGGAATGGAATCAGGCCCGTATTGTGGTGAAAGGCACACGGGCCGAGCATTGGCTCAACAAGAAGAAGGTTGTCGAATATCAGTGGGGAGGATCGGAGACATTGAAGTTAATTTCTGAATCTAAATTCAAGGGGATGCCTCGCTTCGGTCGAAATGCGGCGGGCCACATTGCCTTGCAAGATCACGGTGACGACGTCTGGTTTCGCAAGATTAAAATTCGGAAGTTCTGAAGTTGAAATGGCGGCCGTTAAAGGGGTGGTGAGAACCGCATGAACGGCTTTTCCCGACTGGGCTAGAGTTAGGTTAGGTGACGCTCTTGCAAAAATATGGAGTAATTGCGTCCATCATCTTGACCTTTTTTCAACCTACGGCATCCTACGCGGCCCTAGAGGGAAAAAACGGCCACTATGCAGCACATCCGAAATATCGCGATCATCGCTCACGTTGATCACGGCAAGACGACGCTGGTCGATTGTCTTCTTAAGCAATCTGGAACCTTCCGCGCCAACCAAGCTGAGTCTCAGGTTGAGCGCTTGATGGACTCCATGGATCTGGAAAGGGAGAAGGGAATCACCATCCGCGCCAAAAACGCGGCGTTCAAATACAAAGATTTCCACATTAACATTGTGGACACTCCGGGCCATGCCGATTTCGGCGGCGAAGTGGAACGAATCATGAACATGATCGATGGCGTTTTGCTCGTTGTTGATTCTTCTGAAGGACCGCAGGCTCAAACTCGCTTCGTCTTGCGAAAAGCTTTAGAAGCTGGCGCAAAACCCATCGTGGTGATCAACAAGATCGACCGCGACAATGCGAATCCAAAGAAGGTATTAGACTTGGTTTTTGAGCTCTTTATGAGTTTAAATGCCACCGATGAGCAGTTAGATTTTCCCTTCATTTATTGCTCTGCCAAACAGGGCTATGCCAAGCTGGAACTCGAACATACCACCGACACGATGGAGCCGTTGTTCGAGGCGATTGTAAAACACATCCCTTCTCCCAGAGCACGGGCTGGAGAGGGCTTCCAGTTGCTGGTCGCCAACCTCGATTACAGCGACTACATGGGCCGTATTGCTTTCGGCAAGATTGTCGAAGGAAAGCTCAAAGTGGGTGACCCCGCCATTTGTCGTCATGGTCACGGCAAAATTTCGAAGGGTAAGATCACGATGATCTACCATTTCGAAGGAATGAAGCGGATTGAAATCGCCGAGGCGAGCGCTGGAGACATCGTTGGTATCGCTGGATTTGAAGAGGTTTTCATCGGGGAAACCCTTTGCGACAGTCTTTCGCGCGAATCCCTCCCCTACATCCCCATTGATCCTCCGACAATTCAGATGGAGTTCGCCGTGAATGATGGACCTTTGGCGGGTCAAGACGGCAAATTGGTCACCGCTCGACATATTTGGGATCGTTTGGTGAAAGAGATTCGAACCAACGTCGCGCTGCGCATCGCTCAGACCAGTGATCCCAAGGTGTTTGCGGTCGCGGGCCGCGGAGAAATGCAGATTGCCATTCTCGTCGAGCAAATGCGTCGTGAAGGATTTGAAGTGCTGGTTAGCCGCCCTGAAGTCTTGTGGAAAAAGGGCGAAGATGGAACGGCCCTTGAACCCATCGAAAAGGTATACGTCGAATTACCGAATGAAAACTTGGGCGCAGTGATGGAGAATCTCTCTTTCCGGAAAGCTCAGATTACCAACATGTCCCACATCGGTAATCAAGTGTCGATTGAAGCCTTGGCCCCCATGCGTGGGTTGATCGGCTTTGAGACAGACTTGGTCAATATGACCAAGGGTATGGGTGTAGTGAGTCATCTTTTCCATGAATACGGCGAAGATTGTGGTGCGATTGCCGCCCGCAAGAGCGGATCTTTGGTATCGATGGATGACGGTGAAGCGACGGCTTATGCTCTTAATATGATTCAAGAGCGCGGACGCTTGCTAGTGGAACCGGGCGACATGATTTATGTCGGCATGATTGTGGGCGAGAATGCCCGCGAAAATGACATGCCAGTAAATCCGGTGAAGGAAAAGAAGCTCACTAATATGCGGTCGCAGGGAGACGGTAAAGGCATTCAATTGAATGCGCCGCTTCGCCTCAGCCTTGAGCGGGCCTTAGAGTACATCGACGTCGATGAGTACGTTGAGGCCACGCCAAAGAATCTCCGACTCCGGAAAAAGGTTTTGGATGAAACCGTCCGGAAGCGCTCCGAGAAGCAACGTTCGATCAAATACGTAGAAGAATAGGTCGACGATCAAGCAAAAGACCGGATCCGCCAAAAGCCGATCCGGTCTTTTTTTGCTTAAAATCTGCATTTGCCCCCTCTTTTAAAGCTTCAGACCTCAGAATTTTCCGGGTAAATCTCAATAAGCAGATGAGTCTTCAAATCCCTGTATTTCTGGGGGTTTTGCTGAGGATTGAGCCAGTTCCAGTCCGGACTTTCAGGTCCAGTTCCGAGCGGTGGGCGAGGCGAAAGCGGAGTCGCCGGCCCGGGAACTTGGGGAGCTAAGGGCGGTCCAGTTGTTGCTGGTTTATACTACTAGGGCCTGACGCACCATGCGTTAAAATTCCCGCCATAATTCCCCCTGGGAAAGAGTCGGGGGCGATGGAACCTTCCTCAACTCTCGGGTCAGAGCCCTTTTTCTAAAATCGCGATTCCTGACTTTTGCCTTAATGACAGGAAACTATTTATGCCTTTAATCGCGTTAAGAGACCGGAGAATCGGTTTTGTGGACTGTTGTTTTTTACAGCCTTATCTAACGCTTGCCCCTGGCCGACAAGCACCACGAGTTTCTTTCCACGGGTGATCCCAGTGTAGATAAGATTTCGCTGAAGTAACATGTGCTGCTGCATCGCGATCGGAATGACCACCGCAGGAAACTCCGAACCTTGCGACTTATGGACGGTGATCGCATAGGCGAGCGAGATTTCATCCAGCTCACCAAATTCATAGACCACCTCACGTTGATCAAAGCAGATGGTCAATTCACGCTCCGTCTCGTCAATGGCTGTCACTTGTCCGATATCGCCATTGAAGACCTCTTTATCGTAATTATTTGAAGTTTGGATGACTTTATCTCGTAAGCAAAAACGCCAACCAAATTTCTCTGCACTCGGTTCATTGGGGAGTGCTGGATTCAGCGCCTGCTGAAGCCGAACATTCAGGGCATGACTGCCCAATGAACCTCGGTTCATTGGGCATAGCACTTGGATATCTCGAATGGCATCCAAGTGGAACTTGGCGGGGATCCGTGTTTTGACCATGTCGATCACGGTCTCAAGGAGGTGCTCGGGATCGGTTCGATCAACAAAATAAAAATCCGACGGATCTCCTTTCTTGCTCGCGATCGGAATCCTGCCCTCATTGACACTATGGGCACTGGTAATGATTCGACTGTCAGCAGATTGTCGAAAGACCTCGGTCAATCGCACCACTGGGACAGTCTGACTTTCAATCAGATGCCGCAAAACCATTCCTGGGCCGACGCTAGGCAACTGATCCATATCGCCCACTAGCAGAAGATTTGCCTTGGTTGGCAAGGCCCGCAGGAGGTGGGACATCAGAACGATATCCACCATTGAAGTTTCATCGACAACCAGCAGATCGCACTCCAACGGGTTGTTTTCATTGCGATTAAAACCGCCCGCGCCGGGATTTACTTCGAGCAATCGATGAATCGTCTTTGCCTCACTTCCCGTTGTTTCGCTGAGCCGTTTGGCCGCCCTCCCAGTAGGTGCACACAGTAAGCAGCAGACTTTCTTGGACCGCAAAATCAGTAGGATCGAGTTCACTAAGGTGGTTTTACCAACCCCAGGTCCACCGGTTATAATGAGCACCCGACTCGACAACGCCAACCGGAGGGCCTCTCGTTGGCTAGGCGCTAATTCCTTGCCGCTTATTTCTTGGCACCAGAGGACAGTTTTATCGAAGTCGATTTGTGGAAAAGTGGTCGATTGCCGGACCAGATCACCGATGCGATGGGCGACGATTTCTTCGGCCCGCTTTAGGTGCGGGAGGAAGACCAAATCCTGCCCCTCGATCGACTCTTGAACTAAGTCCTTTCTGGCTAAAGTTCGTTCCAAAGCCTCAACAACAATCGATTTGGCGATCAGAAGTAAGTCCACCGCTCTAGCAAGAAGTTGATCCATCGGCAGAGCGCAGTGTCCGGCTTGAATTGCCTCGACGAGAACATGACTGAGCCCCGCCCCCGCTCTCAGCAGTGAATCGACAGAAATACCTATCTTTTGGGCAATTTGATCGGCCGTTTTAAATCCGATGTTAGGAATGTCTTTAGCCAATCGGTAGGGGTCATTTTGCACCGTGGAAATCGCCTCGGCACCGTAGGTTTTGAAAATGCGAACGGCCCGACTGGTGCTGACACCGTTACTGTGCAGGAAGAGCATAATCCCCCGAATGACCTTCTGCTCCTCCCAAGCTTGTTTGATTCGCTTGCGGCGCAGCGGGCCAATGCCCTCGATTTCTTCCATTCGGGCCGATTGGGTTTCGATAATCTCAAAAATTGCCTCACCAAATTTTTTGACCAACTTCTTGGCGTAAACGGGTCCGATTCCCTTGACCATACCACTCCCCAAATACTTTTCGATACCTTCGCGACTCGTGGGTGGGGTGCTGGTGAGTATCTCGGCTCGGAACTGAAGACCGAACTCCCGGTCCTGAATCCAATGACCTTGTGCGGTGACCCACTCCCCTGCGCTTACTGAGGCTAAGGTACCCAAAACGGTCACTGGCTCTCTCTGTCCCTTGACTTTGACCTTAACGACTGAAAACCCGGTGTCCTCGTTGAAAAATGTGACTCGTTCAATCAGCCCGGACAGGCTTTCAGCAAACTGTTTTTTGGAATCAGGTAGCAAGTGTTTCCCAGTCTGACGGGGGAAGATCGGTGACGCAACTTCGCGAGTAATTTCAGGAAAATTAGGCCTCTTAGCGGCAAAAAATCTAAGGTGCCAGAGGGGTTACTTCGGCGACTTTCGGACAGTCCACCCTCGTTTCGAACAACCAAGAGGCACTCAAAAGCGCAACCATTGCCTGCCGAAGAAACGTCTGGAGAATCACTTCATCAGATTAAATGAGGTTGTCCCGCAACCACAAGAGTGTCCCGTTCAAATGTCTCCGGCGGCTTACCCCAGCAGCATGACGACAACAACAATCACAAATGTGCCGACGATATCTAGCCAGAATCCGTGACGCATCATCGTGCGAATGGAGACACACCCGGTTCCGTAAGCCATCGCATTCGGCCCGGTCGAAACCGGCAGAAGAAATCCCATCGAACAACCCAGACACGCTGCTAAGGCCGGCTTGATCGGATCCAATTGAGCCGCTTGTGCAACCGCGATGGCGATGGGAACGATCATTGTCGCTGAAGCAGTGTTGGTCGTCATTTCACTGACTAACACCCCGACTACCGTGAAAAGTAAGGTCAAACCAAACACGGTTTTAGCATGAAACACTTCGGCTAAACCACCACCGATCCATCGGGCGAGTCCGGTTGAAAACATCAGCTCACCCAAGGCCATTCCTCCGGCAAAAAGCAAAATAGTTCCCCAATCAATTCCAACCGCATCCTTCCACTCCAAGGTACCTCGCGAAGAACCTTTCCCCGCCGGAAGTAAAAATAAAAGTGAGGCCGCCAACAGTCCCACAATACTCTCTGGGAAATGCGATGTCACCCAGAGGTAACTGGAAGATGCGGATCCTTCCTTTGCAAATGCAGCAATCAATCCGGGTAGAATCCAAGCAACGACTGCCAGAAAAAAGACCACGACGACGTTCCTCTGGCCGACGGTCCAAGGGCCCAGTTGGAGACCCTCAGAGCGTAGCCAGTCTCGGTTCCCCTCCAGAACCCCTTGGCCCGGTGGGCAGGTCCGGCTAAATCGCCAGATTAAGAACAAGCTTAAAAGCAGGGCGGTCGGCAAACCCACCTTCATCCAAGCGAAAAAAGTAATTTTAACCCCTAAAAGGCGCTCAATTGCGCCGATCCCAATCAGGTTGGGCGGTGTTCCAATGGGGGTCGCCATCCCACCTACGCTGGCGGCAAAGGCGGTGATGAGCACCAATCCCGAGGCAAAGGATGAGGATCGAAAATTTTGGAGTCCCTGCCGTGACCCTATCTCAGAAAGGATCGAAAGTCCGATAGGCAGCATCATAGCGGTGGTGGCGGCGTTAGAAACCCACATCGAAACGAGCGCGGTAATTCCGCCAAATGCAGCATAAAGTCGGAATGGGTTAGTACCCACCCAAGGATGCCCGAGGATCCCAAAAGCAAACCTTCGGTTGAGTCCGTGTTTCAGCAGGGCCTCCCCAAGCATAAAGCTGCCAATAAAAAGAAAAATAACCGGATCGGCAAAGGGCTTAAAAACGTCGCGAGCCGACCCCAATCCGGCAACCACACACAGTGAAGGAGCTAGAAGCGCGGTGGCCGCAAGGGGAATCGCTTCCGTCATCCAGAGCACCAGTGCCATGCCAACAATAGCAAAGAGATGTCGCGGCGTCTCGGCTAACCCAGGGAGGGGAATAAACCAGATAATCAGTAGCACTAGAGGGGCGATCCAGAATCCAATCTGCCGGCGAATCTCCTCGAATTTCTCCTCTGCTGGGGACAGGCGCGACAAGGAGTCCACAGGATTCAACAAAGATGACATGGCTCATTCCAACTACTCGCAGAGACGCCTTCACCGCAAGTACAACCTCAAGAGGTCAAAAATTTAACTGCTCAGGAACCAAAAAATGGAGGCAAGGCACCGGTCGATCGAACCGATCGTAGACGAGGTATCGAGAGCCCTTTCTCACTCCTTCCCCAGTGCAATCTGCCCGGAACTGCCGTTTTTAGGGTAAACAAAAGTTCGGGCATTTATCGGTTCTGCCACTCCCACTCTTGAGGTTGGTAAAAGATCCCTTGGGAAAAGGAACGGTGGAGTCAGTATGCAAAGGATCTCAGGGATGCCTCCGCGCCATGAGGTAATTAAGGAGTCAGCTTAGCTTTTCTCCACCATGGAATCAACTAAGGCGATCTCGCCACGACCAGATTCGATTTAGCAGGGTCCACCGGGACTGACACCGAAAATTGCAAACTCTAGGGTTGCCAAGGGGAGAATGGGGGCCGATCACCTGCGCGTGCCTGCTGACAATTCAAAACTCTGGCGTGCGTTAAATGATCCGCGTCGTTTGTTTCTCATCTCTGGACCCTGTGTCATCGAGAGCGAAGCACTGTGCTTAAAAGTAGCGAGCTCTTTGAAAGCGACCTGTAGACGATTAAAGATTCCCTTCGTGTTTAAAGCCAGTTTTGACAAAGCGAATCGATCCTCAGGCCAATCCTTCCGCGGCCCTGGATTAGAGGAAGGATTAGCGATACTTCAAAGGGTCAGGATCGCAACCGGAGTACCCTTGCTGACCGATGTTCACACGGTGGAACAAGCTGTCGCTGCCGGGAAAGTGTGTGATGTTCTCCAGATTCCAGCGTTCTTATGTCGGCAAACAGATCTAATCCACGCGGCTGTTTCGACCGGTCGAATTGTAAATATTAAAAAGGGTCAATTTTTAGCACCTGGCGACATGAAGAACGTGGTGGCCAAAGCCTCCGAAGGCGGGGCGGAGCAAATCTTGGTCACCGAACGTGGAACAACCTTCGGCTACAACAATTTAGTAGCCGATATGCGTTCGATACCGCTTCTGGCTCAACTTGGATTCCCAACTGTCTTTGATGCCACCCATTCGGTTCAGTTACCCGGCGGGCAGGGTGATCGCTCGGGCGGTCAGCGCGAGTTCGCACCCGTTTTAGCGCGATGCGCGGTGGTCTCCGGCGTTTCGGGTCTGTTTATCGAAACCCATCCCGATCCAGATACTGCCCTAAGCGATGGGCCTAATATGATTCCTCTTACCGAGATGGAGCCATTACTTCGTCAATTGTTGCGGTTAAAGAAGGCTTTGAACGCAGAGGCATAATTCTTGAGACTCCTCACGGCTTCGTAATCATATGAATTGTTATGGCCATCGTCTTCGCCATTGCCTCTCGTTCCGCTGAAATCTCACGCGCCGTAAAAGTGGGAAGATGCGGAAGATTGCCTCCAAGCTTTACACCGATGACTGCTTTACACCGATGACTTGACTTCGCCACTAGGGGAAATCGTGCGCCGGCACCGTCTTGAAATCGCCGCTCATTTTTAGCCCGGCGCGTTGATCAGTCACCGTTCTGCTTTGGAAGCCGATGTTTCGCCGGGCGGCAAACTTCACCTCACCTTGCCGGGTGCCGTGGCCCCGGTACGGAAACTTCCTAGATTGGAGATTCGTATCTGGCGTGGTCCCAAACCACAGACTGATGACACTCGGATACCCTTGGAAGAGGGTAACGAGGTGTTCACCTCGAGCCAGGCAAGAGCCATTCTGGAAAACATGCAGATTGCGCGGGCTCACGGCGGCGATGAACCCAAGACCCTCTCGCCTACGGAATTGGAAAACCGCGCCTTCTGGGAAGCGTATTTCTCCAATTTCATCGAAGGCATCAAATTCACCGTCGAGGAAGTCAGGGTCATTGTTTATGACCGGGAGGCGGCGAAAACTTTGGAATCAAAGCGCCCCGGATGAACACCCCGGCCCTCAAGACCTTCGCCCCGGCCGTCCGCCGCCAGCTCATGGAGGCGGTCACGCGCAAGCTCGATTACGTGCTCACCGCGCAGACGTCCGACTACCTCACCACCCTTTCTTTCCAGTCTTTCAAGAGTGGGGTAGGCCTCTCGCCTGCCATCCCAGCAGAAGCAATTGATAGGAAATTGCTTTTTTGACGTAGAGCGGTAAAGCAACGCTTTGATTAAATACATCAACCCTCTTAAGCAAATCCCGGGCTTTAGTTAATCTAACTTTATTCACTTATGAATTCTTTAATTGTTTTAGCTAGATGAACTGAATAACTAACCGAGTCTGCATCAATAGACTTATCTAATAATTTAAGATTTAAGTCGTCTTGAACTGTGGCTCTGATTAATTCGTCGATTAATTCATTTAAAACTCTTTTATTTGGCTCATTCTTGTTCATTATTCTCACTCATCTATTTTATAGTTAACTACTTTTTTATTTAAGTCAGTCCAGCGCCCTCCGCTCCATCCGGACCTTCAGGCTTAACTGCAGGCAGTAGGCCAAAAAGCAGACGAACCTATGCGCCTCGATCCGGTGGGCATCCCGGTGCCACGGCCAGATGCTTGGATCTCCTTCAGGTTTCCGAACGCCTCTTTGACCTCCACCAACCGCATAAACTGGTTCCACAACTCTCCGCGATATTTCCCGAACTGATTCGTCCTTAACAAGTAGCTGTCTTCATGTCGGCGTGACCGCCGCAATCGCGGGCGACCCCGTCGACCCCGTCGATCCCGACGTTATCCGACGGCGAAGGATCTCCGGGTCCACGGAAGGCATCTCGGGAGAAGTGATTAGAGAGATCTTTTGGACCAAATGAGCGACGGCCGCCCCGCTGCGAATCAATCCGGCACTGCAGTGGATCACCAGCGGTCGGGGGAGCCTTTCGAAGGCGGCCTCAAGTTGTTCCAAATGGTTGGGAGTCAAAACACCGGGGATGTCCAAGGGAACCGGTAAACTGAAGGTTCTAAGGCCGGTCGACTGATAGATTCCCAAAAGGCCTCCTGGCAGGTGCTCATACCATTGAAGTTCCGGCTCGCTCAGCAGGCTGATCACAGAACGCACTCCGAGTGCTTTGACTCCGAGAATCCAATCCTGGACCGATTCTGACGTTGTGATCAACTGCTTCGAATCGTAGCCCGGGCGATAGGCACGTCCGATTTGGAGCCGGGGAACCCAGTCTCGGAAGGGGGCGGTGATATGGGCTTTTTTTTGGTGTCGCATTTGGGGAGAGAAACGGAAAATCACCTTAGCATGGGTGTCAAATTGGGGTGGTAATATGGGCTCTTGGTCGAAGACTCGCGCGGTTTCAGGTCTGAGTCTTTCTGGACAATGGGCAGGGTTCTTTCGACGCGCTTTGTGGATCGAAAGGACTGGGTTTGTTTGACTCAATTCGACTACCCTCGACCGCGTGGAACATATCCCCCCGGAGATCGATCCTGATTGGGCTTTGGTTTTGCAGCGGTGTGTAGATTGGGTTCGCCTTCGATATCGGTTGCGGTGGGTGAGCTTGCATGGAGCAAGTCATTGGGCTCGGGTTCTGGAGAACGGTCTGCGACTGGCTGCGTCAAACCCTGAGATCCGGAGGGATGTTGTCAGCAGTTTTGCCGTCCTGCACGACTCCTGCCGACGGAATGATCTCATCGATCCTAAGCATGGGGCTCGGGCTGCTGTGTTGGTTCAGGATTTGTCCCAGCAGGGCCTTCTCCCGATGGATACTGACGGCCTCGTCTTATTGGAGAAAGCTTGTCGAACCCACACAGGGGGGCGAATCCCCGAGGTTCCGACAGTGATGGCTTGCTGGGACAGCGACCGACTTGACTTGCCTCGGATCGCGGGTGTCGAGGTTCGGGTTGAATGGCTCGGCACTCCCCTCGCCAGAGAATCCGCGTTTGTCGAAGCGGCAACTCGGCGTGCACGAGCAAAGGTTTTCCCCTACCAACACATTTTTAATCCGTAGGCGTTCTCATCGCCTTTTCAGATCAGTCCGCCCACGTAGCCACAATCATGGGTACCACGTGGGTTGGGTCTATGGCACTTGGATGGAATAGGCTGGGTTGACACAGGTAATAACCTGAAGGAATGGCTGCAGACACTTTTGAAACGCATCTAAATGCCCAAATTTATGCCGCCGGCAAACCCAGTCTGGAACGGATCATGGCGCATCTAGCTCAACGGCCAGCCTACCCGGCAGAACTGAGGCGGCTGACCCGGTTGACGCCTCGAGGGTGGGGCATCCTGTGGGACGAATTAAAGGGGAGTGGTCTTTTGACCAAGGAACCGTCTAAACGGCGGTGGCGCCTTCGCTCGGATCGGGAACTGGTTGAACAATGGCGACAAATGGTTCAGGCCCCTTCAGAGATTGAGGTGACGCCGAGGGTTTATGCCCGATGTTCTGGGGTCCCCAAATCCGATGTAGCCCGCCTCTGGGAGCATTTCAGACGAGGCCATATCAATTGGAGTGCGCCACTTGAGTGTCCATTTTGTGGACACATATTTTCGGCTCCTCGTTCCAGTTTTTGGCGGCTTGGATTGCGAATCCAAAAAGGGTGTCAACACCTTTTGTTTGTGGGGAGGGAAGGCGAGGGATGGGGCCGAAGGACAGAACGCACCCTGTCCAGTTCCGCAGGCTTGAGGGGCGGCGTTCTCATTTCATCACCTCACCTTACATGAAGTCGTGGAGAGGCTCGAGAGCAGCGAGATAGCGGCAGTGCCTGGCTGCCGTGGAATTATTCACAGCCCGTCCGGGCGTAGGATCTCGGATCGCTCCGTCCGCACCCTCACCCAAGCAACACGAACAAGAGCAGTGCTCGTTGGGGCGAGGGCAGGAGCGCTGATTGGAGGTCGACGAAACTTCTAAGTCTATTTCGCCTTTCGATGGCTTAAGATAAGTGCGGTTTAAGGTTCAACCGTTTGCAGGAATTTGAACTGCCCATTTTCCACAGTAATAATGACCGCAGCCTTCGGTGAGTCGCGCTTTGCATCCATCCGAGTACGACCTGAAGCACCGATCATATCCGTTGCGGCCAAGGCAGCTTTTAATTTTTTAGGCTCAGTAGAACCGGCGCGTTTGATTGAATCAGCAAGAACCAACATTGAATCATACCCTAGGGCCGCCATTGCATCGGGTGTTTTACCGCTATAACGAGCCTTGTAGGAAGAGACAAATTTCTTAGCTTCAGGGGTCTCTTGAATCGGAGAAAAATGGGTGGAGTAATAGGTGTTCTTTAGAGCTTCTGCGCCACCGATCTGGATGAGTTCAGGAGCTTCCCATCCGTCCCCTCCAAAGAGGGGAACCATAATCCCTAATTCGCGGGCTTGCTTCACAATCAATCCGACTTCGTTATAGTAACCGGGGATGCAAATACCATCTGGATTGGTCGCCTTAATCGCCGTCAATTGAGCCTTAAAATCCTTGTCCTTCGACGAATATTTTTGTTCGACGATAATCTGGCCTCCCGACGCTTTAAAAGCATCGCTGAAATACTGTCTAAGACCATCGCCGTAGGCCGATGAAACATCAGAGAAAACGGCAACTCGCTTTAGTTTGAGCGCTTTCCAAGCAAAGTCAGAAATCAGTTTGCCTTGGAAGGGATCGGTAAAACAGACGCGAAAAATGTAGTCGCCGATTTCGGTGACTTTAGGATTAGTGGACGAAGGTGAAATCATCGGAATCCCAGCCGCTTGGCACACTGGAGCCGCTTCAAGAGAACGCCCCGAAGCCACTTCACCTAAAACTGCCACAACTCCATCTCGACTGATAAACTTTTTAACAATCGTGACAGACTCGCCAGCGGTCGAACGGTTGTCCTCGTGAAACAATTCCACTTGTTTGCCGAGAATCCCTCCAGCTTTGTTTATTTCTTCCACTGCAAGGACTGTTCCCTCATGAGAAGAGACCCCGAAAGTTGCTTCGGTGCCAGTAAGTGAGGCGTATTCTCCGACCTTAATTGTTGCACTGGCCTCAGTGGAGGGCGAGGGCTTGCAACCACTGCTTAAAGTAAGAGCAGTAACTGCAGTTGCAGTGATGATAGCGGAGAAAAAGTGGCGAGAGGAAAAGAGAGAAAAGGGGATCATACTAGGAATTGAGGCATTGGAGCGGATAAAATTGACAGTGCAAAGAGCGTAAGAACCCTGACCCCTCGCTTTCAACAAGGACTTTA
The DNA here is from genome assembly GCA_945898055.1 of Akkermansia muciniphila. Lineage (GTDB taxonomy): Bacteria > Verrucomicrobiota > Verrucomicrobiia > Limisphaerales > UBA9464 > SXXZ01. The sequence goes on along the minus strand of CAMDGV010000003.1, from coordinate 119,762 downwards.
ACTTTTGGTTCCCTTCTTTCCCATCCGCGAGGAGCGAACTCTGATTAGCGCATCACAAGGGTCTTGGTTTTGAGTTTAGCCGGTTGTACTTGCGCCTGCTTCTTTGGCGGGAAAGCGGCTCCCTTCAGTTCCCTCCATACTTTCTCCACCTGCGCCTCGAAGAACATCGAGCCAATATAGTGGGCGATACGTTCGTCTCTGCGGAGCGTTTCTTTAATGGTATCGGAGGCGGCTTGCACTTCGGCGGCGGTTTTACCGGCGACTTTGAGCTTTTTCACCTCGGCGAGGAGGGATTTGAAGTACTGCTGCTGATTCGTCAACATCTCTGGACCACCGCTGGGCCCGTGTGCGGGGCAGACTTTCAGTGGCTTGAGAGCGATGACCTTGTCCAAGGTCTTAATCCACTCGTGGATATTGCCGTCGCCCACGTAGTTGTAAGGACCGTTTACGCAGGCGTCACCAGTGAAAATAACCCGCTCCTTGGGCAACCACGCCCAACCGTCGCCGTGGGTGTGAGCGACGCCGAAGTGAAGCAGCTCGACGCGGTGCGTTCCGTCGTCAAAGGCCATCTTTTGCTCGAAAAGCAGGCTCGGCGGGCGGAGTTTGCTAGCGGCGACATCCTTGCGATTTTTCGCCGCGCTTTCCCAAGGGCCAGATCCTTTGCCGGTAAAGTAGTTCGTCTCATATTTCTTCATCTCTGTCAGCACGCCCGAGTGGCCCACGATCGTCGCGCCGGCCTCGTGCATGACTTGGTTGCCATAGGCGTGGTCGCCATGGTGGTGCGTGTCGAAAGCAAACTTAATGGGCTTGTCGGTCATCGCCTTGATTTTCGGTAACACGACTTGAGCGCCAGAGGGGAAGTTCGCATCAATCATCAAGACGTAGTCGCTAAAGATGATCCAACCGTTGTTGCAATGGCCATAGCGGCCGAGGTCACCTTCGTGGAAGTAGACATCCGTATCGACTTTCTCAACGACATTCACTTCGGCGCGAACGAACGGCATGGCGAGCAGCGTCGCGAGAGTAAGAATTTGAACGCTGTGAAGAGAGAGGGACATCCCCCCATTTCTTACAAAACGAACTAAGGTGTCAAACGGTAAGTTCAGAGTCAGTTCAAGTTGAAGGATTTATCTATTTTAGGAGAAACGATCATCCGTCCAGGGGTCGGCCGTATTCGAGTAACCGCGCAACTCCCAAAAACCGAGGATATCCTGATTCATAAAGGTAATTTCACGGATCCATTTGGCACCCTTCCAAGCATAGCGTTTAGGAAGTATCACACGGGCGGGTCCGCCGTGTTCGACCGTCAAAGGTTGGCCCTTCCAGTGGTGGGCAATCAGGACATCATCATCCGTACAGACATCTAGTGGGTTGCTGGTGGAGTAACCGTCATAACTTTTAAAAAAAACGTGACTGCACGAAGCTTCAGGCCGCACTAGGTCAACAAGGGTTAGGAAGGAAACCCCACTCCAGAGCATATCGAATTGGCTCCAAGTGGTGACACAATGAAAGTCGCTGGTGTCGGTAAACTGAGGTAAACGGTTAAAGGCCTGCCAGTCGAGGGTCACCGGATGCTCGACGGCACCACTGATCTTAAGTTCCCACCGATCTAAGGGGATCTGGGGTTTGACGCCCAGATCTAGGATAGGGAAGTTGGTAACCTCGCGCTGGCCGGGAGGGAGGCGGTTCACCGAATGGATCGCGGGTTTATCCACCCCGGCCATTTTTCGGGCCCACCGTTCTTTAGCAGCAATATAGGCTTCCTTCATCGGTAAGAGAAGGCTCATACCAGATAGGCTTTACTGCAAGTGAGGGTTATTGAGACTTGAGTGATCTGACCGTTTCGATTCGAGAAATAAACCAGCGCCCGTCGATTCGACGTAGGCTCAGGGCAAACTCTTGTGCCCCGCTCGATTCCCGATCTTTCGGAGTAATTGTGGCAACAAACCAAGCCCGAGCTTGGAGCGGATCTTCGAGAGTAATCCGGATGTCGTCGAAGCGAACTTTAAGCTCGGGATACACTTGGGGAAGGGCTAGAACGGCGCCCCGAACCTCCTCCGCGCCTTGCAAAGAACCGGCCCCGAGACTAAAGACATCGACATTGACGATGATATCGCGGGTTAGACAGGCGGTGAGTTCTCCCACTCGGGCGAGAGTGTCCAGAGAGCTTTTAGTTCGATTCTCAGAAGAAATAGCCGCCCGGGCTTTAAGGATAACCCCTCGGATACGGTCTTCTTCGGTGGGCATCAGGCGGATCAATGCGGTGAGAGCCGCCGCGATGGCGAGGAAGAACGCAATGCGCGCGAATCGAGTGTTCATGGCTTGATCAGGCGCCCAGCGATCCGAGAGGAGTTTACTCTTCCGAAATAATGGTCCGTCTTTCCCATGGAACGATTATCACCGATGACAAAGAGTTCGTCCCCACGAATCCGGACTTCATCTAGTTCCCACGGTGCTGGGTTAACGACTCCATTGGTGGGTGGCAACAGGTAGGATTCTAGGAGCGGTTCATCGTCAATATAAACCGTGCCGCGCATAATCCGGAGGCGTTCTCCTGGAAGTCCGATAATTCTCTTAAGGAGGTATAATCGGTCGCCGGCTTCATGGATGGCGACCACGTCGCCCCGCTGCGGAAGATCTAATTTGTAGGCTAATTTATTGATGAACAGGCGTTTTCCATCGCGATAGGTGGGTTGCATGCTAATGCCACTCACTGAGATTGGCAGGATGGCCGACTTAAATCCCCAATAGACTAAGACTGCAGTGATGAGCAATCGGATAAAGGTGGTCTTTGGATTGCGCCCTATCGCAATGATTTGCCACCAAGAAACTCGAGGTATCGGGTCAGTGTCGGTCATGCGAAACTAGGATGGAACGTAGTCTTGAGAGATCCTAGACGGAAGTGGATTTTCGACTCAATAAGTGAACGCGTCGAGTCGGGGAAGAAGAGTGGACGCGGGCGCGAGTGGATCCGCTCACAGCTGAAGCAACAACTCTAGAAGATGGCCAGTGCGCGGCCGGCCCCATTCGTCCTCTGCCCGGTGGCGATTGCGGACCAGACTCAGGGACCCAAGCGGGAGCTAAAAGCAGCAGCGGTCAGACTTTTTGGTTCCGACCGCTGCAGCGTGAGGATTGAATCAGGCGGCCTGATCAGGGTTTACGGAGGCGATAGAATGCAGCAGCCTCTTCGTTGACGGCCGCCGAGTTTTCGTCGCCGACCACTGTCGAATCGACTGGGGTCCAATTGGCTGAGGCACCCAAATTGACGGTTCGTTCCAGACGATACCCCTGCTCAGACTTCGGCCAAACCACCCGAAGACCGGTGGCCAAGCGCCTCAACTGCAACGACGGTTTCTCGGCGGCGACCGTGAAACGATTGACCACCGTCGGTTGCACCAACAGCAACTGGTCATTGATCTGGTTGGCCGCATAGCTAGGGAGACCGTAGGTGGTCACCCGCAACGCACGGGTGGCTGAATCAATCTCAAACTCCGTCCAGCCGTAAGTGAAGGTCGCAACCGACCCTCCTGTCTCAACCTGGAACTCTAGGCCTGAATCCTCCAGTCCGAGCGGGGTATAACCCAGCGGTTCGACCTGAGCATTGACCAATCCGGTCATGGCTTGATTCTTCTGGACCGGTGTCAACAGGGCATCGAAGGCGGTTCGATTGGGAAGTTTCAAGGATGCGAGGAACTGGCTCAACAACGTCCCGGATCCCGAAGGCACTCCGGCAGCCAAATCCAACACGGTAGGGCCAAACGGCGCGTCATAAGCAATGGCACCGGTGGTGATCTCCCAAGAGCGCACCGGAATCTGTGGTGCAGCTGGGCTGCCAGACTGGTAAGTCAGGTTATTGATCAATGTCCCGTGGATGTCCGCCGAGATGAACACCACGTTGCGGATGCGGTTGGTGTGGATAAACCCGAGGATATCCGAACGTTCGGCGGCATACCCCTCGAACCGGTCGCTGGCAGCCAACACCCCGAGATTCTGGATCGGTTCAGGGACCCCGATAAATTTCCAGATTACTCCGGCTTTTTCCGCGGCCAATAGATCGGACTTCAGCTCACTGAGTTGAGCTTGTCCGAGCATCGTGCGGCGCGGAAGCGCTTGTCCCGTCAACGGATTGATATCCATCGACTGGAAGAGGAAAGTACCCACCTGCAAGGCGTTGTTGGGATCCTCGGGAGCGATCAACTCGGCATCCCGGAACGATCGCGCGTCGAGCAAGAAGAGGCTGGCATCCAAACCGTATCGAGCGGAGCGATACAGCTTGGGTTTGCCATCGGTACGGGCGACCCCCGGAGTCTGGTAAGTCAGATCCTTGAGCGGATTGAATTCGGTGAAGGCTTTAAGACCATCCCGATAAAGTTGGGTCTCATTGACGAGCTTACCGGTAAGGTCGAAGCGGGGATCCGACGACGCGGCCGCACCGCCAGCGAAATCATTGATCACCTCGTGGTCGTCAATCGTGGTGAAAAGCACCGTGCTCGCCCGGAGGTCCGCCATCGACGGGAGACCTTGCTGATTGCCAAGCACTTCGGCGTGCTTGCGACGAAACTGCTCCAACGTGCGGACTTGGTCATTGGTCACCGCCGGCGACGGCACATCGGCATAGATGGTATCACCCAGATTGACAAAGAAATCGAGGCGGCGGCTGGCCACGTTGCCAATCGACGGATACGGCGCCAATTCGCCACGGGAATCACCACTCACTCCGAAGCGGAGCCCGACCGAGGCTTGGAGAGCGGGCGCAGTTTTGAAGGTTCCAAACGCACTGTTCTCAAGCCCATCCAAAACCCGATAGAAGTAGCGGACACCCGGATTTAGTCCCGTGACGGACACCTTGACCGGAACCTCCGGTTGCAAATGGGTGACCGCACTTGCAAAAGCCAATGGGTCCAAAGAACTGTTGGTCGAGACTCCGAAACGAATGACACCCGGCACGAGTGAACGGGTCCACAAAACCACTGAATCGGACGTCACATCTCCGGATGCCACCCCATTGGGCAGCGAATTGGTACTGGCAGCCATCCCGAAGAGGTTTAGCCCCTGTTGGCCCCGTTGGAAGATGGTCTTCACCTCCGCTGCATCGAGCGACCGACGCCAGATGGCGACATCGTCGATGCGTCCATTCCGAAGGCCCACCGCACCATTGTCGGTGTAGGCTCCCAAACCATCCTGACCAATGTTGACAGCCAAACCGGCGGCTGTGTCGATGGAATCGAGATCACCAGAGATCGAATTGGTGCTGACCGCGGCGCCATCCAAATACGTAATAGCCCCTTGGACCCGATCAAAGACCGTCACAACGTGATGCCACGCCCCATTGTTCAACGTGCCGCCCGGACCGTCATAGTCACGGCGGCTCCGGCCACCGGCATCGCCATCACCCAAATTCCATTGGAGGCGACCATTGCCTGCCGTGGCGATCGCCCAACCCTGATTGCCGCCACTGCGCCAGTCCTTGTTACCAATCAAGGCCGGGTCGCCGGTCCAATTAGTGAACGAAGTCCAAAGTGAGACCGAGAAGTTAACGTCCTTGCCAAACTGAAGATCGGCAGGGGCACCCAGGGAGACGTAGTTGAAGGACGAACCATTGGTCAGGGAGTTCACCAAGATTGCACCACCGGAACGACCCTCTGCGAATCGAGGATTGCCCGCGCGGACACCATGGTTTCCGCGACCGGATCGATCGGAGGTGTCGTAGTCCAGAGGCAGCCAAGCGACGAGTGACTCACTGAGGGCCTTTTCCTGGACGTTGGCGCCAAACTGTCCCTTGCGGTAAATGCCGAGGATTTCATCGGACGTGATCGAACGACGCCAGATCGCCACATCATCAATGGTGCCATCCACCATGCTCACCGTGCTGTTGTCGGTGTAGTTGCCGCGGCCATCCTGACCGATGTTGGTCGGCAGACCCGGGCTGACCGTCGTTCCGGTCGTTGGTAGAGGTTGGCGATTGATTTCTTTGCCATCGACAAAGGTCACCGCTTCACCGCCCCGTTGGAAGGTGATTGCAACATGATGCCAAGCCCCGTCGCCAACCAAACCTGGGCCGCTGTCGTAATCGCGTCGTTCACCCACCTGCTCAGCATAATTCCATTGGAAACGCCCATCGGCCCCGGTGGCCAGCGCATAGCCCACATTGCCGCCACTGTTCCAATTCTTGTTGGCAATGAACACCGGGTCGCGCTGCCACTTGCTGAACTTCACCCACATGGAGAAGGAGAAATCCGCATCCACGCTGAATTCCAAATCGGCCGCAGTTCCGAGCGTCACGTAGTTGAACTCCGAACCGTCGGCTTTTTGGGAAAACCTCAAGGCGCCCTTGCCGACCCGGCCCTCGACCAAGGTCGGCAATCCGACCGGGGCTCCATGGTTGTTGCGACCCGACGCGTCGCTGAAATCGGTATCGAAGGTCAGGTGGGTGACCAAGCCCTGACGAATGTCGTCCACAATCGTCAGCGTCGCCTCGAGGCTCAACGTAGTCTGCCCGTTGGCGGCACGGATTTGCACGGTGTAGCGCCCAGCATCACCCGGTTGAACTCGGGCCAGCACCAAGGCCGGTTGTGTGGCTCCGGCAATGGCGGATCCGTTGCGGAACCATTGGTAAACGATGGGATTCACACCAGCTGCACGCACCTGAAACCGGGCGTGGCCGTTCGGGCCCACGGCGACGTTCAGCGGTTGTTCAGCAATCGTCGGTGCCTGTTGCGCATCGACGGTAATCTCAGCCGAGTCCGTCGCCACACTCGCGACACTGTTGCCGACGACGCAGGTGTACTGGCCTGCATCCGAGGCCTGAACGTTGCTCAGAGTGAGCACAGCATTGGTCGCGGAGGGAAGATTCACCGAACCACGACGCCACTGGAACGTGAAGGGAGAGGTTCCTCGGGGGAGGACACGCAAGGTAAGGCTCTCACCGGCCACGACCGTGGCGGCCGATGGTTGGCGAGCCAGGATGGGAACCGTCGGAGTCGAGACAACCGTCTCCAAGGCCTTGCCTGCCAAACCAGCCTCGTAGATGGCCTTGGACTCTTCAGCCGTCAACACCCGTCGCCAGATCCCCAGATCATCCATCATCAGATCGCTGATCTCGACGCTATTGCCATCGGTGTACCGACCGGTGCCATCTTGGCCCAAATTGACCGCCTGTCCGACCACGGTGTCCACAGTGTTGAGGCTTGCGGAGACATCGCGCTCATCAACCAAGGCCCCATCCAAATAGGTCATCACTTCGCCCGCGCGCAGAAAGGTGACCACCACATGGTGCCACCGACCATTGTTCAGGGTGCTGCCTGGACCATCGTAGTCCTTCCGCTGCCCCGGTGAACCGCCATAGTTCCACTGAAGACGGCCATCGGTTCCCGTGGCCACCATCCATCCCTGGTATTGACCGCTGAGCCAGTCCTTATTGCCGATCAACGGAGGGTCAAAGACGAATTGATTGAATTTGCACCAGAAGCTCAGTGAAAAATCCGTTGAGGTGCCAAAGTTGAGATCGGCAGGAGCACCCAACGTGACATAGTTGAAACTGGTGCCGTCCTTCTTGAAGGAGAGTTGAACAGCGCCGGTTCCGACCTGTCCGGGGCCGTACTGGATGTTACCCACGGCGGTGCCGTGATGGCTTTTGCCGGAGATATCGAGCAAGTTGGAATCAAAGGTGAGGTGAGTCACCAATTGATCCGTGATGGCCGCCTGCAGGACAGGAACTGACAGCAGGGCCGCCAATGCGATGGGGATAGTTTTCTGGTTCATAGAATGGAGGTTGAGTTGGAATACGGAGAACAAATCATCGAGGGCTTTCCTGCGCGGTATCGCCGGTATACCAGCGATAATCCACCCCCTTGCTGTAGCGGATGGTCGACACGTTGCCGGGAAGCCAAAGGGTGGAGCACTGGCGATTGTGACGGAACCACTCGAACTCCATCCGTACTCCGGGATAGAGACTGGCCAAGCGGACTTTCCATTGGATCAGGCCCTCTTGATAACCCGGAAAGATCCCAAGACTGTCGTCATGTCCTTCCATCCGTTGCTCAGCCGAGTCCTGAGCAAACACGGTCGTCTGGGGGCTTGAGATTTCGCTGATCTTTCGAGGGAGAGTCGGATCGGCCGTGTAGACCGTCCCGGGGTTCAGGGCCACGTAGCGATTGATGCCGTAGGTCGAATTGCGCCAAAACTCGCTCGAATAGGCCAAACCGGTTTCCCGCCACTCGTCGACAATCTTGGCGCTGGGACAGCGGAAGGCGCGGCGTGCCCCACCGAAGTAACTGACATAGGCGACGCCCCAATAAGCGATGGCCCGCTGATTGGGGTTTTGCAGATCGAGCAGCGTGGTGTGCCCCGGAGTCAGCGTCCACTGGCCATGGTTGGGGACCTGTGGTTTTCCATCCGGATCGATGTAGTAATGCATCGAGTCTGCATGGTCTTGGGCGTACATCGTCGTGCCCAAGGAGACTTGATGCAGATTGCTCAAGCAGACGGATTGATTTCCCTTCTGCTTGGCACTCGCAAGGGCCGGTAGAAGCAAACCAGCCAAGATCGCGATGATCGCGATGACCACCAGCAACTCAATGAGGGTGAATCCGGCCGAGTGCTTTTGAAGAGGCAGACCACGACTTGAAATCCATGAAGGTCCCAGCACACCCTAATATCCTCCACGCTTCGGTGACGAACAACCCGCGACCAGGTCACAACGTTGGAAAAGTTAGATCACAATTCCGTGACAGGGCCATCCGTTTGTCACTGGATTGAATGAGTGGGTCAGAGCGGGGTCGGTTCTAACAATTAATAATGGGAATCGGGGGGAATGAGATCGGTACTCTGCCCCGCCCCTTGCGAGTCCAATCCACCTGCGAAAAGACCGACTGGAAGCTCGAGGCTTGGAGAAAAATAAAGAGACGGCCCCATCGTTCTGCCCCACACCGAACGACTTGGTCGGCCCGACTAGGCACGCCAGCGCAACGAAACCGCTGAGCGCCTCGCCCTTTTCATCCACGGACGATCCTCTTCCAAGTGAGTCAGGAGATCGAGAACGTCGTCTTTTTCGAGCTTCTTGAGCCGGATGACGAGGGCCTCCTGATCGGGAAGATCACGTTCGGTGACGCTGTTCTTGAACTCCGGCGGGAGTTGGCTGAGGAACTTGAATCGCCGATTTAGATTTAATTTAGATTTAAGAACTTGCGCTTGTGTAGTGGCGAAGTGACCAACGCCAAACGACTTCGCTAACGACAAAGCAAAGGCCAGCCATCCCAAAAACAGGGAGTAAATCCTGCGGTGCCGACAGCGTATTAGCCAAAAGTTTGGCCGGAACATTTGAGACAAGAAGCATGGGTAAAACCCAAGTAAAGACCGCTCGATAGGCGCCCCTAGGAAAAGCATCGATGGGAAGTCGGGCGATGTTAAATAGGTTGTAGTAACCCCAAACAATTCCTTGAGCACGAACGGTCCAAAAAGACACGCATGCCAACAGAAACATCAATGAATAATGGACAGAAAGTCCAGCGAGACAAAGAAAACCAAAGGCTATCCATTGGGTTATCGAGGGCATTTTGCCTAATTTTGTTAAGGCATAAAACACCACGGCCAATCCCATCAAAGCATTGATACTATTGCCGATCTCGAATTTTTTAACCGAGACAAGGAACCGAGTATTCACCGGTTGAAGGACCAAGAGATCTAAAGTCCCCTTGCGGATTAATTCGGAGAAGTTCGACAGGTTGGTAACGAAGAGCATGTGAAACAATTGCTGAATAAATTGATTACAACCCACCAGCAGAACCACCTCCCATTTCGACCAGCCAGCGATGCTTTCGGTGTGACCGTAAAGAACCGACATAAAAACCAGTTGAAGTCCGAACCAAAGGAACTCGACTACAATCCAAAGAAGAAAGTTCACCTTAAACTGCATCTCGTGAATGAGCGAATAACGGATCAAAGCACCATAAATGCTGATATACCGTTTCACGGTTTCGAACCCTGATTTCATCCGCCCACCGCCGTATATTTACGCAAGCCACGTGCCCACATAACTCGGGCGATGACAAAAGCCATTACGACCCAAAAGGCCTGCAGCGCAAACCCACGCCAGAGGTCGTGGCCGCGGATTTGACCCAGTGAAATCCCTACGGGGAAATAGAGGAGATAGGGATAGGGCGTGAGTAGGATCACGCGGTGCAAGAGGGGAGGTAGAATATCCAAGGGAAACAGATGGCCACTGGCGAGGTACTCCAAAGCAAATTGGATAAAAATAAAGGTGCTAACATCTAGGACCCAAAACGCCATCAGCGCTACGGTATAGGCGATAAAGAACTGCAAGAGTCCTGCCAAAAAAACGGAGAAGAGTGCCAAGCAAAACGTTTGTGGATCAGCCGGCCCCACAAATGACGCGCGCTGAAATAGAATGAAAAAGGAGACCGGGATCAGAGCCATCGTCGTATAAATCGCCCGCCCAGCCCCGTAGAGACACAAACGGTACCCGAGATAATCCATGGGCTTCAGCAAGAACTGGCTGACTCCGCCGTCTTTAATATCAGCAGCAATCTGCCAATCATCTTCAGCCACGGCCGTGATGGAATCCACCACCGTGACCAACAGATAATAGCTAATCATCTGAGCCAGTGTGTACCCTCCTAAAATGGCTCCGGTCGGTCGGTCGGCATAAATAGCTTTCCAGAGAAAAAGGGTGCCCGCCAAGGGAACCAAGCCGAAGGCGGCTCGGCAGAGAAAATTTACCCGATAAGCCAAGGTGTTTTGAATCCCTAGACCGACCACGTGAAAATATTTTTCCACAGTCTAAGTTGCTTGAGAATTCAAGGCTTTTGCACACTCCAAAAAGGCTCCATGCACGGTCGATAAAGTCCTGTCCAGCAAATGAATTTCTGATGCCCCTAAATGACCACGCGTCTTCACCTGCAGCATGTCTAATTGATCGATGAAAATCTTGGCAGCGGTCAAATCTGGTTCGGCGGCTTCTCCAGTATGGGGGTCGGGAAGTTTACTGAGAAAGGTCAGCGCCATCTGGCCATGGCCTGAAACCAATTGCTCAAACAAAGCAGCCTGTATCGCGGATTTATCGGTATCGTCGACGGAACCTTGGGTCGGCGGCGGAGTCATGGCGCGTTACTTCCTTGATCGCCGCGTTTCACTTCCTCGCGCAAGAAAACCTCGAGATGAGTTAATCTCTCTTCCTCATCTGTGGCCTGTAAAATTAATTTTCGGGTCAGCGAACCGGGTAAAAGCAAGTTAGCAACCAAATCAGCAAAATGCCCCGGATTATCCATCCGGCCTAACTCTCGGACACAATCGGCCACGGTCACAACCCCTTCATGGGATCGCCCTGACGCAAGTTGATAAATTAATTCTAAGGGAACGGGTTGTTCCTGACGCAACCGTGCTCCGACCAGCTTCAGGATTCGTTTAACTTGTAATTTTAAGAGATAGTCTGGGACTTTTGTCAAAGGAAGCGGTGTGATCAAATGCTTCCGATAAGGTAGGGTCTGGACAATCTTCCCCAAACGGACCCGAACAATCCCCTGTAAGACGAGATTTGAGGTTCCAGCTTCGGTCCGAACACAAGCTCGGACCATCCCGAGGGTTGCGACGCGACACGGCGATTCCCTTGCAGATTCTACCCGTTGCACTGCCAAACAAAACAATCGATGCGACTCCAGCGAGTCACTGAGCATCGCTCGGTAGCGCGGCTCGAAAATGAACAAAGGGAGCATGGCTTGGGGGAACAAAGTCGCCTCCCCCAAGATCATCACCCCCACACGGTCTGGGATCAACATAGGCGTCACGGTAAAGTCATTATGTTTTGAAGCAAGACACGGTCCTTGATTGAATACCGAGACACGTTACTACTCTGTCCAGCGGGTTAAGTGAAGTTCGCTTTAACTCCAATCTACTATATCCATGAAAGCTAACATTGCAGCAGTCCTGTTGAGCCTCACCTGTGTGGGTGTTGGAATCGGTTGGTATTATTCCTACACTGACGCCGAGTCGAAACGGATCAGTCTTGAGGCCAAAAGGGATGATTTATCTAAAGAAATCGTCGAGACGACCGCCAAATTGGCCGAACAACTCCGAGTAAATGCTAATCTTGAAACCAATCTGGTTCAACGAGCCGAAGATCTAACCACCTTCTCCAATAAATGGACTTCTGTCTCAGCCACCCTAACCAAGACCGAAAATGCGGCGAGAAATGAAGCGGGGAAAGCACGGGCCGAAATCGAAAAACGCGATAAACACATCACTAACTTGGAGGGCGAAAAGGATAGTCTCACCAAAAAAATGGTGGAATTAAACGGCCAAATCGGTTCGCTGGAATCCCTCATCATGGAAACCGAACGGAAACTTTCCAACAGTGAAGGCGACCGCGACGTCCTAAAAAAAGAACTCAGGCGCCTCGTGGCTGAAAAGACAGAGCTAGAAAAGAAATTTAATGACCTGATGGTCCTTCGTGATCAGGTCCGCAAACTGAAAGAAGAACTCAACATTGCTAAGCGCCTTGATTTTATTCGTCGCGGACTTTACGGATTCGAGAAGAAAGGGGCGCAAATCCTAAATGAAGGGGTCAAACCAGTCGCTCCAAAAAACTCTGCGACCAATGCCTTCCCCTTGAATGTCGAAATCGGGGTGGATGGTTCCTCTAAAACCAGCCGGCCTCCGGCACCGTCACCGAAATGATGCTCCCTGTCGGATTGAGGAGAGGCCATGATCGTTAAAGAGGGAAATGGGTGACCGCTAACTTGGAATTACGAGATTCTCATGGTCGAATCATGCGAGATCTTCGAGTCAGCATCACCGACCGTTGCAATTTTCGCTGTCTTTACTGCCTTCCAGAAACCGAAGAGGCTGCCAATTTTTATCGCACGCGTTTCGATCCGATCAAAAATCCGATTCCTATCAAAGCTACGGCGATTCATAGGGAATGGAAACCGAAGTCTGAGCTGCTGACTTACGAGGAAATAACTCGGGTTGTGCGCGTGGCCGCTGGTCTCGGGATCAACAAGGTGCGGGTCACCGGTGGTGAACCGCTTCTGCGTCAAGGAGTAGAAACTTTGGTCGGCGCCCTGACCCGCATTCCAGGGATTAGCGATGTGGCCATGACCACCAACGGAGCCCTCTTTCAATCCAAGGCGGTCGCTCTGCGCCAAGCTGGACTCCACAGGGTCAGCTTCAGTATGGATTCGCTCGATCGCGAAAACTTTCGAAAAATGACCGGACGCGATGGTCTAGATCAGGTTCTGTCAGGCCTCCGATTAGCGAGGGAGTTAGGATTTAGTCCCGTGAAAGTAAACGCGGTCATCATCCGAGGCATTAACGACCACGAGATCCCAGCCCTAGCCGCCTTTGCCAGAACGGAATCATTGAGTCTGAGATTTATTGAGTTCATGCCTTTGGATTCCAGTCGTTCGTGGCAAAAGGATCTCGTGGTCAAAGGGCGCGAAATCCTGGAAATGCTGCACCGCGACTTTGATTTAACCGCGATCGATCCCTCGGCTAACCCATCTGAAACGGCACGTCGCTGGACTTTTGGCGAAGGGGGCGGCGAAATTGGGATTATTGCGCCGGTGAGTGAGCCTTTCTGCGGTCATTGCAACCGACTTAGGCTCACCGCCGACGGCAAACTTCGGACCTGTTTATTCAGCCATGATGAACATGATCTCAAGCCTCTCCTGCGCGGAGGCGGCACGGATCAAGACCTTGCAGAAACCCTGGCAGATCGAGTCCGGCAGAAGGAGGCAGGCCATCGAATTGGCCATGCAGATTTCAAACAACCGGCTCGTAGTATGAGTTGTATCGGTGGCTAAACATAGGAATCGACGGAATGAGAGGTCGCCGCGGCCGCCGAAGACTCATTTTAAGACCGGTCCCTCCTCATAAAAACGCTCTCTCATTCCTCCCCGTCTTAATCCGTCTCGATAACCCCGTTTTCGGCTTCTGTGGTGCGCTTTGCTGAAAGCATTCGCCTTTTGCTCGCTTCGAAGCCATCGGCGTCGAGCTAAGTCGCAGTACTTTGACAATCAATCTCGACTGTTTGCGTTAATTCTGGACGATCGAGATTCTAGTTTTCCAATCAATGAGTTCCCTTACTCACTGCCTCAGCCCAGCAGGGCGTGCCCTTTTGGATAGACGCTCCTTTCTTTCAAACTCAGCCACCGCATTGGGATCGGTGGCTTTGACTCAACTGTTGGGGGCCGAGAGATTGCTTGCGGCGGCTTCACCGGCCATCGACTTGTCGCGACCTTATGCCCCCCGGCTTCCTCACCGAACCGCCCGGGCCAAGAACGTTCTTGTTCTCTTCTGTGCCGGTGCAGTGAGTCAGTTGGAAACGTGGGATTATAAACCGGAGCTCATCCGTTATGATGGTCAACCTTTGCCGGGCGGGCCGGCCGTCACTTTTCAAGGGCCGGCCGGTAATTTAGCGCGCCCTCAATACACTTTTCGGCCCAAAGGTCAGACTGGAAAAATGGTTTCTGACCTTTTGCCGCATTTGGGTACTTTAACCGACGACATCGCTTTTATCCATTCGCTAACCAGTAAAAGCAATACCCACGGACCCGCCGAAAATTTCCTCTCGACCGGATTTGTGCTGGATGGTTTCCCAAGTCTCGGTTCTTGGATTAGTTATGCGTTGGGGAGCGAAAGTCAGAATCTGCCTGCCTTCGTTTCCATCCTCGATCCGCGTGGAGTTCCTCAGAATGGATCAAATAATTGGGGGCCCGGATTTCTTCCAGCGGCTTTCCAAGGGACGCCTTTCAGTGTGAAGGATCCCATCCGTCATTTAACCGCAACTGGGGTTTCGGCTAAGTCAGACCAAGCGGCCCGCGATCTGTTGCGACGGATGAATGAGAGGCATTTGGAAGCGCATCCCGGGGATGGTCGATTGGCCGCTCGGATTGCTAGCTATGAATTAGCAGCGCGAATGCAGCTGAGTGTACCAGAATTGAGCGATATCTCAACTGAACCAGCACATCTCCTCCGTAGTTATGGGGCCGACGATACCTTCAATCCTCTTAAAGCGAGCTTTGCTAAAAACTGTATTTTAGCCCGTCGATTGATCGAGAAAGGGGTTCGCTTTGTTCAACTTTTTAATGGGGCTTACGCCAGTGGTGGCGAATTAAATTGGGATGGTCACAACAAGTTGCGGGAGCAGTACGATCGTCATGCTGCAATTTTTGACCAACCCGCAGCCGCTCTCATTCGTGACTTACGACAGCGAGGGCTTTTGGAGGACACACTTGTGGTTTGGTGCACCGAGTTCGGGCGGATGCCATTTTTTCAAAAGGGTGCCCAAGGACGAGACCATAATCCGGACGGCTTCACTTGTTGGATGACCGGAGCCGGCGTGAAGCCAGGCGTCAGCCATGGTGCGACGGATCCCTTGGGACAGCGGGCGATTCACGAAATCCATTCGCTCTATGATTTTAACGCAACACTTCTCCATCTGCTCGGTCTCGACCACGAACAACTGACCTTTGAGCACAATGGGGTTCAAAGGCGGTTGACCAATGTCGAAGGCACTATTATCCGCGAGATTTTAGCCTAGAGACGGAAGTGTCGTTCGATGACGGACTCCGATTCTCTCTTCGTATTTAGGCTTCGACCTCCCTTTTAATTTGAGGAAATAAGTCTAAATTTAATTGGAATTAGCGGAGAGCGTGATCGTTCCAAGCCTGTTCGATTGCGTTGGAAGGACGATCCCATCGAAAGGCAATCCGTGCGTATTCAGCACACCGTTGACGGCTTGGCAAGGGCAGTGACCCATCCAGAACGCCCTGTAAAGCTGAGCGTAATGATTCGGTATCGGCTGGATTAAAGAGGAGAGATTTGCCCAGAGGTTCCACTAATTCCGGGTTGGCACCCGAGCGGGAAGCGAGGACAGGCGTCCCACTGGCGAGGGCTTCAGCCGTTGACAATCCAAAGCCTTCTAAATCGAGCGAAGGCATTAGGACGCAGTCGGCTGAGGCATAAAGTCGGGGCAGAACTTCTTCGCTCACAAAACCAAGTAACCGAATCCGAGACCCCAATCCCGATGCATCGATGCTGGCTTGGAGAGCCTCTCGTTGGCTCCCTTTTCCAGCGATCGCTAACTGAGCCTGCGGATATCGTTTTGCGATTTGGATAAAGGCCTCCACTAAATGGGTCAGGCCCATACGCGGATCGAGACGACGGACAGCAAGAAAAAGGAAGGAGCCCTCAGCCAACCCCTGTTCGTGCCGGAGGCTCTGTCGGTTTTTTACAGGGTAAAACCGATTGAAATCGGCACCACCACCAACGACTTCAATCCGGTCGTAACCCTGTGGACCCGGATGCCAGAGCGGGAGTTGTTTTTTCGAGTACTCGCTGGCCACAAGAAGACGGCGCGCACGACTGACCGCTCGATATTCGACGCGGTGCATCACCGCACAGATGATCGAGTCCACCCTCCTGCGGATCAATCCCTTGGCCTTCCCAAGTTGTGCGAAGCGATGTTCGAAAGCCCAAGGTCCTTGCAAGATCATGACGTAAGGCAACCCCTTGAGGGCGGTGCCCAAGTAGGCATGGTGCAAAAATAGAAGGGTCGGAGTGCGGTTGAGAAGGAGTGTCTCAACCACTTTTCGTGCTTCTCTGTTTGCGGAATTCCAACGGGTAAGAAAACCGGTTCCCTTGCGCGAAACTCGATACAGTTCCACGTCTGATCTCCGTTCATAGGTTGGGGCAGCGTCCGTTGGATTCGGAAAGAGGGCGTGAACCTCGTGGCCGCGAGAGGCCAGTAATTCAGCCACCTCCGTCGCATAGCGAAATCCACCCCCATCGAGGTCCGGGGTATAGCCGAGAGTGAGGAAAATGAACCGCATAGGAAGAAGCCGTCTTACGACGGAGTGCAACTGCTAGCAAAGCCTTTCGGTGTCATGGCCCTATGGATAGAGGGCGATTCAGAGGGGGGCAAAGCCTTAATCCTGAGCCTTCAACCACCCAACTAGGGTGGTGTGCATCTCCTGCATCCGAGCAGTGGGATCGCAGAGTTGGTGAGCGCGTTGAGGCCCAGATTCGCGGACTAGCAACCGTTTTTTTTGGCTGTCCATCCAGTTGAGAATACATTCCGCGAGGTCCCCCGGATGGTTAGGTTCAAGAAGATCACCGCAGTTCGGCGTCACAATTTCGGCAGGGCCACCTAAATTGGTTCCAATAACCGGCAGTCCAGCATACAACGCTTCAATAAAAGTGATCCCAAATGGTTCGATGCCAGAATTGGGTTGGCAGAAAAGATCGGCGGACTGAAACAGAGGGGTCATCGACGGTTGCCATCCTAGGAACCGGATCCGAGATCCAACGCCCATTTCATGAGCTAGACTGACAATCGACTCGCGGTATCGGATTTCGTGTGGACGTTGAGTACCTCCGACGCTCCAACAAACCCATCTGGGATCTGCCTTTAGTTTCTCCAATGCGCGGACTAAGACTGCATGACCTTTGATCGGCTCCCAGCGTCCCGCTTGAAGAATAACAAAGGCGTTGTCGGCGGTCTCAAAAGAGCGGCGGACCCTTGATCTACAGGTACTTTCTCGAGGAAGGGTAGGAGCCGCAACCGGGCAATAGATCACCTTTGATGGAAGGGAATTGTAGAGCCTAGGTAAGAGAGACTGGGTATATCGACTATTGCAAAAAGCGAAATCGGGCCGGACCAGCTGCGCCCACCGTTCCAGTCGGTGTAACCTCGCTTGAGGTGGGTCATGCAACCAAAGAACGAGAGGGCAGTGTGCCGCTCGGAGGGTCCGACCAAAGACCGCCACGCTCCAGGCCGCATGACAAATAATCGCGTCAAACCTCTGCGATCGGAGCAGTCGAGCCAAGCGGAAGCGAGCCATCAAGACGGTCCAAGGATAACGACCCCGCACCTCACCTAAGAGATGGGTTGTCACACCTAAGGCCTTTAATTGCGTGGCAAAGGTTCCCTCAAAGCAGTAGGCGAAATGAGAATCCAAACCCGAATCTGCGCTAGAATGAGCGGCCATCGTGAGAATCATGCTCTCGACGCCACCGAAGAGATTTCCTGGATTAACGTGTAGAAGGCGCATCGATCGGACCGTTTTCTCCCCGATGTGAACTTTCCTCAGCGGGATGCTATTAAATCCGTCGGTTCGATTTTGAGCAAGCCTGAGGAGAAGTAGCGATCGAGTGGGCTTATCGCTGAATTAAGGTGCGTGATAGGCGAAGGGCGCCACTGAAAGATCGCGATCTGCGTTAGTCTCCTCTTGAGTTAGTGTTAGTTTGCCTTAGATTCCGCGTCGAAATGAAGTTTCTTGTTCCGCTTCTCGTTTTTATTGTTCTGGGGGGTCTAATTGCCGCCGGTATCGCTCTCGCTGCCACCAAAGGCTCTGCTGTTTTGCTCTTGGCGGCTTCGGCTGTTTTTATTGGTCTTTTTGTTAAATTCGGTTGCTTAACTCACTGATCAAACGATCTAGACGGTTTCGGGTCCGATGGATTTTTAGGAATGGCAAAAGATCATTAGCTTTTTCTGAGAGTAATACTCTTCGAGGACCGGTCGGTCCCATTGATGATTTAATCCGAGCGATTCGGATACAGCGGGAGTTTCCACTTGGTGCTTATGTATTTTTCTTCAACTTTCAGACTAATGGCGACGCTGGTGGTTTTAAGCGGTTGCAATCGCAATAAACCGGTGACTGTTACCACGGAGAAAGTGCTGCGACGGAATCTGATCGAAACAATCACAGGGAGTGGCAAGCTACAACCGGTAGTGCAAGTGAAGATCAGTTCCGAAGTGGCGGGAGAGATCATTGAACTGCCGGTTAAAGAAGGCCAAAGGGTGAAGAAGGGGGATCTGCTGGTGAAAGTTCGCCCCGACGTCTATGTGGCGACTCTGCGGAGTCAAAAGGCGAGTTTAGGTTCTTCGCAAGCCGACCTACTCACTGCGGAGGCAAATGCTCGTAAGGCAGAAGCGGAACTCAAACGTAGCTACGAGCTTTTTAGTAAAAAATTGGTTAGCGATTCTCTGTTTGAAGACGTTCGGACTTCCAGCGAAATCTCCAAAGCGAACGTGATTGCCGCAGGTCAGCGGGTCGAGATGGGACGGGCGGGCCTAAAGCGGGCCGAGGACGACCTCTTGAAGACGACCATTTACAGCCCGATCGACGGCACGATTTCCAAGTTGAATTCCGAACTCGGCGAGCGGGTGTCGGGTACCGGTATGATGGCTGGCACAGAAATCATGACCGTGGCTGATTTGGCCGAGATGGAAGCACGCATCGAGGTTGGGGAAATGGACGTGATTCTTATTCAGCCTAGCTTTAAAACCCTGTTGGATGTGGATTCGTTTAAAGATCGCAAGTTTGAGGGTTTGGTCACTCAAGTCGCGAAGTCAGCCAAGACCTCATCGGCGGGTTCTCAGCAAGAGTCAACCAAGTTTGAAGTCCGCATTCGTATGATGGACAAAGGCCTTTTCCTTCCCGGAATGAGCGTTACGGCGGAGGTCGAGACTCGCTATCGAACGAATGTTGTGACGGTGCCGATTCAGTCTGTGACCACTCGGTTTCCGAAAGGATCTGAGCAACCGATGGAGAAGACGAAGGGCGACGCGGCAAAGGATAAGGATCAGGTCGAGTTTTTAGCGGGGAAAAAGGTACGAGACGGAAGCAAGCCAGTTGAGGTGGTTTTTCTAAAGACGCGCGACACAGCCAAAATGGTGGTGGTGAAGCGGGGGATCAGTGACGACGCCTTTTATGAGATCATCGAAGGCCTCACCGAAGGGGAGGAAGTCATCACTGGAAGCTTCAAAGCGATTTCGAAAGAGCTAGAGGATGAAAAACCGGTAGTGCTGGAGGACAAGAAGAAAGAGCCTGCAAAATCCTGAGCGGATGTTTTTGGTTTTCTTCAATTCCTAACTCGCCCCGACCCAATGTCTTTGATTCGCATCGAAAATCTGGCACGGCACTATGTGATGGGCACAGAGACGGTGCATGCGCTGCGTGGCGTCTCACTGTCCATCGAACGAGGTGAATATTTGGCAATCATGGGGCCATCGGGTTCTGGAAAATCGACCTTAATGAATTTGTTAGGGTGCTTGGATACACCGAACGAAGGGGTCTACGAGTTGAATGGTGAAAACGTCGCTCGAATGACCGACAATGAATTGGCGGACATTCGTAACCGCGAAATTGGGTTCGTCTTTCAGAGCTTCAACTTGTTGGCGCGATCAGATGCTTTGCACAATGTCGAGTTGCCGCTCATTTACGCTGGGTTACCGCCCAAGGAGCGCCGCGAGCGGGCTCGTGCCACCCTCGCCAATGTCGGTCTAGGCGACCGAATGCACCATCGTCCCAATGAACTCTCCGGCGGACAACGCCAACGGGTCGCCATCGCTCGGGCTTTGGTGAATTCACCGTCGATCATCCTCGCAGATGAACCCACTGGGAATTTAGATTCTAAGACGGGTGTGGAAATATTGGGCTTATTTGAAGAACTTTCGCGTCGAGGTAACACTATCATTGTAGTAACTCATGAAGAGGAAGTAGCACTTCATTCACGACGAGTGATACGAATTCGTGACGGCCTGATTGCAGCAGACGAGATTAACCGAGAGCAGAGGGCAGTTGTTGGCGGCGCGGCGGTCGCTTTAAGCGGGATCACTCCACTGTTTATAGCGTGACCCTGTCGATAGAAATTCGCGAATCGGCCCGGATCGCTTGGTCTGCTATCCGCGCCAATAAATTACGCTCTGGCTTGACCACCCTCGGTATGGTGATCGGCATCCTCACCGCAACTCTGGTGGGAACTTTGCTCAACGGAATGACCGAGGCCTTCGAGCGGTCAGTTTCCTCACTCGGTGCCGATGTCATTAATATCGGGCGCTTCCCTTGGGCGAGCTTCGAAGACAACCGAATCTATCGAAACCGGAAAGAAATCACTTTGCAGCAGTTCCGCGACTTAGAACGTCAAATGACCACCGCCGCCGCAATTGCTCCGCAGTGTGAAGATTTTAGACAAACTGTGGGCTACGAACGGCGACGTGCCAAAGGAGTGTGGTTGATCGGGAATACGGAGGCCGCTCTTTCCATTCGAGGACTAACGGTCGAACGGGGTCGTTGGCTCACCGCCTCTGATGTCAGCTCTGAGCGAGCCGTTTGTGTTTTAGGATCGTATTTATCGGAGTCCTTTTTCCCCAACGATAATCCGTTGGGTAAACGGGTCCGAATTAAGGATACGCCCTACGAAGTCGTTGGAGTCTTGGCTCCGATGGGCAATATGCTAGGGTGGAACCAGGACAATCAGGTGGTAATTCCAGTTAGCCGCTTTCAAGGCGATTTCAGTCGTCGACCCGATTATACAATTCTTATCAAAGCACGTCGTCCCGACCAAGTCGGCGAGACCCTGAATGAGGTCCGTTCCCTTTTTCGTCGGATTCGCAAAATCGAACCGGGGCAAATGGATGACTTTGCTCTCAATCAGCAGGAGGCGATCACCGCTTTTTTCGCTGGCTTCAAGGCAACCCTCGCCAGCTTTGGATTTTTCATCACCGGCCTTTCTCTTTTTGTCGGCGGTATTGGCATCATGAACATTATGTTTGTCTCCGTGGCTGAACGCACAAAAGAGATTGGTATCCGTAAAGCGCTCGGAGCCAAACGACGCACCATCCTTATCCAGTTCCTGCTTGAAGCAGCGGCCATCACTCTTCTTGCCGGAATTATCGGTATCGGTCTGGCTTGGCCCATCTCTTGGAAAATCGGTGATTTCGCGAGAGAATCTGGATCAATCTTTGAAGCTCGAATGTCGTGGGTGATTGTTGTCATTGCCCTTTTTGTTTCAGGGACGACCGGAGTGATTGCTGGGTTGATTCCGGCGTGGAGAGCGAGTCGAATGAATCCTGTGGACGCCTTGCGTTCTGAAAATTGATGAGCCGATTTCGTGAAATGATCGAGATGATCCGGATGGCTTTAAACGCCGTTCGCACCCATGTCCTCCGCTCTTCCTTGACCATTCTAGGGATATTTATCGGGGTGTTTTCCATCATAGCAGTAATGACAGGAATCCGAGTTCTACAAAGCAATCTTGAATCGGCCATGAGTGGTCTGGGGGCCAACACCTTTCAATTCCAACGCTCTCCGGCCATTCATTTCGATGATATTGATTGGGAGAAAATTCTGCGTCGACGTCGTTTTTTTGCTGCGAATATGAAACGGATTCAGGAGAAGTCGACTTTGGCTCAGGCAGTTTCTGCGACCGCCTCTTTTGGGGTAGGTGAGGCTTCCTCCAAGTTCGCTCGGACGAATCCGAATATTACCGGTGTAGGGGTGACTCCCGACGGTTTCATCACCCAAAACTGGACTGTGCTCGACGGTCGGGGATTTAGCGAAGCGGACGATACCTCAGGTCGCCGTGTGTGCGTCTTGGGAGCGGATCTTGCTGAAAAACTATTTCCTTTAGGTTCACCGGTTGGACAGTCTGTAAAGTTCTGCGGTATATCCTACAATGTGATCGGACTGCTCGCTCGCCGAGGCTCTCTTTTTGGTCAAAGTCGCGACAATTTTCTAGCAATCCCCCTCGGAACTGCGCTGAGGCTCTATGGCCAAAGTCTTTCTTTGAGTATCCAAGTCCAAGCCCCTGGGCGAGACACCTATCAGGACGTTTTGGAACAGGCGCGTGGAGCGATGCGAACGATGCGACGAGTAGAGCCTGGGATCGAAGATGACTTTGAAATAGTCTCCAATGAATCCTCCGTGGGTCAGTTTCGAGATCTGACCTCTGCTATTCGGTTGGGTGCAGCTGTGATTAGTAGTATCGCCCTCCTCGCTGCGGGGATTGGTATCATGAATATCATGCTGGTCAGTGTGACTGAGCGAACTCGCGAAATCGGTATTCGCCGGGCCATCGGTGCGCGTAAAAGGAGTGTGATGATCCAGTTTGTCGCTGAAGCCATTCTTCTCAGCGAAATTGGTGGCGTCCTCGGGGTGATCGCCGGGATCGCTTTCGGTAATCTGATTTGTTTTTTAGTTCAGGCCCCACCGGTTATTCCCTTCGATTGGGCGGCCATCGGCTTAGGCATTTGCTCGGCTGTCGGGATTATTTTCGGGACTTATCCGGCTTGGAAGGCAGCGAATCTCGATCCCATCGATTCACTGCGCTACGAATAGTCAGTCGGCTCAAAGTGGGATCAGTCGAGCCCAATGGCTTCCATTACTGCCTGTTTAGTCGCCTTGGCGATGATCGGTGAAAACCCTGCGGTTTTGATCGCCGTATCTGGATCTTTTAAGCCATGCCCCGTCATCGTGGCCGTGACCAATGATCCGTCTGGGATTTCGCCAGCAGCGATTGCCTTGATCAGTCCAGCTAACGGAGCGGCACAGGCGGGTTCAACCATCAACCCTTCCGTTCTCGCCAACAACATATAGGCGTGGAGTATTTCTTCATCGGTCACCGATCGGATAGCCCCACCGCTCTCTTTAGCTGCCGAAATTGCCCCCTGCCAGCTCGCTGGATTTCCAATGCGAATTGCGGTCGCTACGGTTTCTGGATTTGTCACCGGATAACCCAATACCAATGGGGCGGCACCCGCCGCCTGCCAACCCATTATCTTGGGCAGGGTATCGGATAACCCAGCGTCTGCGTATTCACGGAAGCCTTTCCAATAGGCGGTAATGTTGCCCGCATTACCCACAGGCAAAAAATGAAAGTCAGGCGCATCACCGAGTGCATCGCAAATCTCGAAAGCCGCCGTTTTTTGGCCTTCAATCCGCACCGGATTTACTGAGTTGACCACTTCTACCAAACCAGTCTCGCCCAGTTCACGGACAATTTTTAGGGCTTCGTCAAAATTACCTTCAATGCTGACCGTCGTCGCTCCATAGAGCAGGGCCTGAGACATTTTCCCGTGAGCGATTTTGCCTTGAGGTAGAATTACCACGCATTTAAGGCCCGCCCGAGCCGCATAAGCAGCAGCACTGGCCGATGTGTTACCGGTGCTGGCGCAGACCACGGTTTTTGCTCCCCGTTCCTTGGCCTTGGTAATCGCCATAGTCATGCCGCGATCCTTAAAGGAACACGTCGGGTTCATGGCCTCGTACTTCAGGCGCAAATCAAACCGGGCCCCAATCGCAGCGACAAAATTGGGAACTGAAATCAAGGGCGTGTTGCCTTCTAACAAGGTCACCACCGCTGTTTCTGGGGTAACGGGTAGAAACCGAGCATAGCGGCGGATAATGCCCGGCCAAGCGGGGCCGAGCGTGGCGGATGAACTCTTAAGATCAGGCATGACGGGTTGGCGCGTTGATTAAGCAAAGGCTGCGAGAACTAAAGCGGAGGTGCAAGCAGGGATCAAGCCATAGCCCGGGCAATGGAATTCCACCAACCCTCATGCAGGGTGGTCAGTGGCGCCGTAAATTCACCGCTCCTCGTCCGAAGAGTCAGGGTTTCTCCTCCTACCACCCCAATGACCGACGCAGGTACACCCATCCGTTGGGCTTGTTTGACAACGCGACCGGCATCCACCGCCGCAACAGATATAACCACCCGATTCTGTGTTTCGCCGAAGAGCAATCCGTCCAAACGAACAGCAGAACCTTCCGGCGTGGGAGTTTGAAAGGTAGAGAGGTCAATTGTGGCACCTAGGAACCGGTAGGTTTCACGAGCGACCTGACCACTGAACCCACTTTCGGCGAGGGCCACTGCCAAACCGCCATCACTGCAGTCGTGGGCACTTTTTACAACCCCCTCACGGATCAATCCGATCAGGGTCGTGTGTAAAATCTGAGCGGCCTCCAGATCGACCCGAGGAGGCAGTCCATTTTTGATGCGATGCAAGGCCTTAAGGCAGACACTTCCACCTAAACCCTGCAAGGGATCAACAGTATCCACTGGGTTGCCGAGCAGAATGACCGCATCACCCGCCTCTTTAAACCACTGGGTTGTGATGTGTTCAAACGCCTCGATGATACCGACCACCGCGACCGTCGGGGTTGGGTCAATGGCCCCCAAAGCGCCGCGTTGATTATAGAGCGAGACATTGCCACCCGTCACTGGCGCATTCAAGGCCCGACAGGCGTCGGCCACGCCACGAACTGATTCTTTAAGTTGCCAAAAAATCTCTGGGTTATGTGGATTACCGAAATTCAAGTTATCGGTAGAGCCAACCGGTACCGCACCGGAACAGGCTAGGTTACGGCACGCCTCGGTGACCGCCGCTTTCCCACCTTCGTAAGGATCTAGGTAGACATAGCCACCGTTGCAATCGACGGTAAAAGCCACGTATTTATCGGCCAGCGGCGGGGGTACTTCCGAGCCATCGGTCGCTCCGGATTTCCGGGCGGCGTACTCCGCCTGGGTGATAGGCAAACTATCGGCCTTGATCCGGATGACCGCTGCGTCACTCCCCGGACAGACAATAGAACCATTGCGCACCCTATGATCATACTGACCGTAAACCCAGTTCTTTGAAGCGACAGTATGGTCCGCGAGGATTTTTTTAAGATCGCCAAGCGGATCAACGGAGTCAGCAATGCCATCAAGTCGAAAGCTTCGAACTCCTTGCATGTAGGCGGCCTCGCGGGATTCGCGCTGATAGATCGGGGCTTCATCCGCTAACTTCTTTGCCGGAACGTCCACTACAATTCGCCCCCCGTGACGGACCACCATCCGTTCGGTATTGGTGACCACGCCAATTTCAGCCCAAGGTAAATCCCATTTATCGAAGACCGCCTTAACCTCCTCTTCACGGCCTTTATGAACGACAATGAGCATGCGTTCTTGCGACTCAGAAAGCATGATTTCGTAACTGGACATATTAGGAGCCCGTTGGGGGACCTTATCCAATTCAATTTCGATGCCGGTTCCCGCGCGTGCTGCGGTTTCGCAAGTGGAACAGGTCAACCCGGCCGCACCCATATCCTGCATTCCAGCCACACAACCGGTGGCCAGTAACTCGAGGCAGGCTTCACAGACCAATTTTTCCATGAAGGGATCCCCAACTTGGACCGCTCCACGCTGTTTCTCAGCGGATTCTTCGGTCAAATCCTGCGAGGCGAAGGCCGCACCAGCTAATCCGTCTCGACCGGTCGCGGGTCCCACATAAAACACCGGATTGCCGATACCGTGAGCCGCACCACGGGTGATTTGATCATGCCGGAGTACCCCGAGGGCAAAGGCGTTTACCAGCGGGTTACCTTCGTAACTTTTATCGAAACAGACCTCCCCAGCGACCGTAGGAATGCCGAAACAGTTGCCATAATGAGCGATTCCTCCCACCACCCCAGAAAAGAGTCGTCGGACTTCTGGGTTAGAGAGTTCCCCAAATCGCAGGGAGTTTAAGGCGGCAACCGGACGTGCGCCCATCGTGAAAATATCGCGAATAATACCACCCACACCGGTTGCTGCACCTTGAAACGGTTCCACCGCACTCGGATGATTGTGGGACTCAATCTTAAAGGCGATGGCGATACCGTCACCGATATCAATGATACCGGCGTTTTCTTCACCCGCGCCCACTAAGATATTATCCCCCTTAGTCGGGAAAGTCTTCAGCACCGGCCGAGTATTCTTGTAGGAGCAGTGCTCCGACCACATCACCGAGAAAATACCTAGCTCGGTGTAGGACGGTTCGCGTCCAAGGATTTCAAGGACCCGTTGGTACTCGTCGGGGGTGAGATTGTGCTTTGCGACAAGCTCCGGTGTGATCGCAGGTTCGTGCATCGAAGGGCGCGATCATACGGAATTAAACCCAACGGACAAGCCTTGGGAACGTCTGGAGTTCGGTATCCTTGAATCGAGGCCAAAGGTTCACCTGCTTTAAATGGTTTCAGTTGCGTGCCTTTAAGGCGGTCACTCGGGTCAGTAGCCATACCTTTTGACCCTCAAAAAGAAAGTGTTTCTCGATCTGATCCGCGACCGTTAATGCCTCATCGATCGACTCGCGGGCATCGTGGTATTCAAACCAGGCGAGTTGAGCAAAGGTCTGCTCGGACTCACTCATCGTTAGTGCTTTTAGACCCTGAAGAACCGGCAGTGCCTCATCGAGACGCCTGTTCCGAATCAGCGCAGAGGCTTGATTGATTCGCACAGCAGCCGTGTCCGGATATTGAGCGAACAAATTTCGGGTAATCTTCAGGGTATCATCTAATCGAACACGTTGGGTTAGGAGTGCTGCCGCAAAATTATTAGCGGCGATCGCATGGGTGGGTTGAAGAAGGTGAAGTTGTTCGCTGGCCTCCAAAATGGCATCGGCATTGCGACCCTCATAAGCCGCACTTTGCAGAGACGCCCAAAAAATCAAGTTGTTGGTAAATTGCCCCTGAAGGTTTTGCAACAATAGGGTCGCCGGGGTTGGGTATCCGAGTTGTCGCATCGTTGTCGCGCTTGAAAATCCGAGGAGTGGATTACTAAAGGCATTAGTCGCTGAGGCAAAAAACTGATTGGTGGCCGAGGCAGCACGGTTTTGATGATGATCCACTAAACCTTCGAGGAACGAAACCCAAGCCGTGGACCCGATATTTAACCCTCCATTTCGCACGCTGGTCGCCATTCGCTGGAGTTCATCCCAACTTTTCGCTTCAATGAGTAAGCTGGCCAAGGCGGTCCAGAGCCCCGGATAATAGTCAAATTCAGTCGTCTGTTTACGGGCAAATTCTAGGGCTAAACTCGTCAAACCGAGCCGTCGCCAAGTCTGTATAAGCAGTTCAGCTTCGGCCCCAGTTTCCGCTTGAACCGAATATCCACCGGCTAATTTTATCGCCCGGGTTCGGTTTCCCGTTTGATCCAGCAATATCCAGAGCCGGACCGAATCGATAACTCGGGCCTCGGTTATGGTTTCCAATTGTGAAAGGGTTGATTCATAGCTGCCAAGATCGAGTCGCGAATAATGTAGGGTCAGCAAAAGTTGTAGCGCCCGCCCGCGTTGGTTCCCAGCCGCTGCCGCCTTTTCTACAACTGCCCGTGCCTCCCGAGCGTCAGCGCGTGGTCCCCAACCCGCAGTCCAAGCCGCACCATATAAAGAAGCGAGAGATCGGGTGCTCAGTCGGTGCGAATCAGAAGCCCAAATTCGACCAAACTCTTCCATTTGATCTGTCTCAAATAGAGCCACAAGACGGTTTTCAACGGACTCTGGTTCCGATTCCGATGGACTGGCACTCACCCATTTAATCACTTGTGGATAGAGACCGTAGGCCAACAAGATCCTCGAACTCAAAGCCATATCCATCCGGTTAGTTTGGGTTAATTTTAGGAGAAAAGAAGCGTGTCCATAGGACAGTCCAAGATACTTCCGGCTCGGTTTTGGGTCTGACGCCAGTGTCTCTAGTAAACTGCGGATGGCCTCGACATCGGCCCGATTATTGGCAATGGCCTCCGTCCAAGCGCTGACCGCTTCAGGCATCTTACCCTCCTTCAATAAAGCCTGCGCGCTGTTTTTCAGTGCCCGACTTTGCACCAGATCAAGAATGCTAACCCGGATGGGCTCATCTAAATGGGGTGGTGAACTAATCCATATTTTGGGCAGTATCACGCCAAGGGCCAGTGCGAAAAGAAGCCCAATTCCAACGGCCAATCGAAAGGGTCGCTCATAATAAAAGAGATGAACAAAATAATTTGTTCGAGCCATTCGAGGGTCGCGCTTTTTGCTCCGCTGCCGAACTCGGATTTTTTCTGGGCGATGAGTTGAGTCACTCATGGATTGGGGCAGAACAGAAATAGAACTGGGAAAACAGCCAAGTAAACATCGAGAAAATCTTTTTGACGCCGGTTCTTTGGGCGACGATGAATAGCCTCAGTGTTGCCACGTCTGAATGCACGATTTTATGAGAGGATTCTTTTTGAGCTCAATTGCCGTGACCATCGCGCTTGCCCCAGTTCAAGGCCAACTCTTTGGTCCTGAGTCGATGGGTGGAGCTCTTTTGGGAGGTATCGCTGGCGGGGTCATTGGTCATAATAATGGTCGTCGCGCAGTGGGCGGAATTGCTATTGGAGCCGGGGTTGGAGCGGTCCTCGGGGCCATCGTCGGAAACGAACGTCGTGCAGAAGAAGGTCTTCCTCAACACTTCGTCGCTGGTCCGCCTCCCTCCCCCGCCCCCTCTTTTGCTTTATCAGGTGCTGTTCTTGGAGGCATCGCAGGTGGAGTGATCGGCCATAACAACGGACGACATGCGGTCGGAGGCATCGCCATCGGCGCCGGCACCGGCCTTCTTCTGGGCACATTAGCGGATCAGTCCGCGCGGAATCGTCGTGAAACCGCTCATTTCCGTCCCCTCATCCGAACGGTTCAAGTCGCACCCTCCAGCGAGTTAAGGGTGCAACAAAGCTCTGCATTAGAAGCGGGCCAACCTCTTTCAGTTTCTTCTGTTACTTTGGAATCTTCAACGAGTGGAGGCGGTACGAATCCTGCAAATCAGCTTTTTGGACGTTGACCTTCACCCTTTTAACGACTCAGTTCCCCATGACTAATATGAACCGTACCCTCTTCGTGCGCGCTCTTGCCACCTGCCTCGCTGGACTTCTAGCCACCGGTTGTGCCTCTTACGGCGTACGGAGTCCTAGCGGCACGGGCGTGACTGTCCTGAAATCGGATGAGGCTGGTTTCGTTGGTGGCACCGGTGTCGAATCTCAGGATTTAGTTCAAGTCTCTGATAAAATGGCACGGAGTGTTCTGAACACCCCTCAGATTCGGGATGCAAAAGGGACACCTCGTATTGTTCTTGATCCTGTGGAAAACAGCACCCGATTCGCGATTAATAAGGATATTTTCCTCACTCGAATCCGGACCGAACTTAATAAAAATGCGCGCGGTAAGGTTATTTTTCTCGCTCGGGATCGTATGAAGACTCTCGAGCGTGAACAGCAACTCAAGCAGGCCGGATCTGTTACTAGTTCTTCCGATCCCAATGTGGTTGAGTTCAAAGGCGCTGATTTTTTTCTGACCGGCAAACTCGAAGGCATGACCACCCGGACCCGCAAGGGGGTGAGTGATTACATCCTGTACAGCTTCCAACTCATTGATGCCCGGACCAGCGATATCCTTTGGGAAGATTCTGCTGAGGTTAAAAAGCAGGGTCTTGAAGACGCGGCCTATCGCTGACCTCGGATCGCCTTCCTCCCGTCTCAATGATTTCAGGTTCCTGTTCCATTCCTTGGGTTCTCACCCTACGTCAATTCGGCTTCGCGTTGATGCTCTGCGGGCTTGCCTTGATTCAGGCGGGGTGTGTTTCGGAGGGAACGACGAGCAGCAAGCTCGGGGCACCTTCACCGCGAGATCGGGTTCTTCTTCAATATCAGCAAGCAGGCGATGCTCTTCGCCGAGGTCAATACGCTGAAGCCAAGCCTCTCCTCGATGATGCTTTGTTGACCTTAGGTGGGCTTTCCGCCGGTGATCGGTCTGCCAAACAGGCACGGGGTTTATTTCGTGAGGAATCACGAAAAAATTTCCGAGGTGAACCTTATGAGCGAGTGATGGCTTATTACTATCGGGGAATCCTTTATTGGATGGAAGGTGAACCCGACAATGCCCGCGCCTGCTTTCGAAGTGCTCAAATTCAGGACTCCGATGCCGAATCCAACGAATATCAGGCCGATTATGTGTTACTCGATTATCTGGATGGATTGGCCTCGACCAAACTAGCCGGTGACGGATCAGACGCCTTTAAACGGGCCTCTCAAGTTGCGCGATTTGCTAAACCTCCTGCTTATGATCCCCAAGCCAATGTTCTTCTTTTTGCTGAAATGGGCAGTGGTCCAGTTAAGTACGCCGCGGGCGAATACCGAGAGCAATTAAAGTTCACGCCCGGCCAATCACGCGCTGTCGCCGCGGTTTTGAGCGTCGGCCCTGCCAAAGTTCACGCTGTTGCCTACGATGATCTCAGCTTCCAAGCCACCACGCGAGGCGGGCGTCAGATGGACCATGTGCTTGCGAATAAGGCGGTTTTCAAGGGAGCAGCCAGCGGCCTAGGTAATGCGGCACTGATTACTGGGGCCGTCTTAGCTACCCAATCTGGGCGTCGAAGCGGATTGGATGAGGCGGGGGTCGGACTGTTGGTGGCTGGTTTAATTTTTAAGGGAATTAGTGCGGCTACAACTCCCGCAGCTGATACCCGCGCTTGGACCACTCTTCCCAACCTCCTCGGCTTCGGGGCAGGTCGATTCGCCCCGGGCTCCTACTCCGGCACCCTCACTTTTGTCGACGCCGGTGGGTCTGTTACGGGAACCCGTCCGCTTCGTTTCGAGGTCGTTAAAGATCGCGACACCGTCCTTTTTGTCAGTGACAGAGATTGAACCGTTTCCAACTGTTATGAATACCCAATCAGTATGCGTCACCCTCGTCCTCCTCGCCCTGTTGACCGGTTGCGCCCGCACCGGTGAAAAAATAGGAGGTGTCAGTCGTGCCATTTCGACCGGCCAAGCCGGCGGTGCTTATCCGGCGCGTAATGGCGGAAAATATGATTACGAAAACCGGGAACAGTTCGTCACAATGAACTTCCGCGCGCAACGGAGCATTACCGCCTCTGGACTGATGACGCGCCCCCTTGAGGATGGGCGGCTCGAGGTCGCTGGTAATCTAAGGAACCGGCTGAATCGACGAATTGAGATCCAGGTTCAATGCATCTTCAAAGATCTGGCGGGCTTTTCCACGGGCGACGAAACTCCTTGGCAAACTTTGATTCTCACTGAAAACGGCCAAGAAACGGTGAAGTTTGCCTCGATGAACGATAAGGCGAGAAATTTCACTATCCGAGCGCGTGAGGCAAGATAAACGGGCCAATTATCCACTCTCGACTTCCATGACACCTCTCCAATTTCTCCCTTTCACAGCTTTGCTTGCGGCACTGGCCGCAGGGATTCCGTCCGTGTTAGCCGATTCGCGGGCTAAATCGCCACCACCACCACCCCAAAAACCAGCCCCTCCGATTGTCACTGTACCAGCCAACGCTGGTCACGAACCGGCCCATTACACCTACGACCAAAGACCGCTTACCGGTCGTGCTCCTCTTATTTCTCCTGAACAGGCACGGACTGTCATCGATCGTTTTAAAGCCGGTTACCCAAAAATCGGTGGACCGCGCTTGGTCCTCTTTGTTAACCGTGAACTCGTGGACGAATCGAGTGGACTCCGTCTTACGGGTCGCCGCGAATCAACGGATTCACTGAAAGCAGATTTGCAAGGAACTTCAGCTGCTAGTTCACCTTTAGGCCAAAACGTGACGGTGGTGGGCACTGTCTCTGCGGGCGGGGCAGCGGCCATTGCTCCACTCAAAGGGACCCAAGAACGCGTCACCGGCGAGAATACTTTCACGTCCACTTCGAAATCAGGCCATAGTTTGACCGATCGCCAGACCGTCCGAGATATCGAACGTCTTATGGGACGCCCTCTTCGAATGGGTGGAGCGAAATTAGCGGATCAACGAGTCGCTTCACAGTTACTCACAGACCGATCAGTGCAGGAATTTCTTGGCACCACTGGCGGTCCAGCTGCCGCCAAGGACCGTGAAGCCCTTCAAAAAGTGGCCGATGTCGTACTAGAAGTACTCATCTCATCTCGCACAATCACTGTGCCGGGCATTTCTAGCGACCAGATTTATACGGCGCCTGATATTCAGGTTACCGCCATCCGAATTGATTCCGCCCAGATTATCGGACAAGCCTCCTCTCGAGATATTCTTGGTCCAGATCGATTAGCTGGCCGATTGTTGCGGAGCTACGATGTAAATGAGATCACTGAAGCTGTGGCATTGGGTTTAATGGAAGATATGATGCAAGGAGTTAACTAGTTGTTGGCCGACTGACACTTTACCGTCGACCTAGCCCGAGCTCGACGCAGGGGTTGCGATTGCTATTCTTGATCTATGATCCCGCCGCCTCTACCGCCCATTGGACCAACTACCGACACCCCGCTACCGGCACTTCCTCAATCTAAGTTATCAAAAGTTGCCTTTGTCATCTCGGTTTTAGCCCTCCTTGGAAGTACGATTTTAGCGGGAACAATCTTTCCAATGGTTGTTGGCGAGAAACTACCCGACCAGCTCGCCATCCGGATCTTCCTAGGATTCTGGTTCTCAGGGCTTTTAGGGTTTTTAGGAGCTCTGCTAGGGGCCATTCCGTTGCGGCGAATGCGCGGACCTGCCCCCGCATTTCGCGGTCGGACTCTCACATTGATTGCTGTTATCGGGCCACGCGCACTCCTCTTGGCGACGAGTTTTGTCTTTGGTTCGATCTGGTTGGCTCATGAGATCTCCAAAATTCACAGGGATAAATCCCAGTCGGATCGCATTCTCAATGGGCTTTTACTCATAACTTTTTTGCTCATTTCTTGGTACGTTGGCGCCTCTATTCGGCGTGTTCGACGTGCGCCAACCAACAAAGGATGGCTCCTGTTTACCTTTGGCTTAGTCTTTCACTTGGCCTTAGTCATCTCGCTCCCCTTTCCCTTAGCCGGGGCTTTTATGGCTCGCCACGAAAACCTCCAAGTTGGACAAGATCAACGGCAAAGGCCCGTGCCTCAATTTGGAACCTACTCCACCCGTAATCTCTGGGTGGATCTTCCCTCTCAAGCTGAATCTCAAGTCACCCTTCGTCATTGGTCCCAAGGACAAGTGACAAATCTCCTCTCTAGGAAGGTCAGAGGTACAAACCTGATGCGATGGACTCTCTCGTCCGATCTTCTTTCTGGGCCGCATACCGTCAACTGGCAACTTTCAGCGCGTGAAGAACCTGGAGCCTCGATTAGCCTCCCTCTTCCAGAGGAAATCACCTTGGTGCCTGCGAGCGTCAACCCCGTTTTAACACCTCAATCAGGTGCAACAACGCGTTTCTGGCTCTTTTTCCCCACAACATTTACCGCCCAATTCTCAACCAACAATCAACCGGAATACGGGCTCGAACTTTTGATCGAAGCAGGGAACTGAATCCGCCTAGCAATCGTTCGTTTCTTCTTAAGATCGAATAATTACCTCCTCTTTTCGAAAGTCCACCTGCTCGGCAAGGTCACCCAAATTTCACAAATGTTCTGTGGTATTTTTGCGTATTTCGAGAATACTTTGCTCAAGCGGACTTTCAAAGCTTGACCTTAACATCAAAGTCTCGCTATTAAGAAGTCGTTCCCTGAAAAATTCTGTTCGAGGTCAGTCAAAACCACTTCGCTTCGGTTTTTCAGATTTACTTTTGCTTTCGTGTGAAAGCAAGGCCGGCGGGTTTTGGCGGTGCACACCGTGTGTCATCCCAAAACCCGCCGTTTCTCTTTCCTGCCTGCCTTAAGTCCCAAGGACATCATCCCCCAGACGTCGCTGTTCACCCGATTAGTGAGTGGCACAGTGGGACGTGGGCGCGACTCAAACTGCGCTGGGAAAAGGTCTCTAGAGGCCCATATTCAGCCCAAAAAGACGGTGGTGTTCTTGGATCAGATATCGGTCGGTCATACTGGCCACGTAGTCACAGGTAGCTCGGTGCAAACCGTCTGTCTTGATTCGGCGTTGCGCGGTGTCGCCAAGTTCATTGGGGTGTTGCAAATAGGTGTTGAAGACCTCAGCTAACATTCGAATAGCTCGGTTATTGGGTTCGGCCACCACCGGATGGTAATAGAGATTTTTGTAGAGATATTTCCGAAGCTCACCATTTTCAAGCCGTCGATTCGAACTGTACTGAGCCAAGGGTTTCCTTTGAGCACGGACATCATCGGCGCTGCCCACACCCGAAGCCAAAATACGCGATTCTGTGGTCAGGACAACATCCTGAACCTGCTGTTCGATAATCTCCCGAATGGTGTAGTAACGACGACTTTCCTCCGGCAAAACACCGAACTCCTTGCGTACGGTACCTGCCGCCTTAGCCCATACTTTTACTTCCTTGAGAAGACGTTTTTCATCAAGAAGCCCGCTATCCAAGCCATCATCGAGATCATGGCTGTAGTAAGTGACCTCATCGGCCAGGTTGGTAATTTGTGCTTCGAGCGACGATTGATGGTGGGTAAAAGAAGTACCGCCCGCGAGGGTATCAAATTGGGTCTCGTGTTTCGCCAACCCTTCACGCACCTCCCAAGAAAGATTAAGACCCTCAAATTTGGGATATTTCCGTTCAAGCACTTCCACGACGCGCAGGCTCTGGCGATTATGTTCGAATCCGCCGTGATCCTTCATTAGGCGATTGAGCATGGACTCGCCTTTATGACCCACTGGGGAGTGTCCCAAGTCATGGGCAAGAGCAATTGTTTCGGCGAGATCTTCATTGAGCCGCAGTGCGCGCGCTATATTCCTCGAGATCGCCGCTACCTCCATCGTATGGGTGAGTCGAGTGCGAAGGTGATCTCCGGATCCGTTCAGAAAAACCTGTGTCTTATATTCCAAGCGACGGAAAGCGCGACTGTGGATAACCCGATCGCGATCGCGTTGGAACTCTGTCCGCCAAGTGGGCGGTAATTCAACATAGACGCGTCCGCGGGTATCGCCGCTGAACTGAGCATAGGGGGCAAAGATCTGATGTTCGCGCGCCTCGAGATCGTGGTGGGTTACTGGCATGAGGTGAGTATCGTGGATCGGACGTGGTTGCCAATCACCGGAATGTGCTCTTGTCGAATGATCGTCTTTTTCGGAGCGACTCGACACTAGGAATCTTCGTTGTAGTGTCCACGTACGTGATTCTCCGATTCCTATTCTTTCTTGCCCCTCTGTTGAGCGGTTTGCCCCTGCTAGGCCGTCTTTCGGCGCAAGATGATTTGTCCTTGCGAGGTCTGGATAAACTTGATTTCCGGAGTGTCGTGAAGAGTGCAAAGGAGAAAGTCTTCCCGGCGGTGGTGTTCATCAAATGCCTCCGCGAGGATATGCAAGGAGGACGACGGGTTTCCCAAGAGGTCTCAGGATCTGGGGTTTTAATTTCTGCTGAGGGCGAATTGCTTTCCAACTGGCATGTGGTCGATAAAGCGACCGAGGTTCGATGCTTGCTCTCCAACGGCAAAGCCTATGATGCAAAGGTACTCGGTTCCGACAAGGATACCGATGTTGCCTTACTTAAACTAGTACGTGGAGCTGACCTAACGGCTCTGTCCTTCGCGCAATTAGGACGATCGTCCCAGCTAACCGAAGGTGATTTTGTCATGGCGATGGGAGCGCCCTATGGCCTTTCACGATCCGTTTCGATTGGGATTATCTCTTGCACTCAACGGTTCCTACCCGGGTCGAGTGAATATAGCTCTTGGTTACAAACAGATGCCTCCATTAACCCTGGGAATTCAGGGGGCCCCCTCGTTAATACCGCCGGCGAAGTCGTCGGGCTCAATACTCGAGGAATGATGGGAGGCGGTGGTGATATGGGATTCACCGTACCGATCGAAGTCGCTCGCGTTGTGGCCGAGCAGATTCGCAAGCATGGAAAAATGGATTGGAGTTGGACGGGTATTCAGTTGCAGCCACTGAAGGATTTTAACCGAAATGTCTACTTCCCAGAGAACGAAGGGGTTGTCGTGGCTGAGACGGATCCAGAGAGCCCGGCCCGTCGGGCGGGTCTCGTGGCGGGTGACCGAATTATCAAGATCAATGCCGAAGCGGTAACCGGTCTCACTCACGAGGATTTACCCGCAGTGCGTCGCCGACTGGGTTTATTGCCTAAGGGACAACCCGCCGTGTTAGAATTTGCCCGTAAAGGGACGATTCAAAAGATTGAATTACTTCCACGTGAGAAGGGCAAGGTCGAGGGTGAAGAGATCGAGTGCTTACGCTGGGATTTCACGGTTAAAGCCATCAATCAGTTCGATAATCCTGATCTCTATTTCCAACGTAATGAGGGGGTCTTTATTTACGGAGTGAAATTTCCTGGCAACGCCTCACAGGCTGGCCTGACCCAGCAGGACATTGTACTCAAGATCGATGGTAAAGAGATTAAATCACCGGCTGATGTGAAGGCAATCCATGGTGAGACTCTCAAGAACCTAAGCACCAAACACCGGGCAAATATCGTCATTCTCCGAAACGGGGAACAGAGGCAAGTCGTCCTCGATTTCAGCCGTCAGTACGACAAAGAATAATCAAAGAACAGACGCAGTCTGGGTCAAGTGTGAGTGTCGCTTCTTAGCGCCGAGGTCAGGGCGTTTGGCTGGTAGTTGGAAAGGGCCGATGAGGAGGGGGGAAAGAAACGGCTAAACCTGAGCCGCTGAAAATATTGTCCCACGGTGGCGAATACACCTGACGGTTTGAACAACGAGATTCAGGCGCAATCATTGGGTAAGCTGACCGTTCAAGTAGCCCATTCGGCCGCACAATGGCGGCAGGCCAAAGTGGCCTTGGGCCGAGAACATGGCCTAGGGGCGGGATGCGAAGCCCTTCAGCCTGCCCTTGGCATCCCGCCAGTCCCACCGCCGGCACCGCTCCAAGGCGATGCGCTTACGGGCTCCACCCTCGCAACTCCTCCACCGACCGACCGGATACCAACCATCTGGCCTTGAATAACTTCCGCAGTTTCCAACCCTCCTCTTGCCACCCTCGGAGAAAGTAGTCTAGCTCAACCACCAACAACTGCGGGAGGTACGGGAGCGGATATGAAGCGTCGGATTAGTGTTCGACTGATCCACATTAACCCGCCGAGGAGGAATGCGGGGGATGCACCGATGGGCACAGCTTTATCGATCGTATGGGGATGATCGGTCTCAGCAAGGTAGACATTTCTGTCAATTTCGCCTTTGCCCTTGCTGCACCTATCCTCATCGCCAATTGTTGGTGGGTGTCCAAGGGGATGATTTCCGAGGTGTTAACCAAGCCTGTACAACGACGATTATTATTCCCAGGGAGGGGGAAGAATAATTGTCGTTGTACACAAGCCGGCCGGAGTCCTTGAGCAGACGTTCCGGCCCGCGGTCTTCGCTGATTTCAGGGGGCAAGCCAAGGTGAAGGAGCGCTTTGATATGGGCGTCACCGCGGCCAAGCATCGCGGCGAACCGCTCGATCATATTCTCATCAGCGGACCTCTCGGCCTCGGCAAGACCACGCTCACCCACATCCTTACCAAAGCGATGGGCGCGAATCTCCGCGCCATCAGCGGGCTGACCATGGAGAAACCCGCCGACTTCGCTGGCGTTCTCACCAATCTCGAGGAGGGCGACGTCCTCTTCATTGATGAAACCAATTATCCTCCGTGCCGAAAAAGAAAGTTCCTATCAATTGCAAGCCGCAGTATGATCAAGCGATCATAGAATCTTTTCGATCTATTCGACTTCCCAGCCTATGCCTCGATCCTTTTTGATCTGCTTTACTCTAATTAGCCTCGCTTGGGCGATAGGGATGACTACTCCAGTGCGGGCGACAACGGTCGCGTCGGATTTTTTTGAAAACCGGATCCGCCCTCTGTTCGTCGAAAGGTGTCAAGAATGCCACAGTGTCTCGACTGAGAAACCAGGCGGAGGGTTGCTGCTAGATTCAAAGGTCGGGTTAGAGAAGGGCGGAGCCTCGGGCCCGCCAGTGGTTCCTGGAAAACCGGAGCAGAGTCTTCTCATTAAAGTGCTGCGTGGCACCGCCCACGATAACAAGCCAATGCCTCCCAAGGGCGGCCCTTTAAAGGAAGCTGAAATTGTCGCCTTTGAAGACTGGATCCGCGCGGGTGCGGTGGACCCTCGGACTGGCCCCTCCAAGGTTGCCGCAACAGGGGAGGCAAAGAAGCATTGGGCTTTTCAAAAACCAGTCCGCCCGGCCTTTCCTCGTGTCGTTAGCGGGGAATGGATTCAAACGGGTTTGGATGCCTTCATTCTCGCGCGTCTGGAATCGAACGGTTTAAAGCCATCTCCAGAAGCCAATCGCCGAACCCTCCTCCGGCGAATTACCTTTGATTTGACCGGGTTGCCTCCCACTCCCTCTGAGATGCAAGCCTTCTTGAGGGACACCTCGAAAGAAGCCTATGCTCAGGCCGTCGATCGGCTTTTGGCTTCTTCTTCCTACGGAGAACGGTGGGGCCGTCACTGGTTGGATGTCGCACGTTATGCCGACAGTAAGGGCTACGTTTTCGAAGAAGAACGGCGCTACGCCCACAGTCATACCTATCGAGATTGGGTGGTCAACGCCTTCAATCGAGATCTGCCCTTCGACCGCTTTGTGATCGAACAGATCGCCGGTGATCAAGTGGCCACGGGCGAAGATAAGTCGTCGCTGGCAGCATTGGGATTTTTAACGCTGGGCCGCCGATTTCTTAATAATAGCCAAGACATTATTGACGATCGGATCGACGTGGTGACCCGTGGGTTGATGGGATTAACCGTGCAATGTGCTCGGTGCCATGATCACAAGTTCGATCCAATACCGACCGCAGATTACTACTCATTATACGGTATTTTTGCCAGTAGTAAGGAACCCGATGAAAAACCGTTACTCGGTCCTAATTTGGACCTCGCCGCCGTCGCTGAATATGGCAAGGAGAAGGAGCTTCAGGAGAAAGAAAAGAGAGACTATCGCGCTGAACAAACCTCGGCGACATTGGGAAAACTGCGGGCAAAAGTGAGTGATTATTTGTTAGTCGTTCATGATTCAGAGGGAATGGATGGACCCAAGCGCGAGGGATTGGCACGTGAACGAAGTTTAGATCCGAATTTGGTAACGGCTTGGAAGACGCGGTTGATTGAGTGGCGCGGGACGACAAATCCGGTGTTTGTTCCGTGGTTTGCTTTTGAGCGGTTGCCGGTTGCTGAATTTGCCACTGGGTCGACAGGATTGGTGACGTCACTTATTAACGGAAGGTTAGATGGAAAGATCGTTAACGGGCAGTTGCCCCGTCTTTTTCAGGCTCAAATTCCAACTAATTTTACGGCAGTGGCCCACCGCTATGGGGAATTGTTTGCCGCCACTGAGCGGCTTTGGCGTTTAGCCTTGGAGACAGCGCAAAAGGCAGGCTTGCCAGAGCCAACGTCTTTACCGAATCCTGACGACGAATCTTTAAGACAAATCCTCTATGGAGTGGACTCGCCCATTCAAGGGATTGGAGGTGGAATTGATCGTTTCTTTGCAACGCCGGTGGCTCAAAAGACACGGGCCTTGCAGCGCAAATTAGATGAACTCGACGCAACCCATCCAGGGGCTCCTTTGCGTGCAATGGTTCTGGTTGATAACCAAACCCCATCGGATCCCGTGATCTTCAAGCGGGGCAATCCTGGCAATCCTGGCTCAAAGGTGCCGAGGCAACAATTAGCTCTGGTCTCGGGGACTAATCGAGTCCCTTTTCAGAAGGGAAGCGGTCGATTGGAGTGGGCTGAATCGATTGTCTCAACGAACAATCCCCTCACCGCACGGGTTTGGGTTAATCGGATGTGGCAACACCATTTTGGAAATCCACTCGTACGAACCCCCAGTGACTTCGGAGTGCGAAGCGATCCGCCGGTGAATCCAGAACTCTTGGATTATCTGGCGGTGCGCTTGATGGAATCGGGGTGGTCGGTCAAGGCTTTGCACCGAGAATTACTGCTTTCAGCGACCTATCGGCAGTCGAGCGATCCTCTCGCCTCAGGTGGGGCAACGAATTGGGTCGCGAAAGCTGAAGTGCAAGATTCTGCCAATACACTTTATTGGCGAATGAATCGAAAACGCACCGACTTTGAATCGATGCGGGATAGCCTACTAGCGGTGTCTGGCAGCTTAGATCGATCTCTAGGAGGCCGGGCCGTGGAAATGTACGACACCGAAAAACCAACCGTGCGTCGGACCCTTTATGGCTTTATCGATCGGCAGAATTTACCAGGTATTCTCCGGTCCTTTGACTTTGCCAGTCCGGATGCCACATCGCCGGGGCGCTTTCAGACCAGTGTCCCTCAGCAAGCCTTATTTTGGTTAAATAGTCGGAGCGTGGCCAACGAAGCTCAGGCCCTTCTCGAACGGCCCGAGATCGCCAAAGTATCTCTCGAAGCGCGCGTTCGCCGTCTTTATCAACTGACCTACCAGAGGGATCCGTCTGCCGAAGAACAAGGGGCCGCTCGAAAGTTCCTGAAGGAGTCGCTCGGAGACACCTTGGTTCCATCCTCGGGCGCTGCTTGGACTTATGGAGTGGGTTGGATCGATCCCGTCAAAGGGCGGTCCGTTCAATTTCAGCCCTTCACCGTCTTCAAGAAAAACCGTTGGCAAATGTCCGCTACTTACCCAACCAAGGATTCTTACGCCTTTGCCTCACTGGAAAAATCAGGCGGTCATCCAGGAAAGGAGCCACGCAACAGCGTCATCCGACGTTGGACCGCCCCACGAAATTTACATCTCAAGATCAGTGGCCCTGTCCGTCATTCGTCGACGGACGGCGATGGAGTTCGCGCATCCCTCGTTTCCAGTCGTCAAGGGATCCTAGGCGAGTGGAAGATTGCCAATAAATCTGAGGATATTTCTTTAAAAGACATTGAAGTGCGAGCCGGTGAAACGCTGGATTTCGTGGTTGATCCGCTTGAAGGAGATACCTCAGACGCCTTCGACTGGGCACCTGATTTAATGGAACTTAATGCAGGAAAACAGACGTGGTCGGCAGCTATCGATTTTAGTGGGCAAAAAGAGTGGCCGCGGGCCTTGGGTGCATGGCAGCGGTATGCCCAAGTCTTGCTCGCGTCGAATGAGTTCAACTTCGTCGATTAAATCCTCTTTCTATGACCAAAGGACCTTCTCAACCTATACCGATTCCAGTCCGGCATTGGGTGGATTCAGCAGTGGGTTGGTTGATGTTGGGATCTCCCAGCGAGGCGTTAAGTGAACTTCAACGGGTTCCGAGTGAATTTGAAGGCTATCTGGAGATGTTAAACGTGAAGTGGGATATTTATTCTGAGCTAAAAGACTGGGATAAAGCTTTTGATATCGCCGTAAGGAGTGTTATCGGTTTTTCGGATGTCGTCTCTGGTTGGATCCATCGGTCTTATGCGGCTCGTCGACGTTCAGGAGGCAGTCTACGAGAGGCACGCGATCTTTTAATTCCCGCTGCTGGCTTATTTCCTCGTGAATCAGTGGTCACCTATAATTTAGCCTGCTATGCCGCTCAATTAGGAGCGACCGAGGAGGCCTGGGGTTGGTTTGTGCGGGCTTTGGCGGTTGGATCCGAATCTGAACTAAAAGAGTTGGCCTTAGCTGACGACGATCTCAGATCGATTTGGTCAAAGATTTTATCTGCCGATTGACCTAGCCCGAGAACGAGTCTATTCGTCATCCATCAATTCCGTGCCGATTCCTGAACATCCACCTAAATCCCGATGGCGCTGGAGACTTCCGGTCGCTTCACTCGCGCTGCTAATAGTAGCGGTAACAGTTTTTCAAATCTATCGTGCGACTCGGCGAACACCCCGTGTAGATTGGGTCGCTGCGGACCTTCATTTGCGGGCCGATATCTTGCCGACCCTCAAGACCTATTGTTGGGATTGTCACGGCGATGGAGTCCGAAAGGGCGATGTCAATTTCGATGGTTGCACTAATATTCAAGTGCTATTGGCTGATAGACGCCTTTGGGAACGTGTTTTAAATAATGTTCAGTCGGGTGAAATGCCTCCCAAAAAACGAAAAACTCAGCCGAGTTTAGTCGAACGGACAAATTTAGTGGCGTGGCTTGATCACACCTTGTTTCCGATTGACCCAGCTAATCCGGATCCGGGTCGGGTAACTATTCGTAGGCTCAATCGGACCGAGTACAATAATACCATCCGCGATCTGGTCGGAGT
The DNA here is from genome assembly GCA_945898055.1 of Akkermansia muciniphila. Classification (GTDB taxonomy): domain Bacteria; phylum Verrucomicrobiota; class Verrucomicrobiia; order Limisphaerales; family UBA9464; genus SXXZ01. The sequence goes on along the minus strand of CAMDGV010000003.1, from coordinate 77,152 downwards.
CGATTTTGAACCGGCTTCGGACTTTCCTCAAGACGATGTCGGCTACGGCTTTGATACCATCGGCGATGTGCTTTCAGTGCCGCCTATTCTCGTGGAGCGGTATTTGAGCGCGGCAGAAGCCATTTTTGATGAGGCCATTATCTCTGGTCCGTTGGTGCCGCGACCGAGACGAATCAATCCAGATAAGATTGTCGGTCATGCGGGTACAGCAGGTTTAGCGACGTTGGTATCCAACAGCCAAATGACCACCGTCTATGAGGCGCGACTGGATGCCGAATATTTAGTCCGGATCCAAGCCTATGGCGACCAAGCTGGGGATGAGAAAGTGAAGATGCAGTTACGAATGGACGGTAAAGATGTCGAGCTTTTTGAAGTACGGCGGACCCGTGGAGCCTCGAAGGCCTATGAAAATCGGATGCGATTAAGTCCAGGACGCCATACCATTGGAGTGGCCTTTTTAAATGATTATTACAAAGAAACGATGGTCGACGAGGAAAACGGTAAAGGTCGGCCGGTTAAAAGAAAACGGATCGAAGATCGAAATTTGCAGGTTGAGTTCATCGAAGTTACCGGGCCCTTTTCTGATCAACCCCCTCCATTAACCGCGGCACATCGACGGATTTTTTCACAGAGTCCAACGCCGAGCACGACCAACGTGGTGGCCCGATCGCTCATTGAAAAATTTACCCGACGCGCTTACCGAAGAACAGTTACCGTGGATGAATTAAATCGTTTGGAGGGCTTATTTATCAAGGCCCAAGCCGCGGGAGAAAATTTTGAAATCTCAGTCAAGCAGGCACTGACGGCCGTGCTGGTGTCTCCCCATTTTCTTTTCCGAGGAGAGCTTCAACCCCAGCCCGACAATCCTGGTTCTATTCATCGGATTAGTGAAGATGCACTGGCTTCGAGGCTTTCTTATTTTTTGTGGAGCAGTATGCCAGATGACGAATTGTTTGGATTAGCCGCCAAGGGGACCCTTCGCAAGAACCTATCGGCCCAGTTGCGCAGGATGCTAAAAGATCCCAAAGCAAGGGCCTTGGTCGATAATTTTGCCGGCCAATGGTTGCAACTACGGACCCTAGAAATTATTGCCCCAGATGCCCGCCTTTTTCCTGAGTTCGACGAAGCATTACGGCGTGCGGCTCGACGTGAAACCGAGCTGCTTTTTGAATTTATTCTAAAAGAAGATCGCCCCGTGACTGATTTGTTAGAGGCTGACTATACCTTTATCAATGAACGGTTGTCTCGTCACTATGGCTTACCGGGCGTCTCTGGCGATGATTTTGTCAAAGTGTCCCTGAAGGGAACAGCTCGAGTGGGATTGCTGACCCAGGCAAGCTTTCTTGCTCTTACTTCCAACCCAACGAGAACCTCTCCAGTCAAGAGGGGGAAATGGGTTCTCGATAATATTTTGGCCTTGCCACCACCACCACCGCCACCGGATGTCCCCGCGCTAGAATCGAAGGAGACCCACGGCACCTTGCGTCAACGGATGGATGCCCACCGCAACAATGCCGTGTGTGCCTCCTGCCATGCCAAGATGGATCCTATTGGATTTGCTTTTGAGCATTTCGATGCGGTCGGTCGTTTTCGAGAAACTGATGGAACTGAATCCATTGACGCCGCAGGGGTTCTCGATTCTGGGGAATCATTTAATGGACATCTTGAATTGAATCAGATTTTAACGACCCAACGTCGTCGGGATTTTCTGCGGTGCGTCGTAGAGAAACTTTTTACCTACGCCCTAGGACGGGGCTTGGATTACTACGATCGACCTGCGGTCGCCGCCGCCTGTGCAAAGATGGAAAACGACGGCTTCCGCTTTTCTTCGTTAATTCAGTCGATCACCGACAGCGTTCCTTTCCAATTTCGACGAGGTGACGGCGACCCCTTGAATTTTCAAGACAGACGTTGAATTTCTTCCGGGCTTATTTTTAGATTTGGCAGGTTGTGGCACTGCAAGTGCTCGCAAACCTTTAATTTTTCTAACCGAATTTGGTCTAAAACGAGTAAGTTTCGCGTTGCTGATTTGTAACAATTGGGAGGTAATTAGGAAACATTATCTAAGGCGGTGTGGGACTGAATCAAGCGATTGGCCATATCAGGCGGACAAAAACAATGGCCGACGACACTATGCAAATGCAGCGGTGGGAGCTGAAATACCTCATATCCGAGGAAACAGCTCTCCGTCTTCGTGACTTTGTCTCGACCTATTTAGAGTTAGATGAATACGGAGTTGGCCGGCCAAATTTGTCGTATATCATTCACAATTTATACCTTGATTCGGATTTACTGGATATTTACTGGGGTACAATTAATGGCAACAAAAACCGCTATAAACTCCGGTTGCGGTTTTACGAAGACAACCCGACCAGTCCTGTTTTTTTCGAGATCAAACGCCGGATGAACGAGGCGATTTTAAAGCAGCGAGCTGGAATCCAACGAACTGCGGTAGAGGCAGTATTGTCGGGGCAATTACCGGCGGTGTCGGAATTAGTGAAGGAGGATGCGAGGCAGTTGGTGGCGGCCCAGCGCTTTGTGGAATTGATGACTGAAACTAGAAGTCACCCAGTCGCCCACGTTTATTACGAAAGAGAAGCTTGGATTAGCCCCTATGATAATTCGGTTCGTATTACTTTCGACCGCAACGTCCAGATTTCACCGGAATTCGTCACCCGATTTTCCTCACAAATGGATGATCCAGTGGGGGTCTTTCGGGGCAGGGTCGTCCTCGAGTTAAAATTTACTGGCCGCTTTCCTGAGTGGTTTTCTGAGATGGTACGCATCTTTGGACTTCGTCAAGGGTCAGCCTCCAAGTACGCTGACGGGATCGCTGCCAAGGGCGAAAGTTACTTTTATAGTGGCTCGCTTCCTTTGCAACAGGCTTCAGAGGCTCAGGCTAACGAACAGCGAAAAGCGCTTCGAAAGAACCGATTATCGGCTTTATTGGACGGTGGTTTACAGGGTTTAGATTCACGACTGCATTGAACGAACATGATGAATATTTTTCATCGCGGAGATTTTGGTACGGGTCCTGACGATATTGAGGGGATTCTGCTCGGGCTCTTGATTTCTTTTCTTTGTGGTCATGTCATTGCCTGGGTCTACATGGTTTGCCACACAGGCTTGAGTTATTCCCGATCGTTCGTCAATTCCTTGGTTATCCTGTGTATCATCGTTTGCTTAGTGATGGCGGTGATGTTCAACAATCTCATGATGGCCTTTGGAATGATGGCCGTTTTTGCGGTGGTGCGCTTTCGGAACATTTTAAGGGATACTCTTGATACAGCTTATATTCTTGGAAGTATTACCATTGGAATGGCGGCTGGAACCCACAAATTTAGTACGGCGATTCTCGGATGCCTCGTGTTCGCTTCGGTCATGTTGTACCTCCATTGGACTTCCTTTGGGAGCCGCCATCGCTACGATGTCGTTTTAAATCTTCATTGGGGCCGTCCGCTAGATGAGTTGCCCCGGTTACAGGCACTTTTGGAGAGGCACGGACGGCGCAATAAATTGGCCAGTCAGCGAGCCAGTTCCGGTTCAGAGGGCGCAGATCTTTCCTTTCGAATTTTACTTCGCGATGCGCGGCGGGGTGAGGAATTGATCTCAGAATTAAAGACCCTGCCCGGTGTTTCTCGTGTCTCTAGTCTGAAGGCAGAAGACGAATCTGAAATGTGATCTATGGAACCGCCTCCTTCTAAACTGGCTTTCGAAACCCTCAAGCCTATTCCAAGCCCGCCGGGCGCCCTTTTCAAGGAATTCCGGATCGCTCTCCTGCCTTTTATTCTTTTTGCGATCGTTGCCGGAATCACCCTGCAAGTGTGGCGCGGTTATGTGGGCCCCTCTTCTCTGGTGGGCGAGGTGGAATCGGTGAAATCAGTGATCGCTAGCATAAACGCAGGGAGACTCGCTCAAGTCCAAGTCGATGCTCTCCAACGTGTCCGTGCTGGGGACCCTGTCGCCCAAATTTTGCTGGTTGATCCTCGGGTTTTAAACTCACAAATCGCTTTGTCCAAAGCTCGAATTGACCTGATCCGCGTGGGCCTCGGCACGGATCTCCGTAAGGCTAATAACCGAGTAAATTTTGAAAGCCTCCGATTGGATTTAATGTCGAAACGGGTGGAGTTAATGAGTTCACGATCGAAACTTTTTTATGGTGAAATAGAATTGTCACGAATTGAACGTTTGACCGCGGCTACGACTCTTGCATCTACCGGAACACCCATTTCCATTTTTAGTCTCAGCGAGAGAGATGCCGCTCGACGGACAGTCGCCGTTCTGACCGCTGAGAGTCAGGAATTAACTAAACTCGTCTCAGCAATTGAGACAGCTATTTCAGAGATGTCGGGGGGCGAAAGCAAAGTCGACGGAGAGGTTCCAGCAGCGACCCGGGCTTCGATTGCAGTCGAGGAACGGACTCTCGATCTTTTGGAAGCTCAAATGGGGCCTCAAACTTTGGTGGCACCGTTCGACGGCGTCGTTAGTCGGATCCTTCGACATGCCGGGGAAACGGTTCAACCGGGAGAAGCTATCCTCAATATCTCCAAGGAAAAAAGTAGCCGAGTCGTGGCTTTTCTTCGTCAACCGATTCACGCTGAGGTGCGAGTTGGCATGAAGGTGCAGGTCCGCTCAAGGAGCGGTCGGCGTGCGGTCGGCATCGGTGAAGTCGTTTCTCTCGGATCCCAACTGGAACCGATATCAACCTCGATGCTGGCCAAATCTTCTTCTGCTCCAGGTGCGGAATTAGGACTCCCGCTGCTAGTGACTCTTCCTAATGATTTTGCCGTTTATCCCGGCGAATTGGTCGACCTCGAACTCCTTCGATAAATTCTTATTTTTTTGGCATTTTATCCGCCTTCCGTCCCGAGCCCTACCCAGTTTCAAAGACTCCTCCGTTTTCTGTTCTCGCTGGGAAAACTTAACTCGCGGCTCGCTGCTCAGGCGGCGGATGAGCGCAGTTAACCCTTCCTTAGACTCTCCCGAATACGAACCACCGTCGACTCAACCGTTCCATGAGCTTCAAGCGAGATCCAGTCCAGGGTCAGTTGCCTTTCGAACCAAGTGCGTTGGCGTCGGGCATATTGGCGGGTTTTGCTCTTTACCAGTTCAACTGTTTCTCCCAGACCGCGAACCCCTTGAATATGCTCAACCACCTGTCGGTACCCGATGGCTTGGAGGGCCGTCCGATTTCTCTCTAGCCCTCGGGGCAATAAGTGGCCGGTCTCCGCCACCAGTCCCTCCGCAAACATTCGGTCGACTCGTTGGTGAATGCGATCGAGTAAATCTTCGCGAGTCCGCTTAAGCCCGAAACTCCGGCCGCGGAGGACTGGAGCACGATCAGACCAAAGTGATCTTTGGCCGGAAAAAGGTTTTCCAGTGATCCGAATTACCTCAATCGCCCGCACAATCCTTCGATGATTCTTGCGATCGATTGTATCAAAACAAACCTGATCTTTTCGGGCCAACTCTTCTAGAAGGGTCTCCAGAGGGAGAGTTTCTAGTTCAGCGCGCAAAACCAGATCGGGTGGCGGTGCAGCCCCTAGTCCCTTTAACCAAGCGTTGAAATAAAGCCCTGTCCCACCACAAAGAATGGGAAGACGTCCGCGCTGACGGATCTCTCTGACCGCTCGCTCGGTTTCTGCGACAAATCGGGCTGCATCGAAAGAGCCATCAGCCAAGTCGACCACGTCAAGAAGATGATGGGGAACCCTGATCCGTTCTGCGAAAGTTGGCTTAGAAGTTCCTATATCCAATCCGCGATAAACCTGCATGGAATCGACAGAAATAATTTCACCCTGAAGAGCGACGGCAAGGGCAAGGGCGATTTCAGATTTACCCGATGCTGTGGGTCCCGCAATTAGGACCGGATCAGTCCCAAATTCTTGGTGGCTATCTGCTGGTAATGAAGAGCCCGAGTTCAGGTTCATGAAGCGGAAAACAGTGCGGGAGTCGGAATCTTACGGGGCCGATTTGACTGAAGGAGCTCTCCCGGTTTCAGTTTGCCAAGTGAGTAACAATAAAATACCCACCGACGTACTGATGGCCATGTCAGCGACGTTAAAAGCCGGAAATCCAATCTCCTCGCCACTTCGGCGAATCCAGTAAAAGCGGAGGAAGTCGACGACGTGATTATGGAGTACTCTATCAATCAGATTCCCGATAATTCCACCGAAGAGAAAACCCAGAGCAATCTGCCCCCCAGTACGGTGAAACTCGAAGTGACGTCGAAAAATCCAAAGCGCCACCAATGCCGCACTGGCAAAAATGGCGAGCCAACCATTGCGTTGGCTAAAGACACTCCATGCGGCGCCAGTGTTACCCCAATAAACAAAGCGAAAAAAGCCCTCCAGAACCGCCTTTTCGTCCCCAAGCTTCATCGTTTTAATCACTAAACCCTTACTGACTTGATCCAAAATCAGGATGATAAGGGAAATCGTTCCGGTCAGAATGTTGGGGCTGATCGAACGGGAGGGAGAACTCATAAGGTTACAATCTCTAAAGGCCCCACTTAGGGCGAAGGGTTTGTGGTACCCTTGCGGATGCCCTCAAGGGTTTGATGAAGACTCAAAGCGGTCAAGGCTGCCTCCCGGCCACGGTTCGTTTCCGGGTTTTGGCAACGCTTAATCGCCTGCTTTCTCGTCTGAACTGTGAGCACTTCGTGGATGCAGGGAACTCCTGTACGAACCGAAATTTCCATTAAAGCGCGGGTCACCGCTTCTCCAATATGTTCCGCATGATTAGTTTCCCCCTGCCAAATCAGTCCGAGACACAGGACCGCGACGGGACGACGTGTCTTGCGGGCGATGACCGCAGCGGCAGCGATGGGAATCTCGAAAGCGCCGGCGACGCGAATGATTTCGCAGGATCCTCCGGCGGCGATCAGAGTTTCCTGAGCCGCGGCCAACATCGATTCGGTGTATTCCGCATTGTATTGAGAACAAACGATAGCGAAAGAGGCGTGGGTGAGGATGATCTCTGTGCTGCGGGTTGGCTTAAGCATAGTTGACGATTAAAGATCGGTTCCAGTGAGTCGGCGGAATGCATCCAGATACTTAGAATAGGTGCGATCGACGACCGCCTGAGGCAGGGCTGGGGCTGGCGGGGCCTTATCCCAATTCAATGATTCCAAATAGTCTCGTACAGATTGTTTATCGAAACTCGGCTGACTCCGTCCTGGAGTATAGCCCTCAACCGGCCAGAAACGGGAGGAATCAGGGGTAAGAACTTCGTCGATGAGAATTAATTTTCCTTCGATTAAACCAAACTCAAACTTTGTATCGGCGATGAGAATACCCCGCTCGCGGGCGTGTTGACGGGCAAAGTTGTAAAGGCGCAGACTCATTTCGCGAGCCCGTTCTGCAATTAAACTGCCTGTGAGCTCAATCGCTTGGGCGAAGGAGATATTTTCATCGTGACCGTTCTCTGCTTTAGTTGCTGGGGTAAAGATGGGTTCAGGCAGTTCAGACGATTCGACAAGCCCAACCGGGAGAGGGATGCCACACACAGACCCCGACTGCCGGTATTCTTTCCAACCCGATCCAGTTAGGTAGCCGCGGACGACGCATTCGATGGGTAGAGGATTCGTCTTGCGGACAATCATGCTACGCCCAGCTAGTTGAGGGGCAAAGGCGGCTAGACTGCTCGGCAGAGGATCGTCGCGACCGAGTATTCGATGATTCGGAAGCCATTCACCGGTGAGATCAAACCAGAAGTGGGAAATCTGGGTCAGTACTTCGCCTTTCCGCGGGATACCGTTGGGCATGGTGCAGTCGAACGCAGAGATTCGATCTGTAGCAACAAAAAGGAGGGACTCCCCGAGATCAAAGACCTCGCGGACTTTGCCGGACTTTAGTTTATGAATCCCTGGGAGGTCCAGAGTAAGGAGGGGTTCCAACGACACGCTGAAACGATACGGCCCCAAGCCCGTCGGTCGATGCCAAAAGTCAGAGGATTCTCCTTGGATCAACTCCCTGATCTTTACAAGGTTAATGACTGTTCCACTATGGCGCGGGATGACATTGACCGCTAATGGGCAAGCAGAAATCACCGACGCACCCTGTTCCCTGGAACAATTCTTGATTCGTCAGGGGCTACCTCCGCGCAGTGTCGTCATTGAACATAATGGCGATGCTGTGGCATCCTCCGAGTTTCCAGACCGATTCATCACCGAGGGCGATCGTCTGGAGATTGTTCAGATCGTTGCTGGGGGATAACTCATCTCCAACCCAGCTCAGGGGCGCTCAATCTCCTCAATTTTTGTTTTTCACTGACGGTTTACCTTCAACTTTATCTCTACCCCTTACACTGTTTGCAACTTAACTCGGTTGAGTCAAAATTAACCACCACCCGTGGACCTGCAGACCTTTAATAATCAATAACTTATGACAGCGATTGAAGTGACGGATCTCGTTGCCGGTTTAAACCGACTCGCCCGCAATCTGTGGTGGAGTTGGGATCAGGATGCCCAAGAACTTTTCTACGATCTCTCCCCTCGCGGTTGGCAAAACTTGTACCATAACGCCGTCGCCATCTTAAAAGAAGTTTCCCCCTATGAATTGAGGGTGCGCCTTGGTGACCCCAGCTTTGCTGATCGAGCCCGGGCTATTTTAGCTCGATTTGATGCCTACGTTTCAACCCCTGACACTTGGGGCGCCCTAAATGCCCCCGCGTTAAAGGCTAATCCGGTGGCCTATTTCTCAGCAGAATTTGCTTTTCACGAGACCCTACCCATCGCCGCTGGAGGATTGGGCGTCTTGGCGGGAGATCATGCCAAGTCAGCCAGCGACCTAGGCATTGGGTTTGTCGGCATCTCTCTCTTTTACCGAGAGGGCTATTTTCAACAATCGATCAACCAAGACAACTGGCAGACGGAATACTACACGCAGTTGAATCCCGCTAACTTGCCCCTGGAACCTGTCCTCGCCGCAAATGGAGAACTGCTGGTTGGCTCAGTTAAAATTGCCTCGAGTACCGTTCATTTCCATGCTTGGCGAGTCAACATAGGGCGGTGTCCGGTTTACCTCCTTGATACAAATCGCCCAGAGAACGAACCGATGTTTCGTGATCTCACTCTACGGGTTTACGGCGGCGACAGTACGACCCGCATTATGCAGGAAATTGTCCTGGGAGTCGGTGGCGTTCGACTCCTCCGCGCGCTGGGAATCAAGCCTTCCACCTTTCACATGAACGAGGGCCATGCGGCGTTCTTAACGCTGGAACTTATTCGAGAAAAAATTGCCCTCGGTAAGTCGTTTCCTGAAGCTTCATCTGCGACAAAATCGGAATGTCTCTTCACAACCCACACCCCGGTCGAAGCTGGGCACGATCGCTTTAGTAGCGATCTAATGAGGTACGCTGGGCATGGACTTGGATCAGATTTGCATTTGCAGCCAACCCAACTCATGGACTTGGGTCGGGTGCGGACTGGCGATGCTAGTGAAACCTTTTGCATGACCGTTTTAGCACTTCGCTATTCTCGAGCTGCCAATGGGGTTAGCGAACTTCATGGTGCGGTAAGCCGAGAGATGTGGATGAACTTCTTTGGTGCTAAATCCCCAGAAGAAGTTCCCATAGGACACGTTACCAACGGGATTCATTTGGTCGGCTGGATGAAGGGGACCGTGCGCAAGATTTGGCAAAAGAAGTATCACCAACTTTACACCGGTAAATCAGATACCGACTGGATTGCTGATGCCAATTCCCCGGAGTTTTGGTCCCGTTTAGCAGATCCCTCGGTAACCAGTGATCAAGAAATTTGGTCCATCCGCTACCGTTTACGCCGCGAGTTGATCGAATTCGCCAGACGCCGTCTCCTGCTGCAAGGCGGCACTTTCACTCACCGAGATTTTATTACCTTTGACTCCTTTTTAAACCCAGACGCATTAACCATCGGCTTTGCCCGGCGCTTTGCCACCTACAAGCGCGCTCCATTAATATTCGATCAGTTTGAAGCCGTCGTGAAGCTAGTTAAAGACACTGGCCACCCGATTCAGTTCGTTTTTGCAGGTAAAGCGCATCCACGCGACGATTCAGGAAAAGGTTTTATCCAGAAAGTAATTCATCTCTCTAAATTTAGTGAGCTGAAGGGCAACCTTGTGTTCATCGAAAACTACGATATTCACGTGGCTCGCCAAATGGTTTCAGGATGCGACGTCTGGCTCAATAATCCGCGAAGACCACTGGAGGCCAGTGGAACCAGTGGGATGAAGACTACCGCGCACGGTTGTCTTAATCTAAGCATCATGGACGGCTGGTGGCGGGAGGGGTATAACGGAAACAATGGTTTCGCAATTGGTCCTGATTCACACCCGGACGACATTGATGAACAAGATCGAATCGACAGCGAAAATCTATATGAAGTACTGACCAAGGAAGTAATACCTACTTTCTTTAATCGAGATTCAAATGGGATACCTCAACTGTGGGTTGCCAAGATCCGCGAGGCTTGGCGCACACTTGCAGCGGAGTACAGCACCTGGCGCATGGTCCAAGAGTACACCAACAAGTATTATTTGAAGCGCTAAACCCACTCCTACTTACCAACTCCTGCGTCCACTTCGAGGAGAGTGTGGCGCTGGATACCTCATATGAGGGGATATTAGATCTCAACCACCCGCTTCCTCACTGATCCAACTAAGCAAATTTAATAATTATTTGACCGCAATCTTCCTCTTTAGATCTACCGCGGCAGTCCAATACATTAACGCCCCCTTTCATCATGACAGATTTGATCCTCATTGTTGAAGATGATCCAGTTTTTCTAAAACTGACCTCTTCGATTTTGTCTCGCAAAGGCTATTTAGTAGTTATAGCTGATACCGCAAGATCTGCACAACAGATTCTTGAAAACGAAAGCGAGAAAATCACGGTTGTCATTTTAGACTGGGCAATACCAGATTTGAGCGGACTCGAATTGCTGAAATGGATGAGGAAAAAAACAAAATTTGATAGCATTCAAGTAATAATGCAAACCGGAATGAAGGGGCCTGAACATATTAGACAAGGAATTGATGCAGGAGCCTACTATTATTTAGTAAAACCAACCCGCCCTGAAGTATTACTTTCCACTATACGCTCAGCAATTCGAAGCGGTAATAATCAAAAAAGATTAACATCAAAATTAAAGAAAGCCGAGAATCTACTTGAACTACTAGACGAGGCTTATTTTACCTTTAAAACAGTTGATCAGGCTGAACTCCTAGCCGTTGCTATTGCAAATATTTGCGAAAGATTCGATACAGCTATGCTCGTATCCGAAATACTAACTAATGCGGTTGAGCACGGAAACCTAGCCATTACTTACGAAGAGAAAACAGATTTAACAAATAATGGAAATCTAGACAAGGAAATTAAAAGAAGGCTGGCGGACGAAAAATATAAGGATCGTATAGTGAAAGTCTCTTTGAGAAAAGAGGGCAATTCAATGAGATTAGTAATTGAAGATGAGGGTCACGGTTTTGAGTTTGAGAAGTTTTTACAATTTGATGATTCAAGAATGTTTGATAATCACGGGAGAGGTATAGCTATGGCTAATTCAAGTCTAAATGTAGAATATCTTAATCGCGGCAATAAAGTGGTAGTTAACTTGCCCCTCAAAATCACTGAAACGACCCTTCTATCCTAATCAATATCTAGATAAAAAGTATGTTCACAATAGAATTCAGAGAGAGCCTGCTGTCATAAATTTATTTTACTCAATGTTACTTGGACAATAGTAAGTCCAAATCAAAATAGAGTCTTCGAGCACCGATTGCCCTCCGGTAAAACTAGATTCCACTAAACCCAAGTTCCAAATCTTCTATCAGATAGGCCGGTTCCTCCAGGCCGACGTACATTCTTATCATGCGATGCGCGGGATTCGTTGCGTCAAAATCAGCAGTTGCCATACAAACACATTTGGCAACAATAAGACTCTCGTATCCCCCCCAACTTACAGCCAACAAAATATGTTGCAGACGATTGCAGAAATTTTCAATCTGCTCTCGTTTAGTCGCTTTTACGATAAAAGTCAGCAATCCGCAGGCCCCTTTCATTTGTTGCTTAGCTAAAGCATATTGCGGAAAACTTTCGTCGAATGGAAATATCACTCTCTCTACTTTTTCGTGCGATTTCAAATATTCTAATATTTGAAAGGTGCTCTTAGTAATTCTTTCGATTCGCATGGGTAAAGTTCTCAACCCACGGATTAGCAACCAGGCATTAAATGGAGATATTCCGCTACCGATATTGTTGTATTCTGAGGCAAATATACGCTCGATCATCACCCTCTTCCCACTGAGTACTCCTGCCAGAGTATCGCTGTGCCCCCCAATATACTTTGTACCCGATTGCAGAACTATATCGATTCCAAGATCAATCGGTTTTTGATAGATTGAAGTACAATAACTATTATCAATTATTGTTAAAATTCCATTTAATTTTGCAAGTTCGGCAACGGCTTTTAGGTCCTGAAGAGCAAAATCCCAACTATTGGGACTCTCAAGATAAATAATGGTGGTGGACGGTAAAATAGCCCGCTTGAAATTAGCTATATCACAGCCGTCAATAAACGAAGTGGTGACACCGAACCGCGGCAAAATAACATTGAATAGTTTTTCAGCCCAAGTATATGGCTTACTTACGGAAATTATATGATCTCCTGATTTTATATTTGCCAGAATTGCGACAAAAATTGCGGCAACTCCGCTATTAAAAACAAGGCAATCCTCCGCATGATCAAGCGCAGCTAACTTTTTCCGGAGAATATCGACTGTAGGATTTAGCCCTCGACTATACAAGAAGGTTGAGTATTCGTCTGCAAGTGCACTCCGCATCTCTTCACAGTTAGCAAAAGCAAAATTGCTGCTTTGCATGATCGGTGGCGCAACCGCATTATAATAATTTTCTCTATCTTCAGCTAGCTCGTTAACAATATACGATATATTCATTTGGATCTCTTTTTAAAATATAAAACATAATAAACCCCAAGTAATAATATAAGTAACCCGACCCCTGTTAATGCCGCAGTCACATTTTTTATTACTACCGCGACTGCCACCATAAAATAACTTAATATAAAGAACGAGGCGAGGAGAGGGGTAAATTTATTCCATTGCCCGCATATCATTTCTTGATTGATATTTTTCTTTCTTAGAATAAAAATAGTTGCAGCGGCTGTGCTCATTCCAATACTATCAAGAAACATGGTAAACGTTAGAATATTATCAACGCCCTTACCGAAGAACGTAATTAGAATTGTAACCAATGAGAAAATTGTGAGCCCGACAACTAACGATTGGTTTTTCGGACTGCGATAAGAGAATGCTTTTGGGAAAACTTTATCTTCGCTCATGGCACACATAACTCGTGGATTGCTCATTAGTATTATATTAACATAGGCAAGCACACTTAAGAACATTAAGCCGTCAAATACTTTCCCTCCAAATTTACCAAACCAAGCCTCACATAAAAGCGATCCAATAGCGCTGGCATTTTTCATCGTCTCGTATCCGATGACTCGGGTATAGGCGTAATTAATTAATAAATATAGAGCTACAACAATAGTCATACCAATAAAAATTCCCTTCGGGATTATTTGAGGATTTTTTACTTCTGATCCAAAATTAATACTTTGTTGATAACCTCCATATGAAAAACAGACTGGAATTAATGATATTAGAAAAAGTGAAAGAGCTGACTTTTCAGAGAGTGTAAAAAGCGGAGCATTATTCTCATAGCCATGAGGCATTATTAGAACCCCCTTGAAGACACTTAAGATTAGAATTATCACTAGCCCGCTTTTAACTACGGTCAGTACATTTTGCATTCGACTGCTTGTTTTTAAACCAAATAAATTTACAATATAAAATATAGCAACAGCAAGGGCAGATGTACTCGAATTAAAAATCGCTCCCGATGGTCGATCGAAGAGCAAATCACTGACATAGTCAGCTCCGATTAAAGAGACAACGGCCAGTGAGGCCGCATTAGAGATTAATATTAATGTGTTTATAGTAAAACCGATTGCCGGGTGATAACAAGTGGCGAAGATTTTATAGTAGCCGCCCATTGCGGGTAGCCGAAGACCTATTTCCGCAAAAGTAAGTGCCCCACAAAGAGCGATGATTCCGCCAATCATCCAGACCAAGAAAAATAAATGGATGCTACCCGTGGTTGCCGCAACAGAGGCCGGGGTTCTAAAAATACCCATTCCAATAACTAAACTAACCACAATCATAGAAAGATCAAAAAGGTTAAGTTTATTGGATATCGTTTTCATAGATTAAGAAAGAGAGGGGAATTGCTAGCCGCAGTCAGGGGACAGTCACCAGACTAACTCGCTCTCCGTATAGACGCATCCTAATTCTCAATCGCTCTAGGTTTGACCTTGTTGCGGCGGGCCATCGCAGGAGGTCTGACGCGTGATGTCGGGTCTGTGGAATCCGAGGTGATCATCATCTGACCCAGTTTTTGACCTCTGCTGAAGCCTCCTTTCACGACCCTTGCCGAAATAGCCCGCATCACTATCGAGTCTACCTCGAGGCCAAGCTGACCGATGAATTTGCGATCAGTGTGGGTAAATAAGGGTTTAGTCGTGGGTAACTTGCGCAGTCTGTTCAATACCTCGGTTTGTGCTTTTGGGTAAGCTCGCGGCCATCCGTCGATTCAGTTCTCTCGCCGGTTTTAGCATCAGCAACCTAACCCTCGCGAGCCTTCGGGTCCGGCTCGCCTTGCGGAAGGACGCGGGTCGTATTTTCAACAGCCTTGTTTTGACGGTTCAAGGCATTCTCCCCCACTTAAGTTGGAGCCGCCTTCGACGCTGACGATTACCCGTCCAATTTCATCAGCCCCGACGGGCCCTTTTGACTGATCTGCGCAAGGTTATCTCCGAGATACCTCAGTTGAGGCGGAGCGCGCAATGGAGCCATCCGCAAAGCTATCGCTAAGGGACAGGCGCTACTGCGGCTCGGTCGAAAATCTGTCGGTCATCTCTGCAAGATCGCTCGCAAGCAGGCAAGATCATCTCAGAAATCGCCTTGGCTCGAACGGAGCCGTTGCCATCCCTGACCCTTGGCACTTGCCACTGGAATCCGGAACAAAAGTTCAGAGCTTAACAGCGGTAATAATACTCCGGTCCACGGCGGTGTCTTGATGGTGGCACTGCTCGAATCCAGCCTTGGTCAGGAGGGTTTGCATCTCGTTTATCCCATAGCAGCGACCTTCTGTCACACTCATCAGCAAAGCCGAATAAGCGGCCACCGGCGCGGGACCCGTTTTCGTTTCGTTCAGATGTGCATCATGGATGATGATCAGTCCGCCGGGCGGGAGAGCAGAAGCGGAGGCGTTGATCAGGTAGTTGACTTTATCGGTATCCCAATCATGAAGGACGTTGGAGAAGAGGTGGCAGTCAAACCCTGTGGGCAGCGGGTCATTGAACATATCACCTGGCGTCACTCGAACTCGGTTCTCGAAGTGGCGTTTACGAATCATCGTGCCAGCAATGACATCGACCGGCGGTCGTTCAAAGACAGTAGCGGAGAGGTTGGGGTGGTTAGCCACCAGAGCGCAGGCGTAGATGCCGGATCCCCCAGCGATATCGAGTAAGTTTGTGCGGCTACCAATAGGCGTTTTTTTGGCCATGGCGGGTCCGAGGACAAACCCTCGGCAATCCATTGCTGCGGTGAAGGTAGTAGCAAATTCCTCAGTTAACATTGCTTCGCTCCAAGTTTTCTCTTCTTTATAACTGCCCCAGTTTGCTGGTTTATCAGTTCGCAGAATAACGATGAAGTCCTGCACAACGGGCCGATTTTGCAGTGAAGCGTAATAGGGCCCAAGAAAGACCGGCGAGGTGCTGACTAGATGTTCACTTGCTAGCTCGGTGACAGCATAAATTCCGTCATTTAGAGAGAGAAAACCGTTGGCTGTGAAGAGTGTTAGCATCACTTCTGTGGGGCGAGGGTAGGTACCAAAATCGCGGCAGACGGTGGCGAGGTCGCTGGGTTTGCAGGCGAGTCGTGTGAAAAAATCAAAGGCGGTAATGGCAGCCGTGATTAGATCGACGGCATATAGGCCATCGCGAAAGCGGTAGATTTCTAGAGGGTTCGTGGACGGTGAGCGGGTCAGATCAAGAGTCATAGAGCAAATTACGGCTAGGTCTTACTTACCGGATCTCAACCCAGATCGACGGGGCTTTACTGGATTGCTTGGCAGTGTGGACGTCGGAGGATCCCACCACTTTGCACCCGCCTGTCAATCGCTTGGTGAGGAATCTCAGCGAGAGTCGTCGAGAAGAGGTCCGGCAGGATCTTGAAATAGCCGTGGAGGAAGGGATCTAGAATCCGCGCCTTGTCTTGATCATCGGCGTGTCTATCGCTCATTCTCCATCGATGCGCGTATTGACGGGAATTCAGCCTAGCGGGGCACTGCATCTTGGAAATTATTTTGGAGCGATGCTGCCAGCCATTCGACTTCAGGAGGAGGAAGAGGCCTTTTATTTCATTGCCGACTACCATTCAATGACCTCGTTGACTGATGCCGTCCGACGGCGGCAGTACACGCTCGATGTCGCCTTAGATTGGTTGGCGGCGGGATTGAATCCAGAGCGATGTGTGTTCTGGAAGCAATCGGATACGCCGGAGCACACCGAGTTGGCGTGGATCTTAAGTACGATAACCCCGATGGGTTTATTGGATCGTTGCCATAGTTATAAGGATAAAGTGGCGAAGTTAGCTGATGGGGATGCCGGCGCGGTGAATCACGGATTGTTCGCCTACCCAGTTTTGATGGCAGCCGATATTCTTCTCTATGGCACCCATGTTGTGCCAGTGGGCAAGGATCAGAAGCAACATTTGGAGGTAACTCGAGATATTGCCATTAAGTTTAATCACATTTATGGAGAGACCTTTGTGGTGCCAGAGGCACGGATTCAGGAATCGGTGGCTCTCGTCCCGGGGACAGATGGTCAGAAAATGAGCAAAAGTTACGGTAATATTATTGAACTGCACGGGGAGGAGAAATCTTTAAGGAAGCGAATGATGTCGATTCAAATGGATAGTCGGTCTCCAAGCGAACCGAAGCCAGATGCCGAGAAAAACATTGCTATTCAGTTGATCCGGTTGTTGGCCTCGACCGAAGTAGCGACGGATTATGAGGATCGCTTGAGGGCAGGCGGTATGGGTTACGGAGATTTGAAGAAGGGACTATTCGAGCAATATTGGAGTCATTTTGGCGCCTTCCGAGAGCGTCGGGCGGAATTAGCGGCCAAGCCAGGCTATGTGCGGGACGTCTTGGAGGCCGGGGCACGTCGAGCGAGAGTTGTGGCCAAGGAAACGCTAGAAAAAGCGAAAGTAGCCTGCGGCCTTTGCTGAGCCCAACTGACCTTGGTTCTGCGCTACGCCACCGTGCCGCTGATAGTTGATACTGGGTCAGCGGAGAGTCGCCCTCTAAAATCAGGTCATTCTCATCAGTGGTGTGAAGGGGTTAACTGAGATCCAGGTACCACTCTACCGGGCGGCGCTGCCATTGGACCCTTTGCACCTGATGGATCTCGGGCGACTCGGTTAGCAAGATTTCAAAGAGGCACTCAGGGGGAGGGCGTAGCGTCCACGAGGGGCTGGCCTAACGACGGCGACTTGAGCGGCGAGACAGCCGCCGAGTTGGGGTCGGAAGTTGCCCCTGCAGCACTAATGAAATTAGGTTCTAGATCGTTAAAATAGTGTTCAGCTCGGAGTTATGCCTCGCAGTCGGTGCCCTCTTGACAGCCTTGAGTCGGATCATCGATACCCAAGCGGAGATCAAAAGGCGTTACCCAGAAGATATCACCTCGAATGACTAATCCATCGTCGGCGCGGACCGAGTTGGAGGGTTGCTTCCGACGCCGGATCAAGAGGGCTGGCCACCGCCGCGTAGAGAATCCACAGCGAGCTCATGAACTGAAAGCCAGTCCCTTGACCGCAGGTTAATCCACCCGTGCCGCCTCCCTAGATCTCGTTGCCTTCGAAAATAAGCAGAATCTACTTTTAGATAATCACCCAATCTTGCCCGTTGAGTACTTCACCTACCTCCGATAATTGGGCTTCAGGAGTGGTTGATGGGATCCAATTAGGTGAATTTAGGCTGTGGGAAGATTGAGGTTAAAGAACCTCCGTGGTGTCGACCCAAGTTATTTTTGATTGCCCCGCTAGAGCCAGAGTTGAAACAAAAAAGAATTAGAATGTGCCACCGACGCTCGGGACCGTTTCAAAGCCACGGCTCAGACTAAGAATGCACCTTAATTCTACGCCGCTCTTAACTCGATGCGTAGAAGCTGGCTTATTTGATGACGAGGCATTTCGTCGAAGAAAGGCAGCTAAGTTGATTAGAGGTAGGGCTGTAGTGCGCCTTTTACCGATTCAAAGATGAAATCGAAGCAAAGGTCTGGGTTCAGATCCGTTGGCGAGAGCAGTTTTCCGGACTCGGGGCTAATCGCTCCAAGACAGTAATACCCGTAGCTTTCTAGTTCGGCCCGCACCGGGGAATCAACGGGCAGTTCAATAACCAGAAAACGAATGGACCGAGCGGACAAGATCTGAGTCATCCCCCGTATCACTCGCCCTTCGGCTCGCTCTACATCGATCTTCATGAGGTCGATCGATGCGATTCCCGTTGTCTTGACGAAGTCGTCCAATCGAAGGGTGCGTGCACTGATCTTATGCGCCGGATCTAGGTCGAAGCCGTGGTAGATCATCGAGGAAGTACCCGAGTTCCGTGAGTCGGTGGAGAGGTAAAAATCGACACAGTCGCCAGTTGTATCGCTGGCCGCGTTTTCAATGACCTGAACTGACTTAAATTGATTTTCAAAAGCCGATTCGCGGATGGTTCTGGCGAAAATGGGATTGGGTTCGAAGGCGTAGGTGTTCCCCTCTTTCATCAACGAGGTCGCAAGCAAACTCCACTGCCCCATGTTGGCGCCAACATCGAAAAAACAACGGCAATCAGCCATCAATTTTGGGATAAACCAAGGCAAGATAAATTCGCCGAAGAAGTAACTGCACATACCCGAAAATTCACGGATATCGACTAGAATCCTGTACTCAGGCATCAGAGCAATACGCTGAGGATTCCCTTGCAGAGTTTGGGAGTACTGATTCACCAATGCTCCGATACCAAGTTGTTTCTTGAGAAATTTGGAGCGTCCAAGTCGGCAGTAAAAATTCTCTAAAGTTTTAGCACCCACGATACCAAGGCAACCTTCGTTAAAATTCCTAATTAAGGTCTGCTTTACTCTGTACTTTGAAGCGGATCTGATTCGCTAATTTTATTTCAAATAGACCCGAGGTTCAATAACTCAAAGGCTCTCGGGCGAGTCAATTTTAAACCAAACTCAGAAGTTGAAAGCTGATTTGAGGCGCCCGCCCCAGTTTTAAAGCAGCCAGACTCCCCGCAGATGTTGGCTTCCTAGACAATCCAACTTCGTCGACGCTCGAGGCAGGCAGGTAAATGTAACCCTGCCAGGTGTAAAGGATGCTTCTCATCGAAATTCAGGTCTAAAAATACCACAACACCCCCTCGACTATTTCATGTGCCGAAGTGAATGGTTTCGTCGTCTATATCTGCGCACCCCAACTCACTCTGCCCGGTGGTGATAGGTAATTGCAGTGACAGTCGGACAAGAGTGGAGCTCGGTAGCCCGCTGATGAAATATCAGCGCGACGTTTTCTGGAGTACAATCACACTGTTGTCGGCGAGATAAAGCAGACTGAGCGCGGCTTCAACGCCGGCTAAAGCTAGCTTTACCGGCGCGAGAATTGGACTCTGCTTGTAGGATGTCGTTCGCTTAAGAAGTTGCGCGCGTTCTTGGTCAGAGACAAATTCTCCACCTCGGCGCCAATCCTGCGCAATCACGATCGGGTTGAAGTGCATTGACGTCTCGTACACCACTCGGAGCGACGGTTCTGTAGACACGAAGTGTCGGA
The DNA here is from genome assembly GCA_945898055.1 of Akkermansia muciniphila. GTDB lineage: Bacteria > Verrucomicrobiota > Verrucomicrobiia > Limisphaerales > UBA9464 > SXXZ01. The sequence continues at coordinate 57,218 of CAMDGV010000003.1, read as the reverse complement.
GGGTTTCACGCGTGAAGTAGTTCACGTGCTGCGGAAAAATATAGCGGTATTTGGGACCAAGAAGTCGAACGGCGAGGGATCGGAAATTCGGGACAAGAATAAAGCAGTAACCTCCTTGAGCCAGCACCCGTGCGGTCTTGGCGAGGAAACGCCGTGGGTCGTCGAGATGTTCCATAACTGCCCATAATGTCACCGCTTGGGCACTGTTGTCAGCTAGGGATGTTGCCTCTGGATACGATTCCCGGAGGACACGCGTGCCCTTGCTTTCAGCGTGATCTAGGGCGGGACCCGCGATATCGAGACCGATGGCCGAGTAATCAGAGGGAAAGGATACGTTCAGCTGATAAAGGAATGCACCTGTAGAGCAGCCGACATCGATGACTGTTCCGCGTGGGCAAAACTTGCGAAAAAGCCGTAATTCCCTCGCGAATCTGGGCTTTGCGTAGTCGCCATCCAGTTTGTTTTGTGAGAGAAAAAACGGTCCAGATAATTGGTCGTAATACGAGCCGTCAGCCCAACCTTTTTCGATTGGGTTGGCGAAGATCATCGGGCACCGACCACACTGGACGATGCGCAAGGACTTCTTGCGGAATCGTTCTGCCGCCTCGGAGTGCCCGCAGACAGGGCAGGGGCGTCCGACGAGCAGAGAAGAATCGGCAGTGTTGGATTTCATTATTAGCATGGATAGGACCGCAACACTGGTGAAAATTGTTATGCTGTTTAAGCTCCGAGGGAGCCTCTTATAAAGGAAAATTACAAACTAAAGGTAAGCGTACGCCCCGGAGCGTTTGGCGGGTAATTGGAAGGGGCCGATGAAAACGGGGTAAAAGAAACGGCTAACCGTGAACCGCTGAAAATGTTGTCCTAGGCTGATGAGTGCACCTGACGGTTCGAGCAGCGGGACCCGGGCCCAACCATTGGGTAAGTTGACAGTTCAAGTAGCCCATTCGGTCGCGCAATGGCAACAATGGCAGCAGGTCTAAAGTGGCTCTGGGCCGAGATCATGGATTGGGGGCGGGATGCGAAGCCGGGGATCGGCTCTGTCAGTTGGTGTGGGAGCGCGGGAACCTGATGGCCGTGCGGGTCTGGTTCGCGGCGGGCTGGCCTTTCCAGGGGCGGGATCAAACCATGGGCCAATCTTGCGTCGCATGTTCTGGAGCTTTGCGCCCGCCGGGTGGGATCGGATTTCAAACGCCGTTACGGCCTGCGTCCGTGGTTGCTGGAGAGGATTAATTTCCCCCTTTAATTTTAACCGGCAAAATCTCATCAATTAAAAAAAACCTTTGTTCCTTGCGTCGCTTGGGCCAAAGTAAATCTGTTAGGCCCACGTGGCGGAATTGGCAGACGCGCTAGATTCAGGTTCTAGTGAGTAACATCGTACAGGTTCAAGTCCTGTCGTGGGCACCATTTCTCAGGCAGGTTAGAGAAATAAGGTTTTTCCAGATAAAATATCTCAGTCGATTTGCTCGGCTGCGACTTAGAAAATCAGTCTGCCTCTAGACATCTGAATCTCGATTTTCCGATTTAGTTTACTCTGAATCCTTTGAGGAATCTCTGACCTCAGTCCCGCGTGTCGATGTTCGATGCAGGGCCGTTTTTCTTTCTAAGACAGCCCAATGGAGGTGGAAGGCTCAGTTTCAGTGAAGCCAAAAAGAGGCTTGGTTTAAATCGTAATTCGATCTAAAAAAACGTCAGATTTCCCTGACCGCTTTCCGTTTCTCTAAACCTTTTTTTGAAATCAAGATCCTCGATCAAGTATGGGCTTTGGCTTCGCGCGTTTACTCTGATTGAGTTGCTGGTGGTGATCGCCATTGTAGCGATCTTAGCCGCAATCCTTCTTCCCTCTTTGGCTCATGGAAAAGAGTCGGCGCGCGGAGTTATTTGCATCACTAATATCCGCCAATTTGGTTTGGGCTCGATGGTTTATGCCAACGATTACCGGAGTCGATTGCCGAACTTTCGAGACTGGCTTTGTGTTAAACTAGGAGATCTTTCTACGGGAAAGCTTTACCCGTATGTGGGGGCGAAAAAATCTTATTTATGTCCCACAGATGCTTTAGAAATTAGTTCAAAAAAGAAAATTCTAATTCCTAGTTTGAGAGGTCTGGGTGGGCCTGGAGGCCATCTCGCACTGCGTGATTATAGTTATGCTATGAACTGCTGCCTCTGTCATAACGAGGACATTGGTGGGTTTGTGGCTCCGTCGCAGACGTTATTATTTACTGAACCTTTGATGGCAACCAATGATTATTCAGGTCAAGTGGGTCCCACTTTTGGAAGTAAGACTTTAACTATACGCCATAACAAAAAAGGGCACTATCAGATGACGGATGGCCACGCCGAACGGGTGGGACACGCTCAGAGCGTCGCGCTCGAAAAAAAGAAACTTTTTTGGTTCCCAACCACGAAGACCTTGGGTCCCGGCGGTAACGATATGTCGGTTGGACTCCAGTGAAACCAGCGTTGGGTGGCTAAGGTTGGCCCTAGGCAGATCTCCTCTACGCTTTCCCTCGGGAAGTTTGCCGCTAGCTACTTTGGGAGTTGGTTTAGCCAGACGAGGCAGTCGCGCTGCCATTTGTCCCACGAGGTTCCTTTGTAACCATTTAGGCCGTGCCCTCCGTCTGGCAGTTCCAAGAGTCGCTGTGGCACAGACTGTTTCCTGAGCGCGTCGCGATGCAAACGGCTGTTTTCGACACTCACGGCGATATCATCGACAGCGTGGGCGAGAAAAGTAGGTGGGGTTCGCGGGGTAACCTGACGCTCGCAGGAAAATCGGTGGATTAGTTCATCTGCGGGGTGGTCACCAAGCAGAGCCTGACGACTGCCACTATGGCCTAGAGGCCCCATGGAGATGACCGGATAGATGAGGACGGCGAAGTCGGGTCGACTGGACTGGCGCTCGATTAAGTCCTTGGAATCAGGTTTTCCACTATCGAATTGAGTGGAAGTAGTCGCGGCGAGATGGCCTCCGGCTGAGAAGCCAAGAATTCCGACCCGTTTGGGGTTCACTTTCCATTCTGCGGCACGGATTCGGGTAAGACGAAGGGCTCGTTGTGCGTCTAAGAGGGGGACTTCAAATCGACCGGCGGGCATTCGATATTCCAGCACAATTCCAGTGATTCCATGCTGATTTAGCCACTTGGCAATTCCGTGACCCTCGGGGCCGGTCATCAATCCGCCGTAGCCGCCCCCTGGGCAAACGACGACCGCCATGCCGTTGGGTTTGAGCGCTAGGTGACAGGTAATACCCGAGTCTTCTGGGCTGACACTTTTCCCAAATCCATCTGGGGCTAGGCCTGGCCAGAGAGCCTCCTTTGCGGGTTCCTTTAGGGGGCGCCCCGCCTGAGTTGGTGCCGCTTTAAGACTCGTTATAATAAGTAATCCGAGAATGACAAGAGAGGGCCGAAAGAGAGGACTCATTGAAAAATGGAAATAATTAAAGACAGGGTCGGACGAGCTAAGAGTGTCGAGGGCAAAGCTTTTTAAGGATCGTCCCTTTGTGAGAATAAGGTGCTTTCATCTTGTTTTAGCAGAGATTGTCGAAAGGGAATGGCCAGAAAAATGGACAGGACATTTGGCTGAGAAGATCGTATCCGAATTTTTATCGTAAATGCCAGTCCCGAAAGAGTGGAGCTATAACAGCGATTGCTGATTTGGACTGTCTGAAGGAGAATACAGCCGTGAAAGAGGAGAGAGATTTGCCCGTTCAAACGCAGGAAGAACGTTTACCAGAACATCAGCTCCCTGCAGGCTTCGTTTTTGTTCTCGTTGCCGCTCTGGGCGGAGCGCTTCCTGCGGGAATATTCACCACCTTGGCAACTGAACCGGGGCGGGCTGGGTCACCCATTTATGGACTTCTTCTTCCTTGGGGAATTCTGCCATTCCTCCTCGTGATTGTTGCCGGATGGAGGGGGCGTCAATCTTCACTGATCCGTCATCTAGGTATCGCCACCCTATTGGCAGCCCTAGCCGGATTAATGGCCTACAGTTATGCATTTTTGTTCCTTTCAAAATTACCGGATATGCGAAGATGGTTTCTGCTCGTACCACTCTGGCAATGGGCGGTCATCGCACTGCCAGCAATCCGTTGCGCTCGAATCGCGAGTGATTCCCCGAAGGACTCGGCGGTGGAAGGTCAATAAGTCTAAAACAGCACATGATGGCAAGCTTCGCCGATAACGAGGGTTTTGAAACATTTTGGAGGTGGTTTTCGAGAGTCTAGTTTTTAAATTCGACGATTAGCGTTTGGATTTTGACGAGACCACGCCGCTCTCGAGACGTCTTAATTAAGTTCATCTGCGTCGGCTATACCCGCCGAAGACAAATTGGAAACTATGGGGTGGGGCGTCAGATTACGGTCAATTTTCGCTGAAGCTCAACGAGCTCAGTTACGTTCGAATTATATTTCAGCAACGTCTAGTCTGTCGCTGAAATTAGTCTTGAACAAATGGCTTAAAGCACACAATTTTATGTATGAAATTATGCACGAAAAACACCGACAAAAAATTATTTCAAAAGCGTTCCTTTTAACACTAACGGCCTCTGCTCAATTCTCCCTTACATCGATTGCTGCCGACTACTCCGACGCTGTTACTTCTGATGCCCCCGCGGCCTACTACCGCCTCAATGACGCGGCGCAGCGCACCACTGTAAATGCCAACCAAGGCAGTGCGGGTGCGGCAGCTAATGCCACTAATGATCTAGGGCGGGTGCATAGCTTGCCTGGCGCTATCGTTGGCGATTCCGGGCGTGCAGCTTTTTTTGATTTCACTTCGCGAACTCAGATTCCTTGGAATGCGGCATTGAATCCCTCTAACGATAAACCTTTCACTATTGAGGCTTGGTTTTATCCAACCAGCGACCAGACGGGCACAGGTCAATGCCCGATTAACAATCGCTACGCTTATTCGGGTGCTGATCGTCAAGGATGGGTCTTCTTTCAACGCAAACCAAGCGAGGACTACACCGGTGGTGAGCCTGTCGGATGGAACTTTCGTATGTTCCGAGGTTCAGGCGGGAGCACGGGTCTTGATGTGACCAGTTTGGTTCCCTATCAAATCGCTAAGTGGACCCATGTCGTCGTGGTCTATGATCCCATCAGTGCTGTCGAATCCTCTGTCACGATGTATATCGACGGCAAAGAGGCTAACAAAAACACTTGGGCAGGTGGCACTGATGGACTTACCCCCGGCTATGTAGCCAACTCGAACACGCATGATCCAGCCCAAGCCAAATTCGGTGAGGCCGGACTCGCTATCGGCAACTATAACAACACGGCAGGCACCAGTCTAAACCCCTATTTCGGCGGGGTGGATGAATTTGCCTTGTACCAAGCTAAACTCACCCCGGAACAGATTCTGGCCCATTATCAAAATGCAACGAATGCGTCCCGTACGGTTTCCTACGCTTCGTTGGTTAAGGCTTTGAACCCGGTCGCCTATTTGCCCTTCGATGAAGCCTCCCCCGGTGATGCGACGGCAATCAACTTGGGTGAAACTCGCTCCGTAGGACATGCTCTTCACACGGCGGAAGTCCGCTATCCGGCCACGTCGGCCTTCGCTAGTCAGTCGACCGATGGCTCGGCGGCCTACCATAACCGGAATGGCAAGTCTACCACCACCGTCCCCTACACTGCTGCCAACAATCCGGCCGCCGGAGTTCCTTTCTCGTTTGAGATGTGGGTCAAACCACTTCGTGATCAACAGGGAGGTCAATCCCCGATCAACAACCGCTGGGTCGGTGGCACTGGCCGCACCGGGTGGGTGATGTTTCAACGTAATCCGAACCTTTCCTACCCTGCTTCAGAAGGTCATGGTTGGAACTTCCGTATGTATAGTGGTGCCGGTAATAGTGGCCAAGACGTCAATACCGACACCGATTACACGATCGGCGTGTGGCAACACTTGGTTTTCACTTGGTCGCCTCAGACCGATAACGCTGACCCAGCTGGTAACGGCAATAATCAGTGGTCTGGGATTCTAACGGCCTATGTCAACGGTCTTCCGGTGAATACCAATAGCGCTGCACTCTACTCAGCTAATGCCGCGATTCCTGAAGACGCCGGTGTGGCAGCTGATCTGGGTGTCGGTTCTTACAATGCTAAATCGGGTCTCGGCAGCAATCCTTTCGAGGGCAATATCGACGAAGTAGCCCTCTATAACGACTATCTTCTCACCTCAGAACAGGTCCTAGCGCACTATCAGGCCGGTACAAATGCTCATCCAGACGTTTCCTATCAGCACTTGGTCCTAACCGCTCCTTTCACTGGTCCAGAACGTAAAGGTCCCGCCACTTATCTTCGATTCGCCGACGCTGCTCAGTCGCCCCTCGCTGATTCCGGTAGTTCCCGTAATGCAGGCCAGGCTGTCTTGACCGATACAACGGCTGAGGGACCGCGTCCTCCGGCCTTTGCTGGCTTCGAATCTAACAATCTTGCTTTGTCTCTTTCTCCAGCGAAGTCGTGGGCTTCTCTCAATAGCCCAAGCGCTCTAGCCACGGCCAACCGCCTAACCCTCAGCGCTTGGATTAAGCCCAGTGAATTGACCATTGAAACCAGTGCCGCACATATCATCTCGCGCGGCCCGCTCACCGTGAGTTCCTTCCTCGCTAAACTGGCTGAAGGTGTCGAGATCCTCGCCACGTGCACAAATACAACCGAGATTTCTCTACGCATCGAAAAGATAGATGGGGTTGCTTATTATATCGCTGGCTCGATCGAAACTGTCGCTGGACAGCCCACTGTCACTCAAGGTGCTCGATTCCCAGTACCGGACGAAGACGTTACCGCAGGCAAGTGGATCCAACTCACCGGGGTTTATGATGGAACTTATTGGCGCCTTTATCGTAACGGGGCCGAAGTCGCCTCCACTCAATCCCCAGCTACTGCCCTTGCTTCTGCCCAAGGTGATTGGTCGATCGGTTCTGCTGGCAACGGTTGGGAAGGCTTGTTCAGCGGGGCGATCGATGAAGTAGCCATTTATAACAAAGCCCTTTCGGCGGACCGAATTAAGGCACAGTACACCACCGCCGTCTCCGGTGCCACCTCCACTCCACTTGTCTTGTCTATCGCTCGTTCCGGCGCCAATGCTTCCCTCACTTGGGCTAAAGGTATACTGCAACGGTCCGATTCATTGACTGGAAGTTATACCGAAGTGACCGGCGCGGCTTCGCCTTTCACTCTGCCCACGAGCGGCACTGGCGGCTTTTTCCGATTGCGCTAACCGACTTCTGAAATAAGTCACTCGACCTAGGTCTTCCACCTAGATCGCTTAAAAGACCACGGGCCGGACCGCTCTCAAGCGACTCCGGCCCTTTTTGTTCGACCCTCAAATCCAAGGATTAGCTCGTCCTAACGCCCCTACTAACCATCGATCCTAAGACCGGCAAAACGCTCGATTCGACCAAACCCGCAGGCCAATGGAATCACATCAAGGTCCTGATCAGCCCAGAGAAATGCGAGCATGGAGTCAATGGAGTTAAGTATTTTGACTACGTTTTGGGTAGCGACGATTTCAAGGCTCGGGTGGCAAAAAGCAAATTTGCTCAAATGAGTCGATTTGCCAAAACAGGACATGGGGCCCTCGCGCTACAGGGTGACCACGGTGAAGTTGCCTTTCGCAACATCAAGATTCGCCCGATTCAAGGGGCAAATTAGTCATCTTTCTTTCTCTTTTCCCTCACGCTTGCAAAACAAGACAGGGCGAATTGGTAAGAATTCAATGAGGAGAAGTGCCGGCCGCCGACAGTTCGGTCATCAATAGTTAGATGACGAGAAACGGTGGTGCTTGAACGATCATCAGCGGCCTAAGGGTCAAGATGCGTGGCCTGAGAGGACTAATTAGTTTACCAAGTCATCCTTGGGACAAGCTGCAGTGCGAATCGATCCATCCTCTCGTCCGAAATCTTCGCGCAGATGTCCCCTCTTGAAGCTGATTAACCGTCGGGTATCCCGTAAACAGCAAATCCAATGGGCCGTTGGACACTCAAGTTCGGCTGAGTGTTAAAAAATTGGGAATAGTCCTGGGCGAAGAGGTGGGCGCCAAGTGCCCATTGGAGAGCTTCGCCAAGTGCAATAGTCTACCCCTTGTGTTCAGAGAGCTCCGGGTTGGCTTGGCATCAATCGGATGACGGGACGAACGCTGCCATGGCATCGGGTCGTGGCAAAGTTTCGCTCCCACTTCTTACGATGAAACACCCTCACTGGGGTGGTTCGTTCGTAAGAAAGGGTCGCACGGACGTTCTCTGTTCTCAGTGCACAGAGTTCCCAACCTATAAAATAATCCCTTATGATCCTAACATTCCGTCTCCGTCGTCAAATTCTTCTCCTCCTGCTGCTGCTCCCTATCGCAGCGGTTGCATCCACCTCCCCCACCCAGTCCGTTGTCGCCCAATGGGATTTCAACCGGACGAACAGCCCTCTCAGAGCCAGTATCGGTGAGGGGGTAATTACTCCGCTCGGCGGGGTGGTGTTATCCGTCGTTTCAGGCACCGGTTCCTCGGATCCACTAGGGGTTGGCGATACCGCAATAAACCTCTCGGGATTTCCAGCCAAGGGAACGGCGGCCCGCAGTGCGGGAATCGAAATTGCAACGGGCACAGTTGGGTTCCGAAATATCGTCCTCAAATTTGATTTTCGTTCAAGCAACACTGGAAGTCGCCGTCTGCAAATTCTTTATTCACTGAATGGAGTCGAGTTCATCGAGGGACCCGTTTTTACGGTTGCGGTTGGCGCGGTTTTCACCAACGGATTGACCGCCGACCTTTCGTCGATATCCGCTGCTAACAACAATCCACAGTTCCGGATTCGTCTTGTGTCCGATTTTGACGGTGCAAACTACGCAGCGGTGAGTGGGACCTATGGATCTTCAGGAACATGGCGGTTCGATTTTTTGACCGTGTCTGGATTTCCATTAAGCGAGACTAGTGGAGGTGCAAGACCGCCAAAGGTGACTCTACAACCACAGTCACAGTCTGGTTTTCTAGGAAACTCACTTGAATTAAGTGTGGAAAATATCGGCTCCCAACCCATCCATTTCCAGTGGCTTCAAGACGGGATAAGACTGCCCGGTGCCACCAACGCAGTCCTTGCTTTGCCGCAGCTAACAGCAGCTATGGCCGGTAATTATTCTGTCGAGTTAAGTAATGGCGAGGGAACCGTCACCAGTGAAAACGCGATGATTCGAGTGTCAGCAGATCCTTCGCCGCAGCTTCGATCTTTGGCCTACGTCCGTGGTGCAGCGATCAAACTGGCTCTGGATTCCAATCAACTTGAAAGTGCGGAAAAATATCAAGTGGAGGGAGTCGTGACGACGGCTATCAACCTGACCTCTTCGCCTGACCAGCGGGTTTACCTTCAAGATGCCACGGCGGGTCTAGGGCTCTTATGGCTTAATTCACTGCATCCATTGCAATTAGGTGATCGGCTGAGGGTCATCGCCCCCTGCGTCTTTTCCAATGGCCAGATCCAATTAGTTCCCGACGGATCGTCCGAGGGAACCTCCGTTTCGTTAATTGGAGCCGGTGCCCCGCTACCGGTGCCGATCGTTCTCGATGAGACTTTCACCAACTCCATCCAACTCAACTCCTTAGAAGGGCAACGGGTGATCTTGCGTCATGTCTATTTTGACCGCAGCCAATCGATCTTTGGCAGCGATCAAAGTGTGTCGGTGACCAATAGCGCTGGCCGCCTTGGAATCGGGGTTTGGATAGATTCTCGAGCGCTTTCAATCCTTGGGACCCAACGCCCTGCGGGCCCCTCGGATGTGACGGGAGTTCTCGGGCTTTTTGATTCCTCAAATTCCGAGAGCAAGGGATACCAAGTGATTCCCACCCAATTGACCGACATAATTGAGAGTGAGACGCATCCGACTTTGCGGCTGACTTTAGAACGAACTTTGAAAGGCGAAATCCAGCTTCTTTGGAATCCGGTGAAAGGCTGGATTTATCGAGTCTGGCGGATCTCGAGGTGGGGTGGTATTCCGATGCAGATAAATGAGGGGACAACCGAGGGGCATTTTAGCGAAGCAGCGATAACCGAGGAGGGTACGTTTTATCGGGTAACCGCCGAGTAAACTTGCCCCGAACTTGAGAGGTGATCGGTGCAACGATAGAACACCGATCACCACCAAGCGGCTTCAATGTTCACCTTATTATTCATGTCGCTTGGATCGTAGTCCTTGGGAAATCGGAAGAGAGCGACATGACCATCGCCATACATGATATTCCAACCGCGTTGCCCTTTGTTATTGTGCCAGAGACTAGCCCCCCGCGCGGCGGAGGTGACGACTCCATCGCCAGCGTCGCGACTTCCATGCCAAGGCCAGTCTCCCTGAATGATTTTGGTAGAAGAGCTCAAAGCAATCTCCGAACTTTTAATCGGCTTGGAATCTCCTGCAGTGGTGGGTGAACTTAGATTGCCAGTGATGTGTTTCACTCCAAACCAGTCGACCGCCCACATGACAAGGTAGCTATTGCCCCACGCTAAAAAACAGCCTTTTTTGGATTCAGCAGGCCAGACACTGTCGCCTTTATCGGACGGACAACGAAAGGCTTCCGGGGCTGGGACGTAGGCGTTAAGAGGGCGATTTGTTTCCCAAGCGTAGTTATCGTGGACGATACTTACCTTGGTCCGAACGAGAGCCGAGCGCAGAGGAATTCCGAATTTAGAGGACCAAATTTCACCCCCGACTGTGCCCCAGTCGCCGTGGGCCGGCATCGAATCTCGGTTGTCATCAGCATACATCGTATAGCCGAGGGATTGTTGCTTTTGATTGCTAATACACCGAGTGGCATTGGCCTTGACCTTCGCCTTACCTAAGGCTGGCAAAAGCATTCCAGCTAATATGGCAATGATGGCAATCACCACTAAGAGTTCGATTAAAGTAAATCCGCGGTGACGCTGAGGACAGTAGTTCATTTCGGGAAAGGAGGGTGGTCTGAATTAAAAAAGGCGCTCGGAGAAATCGTAATCTAGGCTGAACACTGAGAGACGATTCTGTCAACCGATGATCAGCTGAAGCCGTTTTTGTGCGGAAATACCCCCTCGAAGAGCCCAAGTGACACAGAGGAAGAAGAGTTGTTTTTCTCGAGGGTAGGGCTAGCAACTTCGACCAGAGAAAGTCACTTGTGCCGGAACCTGGGGTCGATTCTGGGATGCCTGGAATGGGCAAATGACATTCGTGCCCAACCGAGTCAGGCCTCTCTTTTAGTTCGACGCCAAAAATGGGACTGCTGAAGACAGTGACCGGCGTCCCTCGCGGGAAGGTTCATTTCTGCACTGCAGGTAATAAATAAAGGGGGATCGTTGGCATCGACATGGTTCATCGGTGAAAATTCGAGGTAGAGCCTTTGATATTTGGCTTAATTCTCGAGCATCGCATCTCTCGATTTTCCTCCGACCGACTGCAAAATGATTGGGTGTTGGAGCACATTAAAACCGAGCCAAGCAGTGATGATCTTTGGGTTAATGGAGGTCTGAGGCACTTGTATCGCAGCAAGGCAAACCCTCGAGGATTGACATAAAAAAGAGTTGGTCCCCTGTGGATCGGCTGGGTCGTCGTGCAGTAGAAGCCAGGGTGTTGTGCAACCTCCCACGCTGCATCAGGGACAGGCGCTGGAAGTGGTTGGTTGGTTCCAGTCGGTAATTGCTAGCGGCACCGGAGATGCCTTGGTCAAAAACGATCGGAGATCCGGCATCTTTTGACCTTTGTCTCCCGTTAGTCAGCCGCCTCCCGGGATGTAAATCAGGAGCGGTTAAAGCCCAGACCTAGGAACTTTCCAAAAGTCGATGACACGGCGAGCGTGCGGGTCATGAGGAATATCTGCGCAAAAACTGGTTGAACAAGGGTGACAGAAGACGTCGAGTTGGGGGAGTGCCGCCGCCGAATTCAGGATCGTTTCGGCAACAACCCGGGTCCGAACGAGCGGTCAATTAAAGGACAACTGCTTCTCTTGACTTCCCTGACTTTGTATTTCAAAGTCTAGGTCATGGATTCGAATTGGGCATCAGAAAACTTGCAGACGATTCGTGTTCTTATGGAGCGTACCGCTGTTTATCGACGCGCGCTGGCTCCCACGATGTTAGTGTCGGGTGGGGTTGGACTGACCACGGGTCTTCTGGGGTGGTTGAAAGGCGGGTTCGATTCCGTTGGATTCATTTTTTTGTGGTTTGGTGCGGCACTCATCGCTTTGGCTGGGTCGATGTGGATTATCCGCAAGCAGGCGGTCGGGGCCGCGGAACCTTTTTGGACCGCCCCAACCCGCCGGATTGGCGAGTCTGCCCTGCCCGGCTTTTTAGCAGGCATTGCGCTAGCAATCGCTGGAATTTTGAAGCCGGAAATTCTCGATCTTGGATGTCTCGTTGGGGCGTGGACGGTTCTCTATGGCATAGCCCTTAATTCAGCGGCGTTCTTTATGCAGCGGGGCGTCCGCCTTTTTTCTTGGGGGCTGATTATATTAGGTATTAGCCTCACTTTAGCTCGCTGTGGAGGCATTTTACCTGAACTAAGTGGACGGGGAGCCTGTCTCTGGATGGGGGGGATTTTCGGGGTCGTTCACTTAGCCTACGCTTTCTACCTACGTTTAACTGAACGGATCCCGTCGCCGTGAATACAGAGCCTTTTCTGAATCTAGATCGGGTGATCCACGAGAAGGGGCGTCTGGGGATAATGTCGATGTTAGCCGCCTCAGTGGATATCTCATTTACGGAACTACGCGACACCTTGGCGATGACCGATGGGAATCTCACCACCCATATCCGTAGCTTGCAGGAAGCGGGCTATGTCGCCGTGACGAAATCGTTTCACAATAAACGACGCCTTACCACTTGTTGTCTGACAGGGTCAGGCCGGTCCGCTTTCGCCGCCTATATCGACCTCCTTGAACAGATTGTTCGTCAGAACAAAATACTGTGATTTGTTGAAAATTTAACCACAGATGAAATTTAATACTTTGGCATGCAAAGCTAATGAATGAGTCGATAAAGATTTTACGGGCAGAACACCTCGGTATGTGTTTTGGGGTCCGAGACGCCATTAGTCTAGCGACACGGCAAGCAGAGGCCGGTCCGGTGACTATTCTGGGGGAACTGGTCCACAATGAACGAGTCTTGAGCCATCTCCGCGAGCGCGGCGTCCAGTTTGCGACGGATCTAAACCAAGTCGCCACGCCGACCCTATTGATCACCGCCCACGGCGCATCGGAGGTGCGGATCAACGCTGCACGGGCGACAGGGCGCACCGTATTGGAGGCGACTTGTCCACTCGTGCAGGTTGCCCATGCCGCCCTCAAGAAGTTAGTTTTAGAAGGGTTCCATCCGGTAATTATTGGTCAACGCCAGCACATTGAGGTCCGCGGTATGACTGAAGATCTCGAGGTCTGCGACGTAGTTTTAACCGAGGCAGAGGTCGATCATTTAGGCGAATACCCGCGGTTGGGTATTGTTTCGCAGACCACTCAACCTATTGAAAAGGTCCGTCATTTAGTGGCGAGAATTCGAAGTCGGTTTCCTCAAAGCGAGATTCGGTTTCGGGACACGGTCTGTCAGCCGACCAAACTTCGTCAGCAGGCTGCTGAGACCCTTGCGAGTGAGTGTAGTGTGGTGATTGTGATTGGTGGGTTGCACAGCAATAACACCAGAGAACTCGTCACCACTTGCCGAAAGCACTGCCCGCGTGTGCACCACATTCAAGCCGTCGCGGATCTTCAGCCGAGTTGGTTTGAATTAGGCGAGACGCTTGGCTTGACCGCAGGAACCTCCACTACCGACGAGGCAATCAATGAAGTCGAGAATGCCTTGAGAGCGATTGCCAGACAGAAGTCTGCGGCGAATCAATTTGCGATTTATTAATTTTGAATTTTAGAAGCGGAGAACGGATTTTAATTGCTTAGTTTAACCACCTGCGGATGCCGTGGGTCTTTTTGATAAAAGACTTGGATGAGTGCAAATGTAGGATCAGAAACTGTAGGCGAGTCCCGTGAGGTGTCTCAGGGCGTTTTCTTTGCGGCCAATGGCTGGAACAGAAAGAGAGAAATCTTGGAACGTGATATTAGAGCCCTCACTGGATCCACTTCCAACTCAGGTCGGTACCGAATGGAAAAACCAGAAAAAGAAGATAGCGACAACAGTCGGAAACAGGGCCCCCAGAAAGAGCCCAATCGGGCTAATTCCTTCAGTACCAAACACCTTTGAAGACTGGAGTATACCAGCACCCGCTGGATTGGGAGCATTCGCAATGACGGTCAACCCGCCACCGGTCACTGCGCCCGCGACTAGTGCATATTTTAAATCCTCCGAAATACCCTCGACCAAGGAACCCAGATAGGTCAGGGCCGCGTTATCAGTGATGGCAGTTAATCCTGTTGCGCCGAAATAAAGAGCCGAGCCCCCCATACTTTGAATCAGAGGCTTTAACCAATACGCTTGAAGGGAACCCAGCGTGACAAGGCCCGCCAGAAAGAAGCCGACCAACAAACCTTCGCGGAATTTTAGCCCATCTTGATACTCACGAGTGGCCGTGGTTAATCCGAGAAAGATCATAAAAACCCCAAAAAAAACATCTGCGTGATGGGCGAAGCTAACCACCAAAGCTAAAAAGACGAGATGAAGACCCGTCAGCCAAGAGGGGATCAGTTGATTTCGTGCCGGTTGATGTTCTAAAGCATTCAGTTCACGCCGAAAGACGACACAGACCAGCACCGTGGAACAGACACAACTCGCAGCGGCTTTCCACCCAAAGTGAGTCAACATGTAGATCGCATCCCACTTCCATTTGCTCGCCACCATCAGTACCGGCGGAGCCGCAAAATTAGTTAATGTTCCACCGATGGAAACATTCACAAAAAGGAGGCCAAGGGTCGCATAGGCAAGGCGTTGACTAATCGCTCGATCAAAATACCGTCGTTTGAGAAGAATTGCTAAGAGAGTCATCGCTGCCGGTTCGGTAATCAACGATCCGAGCAAGGGGCCTAAGGAAAGAGCAGCCAGATAAAAGGCGACGCTCTCTTGCATCGGCAGGAGTCGTGCGACCAAGGAAATCAATGTCTCAGCTAATCGGACCACCGGACGGGTTGCCGCCACAACCATGATAACAAAGACAAATTTGGGCTCGGTAAAATCGAGGCTGTTAATGTAGTCAATTGCCGTTTGAACTGATCCTTTTAGTGCTGCAATACCTAGAAAAAGAGCGGCGGCCCAAAGTCCAAAGACCACTTCTGTCTCAGCCAGAAAATGCAGGAGGTTCTCCGCCAAAGATCCCGAGGGATACCGATGGGCCCACTGAGCAAATTGCTTCACACAAAAGGTATGTAGCACGGCAAGCGTGAACAGAACTGTGGCGAGAAGTTCGATGGGTTCTGGACTGGCACTCATTTAACTTAATCAACGAAGTTACTGCCAAAGGGGCCTTGAGTCGATCAGCCGATGCAAAAAGTATCCTGATCGAAAGAAGGTCGTGGTCTCTGTTCGAAAACCTCCGTTTGCCAATTCCGACCAAACGCTCCAGTTTCTCTCCGAACGTTATTTTTGCATGAGCCAAATACCCCATCTTCCCGTCTTACGTCTTGGTCGCAGTTACGCTTCACTGGAACAAAGTGAGGTGAAAGACTATCGCACAGGTGAGGTGCGAGCGGTGATGTCGACGGTCAATGCAGGGATCGTCCGCAAGGACCTTCAAAAGTTAGGTCAGGCCCGTGCTGCTCTGAATCGGTTTACAGTTTCGGAGTTAATGGAGATCAGTGCTAAGGCGGGTGATTTATTTTTCAAAGGAACTCTACCCCTCGGCGACCGTGGGCATACCCAGAGTGCCGAAGAGTATGTCCATACCTTGAGCACTACCAGTGGACTACCTTACGTGATGGTGCGGCGTAATATGGTAAAGATACACTACGCCTTAACCCACATGACGGAAATCCTGAACGGCCTGTCCCGTGGACTGGATTTAAGCATCTTAGATCGTGGTTACGGCGAACAGTTTGGAACCAAGTTGTCTTTTTTTCCCACGGCTCACGCCCTTGGATTGGTGATGCCTAGCAATTCCCCAGCCGTGAATTCACTCTGGGTTCCAGCCATTTCACTAAAGACGCCGGTGATTATTAAACCGGGCAAGGAAGAACCGTGGACACCTTTCCGCCTGATCCAAGCTTTTATCGCGGCTGGGGTTCCATCCGAAGCTTTCGGCTTCTACCCCACTGATCACGAGGGAGCCGCTACCATCCTCAATACCTGCGGTCGCGCCCTGATTTTCGGCGACAAATCGACTACCCAACAATATGCCTCGAACCCAGGTATCCAAGTTCACGGACCCGGTTGGAGTAAGTTCCTGATTGGCGACGATCAGATCGAGAATTGGCCTGATTTTATCGAGGTAATGGTGGCCAGTATCTCTGACAACGGAGGCCGCTCCTGCATCAATGCGAGTGCCGTGATTGTCCCCAAATACGCCGCAGAAATTGCCGACGCTCTTGCTCAACGTCTGGGCGCACTTGTTCCCACGGCACCCGACGATCCAGAGGCTCGATTGTCCGGATTCGCCAATCCTAAGATGGCCGACTATATCGATAGTCAACTCGAAGACGGTCTCAATGTGCCTGGCGCAGAGGATGTGACTGCAAAATATCGGACAGGCCCACGAAAAATTACCGGGGATCTAGGAGTCTTTTTGAAGCCCACCATCATCCGTTGTGATTCTTTTCAGCACCCGCTTTCTAATCGCGAATTTCTTTGCCCCTACGCGAGTGTTGTTCAAGTGCCACAATCGGAAATGGTCCGCAGCATCGGCTACACTCTTGCCTGCTCCGCAATTACCAAAGACCCAGCTTTCATCGCCCAATTAGAAGCCTCTACAGAAATCGACCGCCTAAATATTGGGCCGGTATCCACGATGAAGATTTCGTGGGATCAACCCCATGAAGGCAATATGTTTGAGTTTCTCTGGCAACGCCGATCCATCGAACGGGCTTGGTGATCTTTAACCAGACTGGCCCGCTCTCTCATCTTGAACCGAATCGCTCCTCAGATCCTCTTCCCCATTGAACTCTGATCTTTCACCCGAGGCGGAAAAAACGCTCCGCCGCTTTTTTGGCGTTTTCTTAGCCACCCTGTTTCTCTACGTGACCATCTACGGGGGATGCCAAGCCTACCGCGTTCGGAGCGGAGCGTGGCATCTTACTTTTGACACGCTCAAAGATGGGACCCCGCAGTTGCGGATCGAGCATCCTCGAATTTTATCCGCTGGCCCACTCTCAATTAACTTTCCTGGCGAGTCCGCACCGCGGGTGACCAATGGTCCAATCACTTGGATCTATAGTCGGCCAGACACCAATGTTACGCCCTTCGGTCCGATCGTTTTCCTCGATACCACGCAACTGCCAGGCACCATTTCCATTAATGCTTTCGGCCATGCTTTGGAGATGGTGACTCGCACTCTGTCAGTTGACTTCACCGAGATCCCTTGGACCTCTGGAACAAACTTAATTGTCAGGGCCGAAACGAAGCCGAGTGCAGAACGCCTCAAAGCTCGGAATCAACAATGGCAAGGGCGCTGAAGCGATCTCACAAGCCTCTTTGACTCTCATAGAAGGTGGGCACTCTCAATCGCTCACCACCGATTCAGAAAGCGGTTAGCAGTCCTCAAAAGGCCTCCAGCGAACCCACTCTTTTGCGATAAATACCCGCAATCGACTTAACCCTGTCACCTCCCAATTCGGCCTCTTCCGACCGTTCAGTCTCCAACTTTCTAACGCGAGCAGATTCGCCTCCTGGGCCGACGCGTCCAGGGCGTTGGTTAGAATACAAAAACGCGTCCGGAGGTTTCCCTTCCGAACGCGCTTGAATTGAGCCGTTCAGCACTTGCTGAACGGTCGAAGATCTAGACTACCGGATGTTCAGGCGCCAGAACCGAGCCTCCACGTTTGAATCAATCTTCAGGGAGAGCGGAACAGGCACGCTCATACCTTTACCGGTTACCTCGCTGCCCGTCGCGAGCCAGATACCAAGTTCCGTTGAACCTTCAACAGTCACTACAGCACCTTCCGATGCACGCACTTCCAAAGACAGTGTCACCCCATCACTCGATATAAGGGTCAGGATTGGCACTTCGATTGTAGCTATCTCAATAGTAACCGTCGCCTCAGCAGAGGTCTCAGTGCCGTCATTGACCGTGTAAGTGAACGTATCCGCCCCTGATGCACTCGAATTCGGCGTGTAGATCAAGTCTGGAGCGTTACCAGAAAGGGTCCCCTTCGTCGGTTGAGTCAGCAGTGCGTAGGTCAGTTCAGAACCATCAGGATCTGAACCTACCAACGAGAATTCCGTACGGGAACCCTGCTCTGTCTTCACCGATACATTGAACGCGACCGGTGAGTCGTTAACCGCAGCAATTGTAATTGATACGGTCGCTGGGGCCGAGTCCGCTGAACCGTCATTAGCTTTGTAGGTGAAGCTGTCGGCCCCGGATACATTCGGGTTCGGCAAGTAGACCAGATTCGGCGGAGTACCGGACAGTGTGCCCTTGGTCGGACCGGTCACAACGGTGTAAGTCAACACTGACCCTTCTACATCTGTACCCGACAAGGTGACCACCTGAGTCGTGTCTTCAATCGCCTCAACCGTCAGGGCTTGAGCCACCGGTGAGTCATTAACCGCCGCGATTGTAATTGATGAGGTCGCGAGGGCCGAGTCCACCGAGCCGTCGTTAACTTTGTAGGTGAAGCTGTCGGCCCCGGATACATTCGGGTTCGGCAAGTAAACCAGATTCGGCGATGTACCGGACAGTGTGCCATTGGTCGGACCGGTCACCACGGTGTAAGACAGCACCGACCCTTCTACGTCTGTACCCACCAAGGTGATCGCCTTAGCTGTGTCTTCCACGACAACAGTCGTCAGTCTGCCAGCGATTGGTGCATCGTTAACCGCCGCAATCGTAATCGATACGGTCACGATGGCTGAGTCCGCTGAACCGTCGTTGGCCTTGTAGGTGAAACTGTCGAGACCAAAGACGTTTGGCTTCGGAGAGTAGACCAAGTTCGGAGACGTCCCAGTAAGTGTGCCGTTGATCGGACCGGTCACCACGGTGTAAGACAACCCAGACCCTTCTACGTCTGTACCCGCCAAGGTGATTAGCTTAGTCGTGTCTTCAATCGCCTCAACCGCCAGAGCGTTAACCACCGGCGCGTCGTTAACCGCGGCGATCGTAATTGATACGGTCGCGAGGGCCGAGTCCAACTCGCCGTCGTTAGCCTTATAGGTGAAGCTGTCGGTTCCGTTTGCATTCGCAAATGGGATATAAGTTAAGTTCGTGCCAGTACCACTCAGCGACCCCTTTACCGGCGAGCGTACTACCGTATAAGTTAACTTAGCTCCTTCTACATCAGTACCGATCAAAGTTAGAAGTTTTTGAACATCTTCGTCGATCGTAACGGTCTGCGAATTGACTGCCGGTACGTCGTTCACCGGAGCAACTGTTATAGTAAACACCTTCACAGCACTCTGGTCGGTTCCACCATAATTAGAGCCACCGTTGTCTCTGAGATAAACTTGCACCACTGCTGTGCCGCTGGCTTCGGGGGTAGGTGTAAAAGTCAATGTACCCGTAGAACTGATCGTTGGCCCGGAGGCGAATAGGCCGGGATTACTAGTGGTTACAACGAAACTCAAAGCTTGGGATACCTCACTTGCGGGACCGGCAGAAAGATTAGATGCAAACCCAGGCCGGGTCGTCACTTCGTCTTCTAAGACGGCTAAGGTTGATTCTGTATCGTAGGCAATAGAGCGGTATAAACCACCGTCATTGACCGTTGCCACAGCATTGCTGCCGTCGCCAGCGATCGCAACTCCACCCCAGATTCGCTCCTGGTCCTTGGCAGTCCAAGTCACACCCGAATCCTCCGAGTAATAAAGCGCGCCACCCAGTACACCGGCCACTAGGAACTTGCCATCGCTAGACATAGAGACCGACGACCACCCTCGGTTAGAATTCCGCGCTGTCCACGTCACCCCGCCATCGGTTGAGGTATAGAGTTTTCCGTTCGTTTCCGTCGCTGCCAATTTGGAACCATCGGCCGACGATGCGATCGATGACCAAGTCCGATTTGCACTACCGTCGACGGTCTGCGCAATCCAGTTTCTGCCGTTGTCGACCGTTGTGTAGATGGCTCCGTTGTAAGCCGCTGCTGCGAGCCTAGTGCCATCAGCTGAGGAAGTAACCGCCTGCCAGTCTTGAACGGTCGCATACCCAGTCCAAGTCAAACCGGAGTCGGTCGAGCAATAAATCTGACCGTTGGAAACTGCAGCTACCAAGTGAGTACCAGTAGCCGATGAGGCAACTGAGACCCAATTCGCTGAAGGGCTCGTTGACGAGGCCCAAGCGCCATTGCGGTAGATATACAACCGATTGCCCCGGGCCACTAGGATCTGCGAACCACTGGCTGAGACCGCAACGGCTCTGAAAGAGCCAGTTCCTGGAACCACTTCGATGGTTGAAGTCAAGCCACCGTCCCTCGAAACTACCAAAGAGGAGGAGGAGGTGACCGCCACCACGCTGCCGTTGGTCGATAGGGATATCCCATTCCATGAATCGTGGTTATTAGACAGCTTTGTCCAGGCCAGACTCGACCCAGCAGATTTTCTGGTGACCGGTAGCGTGAAGCTTGGAGCTTGGTTCTGGCCCGTGAGGCCGGTTGGTAAATCGGTAACCGGAGTCAATTTGAAGAACCCTTCAGATCCTAAGGCTGTCCAGTCTTGTGCCCAGTTTTCCGAACCAAAGGCGCCCGCATAGGCGACGGCTTGGAACCCATCGGTTGCAGTTGCCCCAAAGGCCCAAGCCGGACTTGCCGCGGTCAGGGTCGGATCCAAGTTCCCGTTTTGAATTCGGCTGATGCCTCCTAAAAGGGGATTCGCTACCGGATTCTTATCGGCCGGCACATAGGTTTTACCGTAATCCTCGTTACTATTGGTGCTGAATCCCCAGAAGATATTGTTAGCGACCGTGGGCGTCGATTCACCGTCATCATCGATTCGTACTCGGACCCCGCCGAAGTCGGTGATTACTGAGTTCCGCCAAGTTGCCTTGTTCCCGCGTCGAAACCGTAAGGCGTCGTTGCCGGTTGTGCCTGCTCCTGATCCAATCAGGGTGGCGTTCTGTACGATGTAGTTGGCTAAAGGCAAGCCGTTGGTCACATAAGCATCCGGGGCCTGAGGTTGACCGTTCTGTTCCGATCCACTGTCCTTGGCGCCGGGCTCTTGGATCCCAAACCAAAACTGATTCTTACCGTTGTATCCTTGGTCGGTGTCAAAGCCGTCGTCATCGTTGAAGGCACTCACTAAGTACTTGGTATTGACAGAGCCACCAAAGAACTCATAGCCGTCGTCGGCAATACAATAAGCCTCGAGATATTCCATCGTTGTCCCGCGTCCCACACCTCCCATAGACCATCCATTAATTTCCTTATCGGTGGTCAGTTTCTTGCCGCCATGTCGCACTGAAACATAACGCATAACTCCAGAACTATCCTCGTCATTGGAACCTCCAAAGCGGTGCAAATAATCCACTTGCCCCGCGTAGGGACTGCCAAAGGTGGTGTTGGTCACCGCCAGATCAGGGAGACCTTCATAGATATCATAGCTGACAGAGTTCGTTGTCCAGCCCGCATTATTCAAACGCGCATTACCGAACACCACAATGCCGCCCCAAAGACCTCGGGTCGGAAAAGGGAGGTCGCTCGGATCGGTCACATCATCAGACACCGAGGTGAAAATGATCGGGTTCCCTGAGGTGCCTCGGGCATTGAGCTTACCTCCCGCAACAACAAATAAACAACCAAAGTCGTTGGCAGAGACGCTCGATGTTCCACTCCCTGAGACGCCCTTTACGACGGTGCCAGCCTCAATGTTTACGACAGCGTTACTCATGATATAGGTGAATCCGTTTAGAATATAAACATTGGTAGCGGACCAAGTATGAGTGCCGTAGAGATAGCCACTTACGTAATTAGTAGTGACTCCTTTTGCCGCAAAAAAACCTTCAGCGGCAAGACCTGTCCATCCGTCGGCCCAATTGTCATTCGCATCGAAGGCTCCCTTGAAGGGTGCCGGGCTCCAGAATCCATCAGACTCCACATTAAGTGCTCCGGTAAAGACCGGGCTTCCTGCCATCGGTCGTGGATCTAATCTTCCATTCTGAGTTCGGCCGATCGAACGAATTAACGGGTTTTCGACCGGATTCTTATCGGCTGGCACATAGGTTTTACCGTAATCCTCGTTACTATTGGTGCTGAATCCCCAGAAGATATTGTTAACGACCGTGGGCGTCGATTCACCGTCATCATCGATTCGTACTCGGACCCCGCCGAAGTCGGTGATCACTGAGTTCCGCCAAGTTGCCTTGTTCCCGCGTCGAAACCGTAAGGCGTCGTTGCCGGTTGTGCCTGCTCCTGATCCAATCATGGTGGCGTTCTGTACGATGTAGTTGGCTAAGGGCAGAGCGTTGGTCACATAAGCATCCGGGGCCTGAGGTTGACCGTTCTGTTCCGCTCCACTGTCCTTCGCGCCGGCCTCTTGGATCCCAAACCAAAACTGATTCTTACCGTTGTATCCTTGGTCGGTGTCAAAGCCGTCGTCATCGTTGAAGGCACTCACTAGATGCTTGGTATTAACGCAACCACCAAAGAACTCATAGCCGTCATCGGCAATACAATAAGCCTCCAGATATTCCATCGTTGTCCCGCGCCCCACACCTCCCATAGACCATCCGTTAATTTCCTTATCGGTGGTCAGTTTCTTGCCGCCATGTCGCACTGAAACATAACGCATAACTCCAGAACTATCCTCGTCATTGGAACCTCCAAAGCGGTGCACATAATCCACTTGCCCCAAGTAGGGGCTCCCGACTGTGGTGTTGGTCACTGCCAGATCAGGGAGACCTTCATAGATATCATAGCTGACCGAGTTCGTCGTCCAGCCCGCATTATTCAAACGAGCCGCGCCGAAAATAACAATGCCACCCCAAAGGCCGCGACTTGGGAATGTAAGATCGCCTGGATCGGTGACGTCATCAGAAGTGGACGTGAAAATAATCGGGCGAGTCGGAGTGCCGATCGCGTTGAGTTTTCCGCCGACGCAAACATAGAGATTTCCGAAGTCATTGGCGGCGGTGGAAGACGAACCGCTTCCTGCCGATCCCTGAACGACCGTACCGGCGTCGATGGTGAGAACAGCATTATTCATCACATAGGTGAAGCCATCTAGAATATAAGAATTGGTGGCGACCCAACGATGGGAACCATATAAATAGCCTGATATATGGTTCGTTGCGGCCGAGGCCTTTTCCGACACGAGCAGGAGCATAAAGGCAGCGATTGCCTTAAGCCCTTGACTCCAACAATATTTTTTCATCTGAATCAATTTTAGTTTGGTTTGTCATCGACCTGAACTCAGCAAGTCAATTTTTAGTTTTAAATTAAACTGTCACAGTTAGATGACGACTCTATGTCTATCCTGTAAAAATTGCGGTAGTTCGCACCTCTTTTGAGGGATTGAAGGAAGCCACTTGAAAGGACTTGCCGGCACCAAAGGGTGTGCCGGATTAGAAGTCGGCACTGAGCGAGAGGCTGACCGTCACGCCACGTCGATAGGAACGAAACACGTAGCGATCGCCATATCGCTCGGCTGTTTCGCCGAGATCATTAATTAAGATTTGGCGAAAAGCTGGATCCATTAAATTCTTTGCCCCCAACCTTAACCGCCAGCGTGATCCCAACTTTTGGCTCAGGAAGATATCCAGCGAATCGGCAGGCTGCTCGTAGATGTTAGGGCTGCCTTGCCCGCCGTCGACGGCCAATCGTTGCGCGCTGCGAGCATAGGAAATCGAGAGAGTAGAACCGAGGCGGGCTACCTCCCAAGTGAGATCAACATTGGCGATATAATCGGGTTGATCAAAGAGAGGCCGTTGATAAAGAGCGACCCCCGCACCTGAGGGATAGTAGACATCGACGACCGACTGAATGTAGGCAAAATTGCCACCGAGGGAGACACCCGAAAACGACGGATCAAGAAAACCAAGACCCTTTCGAGCTTCAAGTTCAACGCCGCGGATTGTCGCGGTTGGATTATTTGTAAAGCTCACAATTCCCGCAGCATTATCGGCGATCAAAGGTTCAATTGGATCGGTTAAATCCTTTTGAAATAAAGCGAACGAAAATAACTCGCCAGGCGCTGGATACCATTCTAATCGAGCATCTAAGTTATTGATGGTGGTGCGACGCAAGGCTCCATTACCTCGATACGCGAGGCCGTCGGTGGTGTCGAAGTATTCGTAGGGAGCAAACTCTCGATAAGTCGGGCGCGCAACCGTACTAGACCAACCCCCGCGTAGGCTCACCTGTGAGGTCAGCGGAATCACCGCACTGACCGACGGCATCACGTCGGTGGTGGCAATTTGTCCACCAGAAGGTGATCCAAGAATCTGGCTCCGAGGCAAAACTGCAGCTTGTAGGTCGGTTTTTTCAACCCGTGCGCCCCCAATTAAACGGAACTTTGGATGCAAGAAAAAGTCTCCCATCGCATAGACCGCAGGAATGGATTGAGTTCCGCTGTATCCATACCCATCCGAGGGGAGCCCTGATCGCAGGAAGGTGGCATTGGGAAAATTAAAAGCCGCTCGACGTGTCGTTCCGCTGCCGGTGAAGTTGGTGACAAATTGCTGACCTTGGAAGTTCAGTACGGAATTGGCATAGGTATCGATGTCTCGTTGATTAGCCCCCGTGGTTTGACTAATCTCATATTCGAAACGGTGCTCTTGCAGTTGACGCTCTGATTCCAAGGAATTGACCCCTAGCTTAAACGAGCTCTCCAACCCGTTATTTGGAGTAAAGGGAAGAGTCAAATCCGCTCGCAGATTTCGACTGGTATCGGTTGAATCGCGAAAGAAACGAGTCGGTTGGTTAATGTTAGGAAGCTCGGCGGACTGAGCGACGATATTAGTTAATCCATTTCCCACGGGGAAAAGAATCATCGGGAAAATGCGCTCGTCCGGAGAATTCTCCGCGGTCGAGGCCATCGAATAGCTCCAATCAACTTGGGCCGCACCTAGCTCACGTAATTCATGCCGCCCCTTGAATTGAAAATTCTGAAGATATCGTTCTCGATAACTGAGTTGATAGATCCGAGTGCGCTCAACGGATCCTGGGTCGAACTGGTTGACGGTTTTACCATTCTCTTCGATCGCAAACTGCTGCGCACTTTGGTTGTGAACAAAGCCGAAGGAAAGTTCGTGGCCGGGACCAATTTCGATTGCGGTGCTGGCCACTGCGCCAAAGGAACTATTGATGGTCGACTGATCACGATTGAACTCGGAGGTGCGAAAAAGAGGGCCGCCATCGACCGGGTCTTGACCGTACGAATAACGTCCACGAAGAGCTCCTTGGTTAAACTGATAGCTACGATCTTGAGTGAAGGTGGCGAACCATCCAACCCGTTTGCCACCCAACCAAGTCGTATCGCCACTGGAGAGAGCAAAATTGGAATTAGGTCCGGGTGCACCAGCGGTCGGAGCAAAAGAATTATTACGAAAAGAGCGGAGTGCCGTGTCGTAGGACTCGGCTAAGGCAAGCCGCTGACTTCCCAAATCTTGTTGATTCGAAAGACGCCATGGTTTCTGTGCTTCAGTCAGGACCGAAGCTTCAATTAAAGCTCCCGCCGGCAGCGCACGAGTTCCATCATCCAAGGCCCAAAAGTCGTTTTTCCCGCCGGCCACCCGTTGAAAGCCATCGTTAAAACTGGTCTCCGTATTTACCGCAGAACCGACCGTGACCGTCGTAAAGGCTTTCGCTGGAAAGGATCGAGTCACAATGTTAACGGCACCCCCTGCAAACCCACCGGGAAGATCGGGGGTGAAGGTTTTGCTGACCACAATTTTATCGATCATCGCCGAAGGAATCATGTCCAATTGCGGCGCTCTGCGACGTGGATCGGCACTCGGCAACGCTCCGCCGTTCAAAGTCGCCATATTATAGCGATCATTCAAACCGCGGACCACGATCTGCTTATTTTCAGTAGCAATGACTCCGGTAATTTTTGTGGTTATCTGAGCGGCATCACCGCCACCGCTCCGAGCGATTTGTTCACTGCTCACTGCCTCTTGTGCGCTCGCCGCACTTCTTCGCTCTTCCAGCACCGCTGCAATCGTACTTGGCTTGGTAGAGGTGGCATCGAAGGCGGATTTGGTGGCCGTCGCCGAGGCAGTTGATTTAGACGCATCAAGCGTGCCAGCACCGGTCCCCGGTTTACCTTGGATCGCTCTCACTGGGGCGGCATCCGGTTTACGAACTTCTGTTTTAAAAAAATTACCAACTCCCCCCCCCGCGACGGGTGGCGCATCGGTTCGAGCCGCACTCGCCGTCGGTGGGGCGGCTGCCGCAGGTACAACACTCGGGGGCGTCGTCGTCTCTTCGACTATTTCAGCCTGCTTCGGCGGCGGAACATTCGGCGGCGGAGTTGGGGGCTTGGGTTTAGGCTTAGGCTTTTCGGGTGCCTTAATTCCTGTAATCTTGTAAATGGCAGCCGGGACGAATCCAGAACGATGCGCCAAATAAGCCAATCCCGACAGGGCCACAATATGGACAGCGACAGAAATCGCTAACCCCGTCCTGTCAGAGCCGTTCTTAACCTTACGCGACATAGGGAGGCCTTAGTTGGAAGCACCCGCTGTATCGGTCGCTAGACCGATTTTTGTCACGTTAGCTTTGGTCAGAATATCTAGAACCTGAACCACCTTCTGGTAGTTCACATTCTCATCGCCACGCACCACCACGCTGAGATCAGGGTTGGTCTTCCGAAACGCAATAATCGTGTCTTCTAATTTCTTCAGCGTAATAGGTTCAGCATTGAAAAAAACATTCCCAGCTGAATCGACCGTCACATTATTGATATCTTGTTTACTTTGGTTCTGCGGCGGTTGCTGACCGGCTGAAGGCAAATTAATGTCGATATCGTTGGTTGATGGAGCGGTGGTGATGATAAAAATCACCAACAAGACAAAGGCTAGATCTAGTAAGGGTGTAATGTTTAATTCACCCATCGCATGATGGTGCGAAACGGAAAATTTCTTACGCCCACGACGCGAAGTGAAGCCACTCACACGGCGCCCTTCTGACGTCGCGGATCTTCCAAAGAACGAAGGGCATCAGCGATCTCATCTGCCAAGGCTCGATTGTCGACATACTTATGCTCAAAGTCGGTCGCAACCTCGGAATTATAGTTGTCTAATTCTTGAGTGATGCCGCGGATGGCAGTGATCATCAAATTATAGGCAAACATAGCTGGGATAGCGACGAACAGTCCGACGACCGTTGCAATCAATGCCCCAGCCACCCCCGGCGCCATTGCGGTCAAACTCGCGCTGGCCGCCATCGCAATGCCGGAGAAGGTTTCCATCACACCCCAAACCGTTCCTAACAATCCGATAAACGGCCCTCCAGAGACAGCAGTGGTGAGGACAATCATGCCTTTTTCCAGTGAAAGTGACTGTCCACTTAAACCCCGTTCCAATGCGATTTGAACCGATTGAAAAGACTCCGCACTGATTCGCTTCTGCCCCTTAATCTGCAAAGGGTTATTTTCTAAGTGATATTCTAGCTCTTCACAGCCCGAGACGTAGACCTGATAGGCTGGAGATCCCACAAACGCTTGCTTTGAACGGAATAAGGCAAGGGGATCCTTCGAGGCCCGATAGGCGGCCATAAATTTCCGGGTGACCCCTCGTGCGGTAAAAATCTGCCGAGCCTTGGAAATCATCACCGACCACGAAATCATCGAAACCAGAACGAGGGCAGAAATGGTCATTTTCCCTTCGATCGTCGCCTTTTCAAAGGCAAAGGTCAGGGCGCTAGCGAAGAGAGGTTGAAAGTCCATGGAAAAGTCGGGTCAGAATTACGGAGAGCTTAGCGGCTTGGTGCATTGGTAACACTCAGGAGAGTCGGGCCAAAACTGGCGCGTTCGCCAAAGGATTCAACCACTCCAGCCTGCATGCGAATCACGTACTCCTTCATATCACCAACCCCCTTGTTCAAAAGATTGTAGGTGAAAAACTCCACATTCCCTTGCGCAGTAAGCGCGTGCGGTTGACCGAGTGTCTTCACCACTTCCTCACGGGTCATTCCCAACCCAACTTTACCTAGTTTGGCTGATGATGAAGCACAACCCACTGCAAGCAGGAGGCTAGTCACGAGAACGGTGATCGTCTTGAGGCAGGACATTTGAGTCATGTCCTTCAACTATCGGCAGGGGCATTACGGGAGTTTGTCGCGGCTGTTACAATTAAGTGACGAGTTCAGGTTGGAATTGTCATCTATTTGTCTTAATGCCGATACGCTTTAACCTGACTACTATTTTGAATTTTCACGCTTCCACGGAAGGGGGGACATCCCTGTTTGCCGCCGAAACCAAGCACTAAAGGCATCAGGATCGGCATAACCGCAAGCTAACGCTACCGTCGCCACGGTTGCTCCTTGCTGACCTAACAAAGCGCACGCTTTAGATTTGCGCCAAAAACTCTGTTGAACTGGAAGACTGACGCCAATCCGCTCTCGAAAAAGCTGCAATAACCGGCGCTTCTCACAGTGGCAGATCTCCGCTAGTTGACCTGAACTCAATGCCAATAGTTCGGAATCGGTCAAACAAGCCACCAGTTCTTCCAGCCGGTCACCCGCGTCGAGATGGGTTTCGTGTTTTTCCTGATGTATAGATACGGCTGGGAGTAACGCCAATGCCACAACTTCGAGCCAACGACTCCGCTGACCAAGCGAGGTGGTAGCCGGTGCTTGAACACCTCGAGCAAATTGACGGGCGGCCTCTGTTTCGGGCGATAATACCCAAGGCAATTTCGGTGTCACAGCCTCCGATTGATCCAAGCGGCGTCTTTCTGGGAGGGTCAAGACGCCAAACATCGCCTCTGCTTCCAAGCGGAACCAGTGCATGACCGAAGGTCCGATTTGGCTAGATCGAAGTTGCGCTGGCACTCCACCTGCACTGACAAAAAGTGACCCTGCCGGACACGCAATCGCTAGATTTGGGCCGAGGACATAGGCCTCTCCCGACCCCACTTGAACAAAAGTCCAACCTTTCTCGAGCGGACTCCATTCCTCGCCAGGCAACAAACGCTTGGTTTGGAGAAAGAGTTGAGATGAAACAGCCACCCCCCCCATTTTGCTTAATTAAGTTACGGTACTACGTCTTAATTGAAACAGATTTGTGACGAGTCAAGTGAATCGGGGGGTATCAAAGGCTTCCTGTAAATGGCTCCTCCCCCCCTTCTCCGCCGGACACCGAAAGGGTGTCGCCTCGGTCTGCAAACGGGTCGGGGGCGAGCCAGACTGGTTCCCTGCTGGGGTGTCGACAAAAGACCCAACAGGCAAAACCAACTAGCCCACCACCGACCGGAGTCTGAACGCTTGCACCCCGTTCTGTGATTGCTCACCGAAGTGCGTGGCTTTACTCAAGGTTTGACGTTGTACTCTTCTGACTTTCGAGGATGGCTTTAACGAATCATATGCCTGTTCTGACCCAGAGTCATCGCCGACTTCTAGCCTTTGTGCTGGGTCTAATCGTGTTCGCTGGATTACTGGAATTAGGAGTGCGCCGCAACGGGTTGCTCTTCTCTGCTGCCTCCCACCGCGCCCTCGCCAAGGTCGCTATGTTCGAGCGTCATTCACGGGTGGATATCCTTTTCCTTGGTACTTCCCGAACTCAAGATGGGGTGTCACCCGCTTTGATCGCCGAGGCCGTGACAAAATTTGCCCCTGCTTTAGCGGAGATCCGTGGCTATAATGCGGCCTTCACAAGCTCGAGTCTCGATGCCCTCGAAGCACTCGCTAGCCGCTTCTTGTCCAAGCCGGAATTGAAGTTGGTGGTTATAGAATTGTCAGACCCACAACGGAGAAATCCAGCGACTCCATGGAAAGGGGATGTCGTCACAGCCAACCCTTCGACCTTAGAGGGTCGACTCACCCAATGGGCCCAGAGGCTTCACTGCGTGAAACAACGTTCCGCTTTTTTGTCAGATAATATCGCTCGACTCCCAGCCCTCCTGCTCTTTGCGCCCTCTCTCGGCGGGTGGGAAGTGAAAGGGGCAGATCAACTAAGCGTGTGGTTGGGCCATCCTGAAAAACCAGCGGCAGACTTTGATTCTCAGGCGTGGCAACCGATCGTTCTTCCTTCAAACGCCGGCGCTCAGACGCTGTATACCGGTGCTGAACAGTGGGTGATTGCAGATCGGTTCAGTCAGGTGGCTGCTCAGTACAAGGCCCGAGGGATTCAAGTTGTCTTTGCCTCACCGCCCCTTCGACCTCACCCATCGTTGACCTCAGAACGTGCCTCAATGGAACCTTTGTTGCAGGCTGTCTCGTACCGAAGTCAATGCGAAGTGTGGGACTTTTCCGCAAGCAAAGTATCCGATCGATTCTTCCGTGATCCGTCCCACCTCAATGCCGAAGGGCGGGCCCACTATTCTCAGGCTTTAGCCATCGAGATCACCCGACTGCTCAGCCCTTGATGAATGCTTTTTAATTCCTTCAGTTTCTTTCTCTTGCTGCTTCCTGCAGTGGCAGCCTACTGGATGACTCCGTGGCATCGAGTTCGCCTAGGTATTTTGTTTGTGGCCTCGCTTCTCTTTTATGCGGCACACCACTGGCCAAGTGCTTTCCTACTGGTCGGCACCATTGGGTTCAACTATCTCGCCGGACGTCTTCAAGCTCGGACCCGTTCTCTCCCTGTTTTATTGGTCGCGATTAGTGTCAACCTCTCCCTTTTATTCTGGTTCAAATATGCGGCCTTTGTCGCCGACTCAGCAAACGCCTTATTGGCCGCGGTCGGAGCCGTCGTCTCCGTGCCCCGTCCGCCGGCCTTTTTGCCGCTTGGCATCTCCTTTTTCACCTTTCAAGTCGTCGCCTACCAGATCGATATCCGCCGAGGCGAAATCGAGGCGGAAACATCTTTGCTGCGGTTTGCTGTCTTTAAATGCTTCTTCCCGCAACTCATCGCCGGCCCAATCGTCCGAGCGCGAGATTTACTTCCTCAACTCCAAGAACTAAGACGGTTCAATCCCACGACATTTCATCAAGGGTTATGGCTGCTGATCGGAGGACTCGCTCTTAAAATCGGGGTGGCAGATGTTCTTGCCCAATTTGCAGACGACGCCTTCCGCCACCCGGCCGTCCTCACCACCGTCGGAGCTTGGGTCGGCCTCTATGCCTACGCTTTTCAATTATTTGCGGACTTTTGGGGCTATTCAACCATGGCGGTTGGACTGGCCGCGCTTTTCGGGATCGTGCTCCCTCTAAATTTTAATGCCCCCTATCTCGCCAACACTTTGCAGGACTTTTGGCGTCGGTGGCATATTACTTTGTCGGTTTGGTTTCGAGATTATCTCTACATACCGCTCGGCGGCAATCGACGGAATCGAGACATCAATCTGCTGATCACCATGACCCTTGCTGGGCTTTGGCATGGTGCAGGATGGAATTTCCTTCTTTGGGGCTTCGGTCACGGACTGTGGCTTATTATTGAACGTCATACGCCCTCGCTACCCAGGTCTTGGGATAATCGCTTTCTACGATCTCTAAGAACCCTCCTGGTTTTCCATGGCATCTGTTTGCTTTGGGTCCTCTTTCGGTCTCCAGAAATCAGTCAGGCCCTCCTCTACTTTCATCGCTTGCTTCTGCCTCCATTTACTTCGTCCAAAGTTCCTGGAGCTTTGGTTACCTGGCTAATTGCCTGTCTTCTTTTGCAAATGCCACTCACCCAATCTTTTCGCCAAGTCCGTTTCACTCAACTGTCTCTTCCGGTTCAGTGGATTCTCGCCTCCTTCGCGGGTTATCTGATTCTCGCTTATGCTGGAGCTCGTATCGATTTCATTTACTTCACCTTTTAAACTCAATTTTGTTGAGTCGCGATCGTGCTCAGAGCTTCCCCCCGCATTAGACGCCGCGTCGGGCTTCAATCCAGCGATTCAGTCGCCGCTCCAAAACCTCCAACGGTAAGGCTCCTTTTTCCAAGATCACGTCGTGAAAAGCCCGGAGATCAAACTTCTGCCCTAAGGCCGCCTCCGCCCTTCGGCGCAATTCTTGAATCTTTAGTTCCCCAATCTTGTAAGCCAAGGCTTGTCCGGGCCAGACAATGTAGCGATCAACCTCGACGACAATGTCATGTTCGCTTTTACCCGCATTGATTTTGAAAAATTCAATCGCTTGCTGCCGACTCCAACCCATTGAGTGAATGCCAGTATCTACCACGAGGCGAATTGCGCGCCACATCTCATAGGTCAATTGGCCAAACTTGCTGTAAGGATCCTGATACAATCCTAAATCAGCCCCAAGGCTTTCGGCATATAAGCCCCAGCCTTCAACAAAGACCGTCAATTCCGAGTTTTTTTGAAAATCTGGAACTCCATCCAATTCTTGAGATAAGGAAATTTGGAGATGATGACCTGGAACAGCTTCGTGGAGGGTTAACGCTTCCATTTCCCATTTCGGTCTTGTCTCAAGCGCGTAGGTATTGGCAAAGAAGTTTCCTGGCCGTCCAAAGACCCAAGCGCCTGGTTGATAGTAGGCTGTTGTTTGTGATTTTTCCGCATAACTGGGAATCGGTACGACACCGTAGGGCAAGCGTGGGAGGCGTCCGAACAAACGGGGTAACTCTCCGTCAATTCGCTTGGAAATATCTCGGTATCCCGCCAATAAGCCGACCGCAGTGTCAAAAAAGAAACGCTTATCAGAGCGCAGAAAAATCAGAAATTCAGGCAAGGTTCCCTTAAAATCTGTCTTCAACAAAATGGCTTCCATCTCAGCACGGATTCGCTTCACCTCGCCTTGTCCTATGGCGTGAATTTGTGAAGGCGTCATTTCAGTGGTAGTCGAACGGCGTACCGCATGGGCATACCAAGCCCTACCCTCAGGTAAATCCGAACAGGCGATGCTTTCACGGGACCCAGGTAAATAGTCAGTGACCAAAAAACGATGCAGTTCGCGATAGGCCGGGTACACTTTATGGGTGATGGCCGCTAATGCCGAGGCCCTCAATCGATCGCGGTCCCCTTCGGATACTGTGGCCGGGATGTCGACAAATCGCCGATAAAGAGGGCTCTTACTCGGATCCTCTGGCATCTGGTTTAATATCTGTTGAGGAACATCTCTCAAGGTGATTCGGGGCATAGTGATCCCTCGCTTTAGCCCTTCTCGCAGTAACCCTAAAGTCTCCCGCACTAATCCATCGGCCGTCTTTAAACGAAGTACCATATCCTCAAAATCAGTTACTGTTCTCCCAGGCATAATCGACAGACTTTGGGCGATGTCCTGTTGCACCCCATTCATTTGGCTCAGGGGCATTAACTCGGTCGGAAACCGCTTGCCTTCTTCGTCCAGTCGCAATCCCCAATCAAATAATTCTAACCATAACTGGTCCTCTTCGGATAATCGTCCGGATGCAAGGGTTTGGATAAAAGCGCGGGGCCGCTTTAGTTCTCCTTTGCGACGAGCGATTGCTTCCGGAGAAAGATCAGACCAACGATGGTTCAAACCCTTGAAACCGGTGTAGGTCGCTGCCTCGGGCGATTCCTCCATCAGATAAGACCAATGTAAATCAAGGAAGCGGCGAAACCGAGAGGTCTCATCATCCTGCCCGGCCGACTGAGTCAGTGCAGCGTACTGAGAAGTCCATTGTGCAGGAGTTTTGGCAAAGAGAGGAGCGGGGATGATAACCAGAGCCCACAAGATCCAACGACGCAGCATTTTGAAAGAATCACCGAAAACCACTCAGGGTGAAGCTCCAAGTCGAATGGAGGCGCCTTTATTCAGTTTTTGTCAGGGGCGAGATGCAAACTCGGGGTCCACGGATTGATGAGATTGCGTTCGGTCGCTAGACCCGTTCCACTTAAGGGGATGATCGAATTGAGTGACGCCATCGCCCAACTAAAGGCAGAATTAGAAGCGGCGAATATAGTCTCCGGCTCGAGGCTCCAAATTGTCTTGGGGCTCAGTGTTTCTTTGGATCCTAATGGCAAAATTTGTTGGCAGATTTCCCCCGGACCTACCCCTCATTCAGTGACAATCGAATGGCAACGCGAATCTTTTTTAACCGTCTCGACCCCAATACCAAGACCGACAGGGTCAGCGACATCGAGTTGGATCGCGCCGGTTAAGGAGAGCACTTCCGACGCTGTGACAACGGCACTGGAAGCTATTCTAGGTTGCCCTGGATTTGATAGTGCAGCTCGGGCCAGCGTCTTGATCGAGATTCTACGCGAGATGGGCCTAGAGAAAATCAGCCTTCTTTTAGACTCATTGGAACTAGGAAAACCCAGTGGCGATGCGGCGGTAGATCGGGTCGTGCAGCGGGTGAGTCGGTTGCTAGAACTGGGTCCGATCGGAATGAAACGAAGTGTTGTTCAGCTTCGATCGCTCTTTCAGCAACAGAATGCAGGCCTATTGCTGGATGTGATAGAGGCACGATGGCAATACGGGACAGGACACTCGTTAGGCGAGGAAAGCTGAACGAGTCCCTAGTTCTAGGGGCATTATCCCCCGCCGCTTTTGCTCGCTGATCGACTCGCTGGCAAAAACACTTTGCCCCAGTGGCTTCTACCGATATCGTTAGGGCCGACTTTTACAACTATGGCCAAGCTTTCTGTTCGTGATCTGACTGTTTCCGGCAAACGCGTTTTCGTGCGCGTCGACTACAACGTGCCAATGGAGGAAAAAGATGGGGTGATGGTGATTAACGATACCACGCGAATCAAAGAAACCTTGGCTACCCTCGAATTACTCATCGCCAAAGGAGCGCGGATTATTCTTGCCGCGCATTTGGGTCGACCTGATGGCAAACGGGAACCTTCGATGAGCTTGGCTCCGGTTGCGGTCAAGTTAGGGGAAATGCTCGGACGCACCGTTGCCTTTTCTCCTGAGGTAATCGGTGAAACGGCTGAGGCTGCGGTTAATGCTCTTAAAGACGGGGAGATCCTCTTGCTCGAAAACGTGCGTTTCCATGCTGAGGAAGAACAAAACGATCCCGTTTTCGCCGCTCGTTTGGCGCGTCTCGCTGACGTCTATGTCAACGATGCCTTTGGAGCCGCCCACCGCGCCCACGCCTCCACCAGTGGCATCGCCCGGATCGTGAGTGCTTGGGGCGGACCCTGTGCCGCAGGACTTTTAATGGAGCGGGAGCTTAAGTTCCTCGGCGACGAATTAGAAAATCCGGCCCGTCCGTTTGTGGTCATTCTAGGTGGAGCCAAAGTCAGCGATAAAATCAAAGTCATTGATCGCCTTTTGGAAAAGGCAGATACCATCCTCATTGGAGGAGCGATGGCTTACACCTTTAAACTGGCGCACGGTGGTAAGACTGGGAAATCATTAGTTGAGAAGGATCACACTGGAACCGCTCTCGCCGCCGAAGCCAAGGCTGCCGCGAAAGGGATCCGGTTTCTTCTCCCGACCGATACCGTCATTGCAGACCTTAAAGACACGGGCAAACTGAATAAAAAAGGCCGACCGGTGTTTGAATTTGTCAATCCACGGGTGAACACCGGTGACATTCCTGACGACTGCGAAGGGTTTGATATCGGACCTGAGACGGCGAAGACCTACGCAGCAGTCATCGCCGAGGCCAAAACTGTTCTTTGGAATGGGCCCATGGGGATGTTCGAAGATAAACGCTTTGCGGAAGGCACGACCGCCGTCGCCTTGGCTCTCGTTGAAGCGACTCAATCAAAGGGGGCTAAATCCATCATCGGCGGTGGCGATAGCGTCAAGGCTGTAAATAAGGCCGGCCTAGGCGACAAAGTGACCTTCGCCAGCACCGGCGGTGGGGCCAGTCTCGAGTTCCTCGAGGGTATCCCTCTACCCGGTGTTGTCGCATTAAACGATAAGTAACCGCTGCTCAGGGTTGAAGTGGCATCAGGTCGACCTAGATCACTGATCTAGGCTTCAGCCGAAGCGATACTCCTTCTCGAAGTCTAGAAGATGGAAAATATCCTAACCTTTTCCTTGCAAATAGGCCAAGTTTTGGATTGATCAAAATCGGTATGAAGGCTGAAACGTTCAATCGGGAGGTTATTGTGGGCGTGGACTTGGGTGGCACCAAGATTCTCGCTGGCATTTTCACGCCCCAATTGCGTTTTTTGCAGAGCAGTAAGCTCAACACAAAATCAGAACGTGGATTTGATGCGGTGGTGCAACGTATTGCTCGCTGCGTCCTCGACGCACTGGATGCAGCAGATCTAACCCCGAATCAAGTCTGTGCCCTCGGCATCGGAGCGCCCGGTGCGGTTAATCCGCGCAAAGGCGAGGTTATTTTTGCTCCTAATCTCGCCTGGGAAAACGCGCCTCTACAAAAGGAGTTAGAGAGACTTCTTGGTATCCCTGTGTTCGTCGAGAATGACTGCAATGTCAGCGCTCTTGGGATTTACGAAGTTGAATTGCAGAGAAAACATCAAAATATTTTAGGCATCTTCATCGGCACAGGCATCGGTGGGGGCATCATTCTTGATGGTAAACTTTTCTCCGGCTTCAATCGGACCGCAGGTGAAATAGGCCATATGGTCATCGATGCAACCGGCCCAAAGTGCAGGTGCGGACGTTCCGGTTGTTTCGAGGCTCTAGCCAGTCGCACTGCGATTTTCCGCGAGTTAGCACTACGGGTAGCCGAGGGTGAAAAAACCCTTCTCACCGAACTCCTCCAACCTGGGGAACTCATCACTCATTTGAAGAGCGGTGATCTCCGCAAAGCCTTGCGCCTTGGGGATAAACTCACCGAAAGAGTCATCAAGAAATCCGCTGAGTACACCGGAATTGCGGTCGCTAATCTTGCCAATATTCTGGGCCCAGAAGTGGTGGTCCTTGGCGGTGGAGTTATGGATGCACTCGAAAATGAAATGATGCCGATCATCGTCGAAATCGCTCAAAAATATGCCATGCCCGGGGTGCTCAAGGGCGTCCAGATCATCGCGAGTTCGCTCGGCGACCAAGCAGGGATCAACGGTGCCGCGGTGCTCGGACGTCAACGTACAAAAGAGAAGTTAATGAACCCTTGAAGAGCAGGTCCTTCCTGATCCATTGGGAGTCGAATCAAGGAATCGGACGAAGTAACTCAGTCCTCTTCCCGCTGATCTCGCTTCTTTTCAGCGCATTAGCCCCGGAAGGCATCTAATTCCGCCCACCGGGAATATAAGGCTGCCACCTTCTTTTTTCCGGCCTCGATTTCCACGGTTAATTCCGCCACCCGCCCTCCGTGTTTCCGATGAAAATCGGGCTCAAGAAAACGGGATTCTTGTTCAGCAATTCCTGTCTCTAATTCCAAAATTGCCGCTTCCATTCCCTCGAGTTCACGCTGTTCCTTGAAATTTAACTTTCGAGCTTTTACCGCCACTTTAGGGGTCGTTGTCCCAAGCGCCTTGGACGAAGCCGCCGGATACGACCGAGCATCTGCGGCAACCCCAGTGCTCTTGGCTCTCCGTCGTTTCTCTAAATAATAATCGTAACTGCCTTCACTGAAGACGACTCGGCCTTCGCCTTCAAATGCCACGATTCCTGTGCAAACACGGTTAAGAAAGTAACGATCATGGCTGACCACCAAGACACATCCTGGGAAAAAGGTGAGGGCTTCTTCTAAGATTCGCATCGTCTGCAAATCAAGATCGTTGGTCGGTTCATCTAATACCAGAAAGTTGCCGCCACGTTTCAAAACCCGAGCTAACAATAATCGACTTCGCTCCCCACCACTCAGGTACCGTACTTGGGTCATAATCCGTTCGTCGGTAAAAAGAAAACGCTTGAGATAACCTCTGAGTGATAGCTTTTGATCGCCCCACTGAACCCATTCTGTGCCGTCAGACACTTCCTCTAAAACGGTGCGGTCTTCATTCACACGGAGACGCCCTTGGTCGACATAGTTAAATCGAGTCAGTGACCCGATCTGGACCACTCCTTCTGCCGGTGCTAATTCTCCGAGGACCATTCGTAATAAAGTTGTCTTGCCGAGTCCATTCCGGCCCGTCACCCCAATTCGCGTCTTGGGAGCGAACCCAAAGCTCAAATCAGAAAACAAACGACGCCCACCGAGTTCAATCCCGACTCCTTCTAACTCCACAACTCGATTACCCAAGGGAGGCGGGGGAGGGATAACCAACTCCATCTCCGATTCGGTCGGTGGCGGTGCATCGGCATCGGCATCGTGAAAACGGTCCAAGCGCGCTTGGCTCTTACTCGTTTGAGCTTTCGGACGACGACGCACCCACTCAATTTCACGCCGCAGAAACATCTGACGCTTATGCTCTACCAATTCCTCGGTGGCTAACTTCTCCATTCGTTGCCCGAGATATTCCGAGTAGTTTCCTTCATATCGCTCGAAAACCCCATTACGAAGCTCCACAATATTAGTGGCTACTTCGTCCAGAAAATGGCGGTCATGGGTGACCACCAGCAACCCTCCAGGATAACCACCAAGGAACCCAGTGATCCATTCAACCGACTCCGTATCAAGATGGTTGGTGGGTTCATCGAGAATTAAGAGTTCCGGTTGAGTTACCAAAGCTCGCGCCAACGCAGTGCGTCGGCGTTCTCCACCGGACAATGTACCGATGACGCGATCATCCGGCGGGCATCCCAGTTGGTTCAATGCAGTCCGCACTCGCAAATCGACTGTCCACCCATCCAATTGTATTATTCGTTCTTCAAGATCGTCATGGCGCTTGGTGTGGCCGGGTAAGTTTTCGAACTCATCGATGAGCCTCAACACATGCGCCGCGCCACCGCGAGCCGCTTCGTACACCGTCAAAGTCGAATCTAATTCAAAGGATTGAGGCAAATAGCCAACGATCAAATCGCGGCGGCGAACAATTTCCCCACCGTCCGGATGCGCCTCCCCGGCAAGCATTCTCAGGAAAGTTGATTTCCCAGCCCCATTGCGGCCAACCAGACCAATTCTGTCGCCACCGCACACGGCTAAAGTCGCCCGGTCTAGTAGAGCACGGTCATTCACTTGCAGGACCAACTCCTGCGCCGAGATAAGCACACCTTCGTTCACGAGGTGTCGGACAATACACATCTCGGTCAAAACTACCACGTAAGACCGCTTCAGAAGCGAAATTTTCCATCGGCTCGACTTGAAATCAATTCGGGGCCCCCTCTAAAAAGTCAATGGACCAGCCTGTTAAATCAACAATGCCGCTTGTCAATTCCTGCCTCTACGAGTGCCAGAACGGTGCCCCTAGCCCTTGAAGCCACCGAAAAATCGCCCTAAACCTGAACTCTTCTTTCCGTGCCTCAATCTTGATGAACTGCACTCGATTAATCAGCCCTGACGCCCCTTGGGTCGCAATCGCCGAACTCTTTGCGAATTTCGTGACTCGGATCCTCTGAGGTGTCCCCGTCCCTCTTCGAACAAGACGACCAAGATCTCTCTTCGCCATGAGGTAGCTTCTCA
This sequence comes from Akkermansia muciniphila, assembly GCA_945898055.1. Taxonomy (GTDB): domain Bacteria; phylum Verrucomicrobiota; class Verrucomicrobiia; order Limisphaerales; family UBA9464; genus SXXZ01. Next base: position 17,761 of record CAMDGV010000003.1, on the reverse strand, counting down.
AGATTTCTGCCTTCTAGCAGACGCCCGAGTGACCCTCATCACTCTCACGTGTGTTGCTGGCTCTATCTTCAACCCAGTCACCTTCTATTTTTGCGAAACTCAGCAAGGACTCATGGCCTCCAAACGACTTTTTCGAAACAGCTATTTGACTGAGCTTTGCTGTCGCCGTCTTGGGGTCTCCACTTTTTTTTGGTTGCTCACACCGATCGCCATGGGCCAGTTCCTCATCAACGTGACAGGATTTCCTATGACCGAAGAACTCTCGCCGAAATCCAAGGGCGAGTCCTACCGCGCCTATCCAAGGATCACGAGCGCCTTTTCCCTTGGTACAAGTACCGTTGATTTGTCACCGATCAAATAAGCCGTCAAAGGACTAGGTCGATCCCTTTTCAGCTCTACTCAGGCCGCTCTTTAATCCACTCGGGGCCTAGTCCGCATCGTCAGGTTCGAGAGGCTCCATTTGGGCTCCAATTTCTTCAGATCCGACCTATTTTTGAGCTTTTCTCGATAACTCAGACAGCCTAATCTCCGGTATGTCCCATGCCTATTTGGTCCGGTTCATCGTTGGGTTAATCAGTGTCGTGACCGCCCTCCAGGCCGCGACTGTTCCAAAACCTAATATCGTGCTTATTCTCGCCGATGATTTAGGTGCCCATGATCTCGGTGTGACCGGAAGTTCCTTTCACAAAACTCCACATCTCGATCGCCTTGCTCGCACTGGGATTCGGTTTACTCAGGCTTACTCGGCGTGCACAGTCTGTTCCCCAACCCGAGCGGCGCTACTTACTGGAAAGTATCCCGCACGTTTAAAGATTACGGATTGGATCGCCGGTCACGAGGCTCCTACGGCTAAACTGCGTCCGCCCGTCGATTGGGTGAAGCAACTACCCCTCAGCGAAACGACTCTCGCAGAACGAGCGCGCGCCGCCGGTTACTCGACTGTTCATATCGGCAAATGGCATTTAGGGGGCGAGGGCTTTGGGCCTTTAGAACAGGGCTTCGATGTTAATCTAGGGGGCGATCATCGAGGGCAACCGCCCTCCTACTTCGCACCGTACGGACTTCCAACACTGAAGGATGGGGCCCAGGGGGAATATCTCACCGATCGTCAAGGGGCCGATGCGGCCGCTTATATCACTTCCCATCGATCGACGCCTTTCTTCATCAGCCTGGCGCTCTACGGGGTTCATACACCCCTTCAAGCTAAACCGGAGCTAGAACAGAAATACCGATCCAAAACAGCCCAAGCAACAAACGCTCAAGCTAATGCCACTTATGCGGCGATGCTCGAAAGCGTTGATGCGGCGGTTGGTCGCATTCTTAAGGCTATCGATGAGTCGGGACTTACTGAGAAGACGCTAATCATTTTCACCTCGGATAACGGCGGGTTAGTGCTAGGGGCAAAGCCTCCCACCTCCAACTCCCCGCTCCGATCTGGAAAAGGATCCCCCTATGAGGGCGGTGTTCGTATCCCTCTAATTGTCCGTTGGCCAGGAATCACTCAAGAGGGATCCACCTCGAGTCAACCGGTCATTTCCATGGATATTGCGGCGACTGTTGCTACTGCTCTGGGTGAAAAAGCTGCGTCCGTTGCTCCCGATGGACTCGACCTCACTCCTGTATTTAAAGATCCCTCGGCCGCCCTAGGACGCGAGTCGCTCTTCTGGCATTATCCCCATTATCATCCGGGCGGAGCGACCCCGTATTCTGCTATCCGCTCGGATAATTGGAAATTGATCCAATATTTTGAAGACGGTCGAAACGAGCTTTTTAACCTAACCGAGGATCCTGGGGAAACAACCGACCTCAGCGTCGCTCAACCCGACCAAGTTTTGCAATTAGCCCGTCGCCTTGCGGACTGGCAGGGGCGAGTCGGTAGCCAGTGGCCGATGGGTAATTCGAACTATATCGCAACCCCGCAAACAGCCACCACTGACGGCTCAATTCTTCTTCACTCCCGCTCGGCGGTCGTCCACGGAACCACACTCCGCTACGAGCCTATGCCCTTTAAAAACACGCTCGGGTATTGGGGGAGAGTGGAAGACTGGGCTTCTTGGACCTTCACTCTCAAAGCAGCGGGTTCTTTTGAAATTGAACTAACACAAGGCTGCGGACGTGGCAGCGGTGGTAGCGAGGTGGACCTGATCATTGATGGGCAAACGGTCCCCTTTAAGGTGGAAGAAACCGGCCACTTCCAAAACTTTATCGTGCGTCATCCAGGCCGGATCACCCTCGCCGAGGGTGCCCACGTTTTTGCCGTAAAACCCCGCCGTAAACCGGGCGGCGCGGTGATGGATCTTCGTCAAATTCGGCTCGTGCCCGCGAACCCTTGGAGTGCCCCGACGGAAAGTGCCCGGGCCGTCTTGGCCGCGCATCGGATTGCGGTGGTGGGCGATAGTATTACCTACGGGGGAGATTGGGTGGAGTTCGTAGAAACTTGGGTGCGACTTCACTTCCCTAAGGCCCATCCCGAATTCATTAACTTAGGCCTCCCGAGCGAAACAGCGTCTGGATTATCTGAGGAAGGGCACGCCGGCGGCACCTTTCCTCGACCCGATATTAATGAACGATTAGGCCGTATTCTTGCCAAGGTTAAACCGGATTTGATTTTGGCCTGCTACGGCATGAACGACGGAATTTATTTTCCACTCAATGAAGAACGTTTTAATAAATTCAAAGATGGGTTGCGTCGCCTTCACGAAACTGCCGCACACGAAGGCGTTCGGGTTCTTCATTTGACCCCTCCGACCTTTGATCCGATCCCCCTAGCTGGACGGACTTTACCGGCAGGTCTTACGGCATATCCGCAACCCTTTGAAGGTTATGACGGCGTTCTTGGTGCTTACTCCGACTGGTTAATCGCACAACGAACTCAGGGATGGGCCGTCAGTGACGTCCATGGACCGATGCGGCAATTCCTCGAGGTGACACGTCAAAAAGATTCAAACTTTCGTTTAGCCGGCGATGGCGTCCATGCAAATAGGCAAGGCCATTGGCTTATCGCGCGCGCCTTTCTTGCTGAATTAGGCGCACCCACCGAGGTCGTCGCCGCACCCTTACCCGAACCGGTGTTCGCTGGTGAACGTGCGACTAAAATCTTGTCGCTAGTCCGTCAACGCCAGCGAATTCAAAAGGATGCTTGGTTGACCTACTCGGGTCACAAGCGACCCGGAATGGCAGCGGGTAAACCTCTCGCCGACGCTGAAGCGCAGGCAAAGGCGATTCAGGCAGACTTGTTACCCTAGGAAACGGCCCGAGAGATCGAGTCCATTTATGGCGATTAACTCACTAGTAACAGGTAGATACCGCGGCAGGGCTTGATCGTTAAACGAGGACTTAGATTGCGCTCAAATTCGCTCTAATTTAATCGGGTAAGTTCGACCCGATGCGAACTGGGCGACGTAGAGACTCCCTTCACTATCCACCGCTAAATCGTGCGGATGCAGAAAGGTATCGCCGAGGTGCGCCATTGGCTTCAAGACACCCTTGGAATCATATTCCGGCGCCGTACCGCCGACATTCGAGACCACCCGCAAAGACCGATCAAGCACCGAGATATACCCACGACTAGCCCGATCCTTCGGCCAATTATCCGCTAAATGCGCGACAAAATAATTCCGTTCAACTCGCCGAATTTGCCGTGGATTGCCTCCGGGCATCGGGATCATCCCTAAGCGACGCCCTTCGGTAGTGAGCCGCAACAAAGACTGTTGATCACTCATGGCGATGAGCAAGGTCGGTACCCCAGTCGCGTCGATATCGATCATCCCTCCGTGCGGTCCCCAATGGACAATTCCACCCTCCGCTCCGCCGAAGGTTTTTAACCACCGTCCATCGGGGCTGTAGTGATGGATGTAATCTCGCCCATACCCGTCCAAGACGAAAAACCCCAAACTGCCTTCGTGCAAGGTCCAAGAGGGACAGTAGTCCTCTTGACGCGGGTACTTTCCTGATGCTTCGGGGTACTTCCACTCCTTAAGAATCGCCCCGTCTAACGAGGTCTTCACCACGCAATGCCGAACAAGATCGGTAAGATATAAAACCTCGCGGGCCCCTTCCGTTACCAAGGATAAACCGTGCGCTCCAGGGTACTCAGTGCCCCACTTGTGGACTAATCGCCCTTTGCGATCGTAGACGATAATATTATTCTTTGTCTCGTTGGTAAAAAGCAGAATGTGCCCTTCACGGTCCACCACGAGGCCGTGGCAATCATTGACCGGTGTTGACGGCCCCAGATTTCCCCAACCTGGCACCACTCGATAGCGAAAATCACCCTGTCCGAGTACCACTTGATCCGCAGCCTGCAGATGGGGAAATCCAAGGACATTACCTGCGGTCGCTGCGCCGTATTCGAGAAAAGAGCGGCGTGAAAACCAAGGTCTCGGGAAGTTCATATCGATGAACTTACTCACGCTAGAAACAGATCACCAGCCTTGATCTGCGAAGACCCAACAGAAAAGCCCGAGCGCAAAACAACAAGGCAAGATTGTTGTTGTTCGCTGGGTTACGGGCCTTGGGACTGCTACGGAAACGTTATTTTGTCTATAGATCGGCCCTCATTTACGGCAAGCTTCGCCCGGCCTTGGTGGACCGCCCAGACACCCCGTCAAGACACTCACCCTCCACGTCGTCGACATGCAATTTATTGATCTTAAATCTCAACAGAAACGTATCCGCGGAAAAATTGACCAACGCATCGCCACGGTGCTCGAGCACGGTAATTACATCATGGGACCAGAAATCGCTGAGCTTGAAACGAAGCTTGCGGAATACGTAGGCGTGAAACATTGCATCGGTGCGGCCAGTGGAACGGATACGCTCCTCATCGCCATGATGGCCTTGGGAATCAGCGTGGACGACGAGGTGATCACCGTGCCCTATACTTGGATCTCAACCGCAGAAATGATTGCGTTGCTGAGAGCCAAACCTGTCTTCGTAGACATTGATCCCAATAGTTGGAACCTCGATCCCGCTAAGCTTGAAGCGGCCATCACCTCCAGAACCAAGGCTATTATGCCCGTCGGAATTTTTGGTCAAGTGGCCGATATGGACTCCATCAACGCCATCGCCGCAAATCACAATCTACCTGTCATAGAAGATGCGGCGCAATCCTTTGGCGCCCTACATCACGGTCGTCGATCCTGTGCGCTTTCCACGATTGGCAGCACTTCGTTCTTTCCTACTAAGCCCCTCGGTTGCTACGGCGATGGAGGCGCGCTTTTTACCAATGATGATCAACTCGCCGAAGCAATGCGCCAGATTCGCGTCCACGGCCAAGCCAGAAAACATTACCATCCAATCCTCGGCATCAACGGTCGTCTCGACACCCTTCAAGCGGCTATTTTGTTGGAAAAACTGGAAATCTTTGACGATGAAATCGCCAAGCGTCAGCGAGTAGCCGCCACCTATAACGAAAAGCTTGGGCACCTCGGCGTAACCCTTCCCCGCGTGGCCGATGGCAACACGTCCGTTTATGCTCAATACACCGTGCTCTCACCGAAACGCGACGAGATTAGCGCCGCGCTCGCTAAGTTGGGTATCCCATCGGTGAGTTACTACGCTGTGCCCCTGCATCGACAGCCGGTCTTCGCTTATCTTGGCCATCAAGCAGGCGAGTTCCCGTGCGCCGAAAAAGTTTCAAATGAAGGATTGAGCCTGCCTATGAACCCTTATCTTACCGACCAAGAAGTGGACTTGGTCTGCTCCGCATTTGCCACGGTTTTGAAATAGTATTGAACCTCTCTTCGGTCGCGGTTGAGGCACCATCGGACTGGTTACCACGCCAGTTCTACCCCGATCGCTCTTCCAGGGAAACCGATCGAAACGGAGGTTAATCGGCATTCGGCGTGACTGTTCATCTCAGCAACAGGCGCCTTCAAGAGCGGGAACAGTCGCGCTGGCTTACTTGGGCAAAGCCGCCTTCACAATTTCCTTCAATTGATCCTTGATCGCTAGGGTCGCGGCTTCGGGACCGGTAACTTTGAGAAAGACATCACCCTCGGAACTCGAGAGAATTGCTCCGAGCATCACGTAGTTGGGCATGGGCACCTTGTTGGGAGACATGGCGGGGCCACTCAAGAAAGTGCCCTTGATCGTAACTAGGAGTGCCTTCTGACTTCTGGACCCGATTTCCTCACGTTCCATGACCACCGGTTTGCCATCGACTCCCGGAGTAAATTGGGACTGCCAGCGTTTCAGATTCGGCTCAATGCCACCGCCACCCCCTGACCCGAAGTGATAAAAATCAGCCTCGACCGGGGCCGCACCTCCCTTGCCGGTTAGGGTGAATCCGCCGGCACTCATCATTCGGGGTTCGACTTTCGGGATCCAAGGGGCACTGACTTTGAAGGTAAAGGATCCAACCTTAAGTTCGGCGGCCCTCCCTTCCTGCCCTCGGTTGGCGGCTAGAAAAAGGGCGAGCACGAAAGTAGTGAAGAGAGAGCGGACCATGACAGAAAAAATAGAGGTTTACCTCTTTACCTCAAGTCTAAAACCACGATTTTGTTAATGAATTATGTTCTCTGTTTCCGCAGTGCTTCGATCTCCCTTTGGATGCCGATTAAAAGCGTGCGCCGCACTGCTCCTGTTGGGGTTTGAACTTCGCGGTGATTTTCAAGGATCTACCCATTTAGTTGATTTAGAAAACGGGGGTATACGGTACAGTCAGGAGACATCCAGTGGCCCAATCGCGCAACTTGCGGCCCGCTTGCGAGGTGGCTCAGCACGATTGGAATGGGACGAACGACAAGGTTGGCTTTCCGCTCTTCTAAAATCGCTCGCAATCACTCAGCATTCCCAATTGTTAGTTTTCTCAAAAACATCTCTCCAACGAGATTTCATTTATCCTAACCATCCCAGAGCCCTCTATTTTAACGACACTTCATATGTTGGATTTATTCCCGGAGCTCCACTCATCGAATTATCGGAAGTGGATTCTCGGTTGGGGGCCGTTTTCTTTACCTTGAATCAGACGAAGTCGGATCATCCTGTTCTAAAACGAGTTGATTCGTGTCTTGAGTGCCACGCTACCGCCCGAACCTTAGGTGTTCCAGGTCATCTCATTCGTTCATTGGAAACGGATACTCAGGGGGTTGTAAATCTTGCGACAGGAATCGACCCTATTGACGATCGAACCCCTTTTGCTGAGCGATGGGGTGGTTGGTACGTGAGCGGTCAATACGGCAAGATGGAGCATCGCGGTAACCGTATGGGTAGTGACTCTTTTCCAGCGAAACTCACTCTTAGCTTGGGTGGTGACCGCAGTTCTTTAGGGTCGTCGGTTTTGATGGATAATTATCCTTCAGGCGGAAGCGACATCGTGGCGTTGATGGTTTTTCAACATCAGGTCCGCCTCCACAATTTTATCACTCGCTTACACTATATGGCGGTTCAAAATCTGGAGGCCTACCATCATATCGAGTATCTAAAGTCCCCCATTGAATCCTTAGTAAAGGCACTCTTGTTTTCGGGTGAAGCTCCACTGCCGGCACCCATTCGAGGAGACCCAGCGTTTACGGCCGCATTTCAGGCGGTAGGTTTACGCGATCGGTACGGGCACTCTTTGAGGGAATTGGACTTGGAACGGCGCCTCTTCCGATTGCCTTGCAGTTTCTTGATCCACTCTGCCGCATTCGGGGCACTACCGCCCCCCCTTAAAAAGCGCATTTACGAGCGAATTAAGACGATCCTCGACGCTCAGGAAAGTCCGGAGGCTTTTCATCATCTTTCGAGCCTCGACCGATCAGCACTTCGAGAAATGCTGTCCGATACTCTGCCCGATTTACCTGAGGGATGGGGACAGAAGCCGGTCACCAGATCGAAGAGTGAGTAAGCCCCAAAGTCAGTATCATCTTACCCCTGCTGACGTAACTGCTCGACGCCGGCGAAGCGGTGCTACCAAAGCCCACGATGGATGGCACCGGATTAGGCTGGCGCGCCTTGGGCGAGGCTGACTTCACGGTCGTACTCTGCCCGACCCACACGTTCACCTAGCCTACGAATGGCGTGAACTGCACCGGCCAACTGATGGACATAATCCGGTCCAAACAATCTTACCGGTTCAACTCCCATGGTGACGTGGTCCCGACTGTTTCGCCCAAAATGACCTCTTTTCCGCCGGTGCCGTCGAACAGCATGCGGAGTTTCCCGCGGAATAATTTCAGCCGGGGCGTTAGTGAGTGGAACCTGAGTATCCGGGAACTGCCCCGGTAAGAAAAGAGTAAGCGCGCGCCCAATTCCATAGTTCCCAATTCATCTTCCGTGGTTGTCGCCTGCCCAGATGAAAACTTTTTTAGCTTGGGATCTCTGTTTAACGACCCACCGGAGAAAGTTGTCATTGGACATCTTCTGTGACCGCTTAGGCCGCCGGCACGAACGTCGAGAGCGAGTTTAATTTGCCGAGGGAGAAGTGACTGAGTTAGTTGAGTGAGTGGAGCCTCTGGGAAAAATACTATAATGAGAACTGGCAACGGTGAGTCCGAGGTCACGATTTATTTAAACCGATGGAGAATAAAGTTGTTTTGCATGGAGAAAGGCCTATCTAAAACCGTTATTAACAATGAACACTACCTCTCCTCGATTCCTCGTCCCGGCCGCCCGCCGGACCGCCATCACCCTCCTCGCGATGGCTGCCGCCCTCGCCGGTCCGGCCTCGGCCGCGACCTTCGACTTCGGCGGCAAGCTCGTGGCCAGCAATCTCACTACCCAGGATTGGGTCCTCGGCTCCAAAATATGGGGGTCCATTGAATCAGGTGAAGGCTACGGAATTTCCCAGTCTGGGTTCAATTATTTCGCGACCCACGACATTACCCTGCTCCGCTTCGACTTTGGTGATTTGGAACTGAGTTCCTTCCTCTCGCCAACGGTCAGCAGCGGCGGGTTCGAGCGTTACTCCGAGGTCGATCTCAGCTTGGTTCCCTTCACCATTAGCCTCGCGGCCTCGGGCGGTGGCAGTACGGTGATCGCTACGGGCACCTCCGTGTACCTCTATGCCGAGGTGTCCGACCTCAGCGACAGCACCGCGGTGGGTATGGGCTTGGTGACCCTGACTAGTCCGGGTTCCGATCCGACCTTCTACAACGAGGTGCTGGCGTTGACCGGCGGATCTGGGCAACTGAACCTCATCCTCGCCAGCTTCGTCCCGGAGAACAACCAAGGCCTGTTTACGACCACCGGTTCCTTCACCGCGGTTCCGGAACCGGGCGAGTATGCGGCGGTGAGCGCCGCCGCTCTCTTGGGTCTGGCGTTGTGGCGCCGTCGCGGGGTCGGTTCTAACAATTGACAATGGGAATCGGGGGGATGCGATCGTTGAGAAGCCTAGCCCCTGGGGGGGCTACCCTCTCGTGAGCCGCGGAGACCACCGCGAGACCACCTTCCACAACGACATCGACCGGCGTTGCTTCCTCGAAACCCTCGGAGCCAACCTGCGAAATGACCGGCTGGCAACTCAATGCTTGGCCGGAAAATATCCAAGTCGTGGAGGAACGTTTGGAGCCGGCCGACAAAACGTGCCTTCGTTGTGGTCAAGATCGCTGCCTGATTCGCGAAGAAGCCTCGGAGCGTTTGGATCTTATTCCCGCTCAGTTAATTCGTCGGCGGACCCTTCGCCCTATCTACGGTTGCAGCAGAACAAACTCTCAGCCGTTTTCTACCGGCTATCATTGCCCGCAAAACACTTCGAAACCTCGGACTCAATTCGTACGACGTACTTCAACGAACTTTCGGCATTGACGCCACCGGCATCACCGAGGGGATGCATCCGAACGGAAAGGGAGATCTATCCAAACTCGATTCCCTAACTCAGACTTTTTGAGCCGATTAACTCAGACCTTTTGGGAAGTTTGAGGGGTTTACCGGGCAGAAACACTCGGTAAATTCCATGCCCTCCCCGCTAAGGCCGCGGCTAAGTATGGGCCGGACTTACGTTCCAATGGGGAAGAGATTCGACTGAAGATTTTAGAACTTTAACGGAACTCTTGGCTTAAAATTGTCTCCGACTCCGATCCAAATTCACGATGAAACAAACTTGCCCAGCGAACAATCCGAGTTTACTCAAGGTGGGTCTCAATGAAAGGTTCGGTTTCCGCTCTGTTCAACCTAATCATCCGATGAAAAAAACACTCCTCCTTGTTTCACTAACTTGGGCCGTCTTCCAAACCTGTGTCGCCGAAACTGCTTGGCTCACCGACCTGCCTGCTGCTCAAAAACAAGCTAGGACAGAGAATAAAATGGTGCTGATTGACTTCACCGGTTCCGATTGGTGCCCGCCCTGCAAAGCACTCCATAAAAATGTACTTACCTCCCCAGAGTTCACCGCTTTTGCAAAGACCTCTTTAGTCTTGGTCGAACTCGATTTTCCCAATAGCAAAAAACAATCTTCTGAACTTAAGGCCGCCAATAAAAAACTCTCCGCAGACTACAAGATTGAGGGATATCCAACCCTCATTGTTCTTGATGCTGCCGGAAAAGAAGTTTTTCGCAAAGTGGGCTATGACGGCACTGCGGCCAAAGGCTATGTGGCTGATCTCGCCAAGTTGAAAAAGTAACGGTCAGCTTGCTTTCTTCAAAGACGCGGCAGACGAGTTCTCAGCTGTGAACTTCGTCTGTCCCGCTTTGGTACCCATTATTCCGGTTTGGGCATCTTGTCACCCAACCGAAGATATTCCCAGACTGCCCAAATTGTCTTCGGACCATCTCCCTCCAATACGTCGGCCAAAGCACTTCGGCCTTCATCGTCGAAGTAGGCTGGCATCTTGGAATTGGAATCAATTGACGGCGGATTCCGAAGCCATCGCCGAAAGAAGTCAGGCTGCAATCGCTCAAAGGAATGCGCCAGATTCACTCCCGGTGCTTCAAAAACTTGAGTTGCTCCGAAATCACCAACACTGTGACACGATACACAGGCGAAGCCTCCATTTGCACTGACCAGTTTAACTCCGATTTTGGCCATTTCGGAATTAGGGGCCTCGTCGGGCGCGGTCTTAGGGCTGTAGCCGTGCAGTGTCGCTAACCCCGCCCCTAATCCCTTGGCGTGGGCTGGGAAAGCAGGCATTCTGGACTCCAGCCAAGGGCGAGGTTTCCACGCCTCCTCGCCCGCAATAAATTTCGAGGCCCACTCCGGTTTCAATTTCCCTCCGAGTAAGCCCCACGTTGGGAATCCTTCGAACTTCCCGTGACACTCGCGGCAGTTTAATGTCTTAGAGTGTCTCTCTAAAAATTCAGTATCAGTGTGACGGGTCAGCGAAGAACAGTCGGTGGCAGCAAAGGCCTTCAGTGCTTTTCGATCTTCTGCTGAGAAAACATATTTAGGCGCCTTTGAACCTTCCACCACCGTTTCAGCGAGACATCCAGTCGTCCAACTTGACCCCTTCAAATCAAGAAGCGATTTAGCAATAAATGCATTGGGGACATCTAACCGATGACAGTTCAAACAGCCTGAATTCTGAACCAACGCCCGCCCGGCCTTCACCATCGACTCATCTATTGGAACGATACGGTCCAGTGGTTTATCGGCCACCGACTCAAGGTACGCCGCTAAACCGATAGCCTCTCCATCGCTGAGTTTAAAATTAGGCATCTGAATCCAAGCAAAGTGTTCCGACGGCTTTTTCAAAAAAGCCACTAATGCTCCGGGGGTAAACTTAGCTAAGACCTGTTTCTGAGAAATTTTTCCGGCTTCCACTTTAGTCGCCTCTGCAACCCCATGGCAGGCCACACAGTGCAACTTTTCAAACAGGACTTTCCCTGATTCCACGGCGTCCGCTGGAAATGTAACCGGCGCCAAATTAATCGGGGCCTTCAGCGAGATCAAATAAGCGGCGACCGCTTCCGAGTCTGTTTTACCTCTGGCACCGTGAAAAACCGCAGGCATCGGTGTCCCAGGCCGTAGCGTCGCCGGCGACTCAATCCAGCGCGCCATCCAATCAAACTTCCGTCGTGATCCAATCCCGCTAAACGAGGGTGCATCGGCCTTCAGTTCAGGCATTGCTCCGTTCGACACATTATGACAAGCCGCGCATCGGTGCTCCACAAAGAGACCTCGACCGTGTCGAACCTCGTTGGCCGCTCGGATTTCTGGGCTCGGCGTATGAGCTAAGGCGGTCAGTGGGATTGGATTAAAGGGGATCTCCTTTCCGGACCAATAAACACGCACGAAGGCGTCTCCTTTATCAGCAGAACGATAGTCGACCTGAATCCGGTTTGGCCCTTTATTTAATCGGACCTTCTGCCCATCCACAATTGCATCGCCACGTCCGTCCGCTTTTAGGGCGACTGCATCATTGATGGTTACGGTCAGGCTTCCAGTAAAGGCCGCGTGAAAAACGAGATCAGCCCGGAGATCCATCAGCACTGAGCCTGTCCACACTGCGGTAAACGGTCCGACGGGAACAAAGGGCGTCGCCGGTTGTCCCATCGGAACAAAGAGATAAATCCCGTCGATCGATTGATAATCTGCAGCAGAACCAGAATGAACGGCTAAGGAAAGACCGGGTAGTTCCTCGGCACGACCCGCTCGCCCAAAAAGGGAGAGAAGAAGAACTAGGCCCGCCACCCAAGCTGGCTGCCGGTTTAATAAACTGAATCCCAAGGATCTGATCACGGGCAAAAGAATACGGGCAACTCACAAGGGGTCAAGAAGGCCACTCAATTCCTGAATCAAACACCGCTAGTAGTCTTGCCCAATAACGTTGGGAAGTGCAGGGTTTGCCTGTGACACTTGAAGATTCAATTGGGGATATTCTGCGCAAGGCCCGCCTTTCCGGAGGTATGAGTGTCGAGACTGCAGCCGGGGCGGCGGGACTGACAGAGGAGGCTTACTCTTCTATGGAATTATCTGGGCAACCGGCGCCTGGTACTCGATTCCTCCCCTTAGGAACCGCACTCGGATTGGCTGGCCCACGTCTCCAAGGCTTGGCCCAAGGATGGACTCCGCGTTCAGTCGATATTTCCGCGTGGCGTGAACTTCGGGTGATCACCACCGAAGGCGACGGTATGAGTGTCAATTGTTACCTTATCTGGGACGAGGTAACCCGCGAAGCTGCCCTCTTTGATACGGGATTCGAGGCCACTCCGATCTTTGCGGTGATTGACACAGAGAACTTAAAGCTGATGCACGTGTTCATCACCCATTCCCATGGTGACCACGTCGCCGCACTGCCCAGTATTCGCGCTCGATTCCCGAAAGTCCGCCTTCATACCAGTTCAAAACACGCGCCGGTCGAACACCGGAATAGAGCCACCGACTTCATTATGCTGGGGAGTTTGCGGATCACCAACCGCGACACCCCAGGCCATGCCGAAGATGGGGTCACTTACGTTGTCGGTAATTGGCCGGAGGATGGCTCTCACGTTGCTGTGGTCGGCGATGCTATTTTTGCTGGTTCCATGGGTGGAGCTCGGGATCAACTGGAGCTCGCTCGGTCAAAGGTTCGCGAACAAATCTTTTCCCTCCCTCTTCCCACTCTCATCTGTCCCGGTCACGGCCCTCTCACCACAGTGGAAGAGGAAAAGGCACACAACCCTTGGTTTTTATGACCTTCACCCCTCGATTCTCTCGTCAGTTAGGCCACCTTCTCACGGCGGCTCTCCTTATTCAGTTTGAATCATTTGCCGAGGAACTTCGCCCCGCAGCCCCTAGTGGGTCATCCAACACCGTTTCTCAACAAACTGTCCTCCGAGTGCGCCCCTCGCTGACACCTTTAGGGGTAAACTCCGTCAGCTCTCTCACCGTAGCCGAAAGACGCAAAGATCTCTCTAGGCTGAGCCAAGACCTCGTCCGAGACCGTTTGCAAGAACCACGCCCCAAATCACTCATGGAACAGGGCGGGTTAGGTCGAATTTTGATCACCGACCCTAAGCCAAAGAAAGTTCTCGGTCTTTTGAACCCGTTGGCTCCGTTAAATCAGCCGAATTCGCTCGAGGCAACTCAGCCTTTACCTTACTCCCAACAGGATTTTATCAGGGCGGAATCACTCGCTATCCCTCTCTTCAACTGGCGTTGGTAAGACATTGCCGAGAGCCCACCCATCACACGGATTATTTGGGTCACCCGTTTACTGACACCTTCAGTAGAACCTTTCTCCGCTTATGATCTGTGTCCGAATTTTAATTTCTGCTTTTATCATGGCCGCTTCGCTCCTCGCGCAGACACCCGAGAACCTCGTCGTCGAAGGTATTCCTCCTTTCACCACCGAACTTCGAGGTGATGCGGCCCGCTATCTGGAATTTCGCGCGGCTGGCTTTATCGCTTGGCACCCTGTTCGACGGGAAATGCTCATCGCGACCCGCTTCGCTGATACGCTTCAACTCCACTCCGTTGCCCAGCCTAGGGGCGCGCGACGTCAAATTACTTTCTCCTCGGAGCCGGTTGAAAGAGGACTCTTTGAACCTAAAACTGGGAGCTTCCTAGTATTTAGTCAAGATACTGGCGGCGGTGAGTTCCATCAGCTTCACCGACTGGATTTAGCCGATGGCCGTGTAACGCTGCTGACCGATGGTTTGTCGCGTAATAGCAACCCCCGCTTTTCTGGCGACGGCCGATGGCTGTTCTTTAACTCCACCCGTCGTAGCGGCAAAGACACCGACCTTTGGTGCATGGATCCCCGACATCCCGAGTCCGCAAAGCTCGTGCTGAAAGTCTCTGGCGGCGGTTGGGCCCTACTCGATGTCAACGGGGATGGTTTACGCGTTTTGGTGCAAAATCGACGGTCAATTAACGATAGCGAACTCTATTTTCTCAATGTTACTCTCGGTTCTTTGACTCGACTCACCCCCGAATCCGACCGAAAAGTCTCCTATAATTCAGCTCGTCTGACACGGGATGGGAAGTCAGTGATCTGCACGACGGATAAAGAGTCGGAATTTCTGCGATTGGCTCGACTTGATCTGACCACTTGCCTCCTTTCCTTTCTTACTCCAGAGCTCAAGTGGGACATTGAATCGTTTGACCTTTCGCCCGACGGAAAATCGGTGGCCTTTGCCATCAATGAAGAGGGCATAAGTCGACTTAAGTTTTTTGATTTTAAAACGCGCACTATTAAGCACGGTCCGCCCCTTCCCTCTGGCGTTCTATCTGGACTAGAATGGCATGACACCGGAGGGGACATAGGATTTAGTTTAACTTATGCCCAATCGCCGACCGATGCCTATTCCTTGGAGGTCAAATCAGGGAAAGTGACCCGTTGGACCGAAAGCGAAACCGGAGGCCTAGATCCAAAAATATTTCAACAACCCGAACTCATACGCACCCCCAGCTTCGACGGTTTGTCCATCAGTGCTTTTGTCTATCGACCAGACCCAAGTCGATTTCCTGGGCCGCGTCCCTCGCTGGTCCTCATCCATGGCGGCCCCGAGTCTCAGTCACGCCCCCTATTTCAGGCGCGCTATAATTATCTCATCAATGAACTCGGAATCGCTCTCGTCGTACCCAACGTCCGGGGCTCTGCCGGTTATGGGAAGACTTTTCTCACACTCGACGACGGCTTTAAGCGAGAGGATTCCGTCCGAGATATCGGGACTTTTCTCGATTGGATTGCAAATGATTCGGGTCTCGATGCTGCCCGTGTCGCGGTAATGGGAGGGAGTTACGGCGGCTATATGACGCTGGCCTCGCTAGTCATGTACGGCGAGCGATTTAAATGTGGGGTCGACATTGTAGGTATTTCTAACTTTGTCACATTTTTGACCCACACGCAGGATTACCGTCGAGATTTACGACGTGTCGAGTATGGGGACGAACGAGATCCCAAAATGCGAACTCATTTAGAACAGATTTCGCCTTTAAATAATGTCTCAAAAATTCGTGCTCCGCTGTTTGTTGTTCAAGGAAAGAATGATCCACGTGTTCCCCTTAGTGAAGCCGAGCAAATGGTAAAAGCGGTCCGCGAAAAAGGCGGTATCTGTTGGTATCTAATGGCAAAAGACGAGGGCCACGGCTTCGCTAAAAAGCGAAACATAGACTTCCAATTCCTCAGTACGCTACTTTTCCTCAAAACTCATTTACTGCACTGAAAGCGAACTGAATTTAAAAATTAATTAAGGAAGTGGATTCCGACTACGGAGCACTTTAATCCAAGAAAAGCTTGGGTTAACTGAACTGCGGGAGAATTTTTTGCGCCAAACTAAGAAGGATGCCTGCAACCGGTTTATAGCCCAAAGAAGTGCAGGATCACTCCTTAATCTGATCGAGTGCCCAATTCACTTCAGCATCGGGAACTCGTTGTCCCCAAACCACCTTCCCTAGAGATTCAGCGAGCACAAAATGAATTTCACCTGCATTTACCTTCTTATCCAAACGCATCGCCGCGAAGAGTCGATCCCGTTTATCGGCGGTGAGTTTGAGAGATACCGGCAAACCCGCTTGTTGGAGCAAGGCTTTGATGCGTTGAACATCAGCGGCAGGAAACCCGAGCCGACGGGCCGACAAGTGGGCAGCGGCGACATGACCGATACTAATCGCTTCACCGTGTAGCAGTTTGCCGTACCCGATCGAACTTTCAATAGCGTGACCGACAGTGTGACCAAAGTTGAGCGAAGCCCGCGCCCCGGTGTCGTTCTCGTCTAGGGCCACAATCTCGGCTTTAATGGCGCAACACCGAGCAACCAAACTCGACAGTGCAGTCGATTGCCTGGCTAAGATCGGGTCCATTTGTTTTTCCAAGCGTTGGAAAAGAGCAGCGTCGTGAATAATACCATACTTCACGATCTCGCCTAAGCCGGATTTGAAATCCCGATCTGGGAGTGACACCAAGGCATCTAAATCACAAAGGACCAACCGTGGTTGATGAAAGGCCCCTACTAAGTTCTTTCCAGCCTTCAAATTCACCCCAACTTTACCCCCCACCGAACTATCCACCTGTGATAGAAGGGTGGTAGGCACTTGAACAAAAGCGATCCCCCGAAGATAGGTGGCAGCTATAAACCCAGCTAAATCACCCACTACACCGCCACCGAGGGCAACAATGAACGATTTACGTTCAATCCGATGCGCCGCCAACAAATCAAAACATTTACCTGCCGTCGCTAACGACTTCGAACTCTCCCCAGGCTGAACGACAATCAGAGTGGGTGTAAACCCTGCAATTTTTAACGCCTTCATCGCCACATCCCCGTACTTAGCGGCGACGTGCGTGTCGGTGATAATCGCACAGCGGGTACCTATCTTAAGCCGTCGGCAACGTTCGCCGAGAGTAGCAATCAGACGGTTTCCAACTTGAATTTCGTAAGAACGATTCCCCAGTGGAACCTGAACGGTAGGCATGACAAAAAAGACTCTAATACAAATGTTGCAAAGGAAGCAAGGTAACCGATGGGATCAGTCTCCCTTTTGTAACTACTCAGGAATCTCCCAGCCTCAGACTCCCAATAGGCTAATCAAACTACAACATTGGTCTGCGCACACATCCGCTAACCGAAGGGTCAACCTACAGGCACGACAAATTCTGCACTGAAAGAATTAAGATCAGAAACCAAGATTGCCCAACGGTGAAGTCGCTTCAATTCGATCGCGTCAGTGAGAGACTAAACCTGCTCACGCACGAAATCAGAGATCTCTCCAAATCGAGTTTCTAGAACATCTAAGACGGCTTCTTGAGCCTTTTTACGGTTTCCTTCTAGGCGACCCTCTTGACGGCCTTTCTCAATGCCTTTCTCAATGCCTTGTCCGATACCTTGTTCAATGCCTTGTTCAAGGACGGCGAGTTCGAAACTGCTGATGGGAATCAGGGTGTTGGTTTTTTGTTGGGCTTGGAGTTCGGTGTTGAGT
>CAMDGV010000002.1 GCA_945898055.1 Akkermansia muciniphila | reverse complement strand
AGACGTTTTCCTCGTAACGCACCCGAAGACAATAGTTGTAAACATAGATGCGGTTTTCGAAGTTAACTTCCTTTTGGTTCTGAATTTCGAGATGAATCAAGCCGCCGCTTTGACTCTGATCTTTGAAGGCTACTTTGATTAATTTATCGACACGTTGAAGGCCTTGATTGGCGTTATGAGTGATTTTCTGGAGTTCGGTATCGAGCCACTCAATGGGGTGGGACCAATCGATGGTTTTGGCGATCGAGGGAAAGCAGAGATCCATGAAAGGTTCGAAGAATTCTTCCAAAGTAGATTTCCAAACGGCGTCGAATTGAAGAGGAGGCATATCTCAGGATTAGGTTTTCCGGAGAGTGCCAGAATTTGTGAACGGCTAACCATGGGCGAGTGGCGCCCACCCCCTCTCTGGGTAAAAAGCGGAATCAGATTTGCGAGAATTTCGCGCTAAAGCCCCACCAAACTAGGCCCCTGAATGAATGAGAGTAAGGATTGATATCCGAGGCTTTGAATTCTCGCCGTTGGATGATCCTGTCTCTTGTCATACACCCAACCTAGAAGATCCGTTGTAAATTGAGCCCAGCTAATAACGTCTTTTTTTTCAGAAAAACTTCGCACAGGCTACCTCAGTAATGACCCTTTGAATTAAGAAATTGAGCAGTCGAAGAACTCGACAAAAATCTCTTCGAGAGAAAGGGTAAAAATGAGGACTCGACTGCCCGAAATTTGCCGGACTGGATCTAATTGAGACTCATTTTCGATGCGAATTAGTGCTGTAACTACGGGTCCCGTGGTCCGAGTCCGAATAGCTCCAGGGATGACAAAATTCGCCGGTGGATGGGTTCCATCAAAAACTATCTGCACTCGTCTTAGGGTCCGCTGCCAGTCTTCGACTGAACCTTCGGCTACCAAACGCCCCTGATCCATTATTCCGACATGCGACGCGAGTCGTTCGAGGTCAGGCAGTAAATGGGTGCTGAGCAGCAGGGTGGCCCCGTCGCCATGACTGAGGATTTCGGTGAGGCAAACCCGGAGAGCGCGGCGCGCGACTGGGTCGAGACCGGAGGCGGGCTCGTCAAGGATGAGGATTTCGGGCCTAGCGGCAATCGCAGTTGCGAGGGCCACTAATCGTTGCGTACCACCAGAAAGTTTACCAAGTGCCCTATTCGAAGGTAGGTCCCAGCGTCGTGCGAGACTTCGGGCATACTCTTGGTCCCACCGATCGAAAAAATGCGCATTATACCGACAGAGATCTTCGAGGGTCATCCAGTCAGGAGCCATGTGACCCTGTGAAACATAGGAGATTTTTTGGCGCAATTCCGGGGGGGCCTTCCAAAGATCTTGGCCGAGAATCTGGGCTGTGCCGGAGTCGGCGTGGATGAGTCCCATGAGCAGACGAAGGGTGGTGGTTTTGCCTGCACCATTGCGTCCGATAAGACCGTAAACCGATCCGGCTTCAATCTGCAGATCCAATCTATCGACAGCGACGAGATCCGGTCCATAGGCCTTGGTCAGTTGGCGAGTCTCAATAGCGACGCGCATGGCTCTAGGGAAAATTAGCGCTGAGCGCTGGCGGAGAATTTAACCGGTGAATCATCACCGGTATTGGATGGGTTGACGGCATCTAGTTCTTCACGAACGACGTCGATGACTCGAGGGGGGGGCACATGGAGTTGAATCGCTTCGACGGCTAGGTGCCGTGCACTACGGCGCAAAGTGTGTTCCTGTTCTTCGAGGGTGATCTGCCCGGCTTTTAGCGAAACAAAAGCCCCTTTGCCTTGGCGCATTTCTAAGACCCCCGCTTGTTCTAGTTCAAAATAGGATTTAACGATCGTCGTGGGATTAACCGTCAATGCAGAAGCGAGTTCTCGGATGGAAGGAAGTTGATCGCCGAGACGGAGAGTGCCTCCGGCAATGTAGTATTTTACTTGATCCATTATTTGTCGATAAACGGGGACCCCTGAGCGTTCGTCGATTTGAAAATGGAGCTGGTGGATCATTGAACTCCTAATTTTTTTCCGAGGTTCAGGGCCTCAGCAGGGGCGGGTCCTTCGTACATGGTGCTGGCGATATTAGCTAAGATAAGGCCCGCTTTCAGGAAGTGATTTCTGCTCGGAGTATTTCCTCACTGTGTTTCACCCGTGCCGCTTCTATGTCGTAATTATCGTTGTCGGTATGCTCTGGATTTAACGGGGAAATTTCCCGCAATCGGGCGATAATTTGGCCCAGTTTGGACAAAAGAAAATCAATGTCCTCTTCGGTATTATAGATGCCCAAGCTGAAACGGACGCAACCCCGAGCGCGCATTGGACTGAGCCCCATCGCGGTGAGGACATGGGAGGGGTCGAGTGATCCAGTGGTGCAGGCTGATCCAGAACTCGCACAAATCCCAACTTGATCGAGTTGGAGCAGGATTGCTTCTGCTTCGACGAAATCGAAGGCGATATTGGAGGTGTTCGGAAGGCGATTGTTCCTGTTTCCGTTACGTACAGTATTGGGAATAGTGGAAAGGACTGTTGTCTCGAACCGATCCCGCAGCCCACGCACTCGAACATTTTCCTCTTCGATACTGGCCTGAGCCAAGTCAGCCGCCCGGCCGAAGGCGATAATATTGGCGACATTTTCGGTACCTCCACGACGTCCGCGCTCTTGATGGCCGCCGATCAGATACGGTTGATATTTAGTCCGGCGCTTGACGTAGAGCATTCCGATTCCCTTAGGTGCATGGAGTTTGTGAGCACTGAGGGAGAGAAAATCGACGCCCAGTTGGCGGACATCCAAACGGAGTTTGCCGGGAACCTGAACGGCATCGGTGTGGGAGAGCACACCGCGACTCCGGCAAATGGCGGCCATTTCTTCGATAGGAAAGAGAACGCCGGTTTCGTTATTGGCCATCATCGCGGAGACGATGGCGGTATCCGGACGGATAGACTGCTCCAAGAGATGGAGATCGAGTGAACCGTCGCTTTCAACGGGGAGATAGGTAACCTGATAGCCTTGTTTTTCGAGGTAGGCACCGAAGTTCATATTCGCGCTATGTTCCACCGACGTCGTGATCACATGGCGTTTGTCCGTGGTAACGAGGGCACTGTGAATGGCGGAGTTGTTGGCTTCCGTGCCGCAACTGGTAAAGACCACTTCTTTCGGGTCAGCATTAACCAGTGAAGCCACCTTTTCTCGAGCTTTTTCGACATGTCCATGCACTTGGGCACCAAAAGCGTAAGCGCTCGATGGATTGCCCCACATCTCACTGAGGAACGGAATCATGGCTTCAACAACCTCCGGTGCGACTCGGGTCGTGGCGTTGTTATCGAAGTAACGGACCTTCGTGGAATCGATCATTTTTGTAATCGGACTAATTTAGCCCGAATTGATGACCAAGGTATCTCCGGAAATCAGAGGTGCAAAGTAGGAAGTGCGCCATAATCTTGACCCACAGTGGGGCCAAAATGTTTTTACCCGACAGATAACCAACACTTCGGCCCTATTCCTAAAGTTGACTGCCGAAAAGTATTTCTGGTTCGGCCACGAGAATTAGCCTAGCGACCCCAGATGCGGTTAACGCGGCGGCGGCGGTGCCCCTGAAGTTGCGGTGAGAAACGCGTTCGATCTGTCGACAGAATTCTTGAACGCCAAAGATTCTAAGCAATGACACCAAGTCGGGGTCGGGCATTAGAGCATCAGCAAGGAGCGCCCTTCGCGACGTTGAAGAATCGCCTCGAACTTGGGAACATACATTCGAGTTTCTACAGGCAAATAAGGGGCAAGAGTCTCAAAGCGAGTGGCGCGGTGGCGGGCGATCAGTTTTTGGACCGTGCTTGGGCCGGCGTTGTAGGCGGCCAGAGCGAGCGGCCAGTCGTGGAATTGCCGATGAAGTTGATTCAAGTACTGGGCTGAAGCTCGGGTGTTTTTTTCGGCGTTATACCGTTCGTCAAAGGGAAAGAGCGATAGGCCGCGACCCTTGGCTGTGGTGGGCATCAGTTGAAACAAGCCCGCTGCGCCCGCTGGACTTCGAGCTTTGGGATCAAAGGAAGATTCTATTTCCGCGAGCCACACCAATCCGGTGGGAACCTTTTCAGCTTTAAAGATTTGTTTCAAAATGGGAACAAATCGCTTGGCGCCTTCGGGCCAAGGTTCGAGGGCAATCACTCGATCCCAAGCAACCCTTTGGGCATTGGTTGAGGGATTAACTCGGCGGACGAGCGGAGAGTGGGTCGTTCCCGTAGGAGGTCGGATGTGAAGGGAATTGAGTTCCTGAGCGACTTCGAAGTAATTGAGACGCGAGCGGAGCCAAGGTGCGTAAGGGCGAAGAGATTCGTCCTGTTCGATCCACGGCAGTATTTGAAGGGCAACCGGTTTTAGGAGCTCTAAATCCTCGAAAGATTCTCCCTCGAGACGATCCTGGATCCGTTTGAGCCATTGTTTGGCGACCGACTCATCGACCGCCGGGAGACTTTGGAGAAATTTGGGGTCGATATTTTGTTGCACCCATTGCTGACCGACGCCGAGGAGCGTGTCTAAATCTACCTCCTGCGCGCGGGTCTGTTTTATTTGCAGAATCCAAGCGAGAAAAAGGAGCGCGCTGGTAGCGCCACGACTCATGGCTGAGTGAGTGCCAATTGGGTGAGTCGCCGAGTAATAAATTCACGCACCTTCGGGAGGCGACAGCCCTTGAGTAAAGACTCTGCTCGAGTGGGGTTACTGGCGACAGCTCCCTCGATTCCATACCAGTAGAGCAAGGGTAGATTGTGGTCGGAAGCATCCTCGGCGTGAGTGAGGAGGGCTTTGGCGATCTCCCAACGGCGTTCAATGGGTAGCCGATGAAGAACGCTGGCAACAGCACGACGCACGACAGGTGAGGGATCCTCTGCCGCCAAGCGGGTCAGCGATTCGATGGATCCATCGGCCAGTGATTCAAGCTCTGGTTGTTGGAAAAGAAGACTGCTGTTTTCGAAGAAGAGTTGAAGTGTCCAAGCGCGAATTTGCGGCTCTGGATCGGTGACCCAGCGGCCCGCTTCTTCGGGTGTTAGACGCCCGGTGATGTGCAATGTCCAGAGTGCCCTGAGGCGAGCTGGGGTCGGTCCGGTCGTATCCGCAAAATTGATCAAGGTGGAGAGTGCCTCCATTTTGCGTCCCGCCTGAACTGTCCGAGAGATTTCTTGGAGGCCAGCAGGGATATGTGAGACATCCTCAAGAGCTCGTGCTTGCGCCATTCTTTCTTGCAAGAGTCGACGGGAATGGCGGCTCATCCACTCGTTACGCGAAGTGACTCGGCGGACTAATTCAGCGTTGTCCAATTGAGTCAGGTCGGGGTGAGTGACCGGAACACCTTTGTAGACCACCTTGTAGATCCGACCACTGGAGTGATCGTGGCCGTCATCACGGCCGTGGTGGCATTGATTGGCGTCATACCAATCGATGATAAATAAGTTGCCGTCCGGATCGAGGCGTTGGTTAAGAGTCTGAGACCAACTATCGTTAAAATTGAGGAAATCTGGCCCATGTTGACCGAGGTAACCGGAGCCCTTTGCGGTTGGGATATCGGTATTGATGCGTTGACCGTGGATATTTCCGATCAATAGGCGTCCGCGGTAGTCGGAAGGCCAACTATCGCCGAGATAACAAAGCATACCGGCATGGGCATGACCTCCACCGGAGGCGTCACTGCGACCATTTGCGGCGTGAGGACCCGCCCCACCGGTCCAGTGAACATGATCGGCGTGAGTTCCGATACTCTCATAGACAAAAGGGAAGACAGGCTTGCGGCTACCCGACTCACGATGTTGAGCATTGCGCAGAGTTTCGGACGCATTATAGGCAAAATGTTCACCGCCCTGTCGGGTAATTCGCGCCCCTTGGATCATGTGAAATAGATGAGGTATCACGCACATTTCTGCCCAAAGATTACCCTGTTCATCGAAATCAATACCCCAGGGATTACTGCCGCCCTCGGTGAAAACCTCGAAAGAATGGGTGACCGGATGATAACGCCAAACCCCTGCATCCATCCATTGACGTTGGGCCTCAGCGGCACCGGGTTTGCCGACATGCGACGGGCAGAAAACTCCGTGGCAGCCGTAGAGCCATCCATCAGGGCCCCAAGTGAAGGTGTTCAGAGTCTCGTGGGAATCCGCAGTAAAGTTCCATCCATCCAGTAAGATGCGGGGGTCTCCGCCGGGTTTTGGGGTAGCGCCATCGATCACCGGAATAAACATTAGATAAGGGGCGGCACCGATCCAGAGGCCACCAAAACCGTATTCGAGACCCGACACCAAGTTGAGTCCCTCGAGAAAGATGGTTCGTTTATCCGCCTTCCCATCGCCGTCGGTATCTTCAAAAATCAGGATGCGATCTTTCCCGCCAAAAATATCTTTCAATTGATCCGCAGAGGAAGCTCCGACTGGGGATTTGCCCACTCGCTTGGGATAGGTCAGGCCTTCAGCGACCCAGAGGCGACCCCGATGATCTTCGCAAAAGGCAATGGGATTGCGAACATCCGGTTCAGCCGCGAAAACTTGGAGTGAAAAGTCTGGAGGCAGAGTGACGCTGGCCGCCACTTGGCTGGGATTTAGACCGGCATGGAGCACGGTATCAGCGGGGGGCGAACCGCTCTTCCGCTGGTCGACCGCGACAACTTCATTGGTAAAAATTGGGCGAACTGTGTGGAGCCGGAAGTCATCGAAATTAATATGCCCCCAGTGGCCAGTTCGTTCGTCGACTAATCGGACCTGGATCTCTTTACCAACCAATCCCTTGAGTTCGACCACGACAGGGCGGAGTGCTTCGGTTTCGGTGCCACTGATTTTAAAGAAGACTTTCGAGGTGGCAGTATCAATAAGTTCGACGCGGGTCTCGGGCCAAGGTCCTCCTCCCACAAGAAAGCTGGCCCAAGGTTGGTTGACCAAAAAGGGGGCCGAGGTGAGGGTCCCTTTGGCATCATCGCCCATTTTCTCGAAGCCCCCAATCCAAGAGTTACCGGTAGGCTGCGACTTCATCTCGGGCCGCTGAGCCGCGACGCTACCCCGCATTATGGGCTGTCCGTTGAAGGCCGTCCCAGTGGCCGTCCAGTCGCGCAGGTCGCCCGATTCAAAGCCTAGGTTGAGAGGACGCCCCTCCTTGGTCGTCGGCGCGAGCGGATCGCCGGCCAGAAGACCATGAGCCATCAGCAGGGTGTGAGCAACGAGTGGGAAGCGCATACGGCTAAGCTTGAGGACGTTCTCTTTTGAGGCAAACTGAAACTCTGGGAGAAAGCTTCGGAAGTGATAAAAGTTCGATTTTTTAAAAAGACTACTTGCAGTGTATCGTTTCACCGATACCGTGCGCCTCCTAATTTTAAGTGAGGGTTGGTAGCTCAGCGGTAGAGCAGCGGCCTTTTAAGCCGTTGGTCCAGGGTTCAAATCCCTGCCGACCCACCACTTAAAATTCGTTCGTTATTTTCAGTTGTAGCGTGACAAGCAGCCCTAAAGTCTGCGAAGAAAACAAAGTCTTTCGCGACCCCATCGTCTAGAGGCCTAGGACACCGCCCTTTCACGGCAGTAACCGGGGTTCGAATCCCCGTGGGGTCGCCATTTTAAGCCCTCGGAAACACTGTTTCCGAGGGCTTTTTGTAGATTTCGCGATGATTCCGCGCGGTTTTCTTTTCTAGCTCAGCAAAACAGCTGAGTTCCATTGCCAGGGGCAAATGCCAACTTAAACGATGCCAACATAAACGCTTGCCTCGGATCCTTAGGGTGCTGTGCTGAGCGAGGCTTTGATCCCAGAGAAAGTCGAGCCATTGATCGATGCGAACCATTTTTCCAGTGTTCGCCGAAGTGACTCGCTGCTAAACATTTCTTGATGACGCAATTTTCGATCGGTTTCTTGGGTGCTGGGCGAATGGCAACGGCTTTGGGGAAGGGTTTTGTCACGGCCGGATTGGTGAACGCCGAACGACTCATAGCAAGTGATCCGATTGACGACGCCCTGACTGCTTTTGCGCGGGAAACTCAAGGTCGCGTGAGTCATTCAAACTCGGAGGTTGTCGGAAAGTCCGATATTTTGATTTTGGCAGTGAAACCGTACCAAGTCGTTTCCATGTTGGAGGAATTAAAATCAGTTTTGAATCCGGACCGACAGTTGGTGATTTCGATCGCAGCGGGGGTTCCTCTAGCGAAGATGGAAGCCGCAATGCCTCCTGGAATGAGGGTGATCCGAGTAATGCCAAATACCCCTGCATTGGTTGGGGCTAGTGCCTCGGCTTTTGCCTTAGGGACTGCCGCCACGCGAGCTGATGCGTCTTCTGTCTTAGAGTTGTTGGGGGCAGTCGGGTTGGCGATGGAGGTCAAAGAGGGCCTACTCGACGCCGTGACGGGGGTAAGTGGGAGTGGGCCAGCCTATGCATTTTTGATGATTGAAGCGATGGCTGACGGCGGAGTGGCAGCGGGATTGCCTCGAGATATTGCCCAGAGGTTGGCTGCACAGACACTGCTCGGAGCGGCAAAAATGGTCTTGGAAACCGGGCAGCATCCTGGGGCATTGAAAGATGCGGTTTGTAGCCCGGGCGGCACCACCATTGAGGCAATGCATGAATTGGAGAAGGGCGGAGTCCGAGCGGCGTTAATATCTGCAGTGCGGGTCGCAGCCGATAAGGCTCGTCGACTCGCCTAAATCCAACCCTATCCAAGAAGGACGCCCTTATGTTAGCCCCGCCCACTGCAAATCAGTCTCGACTGATTTGGTTAGCCCTCTCCGCTCTTGCCTTGGCTCTTTTGTTGGGTTTACTTGCAGGGGTCGTTTGGGCTCTCGGATTTCTGCTTAACCTTCTGTCCGCGGTTCTGTGGCCCTTGGCGGTGGCGGGTATTGTCGCTTATCTACTTGATCCGCTGGTCGACTTTTTGGCGCGCAAAGGGCTTTCAAGGCCGAGGGCACTCTTGCTCGTTTTTATTTCCGCCTTTTTATTAATGATCGGGGCGATTGCGAGTTGGGTCCCTCAGATTTACCGAGAGACTCATCAATTTGCAGATCGGGTTCCGAGTTATTCCCGGAGGCTTCAAGAACAGGTTCATACTTGGGCGACAAATCCCCCTGTTCTAATTCAGAAAATAATTTCGTTCAGCGGCCAGCAGTCCGATCCCGGACTCTCGACGAAGACGACGAACAGTCCTCTCGACGCGGGAGCCTTCGCTGTCGATCCTGAGGGGGAAGCGGGGGCGATTCGCCTTGATTCTCGATGGATGAAGTCAGCAACGAGTTGGGTGGCAAATATTATTCCTGAGGCGGGTTCTTGGCTTTTTGGACAATTAAGTGGCGTCAGTGGTTGGTTTGGTCTTTTGGCGGGATTAGCCTTGGTTCCAATCTATGCGTTTTATTTTCTGCTCGAAAAGAACGGCATTGAAAAACGATGGACCGATTATTTACCCCTTCGGAATTCCGACTTTAAGGATGAGATGGTGTTCGTTCTGCGGTCAATAAATGACCACCTAATCGTCTTCTTTCGCAGCCAACTCTTGGTGGCTTTGTGTGATGGGGTTCTCTATACAATCGGGTTTTTGTTGATTGGTTTACCTTATGCTTTTTTGATTGGGACCCTTTCTACTTTTCTCACCATGATTCCATTTTTGGGGGCTATTATCACTTTTTTTAGCGCCTTAATCATTGGATTTGCCAGTAGCGGTAGTTGGCAATTACCTGCTGGAGCCTTCGTTGTTTTTTTTGTCGTACAGGTGATAGAAGGATTAGTGATCACACCGAAAATTATGAGTGAACGGGTCGGGTTACATCCGCTAACAATCCTAATTGCGGTGATGGTCGGGACCACTCTCTTAGGCGGCTTGCTGGGAGGTATTCTCGCCATCCCACTCACGGCGGCCTTGAAGGTTCTGATGTTTCGCTATGTTTGGAAAAGCTCTCGGTCGACCAATTCAACCACTGAAATCAAGTCGGTCGAGGCGACTATTGCCACTGTTATCAACTGATTCACTGGATTGATCCTCTGATTTGATTGCGCCCGAACCTTTTTTATTTCAATTCTAGCTCAACTTCCGTTTGGCATCTCAGTGTTGCCGTCGCATAATCTTAACAAATGAAAGTCTGGATCTGGTCTTGTTCAGTCGTCTTGTCTCTAATCTTTGACGCAAAGATTTTTGCCCAAGAAACATCGGTTAAACCGCCAGTTACAGCGACAGTTGGGACATCGGATTCGGTCGCTTTACCTTCAAAATTTACCGATGCTAAAGAGCTAGCACCTGAAGATTCTAATGGTGAAATTGCCAGTCTAGCCGCTCAAATGATTCAACGTTCCCATTTCTTACGACGACCCTTTGACGATGGGATTTCGGAGCGTTTTTTTGAGCGGTATCTTGAGTCATTAGATCCGCAGCGAATGTATTTTTTAGCGTCTGATTATGAAGGGTTTGCAGTTTTTAAAAAGGAATTAGATACCCTAACCTTGAGCCGTAAAGATACTCGACCAGCCTACTTAATTTTCAACCGTTATTTGCAGCGGATAGATCAACAGTATGGAGTGGTGATGGAAGAGTTGAAGACGGGGCGTTTTGATTTCACCCGTGATGTCCGAGTTGTGCTCAACCGGAGGGATGCCGAGCGGCCGAAGACTTTGGATGACATTCAGAATCTCTGGAAGGAACGACTGCAGTTTGAGTATCTTTCTGAGAAGCTAGGACGCGGTTTTGATACGTTGTCCACCAACCTTTGGAAACAGATGACGACGGCTTCCGAGGAAGGTGCGGCAAAGGAGACAACTAACTCAACGGCTGTGGTGGAGTCTAAGAACAGTAAGGAGGGAACAAAAAATCTGAAGCCCGCTTCCTTAACCAAGCCGCTGATGGTGAAAGGTCGAAAGGTCGCTACTCTTCATTTGACGGGTTTGGAAACTCGGTTGCGGACGCTCCTTAGCACTAATAGGGCGATTGAAATGGCTCGTCTGGCTGAAGCAGGGCGCTTCACTTCGGTCCCAGAGATTCGAGCTTATGTTGAAAAGAACCTTCCTGAGGATCGCCATCAAGAAATTGTTAAGACCTTGATGCGTCGTTATAACCGGATTCTTCGTAATTTGAAGCAGTTTGAATCAAAAGAAGTTCTTCAATTCTATTTGGACGCTTTGGCTCACTCCTACGACCCGCACTCGAACTATTTTGGGCCGCGCGAAGAGGATATGTTTGCGATGTCGATGACCCTTTCCTTTGTGGGGATAGGGGCCGTGCTAACCACAGAAGACGGTTACGCAACTATTAGCGAGATCAAGCCAGGAAGTCCGGCAGAGAAGTCGAAAATGCTTAAAGCCGGCGATCGAATTGTATCGGTAGCCCAAGACAAAGAAGCCCCGGTAGAGGTGGTTGACGAGAAGTTACAAAGCATCGTCGAAAAGATTCGTGGCCCCAAAGGAACGAAGGTGACTTTGAGTGTCATTCCGGTGGGAGCAGATCCGAGTTCTCGGAAATCGGTGATGATCATTCGCGACACCATTCCTCTTGAGGATCAGGAAGCGAAAGCGAAGTTGGTTTTGATGCCATCAGGTGGCAGAACCAATCGCATTGGGATCATTGATCTACCCGCCTTTTACAGTGGAGCCATCGGTGGAGGAGGCGCAACGAAGAGTCCCACAGCCGATGTGGCAAAGTTGCTCACTAAACTTATGGCTGAAAAGGTGGACGGAGTGGTTTTGGATTTACGCCGTAACGGAGGGGGATCTCTCGAGGAGTGTATTAGCCTCACCGGACTTTTTATTAAAACAGGCCCCATCGTTCAGGTGGTTAATTCAGCGGGACAGCAGCGCGTCTTAAGTGACGATGATTCGGATGTTCTGTATGAGGGACCGTTGGCGGTGTTGACCAGTCGGTTTAGTGCTTCCGCATCGGAGATTTTGGCTGGTGCATTGCAGGACTACGGGCGGGCGATTGTGGTGGGCGATAGTTCCACTCACGGAAAAGGGACGGTCCAGAATTTACAAGGTCTAGAGCCCTATTTCCGAGGCAAGGGCAAACCGGGCCAAGTTAAGGTCACCATTAGCAAATTCTATCGCCCCTCGGGTTCCTCCACCCAACTCAAAGGGGTCGTTCCTGACATTGTTTTGCCGAGTGTCAATAATTACGCGGATATTGGCGAATCTTCGCTGAGTAACGCTCTTCCTTGGAATACCATCGGGGCAGCGCCGCATGATCACTTTGCCCGAGTACCCACTCTTCTGCCGGAGTTAATTAAGAGATCTGCAGCTCGGGTCGCCGCAGATGTTCACTATGGCTATGTCCGAGAAGACATTGATCGCTACAAGAAGATGTTGGCTGATCGATCGATTTCGCTCAGTGAAAAGGTGCGACGAGATGAGATTCAATCGGATCGCGATCGGGTGGCGCGTCGAGAAGAGGAAATTCGGAAACGGAACGAGACCACTCTTGTGACCTACAACTTGAGCTTAAAAGACGCGGTCAAACCGGGAATGCCCGAGCCTGAGTCGGCAAAGTTGGCGATTGCAGCGACGAGCAAGGATGCAAAAAACTTGAAGACCAAGCCGGGTCGGGAGGGGACGTCGGCTGAAACTTGGAAACGGGAGAAACTGGATGGCGAGGAAGATCTAGAGGGAGCGGATTCGGGCGTCCCGATCGACGTTAATCTCAAGGAAGTTGAGCAGATTCTGTCAGATTATATTCAATTGGGTGGTGGTAGAAAAGAGGTCACCACAGCGCAGTCTTCGAGAAAATAGGCTGAGAGTGTCGAGGGTAATTCAAGGGCTTAAAAGTGGTTTTTTGGGGACTTTCCCTTGCTTAAAGGGCTCTAGAAACTGTTTGATTTGAGGAATATGAAAACGCGTATTGCGGTCGTTGGGGTGGGGCGGATGGGCGCCAATATGGCTCGTCGGCTCAAAGAGTCCGGTTTCGATGTTACCGCAGTCTATGATGCTCGTAAGAAGGTGGCGTTAGCTTTAGCGACCGAACTCAGATGCCAAGCGCCGGGACGCTTAGCACAGGTGACGGCGGTCGCTGATATTGTTCTTACGGTGGTGACCGATGATGAGGCGATGGAGCGGATTTTTGCGATCAAGGGAGACAGTTTATTACGTGGGGCCGCCGGTCGTCTTTTTATTAATTGCGCCACTGTCTCGCCGAGTGTGCACGTAGCGGTGGAAGAACGTGCCACAAAGGTCGGAGCGCAGAGTTTGGAAGCCTGTATGGCTTCGAGCATTAACCAAGCACGCGAAGGAACTCTTTATCTGATGTTAGGTGGGACGGTGCAGGCCTTTGAGGCAGCCCAACCGGTTCTGAATGTCCTAGCAAACTCGAGTCGGTATATTGGCTCGGCCGGTACGGCAGCACAGGTGAAGGCCTTAGTAAATATGGTGATGAACATTAACACGGCGGGGTTGGCCGAAGGCTTGGGGCTTGGAGCTGCTTTGGGGCTGGATCTGACACTTTTGCGCGAAGTGTTTTCGCAGACGGGCGCTAATTCCCGTGTTTTACAAACCGACGGAGAAGATATGCAGAATCGAGATCACTCCTGTTTTTTCAGTGCGGCCCACGCCGCCAAGGATTCGGGAATCGCCTTGAAACTAGCGAACGACCGCAAGGTACGCGTTCCTCTCGCCAAATCTGCTTTGGCGCAATATCAGCGAATGGTGGAGGCAGGCTTGGGTGAACTCGATAAATCAGGTGTGGCTGAACTGACCTTCCCTGGGCGAAGCCCGACTAAGAAGGGCGCGAAAAATTCCGCCTCATAGGGTGGATCAATGGAAAGCGGAAGCCGCCCGACCTCGGGGGGGGGGAGAATAAGCAAGGAAGGTGTCAAGAAGGAGCTGGACCCCAAAGTTGTTAACCCCAGAACCGAAGAAAACTGGGGTGAGTTTGCCAACGAGCACCGCCTCTCGGTTAAATTCTGCTCCGGCCATTTCCACCATTTCAATTTGTTCGCGAACGATCGCATAGGTTTGGTCGTCAAGTTTAGAGCGGACGAGAGGATCCTCAAGGCCGGTGACATTAACAGGAGCGCGGTACATACCGCCGACCACACGTTCGAAGAGGTGAACTTTTTTATCTGCGCGATCGTAGATGCCTTTAAAATCAGTTCCACTCCCCAATGGCCAGTTCATCGCACAAGAGCGAATTCCTAGCACAGCCTCGAGTTCATCCATCAGTTGGATGGGATCCAAAGCCGGACGATCCATCTTGTTTATGAAAGTGAAAATCGGGACTCCACGCCGCGCACAAACCTCGAAGAGTTTGCGAGTTTGGGACTCCACGCCCTTGCCAGCATCAATCACCATGATCACCGAATCGACTGCGGTCAGAACGCGATAGGTATCTTCTGAGAAATCTTTGTGGCCGGGGGTATCGAGAAGATTGACGTGAAACCCAGCATATTCGAATTGGAGGACCGTGGAACTGATAGAGATGCCACGTTTTTTCTCAAGTTCCATCCAATCGGAGGTCGTTGCCCGTTGGTTCTTTCGTGCCGTGACCGATCCGGCGAGTTGAACGGCTCCACCGTAAAGCAATAGCTTTTCAGTCAGCGTTGTCTTACCCGCATCGGGGTGTGAAATAATGGCAAAAGTTCGCCGCCGCCGAATTTCTTCCTGCAAAGTCACGTTGAGGAAAGAGTATACGGTCAGAGACCAAGTGGAAACGCTCAAGTTAAAGGACTGAGGGAATGGACAGCGCGCAGGTTATCGGAAAGCTTGCGACGCTACCCGCCGGCAGACTGTCCAGAGTGCAGACGGGCCGCGTGCCTTGCCGCCTGTAAGTGTCTGGCCCGCTCGCGGCGTCCAAGGTCGAACGTTCAATTTGCCCCGCGCCTCTCCCTTCGCTGCGCGCAGTCCGTAGGCAGGGTTGGTCCTTGGTCGGGCACTCAGAGAGGGTGCATATCGGGTCTAAATCCGGGGTCGTTGTCGCCGTGCCATTTGCTTGGTTTTGGCGAGATCGCTCCACCCCTAAATTTGCCGCTGCGGGCCATCCTACTTTGCAAGACAGTTTATTTAGAATTGCTTCTCCTGTTGCCGCCCCCAGCTTGGGGCGAG
This sequence comes from Akkermansia muciniphila, assembly GCA_945898055.1. GTDB lineage: Bacteria > Verrucomicrobiota > Verrucomicrobiia > Limisphaerales > UBA9464 > SXXZ01. The sequence continues at coordinate 134,319 of CAMDGV010000002.1, read as the reverse complement.
CGAACAACTCTGACCCGTTGACCCATGACTACGAGCCAACCTCTGGGCGACAGAGGATCTTCCACCCACCTATCCAGTGCGCCGCAATCGCGTCTGGCAACCGCCCCGGTCGCGGCAGGATTGTTGAGCTGGCTGATCATCGCCCTCGGTTTCCTCGGTCTGTGGATGCTGATGCAGGAACGGCCGCAGTTCGTCGGGGAACCGATGCGCTCCTCGATGACCGAGTTGGTCCAAGAATCGCCCCGCATCGTGGTCAGGAAGGTGACCGACGACATCGCGGTCATCAAATCCGCCCAACCGGAGTCCTCCGAGATCCTTTTCGATATGCGGGGGCATCGCGATCATCGCGGGTTGAGGACCGTCCTCGACATGTCGGGGAGCTTCGTCGCCCGGCACGTCTTGACGAATGTCTTCGAGGAACCGATTTTCATCCTCTTCAGATGCCCGCATCCGCGGACCGGAGATAGCTCGGGGCAAAGCCTGCAAGCGGGCGGCCTGAAGCTGAACGCCTCCGTGCCCGGAACGCAGGAGAACGCCAAGGACGCTTGGCTCTGGAGCGGACAGGTCGCGGCGCACGGCACAGTGACCCTCGAGATCTCTTACCAAGCGGCCGCTCTGAAAGGCGTGACCTACCGGATCGCGGCGCAAGGAGGCGATCCGGTGAAGCAGATCCGGGTGGAGTTCCGCCGGCAGAACCTGCCGTCGATGCGTTTCGAGTGCGGCGACGGGGCGATACCCGCCACGGACGAGCTCGTCGCCTGGGAACGGAGCGACTTCCTCGCGCCCGATGCCTTCTCCGGCGGCATCGTCGAAGGCCGCAACCTGCACGACTCGCTGTTGCAATTGATGGAGATCGGGCCGGTCGTCTGCCTGCTTTTCTTGGTCGCGGTCGGCGCGGTCGTCGGCGCGCGCCAGTCTTTGTCTGCGGTGCAGATGCTGACGATTAGCGCCGGCTACGCGCTCTACTTCCCTCTGGTGATCTATCTGAGCGCGCGGTTCACCTTCGCGGTGGCGCTCGTCATCGCGGTGGCGGTGCCAGGGTCGTTGCTCGTGAACTACGCCCGCCTGCACTTGGGCGCGCGTCTCGGTCTGGCGGGCGGGCCGTTGTTCCTGGTCCTTTACCAGGTCTTCCCCACGTTGGCCGCTTTCGCGGGTTGGAACCGCGGGATGGTGCTGCTCTGTCTCGGCGTGGTGACGTTCTGGGTGCTGATTAACCTGCAGAATCAGGTGCTGAAGAAGACCATCGCTGCCGCGGCGCTCCTGCTGGGTTGTTGGACCGGAGAGCGGACGGAAGCCGCCGAGGTCCAAGTCATCCTGCCAGCGCAACTCGCGGAGGCGCTGTCCGAGACGAAGTGGCGACCTAATCCGCCGCTGTTATCGTTCGAGCCAGCGGCTTACCAGATCGTCGACGAGGCGGCTTACTTCCTAGTGGAAGTGAAGGTTTCATTCCGCGTGCTGCGCTCGGGTCAAACGCCGTTGCTCCTGTTCGCCCAGCCCGTGCATCTTCAATCGCGTGACTTGGAGGTCTCCACTCCCGAGGTGGCTCAACTGGTCACGGTCTCGAACCGGCTTGCCTTGCTGGCAGAACGCCCCGGCCCGGGTGTGCTGCGGTTCTCCTACCGCGTGGCGGCCGAACCCCGAGAGGGACGGAAGCGGGCGCAGTTCCCACTGCTGCTCGGGCCGACCGGCAAGGTTCGGATCGAGTCGGGCCGCGCCGATCTGGAGCACTTCACCGGCAGCCTTTGGTCGAAGCGCGCGCAGGATCAGCGGACAATCTACGAGCTCGGGGTCGCGGGTGAAGAACTGCTGATTGTCGAATGGCGCGAATTGGAAGGGACCGGCGTGGCCAAGCCGGCGGACGGCGCGAAGGACTTCTATGGGATCGGGATCACGCAGGCGCGGCATCTCACGGTGATCGGCTCGGACGGGAGTTGCACTCACTTCACCGAACTCGAGTTGCCGGCGTCGCAAGCGGAGGAGTTTCGCCTACGCTTGCCGCCCCAAGCGAGGTTGATCTCAATTTCTATCAACGGAACGGAGGTCGGTGCGCCGGCGGTGGAAGGCCAGTTGTGCCGCCTGCGCCTCCCGGAACGTGCCGCGCAGCAGATCGCCCATCGGTTGTCCTTCCGGTTGGCGTATCCGCCGGTGCGTCTCGGTTTCGTCGGCGCGATGGAGTTGGCGTTGCCCGAAGTTTTCCAGACAGTCGGCACGCTGGGTTGGGTCGTCGCTTTGCCGGCGGGGTTCGGCACGCAGGTCATCGCCAGCGGCCTAGAGGTGCAGAAGTCGCCCCCTGACCTCACTCGGTTCGGCGACTATGGCCGCATCCTGAAGACCAACGGCAACATCCATCTCGCGAAAGACCTCGCGCCACCCGGTCCGGTGAACCTGACGCTGCGCTACCGGCAAGCGGTCCCCGCGCTGGACGGGCCGTGAATGCGCCGCATGGCTGGGACCTTGCCTTTTGCCGCGCCCACCGGCAGCGCCTGTTGCGGATCGGGTTGAAACGGCCGGCTTAGTTCAACAAATCCTGAATTTCGTCCCAGCTCAGTTTCTCGGTGAAGACTTCCTCGCCCGTGCCGCGGGTGATGAACATTAGCTCGGGGCGCCCCGCGTCTGGCCGATGTGGTGGGCACGTACCGTGGCAGGTAGTGACGCTTGACTTCAAAGCGGCCACCCAGTGGGAAAGACGTTGAAGCGAAAAGGCGGATAAAAGTGCGATGCGATTTAAGTGAATGGCCGATCAGAGTAATTTAGCCAAATAACACCCCTAGAAAACGACAGCAGAGAGGAGCTTCTCTCCAAGTGCAGAACAGAGCCACTTCGGTTCAATATCGAATTATTTGGTTTGGGCAACCTAGAGCCAAATTCAAAGAAAAATCAGTCCGATAAAACTCAATAAAATGCCCCCCTCAGAATCAGAAAACAGTAAAAATAGTCTGGCCCTCGTCTGCCGCAGAAAATTGTTTTTTGACCGAAAGGCTAACCTATGAATTCCACCCGCGCCTGACAACCGCTCTTCCGCCAAAGGGCGCGGATCACTTACTTGAGTTGCAGCTCGATCTTGGGCAGCAGCTGTTTGATTTTGGCTTGGGTCTCAGGCGTAAAGGGAGAGCCAGAGGGGACGATGCGTATGGACTTGAGGAAGGCAAAGTCTTTGAGCAGCGCGAGGCGTTCGTCGGGGAGATCGACCCCACTGAGTTCCAGATGCTCCAACTGCGTGATGCTGGCGACGAGTTTCAGATCGGCATCCGTGAGCGGTTTGGCATTGGTGATCGTCAGTCGGCGCAGGGTGGAAATGCCTTTGATAAGAGCGATGCCTTCGGGCGTGTCGAGTCCGTCGCCGAGTTGCAGATACGTCAGCGGAAGCTTTGTGAGGTGCTGAAGGCAGCTCGGCTTCGCGTTGTGGGTGCCGATCTCCAGCCCTTTGAGTTTGGTGAGCTTTTTCAGATGAACGGCACCGGTATCTGTGAACTTGGCGTGGGCGAGGCTGATAGTTTCGAGATTGGGCAGATGTTCGCAGAGTTGGCGGAGACCTTCATCGTCAATCGAGCTGCCGCGATGACTGACTTTGACGAGTCGCGTCCACCCTTCAAACTTTGCATAGGCGTGGCCTTTCATGCCGGTGCCGACGAAGGAAAATGATTCGAGATTTTTCAGTCCGGCCAGATGCGCCATTCCGGCATCGGTCAACTTGCCGTTGTTGACGAGCCTGAGCATTTTTAGATTTGTGAGTTTGCCCAACGGCGCAAGCCATTCGTCGCTGAGTTTGGTGGCGATGATATTGAGCGACTCGAGCGTCTTGAGGTGCCCGAGATGCTCGAAGAAAGCGGCGTCGTAGGGATCGAGCTTGCGATGGTCGTGCGGTCCCGCGTTGGGGATGGCGAGGTCCACGAGCTTCAAAGTGTCGAAGATCGCGATGTCGCCACCGACGACCTTCTTCAGGCTCTCGGGTGTGGTATTAATTCCCTCCACCTTGCCGGGAGACAACTGTACGGTACGAAGGACTGCCTGGACATGAGCGTAGAGTTCAGCGGCGTCGCGCAATTCGACCGAGTGCCTCTGAAGTCCCTGTTTCAATTCGACAGTCTTGGTCGATGCGATGATGGCATCGATGTCGCGCTGAGTTTTAATATTCGCGAGCACAGCGGCATTCTCCGCGGAGACTGCAAAAGCTAGAGCGCCGAAGGATAAACCGAGCACGAGTAACGGGCAGAAGAGAGAACGATGGCGTTTCATAAAGAGTTTTTGTCGGGACTTCCTCGCGCCTGTGGAATTGTTCCTCGTGAGGCAGCGGGCCGACCTTCCACTTGGGGAGATAGAAGCGAACGAAGCGCGTGGGGCATGGCCTTCGAGCAGCCTGCAGCAGTTTACCTTGATCCGCACCCCGCTGCTTCCCGGTTCGATTGGCATTTTGTCGGTGGCGAAATTGTTGCCGACTTTGCGATCGTTGACGGGATCGTACTTCGTGAGACTTTCTCTCTCGACGTTGATGCCACCTTTGGGCGCGTTTGATTCGTCCTCGTGTTTCGAGAACGGCCAGTCGTGTGGATCCGCGTCGAGACCTAGCAGTTACCCTTTGCGTCAAAAAAGCAATTTCCTATCAATTTCCTATCAATATGGAAATTGGGGCGTTGTCACGCGAACGTCGCACGCTTTCGCAAGCGCCCGCAAGGCAATGGCCTCCGGGGGATGATTACTTCTCGTAATGGACGATCACCAGAAGGTCAGACGGAGCCCAAGGGCTTTGGTTGATGCTGCCGGCCTTGTCTTCGGGCGGCGGGCTTTGCGGAGCGATGTTGCCGGAAATACTGATCACGCGAATGGCTTCACCCGCCAGCCAAGTGTTGATCTGCTTCTCCAAACCCGCCGCTTCGTTCTCGATCCCTTTGAAAATCTTAATCTGATGCATTACGCTGAGATAGAGACTGCGTGCCATGCGCGCAATCGAATTCCTTCCGGAACGTGAAAAAGCGGTGCATCCCGATGTATCAATAGTTTCGTCTAGGTGAAGAGCCAAGGCCTGTTTACGACGACGGGTTCCTTTACCGCGGCTCCGGAACCGGGCGAGTATGCGGCGGTGAGCGCCTCCGATCTGTTGGGGTTGGCGTGGTGGCGCCGTCGAGGAGGCGGTTCTAACCATTGATAATAGGGATCCGTTGGGAGGAGATCATTGCATGCTCGGCCCCTCCCGAGTCCAATACCCTAGTGCTACCTGCGAAAAGACCGGCTGGAAATTCCATGCTTGGTGCCGCATGGATGATCCTTTCCATCTCGACGCCGAGACGCCCCTGCCCAACCTGGTCGTCGGCATAAAATGGTTTCTGGGCACCGACACCAGCCGCTTTAACCGCCGCCATCAGCTCTTCGGCTACCTCCTCGTCGGACGCTACAAATCCCCTGTAATCGATGAACGTGGTGGCGACTACCTCCCCACCACCTCCGATTACGTGTAAAACAAACCCGTGCGCGCCAGCCTTCTCCCGCCCGACCAAGCGCTCGAGTGCAACGAACCCGATGAATACTTGGCCTAAGGGCTCGTGCAAGGCTGGATGAACACCACCGGTTGGACCGAAGCCCAACTGGCTGCGCGGGCCAAAGGCGACGCAGAGAAAGCCACTTAGGCCGCGCGCCTGCCCAACGGCAATCGTCGCGATGAACACCCCTGAACCCTTGTTGATTATTGGAACTGCCCCCTTCCGGTCGCACTTGAGCACCGAGTTGTTTTCATTCTGAAATTAAAGCCCTTGACGCAACCGGCTCAGCTAATGAAGCATTTCTACTTCCCCAGATCATATTCTCATATGCAACCCAGATATCGAGCGAGATTCGCTCTCCTATTGGCCTTTGCCTCATTCGCAACGACCTACTCCAACGCCGGATCAAAAATCTACGAGGAAACCGGCGGTAGAGTCATCATCGAAGCTGAGAACTACTCCAGTCGCGTTAATGCGGCCGATGGCCACCACTGGCACATAGTACCCACGGACGACGGCAAGGACAGTTTCGTGGATACCCACACTACTGACTACTTAAATCCCCGTGGATCGTATCTGGTTAGTCTCCCGGATGCGGGGTTAAATAACAACTCTGAGGCACTGCTGCCCGTATCGCCAACGGTTGATTACCTGATAAATGTTAACACTCCTGGCGAGTACCAACTTTATCTTCGCTGGGGCGGTTGGGATGGTGCCAGTGATTCAATCTTCGTGCGAATTCTCGAAGTCTCCAGTCCAGGCTTGGCCCGTTTTTCCGGCGGCTCCGATCCAGATGACGCTGACTTTTCCAGTATCACCAGCAAGATCGCGGGTGTCTCCGGCTGGGATGGTTATGCGGCGCTAGACAATTATGGTGGCGGCGGCGCGGGTATCACCGATGAAGGGCCTGCGCTCTTCAACTTGGGAATCGGGGTCTATACGGTGCGCGTCATTATGCGCGAGGATGGCTCCGCGTTGGACGCGTTAGTCCTGCAACGTTCAGACCTAGCCGCGCCTACGGACCCGGGTCCGGTTCAATCGGGTCAGGCAGTGAATTTTGTGTATGTCGCGACTGGACCTCAAAATGCCACCGCCACGCCCGGCAGCACTGGGACGTTCGCCGTGGTTGCCGAGGGTAGCGGGACGTTGACCTATCAATGGCAATCTCGGGCGTCCGCCGCCGGCACCTTTGCCAACATCGCGGCGGCAACCCGCACAAATTATACAACTCTGACCGCAACGGATGCGATGAACGGATCACAGTATCGGGTGATTGTTTCCAATGGCACGAAGACGGCGACGAGTGCGACGGCGACTCTGATCACTGATTCTACGTCGCCCAGTTTGACTCAAGTGACCGGCGGCGCGTCCGGTACTAGTATTGCCCTGCAATTTAGCGAGCCACTCAACAAGGTCGCGGCGGAGACGCTCGCCAACTACGCGGTGGCCGGTCTCAGCATTACCAAAGCGACTTTGGGGCCGACCGGTCGAATCGTAATTTTGACCACAGCAGTCCAAACGCCGAACACGGCTTATAGCCTGACCGTCAATGGTGTTAAGGACACGGCTGGCAATGCCCAAACTGGCGGCGTCGGTTCTTTCACGGGCGCTACCGTCGTTCCCAACAAACTCTTGGTCCGGTTTTATCGTGGGATCACTGGGTCGACCGTCACCGATTTGATCAACAATGCCAAGTATCCTAATGGCGCCGACGAGGTGTTTCTTTGGGATATTTTCAGCTCGGGTGAAGGCACCGGAGATGTGTTCGGCGATAATTATGGCGGAGAGATCACCGGATTCGTCACGCCACCCGCTACCGGCAATTATAAGTTTTATATTCGCAGCGACGATGCTTCGCGATTGGAGTTGAGCACGGATGATACTGCGGTGGGACTGCGCACGATTGCCCTTCAAACCGGCTGCTGCAATGCATTCACGGATGCTCAGGGCACTCTCTCCTCCCTGCCCATAGCCCTCGAGGCGGGGAAGAAATATTACCTGCGCGCCTATTGGAAGGAAGGCGGCGGCGGGGATTGGATTCAGGTGGGCTGGCTCGGGCCGAAGGATGGGGACATTAACGATGCCGCGTCCGTGGTTCCGATTGACGCGCAGTATCTCAGCACAGGCTTCAGCAAGGTTTCCACGTTGGCCATCACCCAACCACCCGCCAATATCACCACGCCGGCAAACAGTTCGACGGCGTTTACGGTCGGCTACAGCGCGAACTCGGTTTTTGGAACTGGCGCCGCAGTTCAATGGCAACGCGCTTCTAAGGGAAGTTCCACTTTCGTGAACATCGTCGATGCCACTAGCCCGACCTACTCGATCCAGTTTCCGTCCCTCAGCGACTCTGGTTCGCAATATCGCGCGGTGATCTCCGTCAACATCACTGATGCAACCCTCGGGAACTCTGTAACGCAAACTTCGTCCGCAGCCACGCTCACCGTTTCAGCCGATACGACTCCTCCAATAGTTAATTCCGTCGCCGGCGGGGTGTTTAGAATCGCCGTCGCGTATAGTGAACCGCTCGATGCCGCCTCTGCGGCTGCCGCGGCAAATTACAAGGTGGCCGGCGGCCCCACGGTCTCCAGTGCGAAACTCGTTTCAGACGCGGGCCAGTTCGGCGTCGTCGAGTTGACTTTAGCTAGTGTCACTCCAGGGCAAACCTATAACCTGACGATCAGCGGAGTAAAGGATTTGGCCGGCAACACGGTGGTCAGCACCACGAAAGCCTTTGAGGCATTTCACATCATCGCGGACTTCAATGCTGGCATCGTCCCGCTCGGCGCGGCCGTGGTCGGGAGCGCCAATATCAAAGCATCGGGCGGCCTGGATGGTTCCGGCTTTGCCGAGCTAACGTCCAACGCCAACAGCCTTCAGGGCTCGCTCATTTTCGGCGATGTCCTGGGAGGGGCAGAAGTCACCCGGTTCACCGTCCAATTCAAGCTCTACTTGGGCAATGGAAGCGGGAACCCGGCCGACGGCTTCAGCTTTAGCCTCGCTTCTGACTTGGCCGCGGACCCAACCGCGCCCACCGCCTCCTTCGGTGAAGAGGGAGCAGGCACCGGCCTGATCGTTGCCTTCGATACCTATGACAATGCTGGCGGGGAAGCGCCCGCCATTGGCATCAAGTTCGCCGGAACCGAATTCGCCATAACCAACCTCGCCAAGGCGGCTCTCGTCAATAGCCGATGGGTTGATGTTCTAATCCGGGTGAACGCAGACGCAACGATTGATGTCTTCCATGACAACATTAAATACTTCGAGAAATTGCAAATCGACGGCTGGGCTCCGATCGCCGGTGCCCAACTCGGTTTGGGTGGACGCACCGGCGGTGAAAACCACAGAAACTGGGTGGATAACCTGAAGGTGGTTTATAACGCCGACGTCGCGGTTAACGAACCGCCGAGCGTGACACTTAACTCTCCCATTGACGGAGCAAAAATCGCGGCGAACTCAAGCGCTACTATCACCGCTACCGCCACCGACAAGGAAAACCAGATCACGAAGGTCGAGTTCTTTGCCAACGGCAGCAAACTGGGTGAGGATACGACTTCCCCGTATTCGTTAACGATCCCAAGTATTCCCCAAGGAGTTTACCTAGTGAATGCCAAGGTGACGGACGCTCCCGGCCTTGTGGCGACCTCCTCCACGATCAAGGTAACCGCGGGAAATCCACCGCAGATCATGCTGGTCCACGCGACCAGCGGTGCAAGTGCGACCGATCAGTTGCTCGCTAATTACCTGATTAGCCAGGGCTACGATCCAATTATGTCACCAGCGGCTCCATCCACCGGTGCGGATGCGACCGGAAAAGCCTTGGTAATTATCTCATCAAGTGTGGGCTCGGGCGATGTCGCCGACAAATTCCGTGACGTGGCGGTTCCCGTTTTCAATTGGGAGGGTGCCCTGCAGGACGACTTCCTCTTCACCACCAATGAAGATACCATCACGCGCGGAGTTCTCGGTGCGCAAACGCAACTCGAAATCACCGATCCAACGCACCCGATCGCGGGCGGGTTGAGCGGCGTCGTCACAATCTCGGAGGCGGGAGTGGAATTCTCCTGGGGATTCCCCGTCACTCAAGCCAAGCAGATTGCCAAAACCACCGATGGCACGGGTCATGTGGTCATTTATGCTTACGAAAAGGGTGACACTCTCCTCGACGGCACGACCAAAGCCGCGGAGCGTCGAGTTCATGTAGGCGGCGGAGACGCCACTTATTCGGGTCTCAACGCAGCCGGCAAGCAACTCTGGCATAACGCCATTGATTGGGCATTGCGAAAGATCGGCGGTGTCATTGCCAAACCGACGATCACCATCGGCCGGAGCGGCGCCAACATGACGATATCCTCCTCGGATGGCGGCACGGTTCAGTCGAAAGACAGCCTGGAGGCGTCGATCTGGACATCAGTTGGACCGGCTCCGCAAACGGTGCCGGCCAGTGGTTCGGCTCGGTTCTTCCGGATCTTGAAGTAATCCGAGCGACACCGAGACTCGGTTCACGCAAAGCTCCGGCGCGATAACGCCGGAGCTTTTTTGCACGGGTGAGGTGCACCCTTTACAACTCGCGGTTTCCGGCGGACATCCAAATTAATTTGGATGGTCGTTGTCGGCCGTCGCATGATTGATAGAAATTTGCTTTTTTTGAAGTGGAGGGTAAATGCGGACGGTTCTACAGAGGGACCGACGCTGACTTTTTTTAGATTAAAAGGGGGCACTCTTGTTGATTCACGGGACCGGTGACGACAACTGTCATGATCAGGGGCGGAAGCGTTGCTGAATGCTTTTAACAAATATAATAAACCCTTCGGTATAATGGCCCATCCAGATAAGCTGAGAAATCCTATCCTCATCCGGTCGCCTCACCGGGCAGATTCACCCATCCGAGATCTTGCGCCTAGTTGTCAATTTGGTCTGGGAAATGAACTGCTACTATTCGAACCTGATCAAGAGGTACAAGACCACCCCTCGCGCTACCCAGCGGACCTTGGTGCACTATTTCTCGTTGGACGAGACCCAACGCATGCCAGCACTCGGGCGACGAAACGATTTGGACAGGTGGGGAGACCTCTCGGATGGCAGCTTGGCGGCTTTTGTTAGTTTTTTCTCGAAACGATGTTTGACCAGATCTAGTTCATGAACGAGCTGCTTGGATTAACGTCACTCAGAACCTAGGTTGATCGCTCCTTCCAGTTTGAGGCAGTCGACATGGAACTTTATCGCGAGGAACTGATGCGCGTGGTGCGCATCCTGATTGCCGAGAGCGATATTCCGCGGACTTGTGTGCAGGAAATTACCAGAAAGGGAGGCACGGTTTGCGCTGAAATCATCAGCTCAACCTACAGGAGGGGCTTGTTAAATCACCCAGTCCCAAGGTCCCTTTGAAACTAGTATTCCCGGCGAAGATCTTTGAGTTCTTCTTCCCCTGATTTTTTGTGAATCTTCCATTCTCGAGGTGAAACTCCCAGAGCACCCAAGCGGGAATGAGAATCTGGCCCTTGTTGGCAAATCGAAAGTGGTTGGAGTTGGTGGTGGCCCGCGTCTGCTGAATTCTGCTGAATTCTGAGTGTCTCCAGACAACGCGCCCGGTTAGCGCGAGGAGTTTCCGAAATACCAGCCACGGCCCGCGGAACCAAGAGCTTCATGGGTTGTCCCGATTACCGAAATGAGTTTTGGTTCACTGACGATCGACGGTTGCGAAACTCTTTTTACTAATTTCTAATTCCGAGTTGTCTTTTCGTTTAATTGGCTTTTGGAGGGCTGATTTTTCTTTGAATTTAGCACAAGATTACCCGAACAAAATTAGCTCCTCTCGGCACTTTTGAACCCAAGGCTACTAACGGCAAACCTGCTTTTCTCGGTGTGTTCTATGAAAAAAATTCAGTTCGACCTGAGGGCTCAAGGCTGGAGTAGAGTGGTTAGGGTTGAGGCTAACCTTCGGATCTCAGCTGGGCGATGAGCGGCAGAAATAGCGAAACGAAAAAATCCGCCTTCAGGACCGCCGGGATAGCGAATCCAAGGCGGATGAATCCCCGTTTTTATCAACTCGGTAGCAAGGGAGGTCGCTTCTCGTTCATTCCGGGAGTAGAGCACACTAACTGGGGTTTGAGGGTCAGTTTCCATGCGGGCTAAGTGTTGAACAGCGTCGGCGAAGAGTCGCTGATTGGATTGGAAACGTCGGATGCGACCCGGGTTACGGTGAACTAAGCGAAGGGACGCTTGGACGGCGGCAAGGAGTGAGAGGGGTTGGGCTGTCGAACCCGTGTAGGCACCCGCTAGGTTTCGAATCTGGCTGATTAAATCGGTTGTTCCTAAAACCGCACCGCCTGCCGTAGCAAATGCTTTGGCGAAGGTAACACACTGAACGACTCGTGGATCTTGTATTCCGAGATGTGCCACCAAGCCTCGTCCGGTTGCCCCAAGGACTCCGGCACCGTGGGCGTCATCGACCACAAGAAGGCCAGTCGAGGGCAGTCGGTCAAGAAAGGCCTGCAAAGGTGCGGTGCCCGGTCGAATGGCTCCTGTGCCATCCGTCGCCACGAGAGGTGCCGCGCCTCGTGGCAAAGCCTGAATTGCCTTTCGCAAACCCTTCGAATCTCGATGCGGAAATTCAATAACAGGATGTCCGGTCAACCGAGCCCCATCTCGCAGACAGCGGTGAGCTCCAGCGTCGATTAGAACGCAGTCAATGCGATTACGCAGTCCATCGAGAGCGGCCATCGAAGCTAAGTAACCTGTGGGAAAAAAGGCCGCAGATTCAGTCCCGAAGAATCCAGCGATAGCTCGTTCTGTCTGAAGGAATTTCGGATGTTCGCCGGTGGTTTGCCGAGAGGCCCCCGTCTGGAAGGGGCCCGAAGCGGAGGCTCGGACCAGTGCCGCTTGGAGTGACGAATGCCAAGCGAGTCCGAGATAATTGCAGCCGCCAAAGTAGACGAGACGCTTTAGCCCAACTCGGACATGGGTATTATCGAGAAATTCGAGCATTAGATCAGGACCGGAAGCTGGATTGGTTTAGTTCTCCTGCCGAAGCAGGCAATTCTGACATTCGGAGACCCCGAGGTGACGGGATTGTTCGAGAGCGCGGGCGAAGAAGTGTTTTCGAGCACCTTCGGTGGCACTTGCTTCGCTTGGGCCGTCGGCAATTTGCTTTGCTTTGGCGATGAGAGCTTTCCTTTCGGTCTTTAAGGCTTCGGAACGAGTCGCTTCGTCGGAGCGCCGAAAGTAGCGTGATCCATCGATCCAAGTCTCGAGACACAGGCTTGAAGAATCGAGCGGGGACCCAGTCCAGAGAGAAAAATCAGCATCCTTCCCGGGTTCCAGAGATCCGACTCGAGCTTCGATCCCGAGTTGTTTAGCCGGATTAATGGTGACGAAGTTGAGAGCATCAGGCTCAGGAGTCCCCCCGTATTTGACCGCTTTTGCGGCTTCAAAATTGAGGCGGCGGGCAAAATCGCTGGAGTCTGAATTGAAGCTGACCGTGACCCCTCTTTGCTGCATTAAGCTACCCGAATAGGGGATAGCGTCAAAGACCTCTACTTTGTAGGCCCACCAATCAGAGAAGGAACTCGCCCCAGCACCGTGACGGGCCAATTCATCGGCGACTTTATAACCTTCAAGAACATGTTGAAAAGTAGCGACCCGCACGCCGAAGGAGTCCATAATCCGAAGGAAAGCGAGAATTTCGTCCTGCCGATAACTGTGGCAATGGATGCGTCTTTTTCCCTCGAGAATCTCAACAAGAGCGGCTAGTTCAAGGTCTGGACGGACGGGGGAACCGTCTTCATTAGATCCTTTGAGAAGTGCCGCACGGTGCTGTTGGGCAGCGGTGAAGCGGTTAATATAGAAAGTGGCGACGCCCATGCGGGTTTGAGGGAATCGGGTGACGTTTTTTTCGCCCCAATTGGATTGTTTAACGTTCTCGCCCAGTGCGAATTTGATACCGGATGGAGCACCTTCGAGGAGGAGTTTTCCGGGTAGAGCACCGTTTCGAAGTTTGATGACGGCGTTTTGTCCGCCGATAGGATTGGCGGAACCGTGGAGCAGATTAGCCACGGTAGTGCCTCCCGCCAATTGTTGATGAAACGTGTCCGTCTCCGAATTGATGACATCAGCGATTCGCACCATTGCGGTGCTGGGAAGCGTGGCTTCGTTGACCGCACCGAGAATCATCGAGTGCGAGTGGCAATCAATAATGCCCGGGGCCACATGGAGTCCTGTTCCGTCGATTTCGTGATAAACCCCCGGTTTAGACGTTCCACCGACGGACTCAATCCGACCCTCGCGCACCACCAGATCGCCGTGGGTGAGGATGCCCTGAGGGCTACTGGTCCAAAGAGTGGCATTGCGGATGCGCAGAGCGGGAGGATTGGTGGAGGGACCACGCCCCTCGTTGGGAGGTCGAGCAACGCGCTTTTTGGAGAGTTCTTGGGAGGCCTTCTTCTTTTTGGTTTCCTCCGGTTTAAGCTCTTTCTTTGGTTTTAAGGTGGCATCACTTTCGTAGTGGATGCCATCAATCCAAACCGCACGGACTCGCGTCTCGGAATCAAAGTAGCCTGGGGCATCACAGACGGTAAGATTGGCGATGCGACCGGTGCTGATTTCACCTAAACGCGCTCCCAATCCGCAGAGGGTTGCTGGGACAGTGGTTAAGGCGGCGAGGGCATCGTCTTCACTAAGACCCCGATCGAGGGCCGATCCGAGCGCGGTTCGGAAAGATTTTTTATCGGTCAATCCGTAGGTGGTGAGGGCAATTTCGGCACCGGATTGACGGAGAAATGCGGGGTTTTCTGGCGCCCAATCCCAAGCACGTAAAAGATCCAGCGAAACCTCTTCCCAGTCGGTCTCATCGGGAAATTTAGGCAAAGCAGGAAAGCGAAGAGGAACAATGAAAGGGATTTTTTTGGCGGCAATTTGGCGAATGAGATCGGGGCGCCGCCATTCCTGTCCGCACGCAACCAGTTGAGGAACCAAGCCGAACTCGGCGCACAGTTGGGTGGCGCGGTCTTGCATGAGAACGCTGCCTGATTCGAACACCAGTGGAAGGGCAGAGGAACCAAGGGTAAGTGGAGCCAAAGCATCTAGTGCCGCATTGAAAGTGGGACGCGATCGCTGAGAGGGGCGAGTTTGGTAATCTTGGTAATCTTTTTGATACCAACTCGCATCGAGGAAAGATTGTCGGATAGCGGCAATGGCACCCATCAGCGAATTCGGATAGCCGTCCCCACTGTGGCCAGTCGAAAAGGCAGCGTGATGCGAAGTTTCAGCCCGAAGAAGGGCGCTGTTGGGGGAACTTTCCCCCAGTTGCACTGCAGCGGAGCGCCCGCGAAGAAGTCCCGTTTTCGGTACAATATTGGCCGCTGTGAAGCCCAGTTCACGCATTTCTTTCAACGCTTTGGGATTTGGGGATAAGGCGTCCACCATCCGGCGCTCTGGGGTGATATCAGGAATTCCGTGTCCGGGTCCGATTCGGCCGGGATCACGTTCCTCGCCGGCGACCCCGAAATAGCGTGGGCCACCGGAAGTGAGGCCGCCTGAAATAGGTTCGCTACCGGAGGTACTGACAGGGGCCTCTTTCGCATCAATATTGAAATAAGGGTCAATAAAACCAGCATAAATCACTGCACCCGAAAGATCCCAAATTCGTGCTCCATCCGGTGCAGGAAGATTCGGTCCCACGGCGGTAATGGTACCGTCGCGAATCACGATTGTACCATTGGTGAATGAGGTGCCAGGACGGAGGACGACTTTAGCACCAACCAGCGCATGAAACCCGTGGGCGGACGGTCTGAAGCCTGGGGGCGATAGTTCTTCCGCTGCCGCCCATTTGGGGAGTCCCAAGGCGACAAAAGAAGCGAAGGACACAGTAATAAGCCTGCGGATCATCGGAGCGACTTTATTGGGTGATTTAGAGAAGTCGAGAAGCGGTCTGGATCTTCTTTGGGAGTGCGTTAAGACAAATAAGTTTTGACCTCAGGGCAATGACTAAAAATTTAAATCCAGTGGACGTCTTGTTTTTAGAACCTAGCAGCGAGGATGAAGAGCGGTAACACCCTCTTGAGAGGGGGGCGATGACTCGATCGATGGAGATTCGGGGTCAGGCTAGCAAGCCTGAAATGACATCTCCGTGGACGTCAGTTAAGCGACGATCGACGCCGTTGGCACGAAAAGTAAGCCGAGTGTGTTCGATGCCAAGGAGGTGCAGGATCGTGGCATGGATATCGTAGACCGAAGTCGAGTGTTTACGATCGAGTGGTTTGTAGCCCCATTGATCACTTTCGCCGACGGTCGCTCCACCGCGAATGCCTCCGCCACACAACCAATTGGTGAAGCAAAAAGGATTATGATCACGACCTTTGCCCCCTTGTGAGGAGGGCATACGACCGAATTCGGTGGTCCAGAGAATGAGTGTGTCGTCGAGCAGTCCCCGTTGTTTGAGATCTTGAATCAAGGCAGCGGCGCCTCGCGCAAAGCCCATGGAAAGGGGCCCATGATCGCGTCGGATATCTTCGTGAGAATCCCAGTTACGACGTGGATATCCGTTGTCATTACCGCTCCAGATCTGAACAAAGCGAACCCCCCTTTCGATGAGTCTTCGGGCCACGATGCATTTGCGCCCAAAACAATCCATTTCTTCAGCATCATTGATTTCTTTGGGCCAAGTGGGGGGATTCCTCTGAATGCCGTAGAGAGCGAGGAGTGAATCAGGTTCCCGCGAAATATCCATGGCCTCAGGAGCCGCCAACTGCATCCGAGCTGCCAGTTCGTAGCTGCGAATTCGAGCTTCCAAACGAGTATCTCCCTCGCGAACTGAGGCATGTTCTCGATTAAATCGAGTGAGGAGGGACAGGGTTGCGGCCTCGCTTTTTGGAGACACATAGTTACCCGATTTACCGGGAAAAAGGTCCGCGATCGGAGTTTCTTGGCCTGGGTAAATAATCGTTCCAGCGTGCTGACCCGGGAGGAAAGCGGAGTCCCAGTTTTTTGGGCCATTAGAAGCAAAGCCACGATGGTCTGGGAGGACGACGAACGCCGGCAAGTTTTCGTTGATGGTACCTAGTCCGTAGCTGACCCAAGAACCCATTCCTGGGAAACCGGGTAACTGAAAACCGGTCGACTGCAGATAGGTGGCTTGGCTATGGATACCGGTCTTGCCCACCAAGTTATGGACGAAGGCGAGTTCATCGGCAACGGCACCAAGAGCTGACACCGTTTCTCCCAGCATTCGCCCTGATTGACCGTAGGGTTTGAAGGGCCAGACCGGTTTCATCCAAGGGCCAAGACCATCTTGAAAAGCCTCTACCGCCTCGCCAAAGTCACTTTTTTGACCGTCTCGTTTTATCAGTTCTGCTTTGTAGTCGAAGAGATCTAGGTGGCTGGCCGCGCCACCCATAAATAATTGTATGACCCTTTTTGCTTTCGGCTGGTGGTGCGGAACAGCGATATGAGGTGAGGTTGTCGAGGCCGAAGCCTTGGTAGCCAGTAGGCCTTCCCCTTCGAGAAGACTCGTGAGAGCGATACCCCCCAAGCCGCCACCGGATCGCCAGAGAAATTCGCGTCGCGAATGAGGAGAGTGATCGAGTGGGTTGTTAGATGAGCCAGAGCGATGCCAAAGTGATCCTTGACCACGGTTCGCTGAATCCATTGATCGGGGATTAGTTGCCGTAGAATTCTTAAACGGGGGAGTCATGAATCTGAGTTTCGAGGAAAAGCAAAGTCAGTCGACAAAAGTAAACTCGTTCAAGTTAAACAAGAGGCGACAAAGATTGGGCAGGCCAAACTCAGAAGCATAGGCCACAAGTGCCTGAGTATCGGCCGGCGAGGCAGGATGTCCGAGCGCCTCATAATGGGCGGTAGCCACTTTGGATTGAAGATCGCCAGACGGGTTATCGAGACGAGCGGCAAAGCGTTTAGACATGGTGAGCATCAGAGAATTATTCATCAGCGCCAAGGCTTGTAATGGAGAGAGACTTTCATTCCGGCGACCCACTTGAATGGAGGGATCGGCACAGTCGAGAGTGGTCATAAACGGTTGCTGTTGGGATCGGACGATAAACCGATAGATTGATCGTCGATGGGACAGAGGATCCTCTGGGTCATGGAGTTGGTATTCATAATGAGGAGAGTGTTCCGGCTTTTCGATGACAAAGTCACGGAAGCTAGGACCGCCCATTTTGAGGTTTAGCACCCCTGAAACCTTCAAGACCGAATCGCGCAGTGATTCGGCATCGAGCTTGCGACGATTAGATCGCCACAGATAACGGTTGTCCGAATCCAAAGCATCGAAAGCGGGAACCCGCGCTGAGCTTTGCCGATAGGTAGCGCTGGTGACAATCAGTCGATGTAATTTCTTAAAAGAGTGTCCTCCATCGCGGAAATCGGCTGCTAACCAGTCGAGAAGTTCTGGATGGGTCGGAAGTCCACCCATACGACCAAAGTCATTGGGACTGTCGACGATCCCGCGTCCGAAGTGGTAGTGCCACACTCGATTAACGGCTGAACGCCAAGTGAGTGGGTTGTCGGTTCGAGCCAACCATTGAGCGAGGGCAGCGCGGCGGGCGCCCTCCGGATGATCGGAGGCTAGATTAAAATCAGCGGGCACACCGGGAAGACAACTCAAGGCCGCAGGGCTGACTTCCTTTCCTGGACTTTGGATACTACCGCGATTGAGAACACGGATGGTTCGTGGCTTGCCCCCTTTTGAGCCCGTTCCAAGGAAGGCCCCAGATCCCTGATGGACAGCGCCCACGAAGACCTTGTCGGTTGCGGGCAGCGTTCCGAGAGCATTCGTCGCCTCGGCTAGGGCTAATTGGATACTGGCCAAAGTTGACCGGTCCGACGCAGAGGTGGCTTGGGTGAGCAACGTGATCCGTTCAGCTTTTAGCTCCAGTAGTTCCTTACCTTCGACGGAGCTAGCGCCGGGTTGCCAACCGTCGGTAAGATTTAACTTTTGCCAACGAACCGGGGCTTCAATCGAATCCAGTGCCGAGACGGCCGCATTCCGAGCAACATTGCTTCCATCGATCAACACCGCATTCAGTTCAGCTAAGGCGAAAATATAATCATTTTGTCGAGGAGCGAGCTTAGTGGCAGTAACGCGGATAAAGCGGGTGAGTCGTTGCCCCAACTCGATTCCTACAGGCTTTAACTTTGGATTTACATAATCGGTAGAGGTCGAGTCGACCGCGAGAAAAACAGCCTTCTTAAAGTCAGGATCATCCGAAGTCTCCACTTTAAATCGAAGAGGAAAACCGAAGCCCTCGCCGATCCCATTGAAATCATCTTTGCAGGGATGAAGGACAATTTTGACAAGGGGACGCGGGCTACCCAGATCAACTTGAACCCATTTTTCGACCGCTTGTTTGGTCTCAATTGCACTGTGGTATCCCATCGCTTCACTGATCGCCATGGACTTACTAAGGGCACCCACTTTTTTATCCAGTTGGATCAGTGGTGATCCGGCACGTTCAATGATCAAACGATCTATCTCCGATTTGCGGGCGACAAGAAGCTTTTGGCGTGCGGTTAATTCTCGTCGAGCGCGCGCGACAATTGGATCTGTATCATAGGGTTTATCGGCACGATCCACGGCACTGAACACCGATTGAAGGCGATAATACTCTTCCTGAGCGATAGGATCGAATTTGTGGTCGTGACATTGAGCGCATTGAACAGTGAGACTGTTAAAGGTTTGAAACGTGGTTGCCACCATGTCGTCGCGATCGAGATGGCGGGCCACTAAGCCGTCCATTTTGGTTTCAGGCACTTCGGCATGACCGATGAAATCCCATGGGCCCGCTGAAATAAATCCAAGGGCCTCGAAGCCGTCGCGGGTGTCGGGGAAGAGAGAGTCGCCTGCCAACTGTTCTTGAATGAAGCGGGCGTAGGGTTTGTCCTCGTTAAAGCTGCGAACCACATAATCGCGATAGGGCCAAGCATTGGGACGAGGCTGATCCTTATCGTAGCCATGGGTTTCGCCGTAATGAACAACATCCAACCAGTGCCGAGCCCAACGTTCGCCGTAGTGAGGTGAGGCGAGGAGGCGGTCGACTTGATTTTCGTAAGCCCTAGCACTCGGGTCAGAAATAAAGTGTTCAATCTCTTGGGGAGAGGGTGGCAAACCAGTGAGATCGAAAGAGAGACGGCGCAGAAGTGTTCGGCGATCTGCCTCTGGGGATTGCTGAATCCCGTGCACGGCCAAAGTGGCAACCACAAAGGAATCAATCGGATTAGTGATCCGATATTGACCGAACTTTAGGCTTGGCACAGTGGGTTGAATCAGGGGTTTTAACGACCACCAAACAGACTCAGCAGAAGGCTTTGCCGCGGGAGGAGTCAACCCGGGTTTAGAGGCGGCATCCGTCGATGGTGGAGTTATCCAAATCAAAGCGGCATAAATCAGGCCGAAAAAACCCGAAAACGGGCGGGCCAAAAGGGTCGCCGTTCGATTATCAAGATGCCGAGGTGGTCTTTTCATTTCAGCTTGGAGACTAGAAGCAACCTTGTCTTAAAAAACAGAGAGTAAAAAGAGGGAAATTCCGACGAATTTTTTGAGTTTAAACTCGATGCTTCAACCTGAACTCTCTTCATAGAATGTTATTCGGGTCGCGCCTCGGTACAACTGCGTCCCTAACACCTTCATTTTCGCCTCTTTTGGCTCTCGCTTTTTCCTCCAAGCTTTGAACGGACTGAGAGGGTGCGTTAGAGGGGAGAGTCCTCTTCACTTTTCAGTCTCTAGGCGGTTGATGTCCGTAAGTACGGTCAACTCTTTTGTCGATTAGCCTAAAACGGCCTTTCAGGACAAGCTTCACTGGCACCAGAGGCAAAAGGACTCGGCAATGAAGGTGAACGGAGGCAGTGAGGTTTTTTCACGAACGTCCACCAAGATGGCTCCGCCCAGAATAAGACCTACGTCCTCAAAGCCTCAGGCAAGGAATGCTGAGAATCACTTCCCGGTATTTTTGCGAACTGGCTTTGATGAGGGCGTATTGGTGGAGAAACGCACTCGAGCAAAGCATTCGGGTACGTGTGAATCCCAGATGCCGTGAGGACTCAAAGCCCAACCGCCAGAATCTTTGGCCGGTGCTGCTTCCTTGGCGGTGTTGAAGCGGGAGAAGTCTAGTCGCCATTCTTCTCCATGCTGGGGCGGATGAGATCGTTTGGACTTTGGTTCGAGTGCTTGCATTCCGGCCCAAGGTAATTTGATTTCGACCGACCAACCCCGATCGATATCAGTGTCATCGTTTAAGGTGCCATCCACATAGACAGCGGTTTTTAACCCGGGAAACCGCCAGTTGAAGTGTCCGAGACGACGTCCGCGTGGATGGGTCGTAAATCCGACGCCATTAAAGGGTTGTAGATTCTTCCTATTCAATTCTGGCAGCGAGGAAAACCCTCCCGTCTCATAGGCAGATTCCCAAAGGAAAAAGACCTCATAGACGGTATTCCGTGCGTTGATTTCAAATTCGTAATAGGCGTCGTCACTGGCAATGAAGAGTTCAACGTCATTTTCCGTGTAAATGGCGTCATTATGATTGGTCAGACTTGCCCGCACGCGTGTCTCCTCGATTTGGTAGGCGACGTACAGATCGGTGTCGTCCCAAAGTAACCGAACACGGGTTCCGAACCGAGTCGGTTTGCCTGAGATTAAATCGACGAAGGTGGGCGAGATTTGCGCCGTTGACCAAGCGGCCTCGTTGAGACGTCCATCCACTAAGATGGGGCTCGGGCTTCGGTGAGCAGTAATCACCGTGGCAACCGAAGGGTCGCAGGGTAGAGAAGAACCGCTTTTTTGAGGGGTTGTAGATTCGGCGAGGAGCGTATAGCTCCAAGCGGCGATAAGCAGGCTGAGGCACATTGGGAAGGGGACACGCAATGGATTTAGCATTGGGGTGATCGTCCCCCTGAGGGTGGCACGCTGCAAGTCGGTTATTTGGGGGGAGCGAGTCACCGTTGGATCGAAAAGAAAGCGCCGCGTCGACTGGGGATTATTTTCGGCTGAATTGCGAAGAACCATTGAGATTTATCAAAAAGAAATTATCTTCACCTCTCTTTCCAGCGAACTTGCTATGAACCAAAGATGGATTTTATTTCTGGCCTTTATATGGCAGTCTGCAGCGGCTGTGGCGGCACCCGTGGGGAGTGTTCCGGTCGATCATGCCGCACGAATGGTTCGGGGGTTGGATTTATTCCAGCACGATATTCGTCCCATTTTGCTGGAGCAGTGTTTATTCTGCCACGGTGGAACCAAGACAGAAGGCGGCTTGGATTTAGTGACCCGTGAAGGTCTTTTGCGTGGTGGAAGTGGTGGAGCGGTGATCACTGTTTATAATGGGCGGTCGAGTCGATTGATTGATGTTGTTTCCCGCACAACTGAAGTTCATCCAACCTCGAAAGGAGCCCGCTTATCGAGGGTAGAAGTGGAGCGTTTGAAAGGTTGGATTGATGCGGGAGCGCCTTATGATGAGCCCTTGATCAAGGGCCGTTCGATTGCGTCGAAGAAGGCTTTTGCGATTGGAGCCGATGAGCGGGCTTGGTGGGCTTTTCAACCTCTGGGCCGATCAGCGCCACCGACGGTTCGGCAATCGAGGTGGGTAAAGACGCCGGTGGACCGTTTTATTCTCGCGGGGCTGGAATCCAAGTCACTAAAACCTAATCCGGAAGCGGATCGGCGGACGCTTATTCGGAGGGCCTCATTTGATTTGCTAGGATTGCCGCCTTCACCGGAGGAGGTGGAAGCATTTGTGGGAGATACCTCGACCGATGCTTGGTCGAAGGTGGTGTCTCGTCTCTTGGCGAGTCCCCGTTATGGTGAGCGCTGGGCCCGTCATTGGCTCGATGTGGCACGGTTTGCTGAGAGTTCTGGATTTGAGCACGATTACGATCGTCCCGGAGCCTATCACTTCCGTGATTTCGTGATTAGGGCCTTGAACGAAGATATGCCTTACGATCAGTTCGTACGCTGGCAGATTGCGGGTGATGAATTTGAACCTAAAAACGTGCAGGCACTGATGGCCACGGGCTTTTTGGGTGCCGGCGTTTTTCCGACACAAATTACGGCCAACGAAGTGGAGAGGGTCCGGTATGATGCGATGGATGATATGTTGGCGACGACAGGGACGGCAATGTTAGGGCTGACCGTCGGGTGTGCGCGCTGTCATGATCATAAGTTTGATCCCATTGCCGCGCGTGATTATTATCGGATGCTGTCGACCTTCACGACCACGGTGCGAAGTGATGTCGAATTGGATCTTGATCCAAGCGCAACCCAACGCGTCCTCGAGCGGTACAAGCTGGAGCATGATCCTTTGGTGGGAGCCCTGCGAAAGTACGAAGAGACAGAATTGCCAAAACGTCTTGGGAGTTGGATGGCTTCTGGAGCCACGATGCCCGCATCTGAATGGCAGTTAATTACGCCCACCACCAGTGTGTCCAAGGCGGGTGCATCTTTTCGGCAATTAGGCGACGGATCGCAGTTGGTTGAAGGAGTGAATGGGGAATCGGATACCTACACCTTCCGAGCCAAGTTGGCCTCAGGAGGCTGGCGGGCCTTGCGCGTGGAAGCGCTGGCGCATCCGAGTATGAAAGGGGGAGGACCGGGGCGCGCTGATAACGGAAATATTGGACTCAGTCGGGTCCGACTTTTTGCCTCCAACGTAGGGGCTGGCACCACCGGTGAGGTTCGCTTAGTGAAAGCGCGCGCCACCTTTGAACAAAATTCAACGACGCTTTCGGTGGGGAGTGCTTTGGACTTAGATCCCAAGACAGGTTGGGCCTTGGATCCACATTTGGGCACCAATCATGCGGCAGTATTTGAATTCGAAGCTCCAATTGGGAGCGAGGCAGGGGTTGAACTGGAGGTGCGCCTCGAGTTTGCGGTGAACACCCGGCACACGATCGGTCGTCCGCGGTTATCGATATCGACCCAATCAGCGCCCTCGCTCACTGGGATGGGGCTACCTCTGGCGATCGCCGCACTCCTCGAGAAAAACCGATTGGGCGGAGGTACAGGGGTGTTAACGGCTGCGGACACCTCTCTTTTGCTGGATTGGCGGAAGCCTTTGGAACCGGAATGGGTACGACTGCAAGCGGCCGTGGAGGCGCATGGGGTGAATCCGCCTAAGCCGAAGTTGACCCATGTTTTGATCTGTGGCGAAGGCTATCCGGCGTTACGAATGCATAGTCAGGGCGCCGATTTTTATCCGGAGACCTATTTTCTGAATCGCGGAAGCCCAGATGCCAAACGAGGTGTTGCGACGGCTGGTTTTTTGCAAGTGCTTTTGCCAGACCCAGCCGAAGAAACACGATGGAGTTGGACCCCTCCATCGGGATCCAAAGGCTCTGGGCGTCGACGATCCTTAGCCACTTGGATGACGGATTCGGAACGGGGGGCGGGGCATTTGGTGGCGCGAGTGATTGTGAACCGAATGTGGCAGCATCACTTCGGCCAAGGATTAGTGGCAACACCCAATGATTTCGGCAAGCAAGGAACCAAACCAAGCCATCCGGAGCTTCTCGATTGGATGGCCTCCGAATTGATTCGGAACGGCTGGCACCTAAAGCCTCTTCATCAACTTTTGATGACCAGTGCGGTGTATCGTCAATCCAGTGCGACCACCTCTGCTCGGGTTCTAGCGGATCCCAATAACGTTTTACTGACACGGAGAATTCCTCAGCGTTTAGAAGCCGAAGCCATCCGCGACTCGTTATTATCGGTCTGCGGAGTTCTGGCGACGAACCTTTATGGCCCGGGAACCCTAGATGAAGCCAGTCGTCGTCGGAGTATCTATTTTACGGTGAAACGGAGCCAATTGGTTTCTTCGATGCAATCCTTTGATGCCCCGGAACCGTTGGTTAGCCAAGGGATTCGACCGGTAACAACGGTGGCCCCCCAAGCCTTATGGCTGATGAATAGTCCGCATGTACGTTCTTGGGCGGCAGCCTTTGCTAAGCGATCGGATCAGGGAACCGACCGCCCTCTGGTTGATGCGGTCCGACGAGGCTATTTGCTGGCCTTAAACCGGTTGCCGACCAGCAAAGAACAGGTTGTTGCCCTTCGTTTTCTCGAAGGGCAACAGGCTCGCTACCAGGGAGCGAACCTCGCCGACCCACGGGGAACTGCTTTGATTGATTTCGCTCAGACCCTTCTTAGTCTCAATGAATTCCTTTATGTCGATTAATACTCCTCAGACTTTGAGTCGTCGGGAAGCTTTGCGTCGTGCCGGTGGTGGCGCAGGATTACTCGCCTTGGCTGGATTGCTCGGCGACGAGCGCTTATTGGGGGCAACCCCAGTGGATCCATTAGCACCGCGAATCGCCCATTTTCCGGCGCGCGCAAAATCAGTGATTTGGCTCTTTATGAATGGCGGTCCGAGTCAAGTAGATACCTGGGACTACAAGCCGGGTTTGATTCGAGGGAATGGCAAGGAATTGGCAGGTTTTGACAATAAAACCGGTTTTTTTACGGAGGCCGTAGGTCCGTTAATGCAGTCGCCCTTTACTTGGGCGCAACACGGTAAAAGCGGCGCGTGGGTGAGTGATCTTTTTCCTCACATGGCCCGGCATGTCGACAAGATGGCCTTTATTCACTCCTGCCATACCGAATCTAATAACCACAGCCCAGCCTTGTTTATGATCAATACAGGTTCCACCCGCATGGGTTCTCCCTGTGTGGGTTCGTGGGCAACCTACGGGTTGGGGAGTGTTAGTCGCAATTTACCGGCGTTTGTCGTGATGAGTGATCCTCTTGATCGCGGACTTCCTAAGGGTCAAGCCACTAACTGGGGGGCGGGCTTTCTTCCTGGAGTTCATCAGGGAACTTGGCTCCGACCCAAGGGCGAACCCATCGATAACCTACGCCGTGCCGCGGGTATGGATGTCAGTGCTCAACGGGCACAGTTCGATTTACTGGCCGCCTTGAACCAGAAACCGGGAGCGAAAACGGCCGCCGATGCTGAATGGAGCGCGCGGATTGAGAGTTTTGAATTAGCCTATCGGATGCAAACCGCCGCCCCGGAGGCTTTTGATATTTCTAAAGAATCCGAATCAGTCCGTCGTTTGTACGGGTTCGATCAAAAGCACTGCAGTCATTTTGCCGCCCAATGTATGACTGCGCGTCGGATGGTGGAACGGGGGGTTCGCTTTGTGCAGATTTATTCGGGTGGCATGGACAATCAACGGAGTTGGGATGGGCACGAAGATATTGTCGGCAATCATCGCGGCTTTGCTCGAGAGACAGATCAGCCTATCGCTGGGCTTTTAGCGGACCTAGAACAACGGGGGCTTCTCGATGAAACTTTGGTGATTTGGGGCGGTGAATTTGGACGGCTTCCAGTCTCTCAAAAGGGAAGCAAACCGGGTCGGGACCATAATCCCTTGGCCTTTACTTATTGGATGGCCGGCGGCGGAAGCAAAGGCGGGGTTCATTACGGTGAAACCGACGAGGTGGGCCATAAAGCGGTGGTGGATCGGGTGAGCGTCAATGACTTGCACGCAACCTTCTTGCACTTGCTCGGATTTGATCATGAACGCCTTACTTTTTTTCATAATGGCCGCAACTATCGTTTGACCGACGTCGGCGGCGATGTGGTCAAAGCTGTCATTGCATGACTCCGTTTTTCACGGTCTGCCTCCTGTTTTTTTTCTCTGTGTTTGCCTGCAGTTGGGCGGTTGGTCAAGAAGGTGCCCATTCGAAGTCCTTGAGCCTAGAACAAGAGGCTCTTACCGTGGTAGCGCGTCAACGGGGTGTCTTTACTCGGCCCCCCATTTATGTACCCAGTCGCAAAGTGCCCGATGGGCCTCTGTTAGGGAATGGCGACGTCGGTGTTGTGATCGGCGGAGTGATTGAACGTCAGCGGCACTTTGGCTTGGGCGAAGACGGCGGCGCAAATGTCTATCGGGCGCCGGTCGCTAGTACAAATTGTCCGGAACGTCACCGATTCTGGATTTCTAAGAACGATTTCTGGAAGACAAAATCAGTGTATCCCAATGCGCATCCCGCTCCCATTGGTGGTATCGATATTGCGATTCCGGCTTTGGTTAATGGGGGGTATCGCGTGGAACAGGTGTTGGAAACAGCTGAAGTCCTTCACACCTTGACCACTGTCCAGCGGATGCAAGATCCACCGCCTTTCACTCGGACCGGGGCTGTCATTCGATTTCGTTCGTGGGTCGCCGCTACCGAAAATCTATTGATCATTGAACTGTCGGTGGATGGCAAATCCGACGACGTAAATCCCTTCAAGCCGACCGATCAAACCGGCGTCGATGTCAGTCTTTGGGCAGCGACGGGAAATGAGTCTGAGACAGCAACGGGGCCTTTGCCAGATGGCTATTGGGCGGTCCGCCGCTTTGTTTCAAATACCAATACCATGGCCTTGGAGCCAACTCCTTCGCGTCAGACGAGTGAAGCCGCGGTCGCAATGCGCCTGTTTCACCATCGTCAACCAGGCTTACCCTGGAGCCGTGGCGAGGGTTGGTCCGCGGACCGCTTTGTTTTAGCACCTGGGCATCCGGTGACAATTGTTGCAGCCATTGTAACCAACGAGGAATCGAAGACCCCAACCGAAGAGGCGCGACGCCGGATTTCCGAGCTAACCCCGCAACGCATTGAGGTGTTGCGGCGGTCTCATCGCGAGTGGTGGCGACATTTTTGGTCTCAATCGTTCGTGGAGATCGGCGACCCCTTGATTGAACGGTTTTATTATGGATCTCAGTATTTAATGGCTTCCTGTAGCCGCAACCCGCGCTTTCCACCGTCTCTTTTTGGGAATTGGATTACGACCGACGGACCCGCTTGGCAGGCGGATTACCATCTGAATTATAATCATCAAGCGCCGTGGTGGGGTGTTTTTTCATCGAACCATCCGGAATTAGCGGATCCCTATGACGCACCGATCCTCGATTATCTACCCACGGCTCGCACCAATGCGCGGACTTATCTAGGGACCCGTGGGGTCTACTATGATGTGGGCATCGGCCCGCGCGGTTTAGAGACATCCCTAATGCCGACCGGTCATTCAATTCCAGGCGAAGGCAATCGGATGTTTTTAGGTCAGAAAAGCAATGCCGCCTTTGCTGCGGCCAATATGATTCTGCGCTTTCGCCATACCTTGGACCTAGACTATGCGCGTCGGGTTTATCCTTTTCTCCGCGAGACCGCCGATTTCTGGGAAGAGTATCTGTGCTTAGAGAACGGGCGTTATGTTATTACTCGAGATGCTTCGGGCGAAGTAGGTGATGGAGGTAGTGACCGCAACAACGCCCTTTCCTTGGGCTTGGTACGCATGCTTTTTCAGGGGATGCTGGAGCTCAGTAGCGAATTAAATAGGGATGTCGTTCGACAAGCTCACTGGCGAAATATCCTTTTGAGAATCAGTGATTTTCCCACAGTAATGGTGGACGGTGTTCGGCGAATTCGAGGTGCGGATGCCGGTCCAGCTGCCGCTCGAATAGGTCCGAGTCGAAACAATTCTCGGGTCGAATTTATGGGGATGGTATGGCCTTCCTGCGTCCTTGGATTGAGCTCCGATCCGGAGATGCTCCGAGTCTTGCAGGAGGATGTTCGCGGCTGGCCTGAGTCGGAATGGGTAGGGCATTTCAATGGCTTTAGTCTGACCTTTCCCGGAGCTGTCCGAGTGGGGCACGATCCTGAGGTTATTTTGGCTCATCTACGACGGCAATTGGCGGAATGGGGTTTCCCTAATTTGATGGTTTTTACTGGCGGTGGCGGGATTGAATCCTGTTCCGCCGTACCCGCGACAATTAATGAAATGTTGATGCAAACTCATAATGGAGTGACGCGACTCTTCCCAGTCTGGCCTCGCCATCAGTCCGCTCGTTTCGGTCGGTTACGGGCGCCGGGCGCCTTTCTGGTGAGCGGAACGTTTCAAAACGGGGTGATCGGTCCGATTACTTTGGAGAGTGAAAAGGGGAGGGATTGTTTACTGATTAATCCTTGGCCAGGCCACGTTATTTTGGTTTTGCGCGAGGGTGTTTTTCACGAGGAATTGAGGGGTGAACGTGTTCGCTTATCCACCCGATCTGGGGAGGTGCTCCGGCTCGAATCAGGGCCTCTTTCCAAAATTTAATCTCGAGACGATGCCCCTTTTAAAAACTCTAGACCCACTGAAATGGGTAGGAAAAAAAGCCCAGCAACCCTTGTTTTTTCAGTTTTCGCAGCGTCTCTTTTTGCTGGGATTCCTCTCTTTATGGCTTACTAACGCGCGGGCAGCGATCGACTTTTCACGCGAGATTTTGCCCCTTCTCTCTGACCGTTGTTTTGCCTGTCATGGGCCGGATGAAAAAGCGCGTAAAGCGGGGTTGCGACTCGATCAGCCTGAGGGTGCTTTGGGTAAGGGCAAAAGTGGGGAGGTAGCGGTCATTCCTAAACAAGCGGCGCGGAGCGAACTCTTTCGGCGTTTAATATCAACCGATCCCGACGAGGTCATGCCGCCGCCAAAGTCGAACCACCCTCTTTCGGCTCAACAGGTGGCCTTGATTCGGCAATGGATTGAGGAAGGTGCGATCTGGGGAAAGCACTGGGCTTATGTCCTGCCGCAGCGCCCCCGAGTGCCGCCCGTAGCGAGCCAAGGATCTTCCGAAGGCCGAAATCCAATCGATGCGTTTATCCAAGCACGATTGACTCAGGAGGGGCTCTCACCTTCACCGGAAGCCACCCGTGCCACCTTGGTGCGTCGAGTGACCTTGGATCTAACCGGTTTACCGCCCACCCCCTCGGAAGTGGCTTCCTTTTTGGAGGATCCAGCGGCCCATGCCTTTGAGCGGTTGGTAGATCGTTTGTTGGCATCGCGACGTTACGGAGAGCGGATGGCTTGGGACTGGTTGGAAGCGGCCCGCTATGCTGATTCGAATGGGTATCAAGGCGATAGTGACAGGACCATGTGGCCTTGGCGTGACTGGGTGGTGGAGGCGTTCAATGAGAATATGCCTTTTGACCAATTTACAGTCTGGCAGATCGCCGGCGATCGGTTACCAGCGGCGACTCAGAATCAACGGATCGCTACGGGATTTCTCCGAAATCATATGATTAACGGTGAGGGCGGTCGGATCGCTGAAGAAAATCGGATTGACTATCTTTTTGACCAAACAGAAACCGTGGCGACGGTGTGGTTGGGGGCGACTTTTAACTGCACACGGTGTCATGATCACAAGTTTGATCCCCATACCCAGCGTGACTATTTTCGGTTGTTGGCTTTCTTTGATCAAACAATCGTCGATGGCGGTGGCGGTAATCCTCAATCCCCACCGAATTTATTAGTGCCCTCCTTGGATCAGGCGGAGAAATTGAAGCGATTAACCTCAGACCTGGAGTTAGCCTCAGAGGTCACTGCCCACTTTGAGGGAGCCAAGTTTGTGCGTGCGAAAGGCAAATCTGCGGATGAGTCCCCCTCGACCCAAGATCTTCCAAAGGAAATACGGGAACCGCTCAAAGCCTTCCCGCGTGATCGCTCTGTCGCGGGGATTGAAAAATTAATGGCTCATTGGAAAGAAAGCGACCCCGGTTATTTTAAGGTACTTGATAGCCTGCGCGATCGACGCCGGGGGCGCGATTCTTTGGAGCAATCAATTCCCAAGGTGATGGTGATGGATGATATGAAGACGCCTCGGACGACTCGAATGTTGGAGCGAGGCAGTTATCTTAAACTGGGCCCAGCGGTGAGCGTGGGATTGCCCTCTGCGATCGCATCGGGGGTGCCTTTGACCCAATCAAACCGGCTTGATCTAGCCCGATGGTTAGTGTCGCCGGAGAATCCGTTGACCGCGCGGGTGAGTGTTAATCGGCTATGGCAGGGGCTTTTTGGCGTTGGCTTGGTGAAGACTTCGGAAGACTTTGGGGTGCAGGGCGAGAAACCGTCGCATCCTGATTTATTGGATTGGTTGGCCGTCGATTTTGTGGCTTCGGGTTGGGATGTGAAGCGGTTAATGCGACTGATGGTGACGAGTGCGACTTATCGGCAATCCTCTCGTATCGCCGCTACATTATTAGAAAGAGATCCCGAGAATCGCTTATTGGCCCGCGGTCCACGGTATCGGATGCCCTCGTGGATGATTCGTGATGTGACCTTGGCGGCGGCAGGTCTGTTGACCGAGCGTGTCGGTGGGGTGGCTGTCCGAACCTATCAACCGAGCGGCGTCTGGGAGGAGGCTACCTTCGGCAACAAGCGATATGAACAGGATCATGGCGATTCCTTGTATCGGCGTAGTCTCTATATTTTTTGGCGTCGTATCTTGGGGCCGACCCTCTTTTTTGATGTGGCAAGTCGGCAGAGTTGCACTGTACGAACGCCGCGAACCAATGTGCCCTTGCACGCATTATTGACCTTAAATGATACGGGTTTTGTTGAAGCATCGAGAGTGTTAGCTGAACACGCTCTTGAAGGTGTTGACCTCGCTGAAGCGACCCGAGTCGATCGAGTCTTTAAGGCGGTTCTAGGACGGAATGCCTCCTCGGAAGAGCGTTCTGTTTTACTGCGTGGATTGGCAGGCCATCGAGTGCGGTTTGCAGCTAATTTGAAAGCGGCGGATGCTTTGTTGGGAGTTGGGGAACGGGCGGTAATGGCAGAGGTGAACCCAGTAGAGTTGGCCGCTTGGACAGTGGTGTGCAGCACGGTGTTGAACTTGGATGAAGCTTTAAGCAAAGAATAATCGAGTATGGATCCCCGAATTGAACATCGACTTCGATTAACCCGCCGCACTTTTCTAGGTCGTACAGGGACGGGACTCGGCATGGCTGCATTGGCTGGATTAGTGGGCCATCCTCCATTGATAGGGGCCCCCGCAGCCGAAACAGGGCAGGGGAGTCTTCGGGGACGTCCGCACCAGATTCCTAAAGCGAAACGGGTGATTTACCTTTTTCAGAATGGAGCTCCGACCCATGTGGATCTATTTGATTATAAGCCCAAGCTTCAGGCTTTGCATGGGAAGCCTCTCCCCGCTGAGTATGTTGGAGGACGTCGTTTTAGTACCATGACTGGCAAGACCGATGGAAAGCTGCTGTTGGCTCCAGTTGAGCCCTTCC
This sequence comes from Akkermansia muciniphila, assembly GCA_945898055.1. Taxonomy (GTDB): domain Bacteria; phylum Verrucomicrobiota; class Verrucomicrobiia; order Limisphaerales; family UBA9464; genus SXXZ01. The sequence continues at coordinate 102,807 of CAMDGV010000002.1, read as the reverse complement.
ATCAACGAGGACAAAGTGGGGCGTGGGTTAGTCAATTTTTGCCCTACATTGCGCGGCAAGCGGATGACCTGTGTTTTGTGAAAAGTCTTCACACCGATTCGGTGAATCATGCTCCAGGGATTTCATTAATGCTCAGCGGAGCAGAAATTCCTGGGCGCCCGACTTTGGGAGCTTGGCTGACCTATGGATTGGGCGGTGACACTGAGAATTTACCAGCCTTTGTGGTAATGACATCGGTCAGCAAAGGAACGAGTTGCGGTCAGATTTTCTATGACTTCTATTGGGGTTCGGGTTTTCTACCCTCTCGATATCAGGGAGTAAAATTCCGTGGTAGTGGCGAGCCTGTTTTGTATTTGAGTAATCCAGCAGGGATTGATCCAGCCACCCGCCGCGCTCAACTCGATGACCTCGCTGAATTAAATGCTTTGAAGTTTCGAGAGCAAGGAGATCCGGAGACAGCGGCACGGATTGCCCAATATGAGATGGCGTTTCGGATGCAGACGAGTGTCCCTGAGTTAGCTGATATTTCAAGCGAACCCAAATCCGTGCTGGATCTTTATGGACCTTCGGTCAAGGAGCAGGGGACCTTTGCCTACAATTGCCTTATGGCCCGGCGTTTAATCGAGCGAGGGGTTCGATGTGTGCAGGTGATGCATGCGGGATGGGATCAGCACAACAGTTTGACCACCGAACTTTACACCCAATGTCGGGACACCGATCAACCCTCGGCGGGTTTGGTAGCGGATTTGAAACAGCGAGGACTACTGGAGGACACCTTGGTGATCTGGGGCGGCGAGTTTGGGCGGACCCCCTTTATTCAGGGAAGTTTGGACGATCGGAAACGATGGGGGCGAGATCATCATCCGTATGCCTTTACCAGTTGGATGGCTGGAGGCGGAGTCAAAGCGGGTTTGAGTTACGGCGAGACCGATGATTTGGGTATGAACGCGGTGAAGGATCCGGTGCACGTCCACGATTTACAGGCCACACTCCTTCATCTAATGGGCATTGATCATCAACAATTGACCTATCGTTTTCAGGGACGCGACTTCCGATTGACCGATGTTCACGGGAAGGTTGTGGAAGGAATTCTGGGTTAATTCTCGGGGGCGACACCCCAGAATTAGTCGTTATCGGAAGAAAACCCTCGCACTTTATTGACACCCCAGATTGAGTCGTGCGGTGACTCCTCTAGTGTATCCTTCACGCCGTTATTTTATACGAACACTCGGGCTCGCTCCGGCTTTGTTTACCTTGCCGGGAGCCTTTGCCAAGGCTCTGACCCGAACTCCTCTACAAACGGAAGGTCCTTTCTATCCCGATCGGCTTCCGCTCGATACCGACAATGACTTACTCGTCCTGAACGAAGCGAGCACGCCCGCTCTCGGGGTGGTCACCTATTTGAGTGGTCGTATTCTCGATGTCCGCGGAAATCCTATCCGGAATGCGACCGTTGAAATCTGGCAGGCCGATGCCAATGGAGTTTATTTGCACAAGGGCAGTGACAATGCCGGACGTCGCGATCCCGGTTTCCAAGGCTTTGGCCGCTTCCTCACCGCTTCGACCGGTGAATACCTCTTTCGCACAATTCGCCCGGTCTCTTATCCCGGTCGCACCCCGCATATCCATTTTGCCGTGAAAACCGCCGGTCGTGAACGGTTCACTACCCAATGCTATATCCGTGGGCATGCCGAAAATGCCAAAGATCAAGTCATCAAAGGACTGAAGGACATCGCTGCGCGCGAATCTTTGATGGTCTCCTTTAATCCCTTAAAACAGGCTAAGGCGGGGGAACTAGAAGCTCGATTTGATATTGTGCTCGGAACGACACCGGCCCATTAAATTGGGTAGGGTACAGACCTTTTCTGTGACCGATCTCTCGTGCGCACCGTTTAGTTTCCGCGAATGATGGAGACGACTGCATTTTCAGCGATCAAATGACGAGCAGCCGCGGCGAGGACTTCCTCGAGAGTGACCGCTTCGATCCGGGCATTTTCCGTTTCGAAGTTGAGGAAACCCAATCCGTAAAGTTCATCGAGAGCCGTGGCTAAAGCGAATTGGCCTAGGTCTTGACGGGCGATTTTGCGCTGCCCAATCACCTTCGCCTTGGCCCGCTCGAGTTCGACGGCGGTGAGTCCTTCGGTTCGTAGTTTTTCCGCCTGACTGCGAAGTTCAACTTCGACTAGGTCCACATGAGCGGGCGCTGTTCCGCAATAAAAGGCAAAGTAACCGGCGACTCTACCGGGGAAATTTGAGGCACCGACATAGTAGGCGAGCCCTAACTCATCACGAATCCGCATAAACAGGCGCGAACCCATATCACTGCAAGCCTCCTGCAAAAGCTCGAGTGCAAAGCGGTCGGGCGCATCAAAAGTGGTCCCCGGAAAACCGAGCGCAATCACCGCTTGCTCTTTGTCACGTCGTTCTTCAGATCGGGCAATAGTTCCTCGCGGGGAACACTTCGGTAACGCTGGAATGGGAGTGGGTTGCCATCCCGCCAAAGCCGCCTCGACGACGTCGCGGACCGTTGCCGTATTAATATCTCCGTAAATGGCTAACACGCCGTTATTGGGGACCGCCATCCGTTGATGGAACGATTTCAGATCTTCAGACGACAAACGCCGAATACTCTCCTCTGTGCCGGAACCGTCCAACCCATAGCCTGATTCGCCAAAGAGCCCCCTCCGCATTGATTTAAAAGCGCAATGAAGCAACTGATCTCGTTCACCACGAATGGAGGCTAGTTGCGCCTCACGTTCCCGCTCAAAAGCCAGTTTTGGAAAGGTTGGATTGAGCAGGACGTCGGTAAACAACTCCAATCCTATCGCGAAATCTTCCGTAAGAACCTCGGCACTTAATCCAAAACTGTGATTACCTCCGTACGCTTCGAGACTACCGCCGAGGCCTTCAATGGTGTCGGCTATTTCCTCGGCGGAGCGGGTGGTGGTTCCCTTGATCAACAACCGTGACAACATCGAGGTCATACCGCTATCGGTCGGGGTCTCCGCCAGTAAGCCTCCGGACAGGGCTAAACGAAATTGAACGAAGGGAAGGCGGTGGTCCTCCTTCACCAGAAGGCGCAAGCCATTAGACAAGACAAACTGTTGGATCGGATGATCCACTGCAGACTCCGCCGCCGTCTCCATCGTCGGCAGGAAACCTTTGGGTAGAAGCGAAAAAAGGGTCCGGTTCGAATCGGTTAAATAGGTACGCACCACCCGCTGTAAATCCTCAGCACTCACTCGCTTGACCGCTTCCAAATACCGTTCGGAAAAATTCAGGTCATAGGCGGCCATCCAGTTCCCTCCGAGATCTTGGGCCTGACCTTCCATTGTCTTTCTGGAAGAGAGCATTCCTGCCGTGAATTGTTTAACCGCTTTGGCAAGCTCACCCGGGTTCAAAGGCTCAAAGGCCATTCGGTTGATCTCTGCTAAAATCTCGTCTCGAGCTGCTGAATATTTCGATCCGTCGCACACGCCGCTGACGCCAAAGAGTCCACCGAGCGTCGGGGTATAAATCCAAGCATTGACCGAGTGGACCAGTGCCGACCGTTCGCGAACGGACCGATAAAGGCGGGAACTGCGGCCGCTTCCCAACAAGGTGGAGAGCACGTCCAAAGCGGGAATGTGATGATGGCGCATTTCTGGGATATGCCAACCCATGTGAAAGTGACACAACTCTAAGGGAGCCTCAGCGAGGGTTTCGCGTGGTGCGGTCTGCGGCGGTTCCATCGGCAAAACCGAAGCAGAAACGGCACCCGCCTGTGCACTTCCAAAACCGGCGGTGACTTGGGTGATGACATCCGCAGGTCGAATATTACCAACCACGACGAGAAAACAGTTGTTAGGGGCATACTTCTCTTTGTAGTAGGCCACCACATCTTCGCGCGTAATCCGATTGAAAATACCCGGCAATCCAATCACTGGATATCGGTAGGGGCTGCGGACGTAGGCTGTTGAAAAGAGTCCTTTGCTTGAACGCCGTCCCGGATCGTCTTCTCCCATATCCATCTCCCGACGGATCACATCGAGCTCTTTAACCAAGTCATCCGCAGGCAAGGTGGCATTTTGAAAAATATCACAAAGAATATCGACGGCGACCTTCGCCCCAGTATCCGGGACATTGATCCAATACACGGTGCGGTCAAAGGAAGTGTAGGCGTTCATATACCCCCCCGCCGCTTGCACTTCCTGATCAATTCGACCGGCGCCACGGGTGGTTGTTCCCTTAAACAACATATGCTCCAAAACATGGGAGAGTCCCCCGCCGATCCATCTTCCTTCGTCGACACTGCCGGCACGGCACCAAGCTTGCACACTGACCACCGGCGATGATCGATCCTCTCGGATAATTAACTCCAACCCATTGTCGAGACGATGAACAACCACACCGGGCGGTATCTGGGGCGGGGTCTTCGGACGCTCAACTGCAAGACGGGGCTGGGGCAAAATCATGTTCTGAAGCGTTCAACCGTACTAAATTGCGAATTGGAATGCAAAGCTACCCGTGCTGCATCCTCCATGAATCGTCTTTCTCTGGACGAATCTTCAACCCAATAAAAGTGTCGCCCTTGACCTGAATGGCCTGTCTTTAGCCTTCATTTGTCTCAAAAACCCTTCAACTTCGGGTTAGTCGATCGATCCTTTTAAGTTGGGTGCTCCCGAAGTTAATTTGGCCACGATGCTTTCAACGTCATAGACACAACCGCCCCAAGTCCCCCCGCTTGCCGCCACCAGTGCGGCCCAGAGTCGAGTGTCCTCAGGTAGTTGCGGATGCGCCGCAAGGCCAGGAAAGGGGGTTCGGGAGTTCAAAAGGGCTGATGCTTCGTCGGGACTCAACAGTCTCTCGGCGTCCCCGACCAGATCGAGTGACCCCGTTAATCCGATTCGATCTATCTGAATACGGATCCGGTCGTCATCGCGTAATTTCCCAATCGGACCGCCCGCCAATGCCTCAGGTCCGATATGGCCAATGCACGCGCCAGTCGATACACCGCTAAAGCGTGCATCGGTTATTAAGGCGACGTGCCTGCCAAAGGGGAGATGTTTCAAGGCGGAGGTTAGTTGATAGGTCTCTTCCATTCCTGTCCCCATTGGACCAACTCCGATCAGGACCATCACGTCTCCAGCTCGGATTCGTCCTGCCTTAATCGCCGCCATTGCCTCACGTTCTCGGGTGAAAATACGGGCGGGTCCTTCTATTCGGTAAACTCCGTCGAGATCCACGACCGATGGATCAATAGAGGTACTCTTTATAACCGCACCTTCAGGCGCCAAGTTCCCTCGAGGAAAGGTCACTGTACTGGTTAAACCTCGTTCGCGTGCGTGTTCAGGACTCAGGACGACAGAGTCGGCATCCACGCCCTCTTTCTCCAAGAGCAGATCACGAAACCGTGCACGCCGTTCTGACCCAGTCCATGTTTCTAACATTTCCCCTAAAGGCTCCCCGGTCGCGGTGAGTGCGTTTAAATCCAGTAATCCCAGATCTCGAAGATGCAGCATCACCTCCGGAACACCGCCCGCTAGAAACACCCGGACAGTCGGATGATGCACTGGACCGTTGGGTAAGACGGAAACAAGACGGGGGGTTCGTCGATTGACCTCAATCCAGTCTTCGACCGTGGGACGACGTAACCCGGCGGCATGAGCCACGGCGGGAATATGCAACAACAGATTGGTTGAACCTCCAAAGGCCGCATGCACCACCATCGCATTGCGAATGGCCGCATCGGTCATAACAGCGCGTGTCCCAATGCCCTTTTTCTCTCGATCCATTAAGGCGCGGGCGGATGCATGTCCTAGTTCGAGCCAAACAGCCTCTCCACTCGGTGCCAACGCCGAGTGTGGCAAGGCTAGGCCCAGTGCTTCTGCGACAACCTGCGCCGTGGCTGCTGTACCCAAAAACTGACACCCACCTCCCGGCGTCCCGCAAGCGCGGCACCCCAAGGCTGCCGCTTCGTCTAAGGTCACTAAACCATGGGCAAATCGCGCTCCTAAGGTCTGGACGGTCCCGGCATCCTCCCCGTTTTCCGGTGGTAATGTGACCCCACCCGGTACTAATAGCGTCGGTAGATCGCCTTGGGCCGCCAAAGCCATCATCATCGCTGGAACTCCCTTGTCACAGGTCGCTATCCCCAGCACTCCCGATCGTTGGGGTAAAGATCGGATCAGCCGTCGAAAAACCAAGGCCGCATCATTTCGAAAAGGCAAACTATCGAACATCCCGGTGGTTCCTTGGGTTCGACCATCACACGGGTCGGAAACAAAGGCGGCAAACGGAAGCCCTTTGCCTTCCTTAATGGTTTCTGCGGCGGCTTGACTTAACAGTCCTATCTCCCAATGCCCAGTGTGATACCCCAAAGCAATCGGACGCCCATCTGCAGCGCGTATCCCTCCTTGGGTACTGAGAATGAGAAACTGTTTTCGGCCTAATTCGGATGGATTCCAACCCATACCTGCGTTCTGAGTCAGTCCAAAGAGATCTCCGCTGGACCAATCTCGAAGCATAGCTTCAGTCAAGGGAAGGGAACCGCTCGGGCCCGCCGCACGGGTCCGTAAACGGTAGACATCGGAAGAAACCGAAGAAAACAAATCGGATGAGGTCACCCGCATAGCTTTGGCTTTTTTGTTCTTCTTTTCCAGCAAGCCTTCTCATTTACCCTCTTTTTAAATTCACCAGCAGGACCCTTGCCGCTCTTGGGTAGCCTGTTCCGATGCTCAAAGAGAAGTTGATCAGAACTCTTCGATTTCCAGACTCAATTTTACGAACTCGGAACTTCTATTGACTCCCCCCTTCGCTCTCTCAGTATTCAAAATATCCAACCGAGGTGCTCTATGACTTTAAGTAACTATCTGACGACCTTCTTAACTTTGACTTCTATTACCCTCAATGCCGCCGATTGGCCGGCGTGGAGAGGGATCGATGGTCGAGGATTAAGCGCCGAAAAAGGAGTCCCTCTTCAATGGTCCAAAGATCAGAATATCGCTTGGAGAACGGTGCTCGTGGGCAAAGGAGCGTCGTCACCGATCGTGGTAGGCAACCGGATTTATCTTACCTCGCAGACCAGCGATAATGGACTTCATGTTCTTGCTCTAGATACCGAAACGGGTGCCGTGGTCTGGGATACCGAAGTGGGTCGAGGCAAACTTCCAGCTCATAACCTTCATAATATGGCCACGCCCACCGCGGTGTCTGATGGCAAATCGGTGTGGGCTCTTTTTGGGACCGGTGACTACGCACGCATCGACTTCAACGGAAAAATAATTTGGTCCCATAATTTTGTTAAAGGTTCTAGTCCGATTAAAACGAATCATGGTTACGGTATTTCTCCTGTCCTTCTCGAGGGGCGCCTCTATCTCTCTCTGATGCATCAGGGGCCTTCTTGGATAATGGCGATTGACGCCGCAACGGGCCATGAAGTTTGGCGCAGGGAACGTTCCTCCGCGGCCATCGCTGAGGCGCAGGATTCTTATTCGACCCCCTGTCTCTTGCGGCACGAAGGGACCGTCCAGTTAGTGGTCGCTGGAGCGGAAGTTCTCAATGCCTATGATCCCGTGACCGGTGCGGAGGTTTGGAAAGTGGACGGAATCAAGGTGCCGCATCCCTACGGTCGGACGATTGCCGGTCCCACTGCAGGTGAAGGTGCAATTGTGACGGTTGCTTCGGGCTTTCAAAATCGTGGATTCACTCAATGTATCCGGGCCGGTGGTCAAGGTAACCTCACCGCAACTCACTCACTTTGGAGCAATCCAAAATTCTCTGCCGATTGCCCGACCCCAGTCATTTATAAAGGGCTGCTTTTCACAATTCGCGACGACGGAATGGCTTCCTGTTTAGACCTAAAAACAGGCGAGGCAAAATGGCAGGAGCGACTTTTCACTGACAACGTGAAGGTCTCACCGGTAATCGCCGAAGGCCGGGTCTACTTTTTAAGCGGGCAAGCTCAGTGCGTGGTTGTTAATGCGACTTCGGAATTCAAAATTTTGGCCAGAAACGAACTGAAAGAATCGACTCTTAGCTCCCCAGCGATCGCTCGCAAGTCTGTCTATCTTCGGACCGACGAGGCCCTTTATTGTGTAAGAAAAAGTTAAACGAAGGAACGATCCGATTCCAATCGAGCTTTGAACTTTCTTCGATACCAAGACAACAGCTGGTTTTAGATCTGGAAAGGTTTGAAGACTGGGAGGGAATATCGTAATTCGACCGCTCAAAATTGAAGGGTTTAATCTGATTCTGAGATTAGCGAAAGGGAAGGGATCCGCGCGGTAGACAGGATCCTTTTTGGTTTAACGCTGGGTTCGCTGAGCGATTTCGGTGTCTAACCACTGAAGCCGCGCGGTTACCCATCGCTTCATCTGTTTTAGATCCTCAGTGAAGGTCAGTTGCCCTGAACCCGGTTCGGTAATTCCTTTCCATCGAAGTTCATTCCGTTGGGCCGCTGCACCGAGGGTTTGGGCGTTGTCATCGATTCTGCGGGCGAGGTTCTCCGCCGAGAATTGGTTTTTGCGGAGAACCTTCCAGCGGGATGCGTAGCGTTGTTGATAAGTCAGATTACCGAGAAGTCGGTCGAACAAATGGTTGGATAGCCATGCCGTTGGGGCGACCCGAGAGCCCTCCCAGTTTCGTCCGAAGGTTGCGTCGTAATCCCAAGGGACAAAGAAGAATTTAGGTTTTTGGGCCGTCGCCGTGAGGGCATCCCTGGCCAGAAGAAAATTTTTGTCGATGCCGTCCATGTTGCTGGTAAATAAGATCAGCAGGTGGAAGTCGATCGCGTTGTCGAGGTCAACCCGGGAATTGATGCCTAAATTTGCATCGAAAAAGAGCGCGTCTGAAGATTGACTCACAAAGTGGTTTAAGTCGTCGAGCGGTCCCCAAAATTGCAGTTCCTCATCTGCAGGTTCGCGTTGTTCATAGGCAGAATGACCGAGTTCTAGGAAGTTGGCTCCATGATCGATCGCCTTGTAAATGACTGCTTGGTTTGTGGCGGTTTTGTCGAAACGACGGAGCCCGAGCATGGAGCGGTCGACTCGCTCCATGAGCAAATAGGCACCGTGATAATGGCCGTTCAGGTCGACCTCAACAAATCGGCTCGAAGAGGCGAAACGCTTGGCTCCAGCGGAGGACAGGGATTGAAACAGATCGTAGGAGAGTTTGTGGCGCATCATCGAGCAGTCAACGAAGGCGGCGTTCAGCACCCATTGCCGCCTAGGTTGCAAGTCGAGCCATGGGGTGGAGGTATCGAGGGTTAAGGCCAAGGATTTCTTGTCATAGCCTTGCGATGACGCCCCGTGAAAACGGATTTGACCGATGATCAGGTTGGTGTTGCCGAGTTCAGAACCGTTGGATGGGATCAATTTTACGGTACAGGGAACTTTGGGCGCAGAACCGATTTCTTGCGGTGTCTTAATATAAACGATCGGCAGATTGGACTCGGCTGCGATCTCAGTGAGTGCGGTCGAAAGTGCGAACCAGAAAAAGAGGACGCTGAATTGTTTCATGAGCAATTCTTCAGTGGATCTTTAGGGAGGTGAACTGCCTCGGGGCTGGGTAGAGGGCACCGTGAAACTGAGTAGACATTGCTCCGAGTGGGAAGCCAAACGTTTTACCTAAGCAGTTGCCATTGCCAATGGGGTCCTGAATCAGAGGGTTGAAGGTCGGCGGGCACTGTCACCCGCGACATTCAATGAAGTGCCGATGAAAAATGCTGAGGTAAATTCTCCCAGCCAATGAGCCCACAAAAACTTTATTTTGAACGATCGATTGAGGGGGTAGAGGAGCGAACCCGATGGGCTATCGGATCACTGGAGTCGAGGCCCGCTCTTGAATCCAGGGGACATCTCTCGGAGCTTTTCTATCCCCTGCAGTTCCCAGTCTGAGGGTTCCAGGATCCATCCAGCGATGAATCTCGGAATGGCCATCAGCAAAGCTCAATCCGCCCGCCCCATTATGATAAACGGCCGGTAAATTACCCCAATTATTGTTAGGTTCCATCGACACGAGAATGTAGCCGTCGTCGACGCTTTCTTCCCGCTCATCAATAAAGACAAACCGCTGACTCGGGGCATCGATGTCAGATAACTTCCGAAAAGTTCGCCAAGTCGAAGCCATAAGATCGGTGTGCCAACTTTGGCCGTTCATGAATCCGTTGACCGAAAGACTGCGGGTCCGCAGGTACTTTTTACCACCCAGCGTCACGGTGCTTCGATCGGCTGGGCAGTGATAAATCCCGAGGGACTCATTGTACGGCCAAAGCAGTCCAAAAGGGGGCTTGAGTAAATTGACATTGGTGGCATCGGGTGTGTTACCCATGATCCAACCGCCGACCCACCCTTTTTGGTCGCCCGTCCCATTGAGGACCAGTCGTTGTTGGTAATCTTCACCATACATAAGCCAAGCGAGTTGAAGTTGTTTGGTATGGTTTAGGCACTGAATACCTTGGGCCTTGGATTTGGCCTTAGCTAAACCGGGCAGCAGCATCCCCGCCAGGATTGCAATAATGGCGATCACAACCAGAAGTTCGATTAAAGTGAAGGCGTGTCGGTTGGAGTTGGAGTGAGGAGAGGACGAAAGAAGGGGAGTTCTCATAGAGTCGGCATGGGCGATAAGATAAGTTTGAGACTAAGTTTTGATCACTGCAACATCCGAGTGGTCTGAAGGATAAAATGAGCTCTTTCTTGAACTAAATTAAAGCAAGAGAGCCTGCTTGGATTAAATTTAATTTCTGATTTATGAAAGAATTTCGTGCGGATGGAGGTGACTTTACCGGATCCATTTGCTTGAAGCGGGATAGGTGCGATACACTGTCGTCTACGAAACCTGATTCCATGAACCCCGCACTTTTCCTTTTACACCTCACTGGCGGGCGATTCGGTTACATCGTTGTGTGTGTTTTGTTGGGCACGTGGCTTCAGGCCGCTGAAAAGCCGGTGATCAGGGGCAAGCCAATTAAGCCGGTTAATTCGACGTCTAAAGAGGCTACGAGGAACACAATAGCCACCAACGCAGTGGCACGTCCCGCGGACATCTCGACCACTAATTCCGCTTTGACGGTGGTCGGATTCGAACTTCTTTCAGCTTTTAAATATGAAGTGCCGGAGGAAGGAAGTGCAGGCACTGTCCCTAAACCGACCGCAGTCCCCGCAGTGGATCCAGATGGGCAAATTCCCGCCAAGGTCAAAGCCTTCAATGGACGTCGTGTCGCCTTGAAAGGGTTTATGCTTCCCTTGAAAGTCGAAGGAGGCTTGGTGACCGAACTTCTCTTGATGCGCGACCAATCCATGTGTTGTTTTGGGACCGTTCCAAAGATCAATGAATGGGTGGCTGTAAAAATGACTGGGACTGGGGTGAAACCGGTGATGGATCAGGCGGTGACGCTATCGGGTACCCTCAAGATCGGAGCCATGAGAGAGAATGGGTATCTGGTTGGGATTTACCAGATGGACGGAGAGCGATTGGACGGTGCCTTGGGCGCGCCGTAGTGGGTCGTGTGCTCGACAGAGAAAAGAAGAGAAGGGAAAGAGGAAGGGGCGCTGTGAGAATCGGGGTCAGAGCAGTGCTAGATCGAATTGGTGAAGTTTCCTGTGCAGTGTCCGCCGGCTTATTCCCAATTTTTTGGCGGCTTCGGTCCTGTTTCCAGCACTTTCATGCAGGGCATGGATGAGCAATTGTTTTTCAGCAACGCGGATGGACAATTGTCCACCACTCAAAGTGTTTTGCAAGAGTGGCTCATTTTCCGCCGATACGGATTGAGGTTCTCGAAGCGAACTCGGCAAATCTTTAGGCTCAATGGACGTGCCTCGACAGAGGACAACAGAATGTTCGATGGCCGCTCTTAATTCGCGGACATTTCCGGGCCACGGATAGTGGAGTAGAAGTTCCAAGGCATCGGTGGAAAAGGAGGTTACTTTTTTTTCGTTACTCTCGGCAAATTCGCGAAGGAAAGTGCGCGCTAAGAGCGGGATGTCCGACACTCGATTGCGCAGGGGTGGTAGTTGGATGGGCATCACTGCGATCCGAAAGAAAAGGTCTTCCCTAAAACTTCCATTTTTGACCAACGCCTTCAGGTCTTTGTTGGTTGCAGAAAGAAATCGAACATCGGCAGAGAGAGTTTTATTAGAACCGAGTCGTTCATAGGTCCGTTCGCCCAAGAGACGAAGAAGCTTCACTTGGGTCGTGGCATCGATTTCTCCAATTTCGTCCAGAAATAAGGTGCCACCTTGGGCCATTTCAACCCGGCCGATCCGGCGTTCATTTGCACCGGTAAATGCCCCTTTTTCGTAGCCGAAAAGTTCGGATTCCAGCAACGCAGCCGGTAAAGCAGCACAGTTAACCGTCACCATCGGCCCCCGCGAACGCCGACTTAACTGATGGATTGATTTAGCGACAAGTTCTTTGCCTGTGCCGCTCTCACCGGTGATCAGCACAGTCGCGGTCGAAGGGCCAATTTGCTGCACTTTTTCGAAGAGATCTCTCATTTCAGGGGAATCTCCGATGAAGTTCTCCATTCCAAAGCGACGGTCGAGACGCTGATGTAATTGCTTGTTTTCGGTCTCTAATTGGCCTTGCTTTAATGCACGATGGATTCGTAGTTCGAGTTCCTCGATTTGAAGACGACCCTTGCTGATGTAATCGTCGGCACCTTCCTTCATCGCTGCGACGGCGACATCCTCTGATCCATAGGCCGTCATCAAAATGCAAATCGGCGGCTTTGGAAGAGCTTTGGCCCTTTTTATAAGAGCAAGACCGTCTTCACCAGCCATGCGGAGATCGGTTAGTAGGACATCGACCGATTCGGTTTCTAAAATCTGTCGGGCTCCAGCACCATCGGCAGCCACGTAGACATCAAACTTATCCTCCAAGGCGGTTCGAAGCCCGTCCCGGGTGGATTTTTCATCGTCGACGATCAGCAAGATCGGGGTCACTGCGGTTGGATATCAAAAGCCGGACTAAAAGGGGAGGATGGAGTCGATTTTGGGGCCGAGAAAGTGTGTCGAACGAGAATTTAGGCGGGAGAGAGTTGGAATTGGTTTTAAAAGCAGGCAAGTTGATGGGGTGTCTGTCATTGAGGTTGAAGGATTAACGCGGGCGTTTCGGAGCTACAAGAAGGAGCCTGGTTTGGCTGGGGCATTCCGCGGTTTGTTTTCGCGGCGTTATGAAACAGTAATGGCCGTCGATAGTATTGGGTTTCGGGTTGAGGAAGGGGAATTTGTCGGATTTTTGGGGCCGAATGGGGCGGGTAAAACGACAACGCTGAAGATGCTGGCAGGGTTGCTCCATCCGACTGCGGGTACGGCCCGGGTGCTTGGGTATTTACCTTGGAAACGGGATGATGGATATCGGCGACAGTTTGCCCTATTAATGGGTCAAAAAAACCAACTTTGGTGGGATTTACCGGCACGCGAATCACTCGAACTGAACGCTCGGATTTATGGGATTCCCAAGGATCGCTTCGAGAAAGTGATTGATGAAATGTCGTTGCTCCTCGGGGTGGGCAATAAATTATCGACCGCGGTCCGCGAACTGTCTTTGGGAGAAAGAATGAAGTGCGAGTTAATTGCCTCCCTGCTGCATGAGCCCAAGGTTTTGTTTCTGGACGAGCCAACCATCGGCTTGGATGTCGTTTCACAAAAGGTGGTTCGAGACTTTCTTAAGGATCACAATCGACGCCGTCGCACGACCATTCTCTTGACCAGTCATTATATGGCTGACATTCAAGAATTGTGCGAGCGGGTGATTATTATTGATCACGGAAAAAAGTTCTTTGACGGCCTTTTGTCGGAAGTAATGGATCGATTTGCTAATTTTAAAATCGTAACAGTGACCTTGGAAGGGGGCGTTGTTCCGGTCGGATGGGATGTGAGTCGGCACGGGGAGGTTGTGTCAACGGAAGGTGGGGTAGTGCGTCTGAAAGTGGCTCGTAGCCAAGTGATCGCGACCTGCAAAGCCCTTCTCGATGAACTTCCGGTGCGAGACTTTGCGGTGGAAGAGGTGCCGGTCGAGGAAGTGATTCGACACTTGTTTGAACGCGGTCATGCCAATTTAGAGGGCAATTGAGAAGTTCAAAGGTAAGCGCTTCCCTGATCAGTCTTATTCGGGTCTACTTGGATTCTATCGATGGAAACTAAAGGTCCGCCGCAAGGTATTCAGAGTTGGATTTACATTCTTGAAGAAGGAGAAGGCCGGATTTGGGTGCGTCGATTCGTTCTTCTCCTGATCGGATTCATTGTCTCCGCCGTTATGCACTTGGATGGTCCCAAGAACTTTGTGGCTGCCGAGGCCATGGAGCAGGCTCATTTGGCGAGAAATATTTCCGAAGGGCGCGGATATACCACCCAATCCCTAAATCCTAGTAGTCTCCGGTTGTTGATAGAACGGTACAAATCTCCCGCTTTTCCTTGGTCGCTGAAAAAACCGGAACGTTTAGTCCTCGAACAACCGCGTGCCGATATTACTCACCCGCCTTTGTATCCCGTAGCAATTGCGGGTCTGTTTAAGGTACTCCCCAAGTTTATTGTTCGGGGGGTCGAGTCGAGTCCTCAATCGAGGCCTCCCGCTGAAATTGCGATTGGCGTGTTCAATTTTATTGGCTTCCTTGGCGTCGCTTTTGTTTTATGCCACGTAGGGTCTAAATGGTTTGGAGAAAGCGTCGGTCTTTTAGCGGCCTTGATTTTTGCGAGTTCCCTTCTCAATTGGCAGTTCGTTTTTTCAGGTCTGCCGATGCTTTGGCTCTCCTTAATCTTAATACTAGCCGCCTCCTTGGCTCTTTCAATTGAGGAGCGTTTACGCGAAGGTTTTGATTCCAAGCGCTTGGGATTGATGCTGCCCTCCGCGGGGTTGGGAACCTTAATTGGGGTAGCCTTTTTGACAAGTTATGCGGCCGGACTCCTCCTGATTCCTTTCGCTCTCTGTTTGGTGGTCTGGTCGGGTGGTCAGCGGCTTCGTAGGCTTTTACTGCCGATGCTGACCGCGTTCCTCCTGATCTCAGCACCTTGGGTAGCACGGACTTGGTATCAGAGCGGTCTGCCCCTAGGGACCGCCACTTTAGCTCCGTTATCCGATACACTGAGTTTTCCCGGAAATCATTTGGAATTGAGTCAGTCTCCAGAACTTAGCGGGCGCCTTTTCAAGGAACCCTTGGTCAAAATGATCATTAACATCGAAGAAATTCTTCGGACCGAAGTACCTCGGCTTGGGGGGACTTGGTTTATCACCTTCTTTTTAGTGGGACTGATGTTGCCCATGCAGGATATTCGGTTGAACCGCTTCCGTTGGTTGCTCTTGGCGGTGTTCTTTACCCTCATTTTAGGGCAGGGACTTTTCAAAACTCAGTGGAGCAAAATATCCCCTGGAATTAATTCCGAGAACCTTCTTGCTTGGTTCGCTCCGTTGGCCTTGCTTTATGCCGCGATTACCTTCCGTAGGGCGATCGAGGTCTTTCAGTTTCCCTCGGATTTGACGAAGGCTTGGACCCAGATGGTCGCTCTGTTTCTCTGCTCACTCCCTTTGTTGGTTTCAGCGTTGCCGCCGCGAATGCCAGTTATGTCCAGTCCCCCCTATTATTTGCCGGCCATTCGACAACTCTGCAGTTATCTCCCTGAAGATTCCTTGATGATGACCGATATGCCGTGGGCCACTGCTTGGTACGGACGCCGAGATTCGCTTCAAATTACCTTACGTGCGGGGGATGATCCTAAGGAGAGTTTTTATCGAATTCACGACTATGTGCGCCCCTTCAACGCCCTCTTCCTGACCCCGTTAACCTGTGATGTCCCTTGGCGCTCGGAGATTTTAGTATCTTCCGACGCAGTGTGGGGTCGTTTCTACATGGACTTTCTTTTGCGACGGGAAAGTATCCCAACCGGCTTTCCCTTAAAATATGCCTTCGGTGACGGCTTTCCAGCAGCAGGCTATCTTTTTATGGCCGACCGACCTTACTGGCGGGACGTTAAGCCCTGAATTGCCGTGGTTGCTCGTGTCACTTTAGAAATCGCGCTTGGGAAGGAGTTTGACTACGCCATTCCGGAGGAGTTGGTGGCACGAGTTGAGATTGGGTCTCGGGTGAAAGTCCGCTTCGGCCATCGAATGGTTTTGGGAATTGTCACCGGATTAGTCGAAGCCTCGGACCATTCGGCTCTGCGTCCTTTGAGCGCTGTTCTAGGGACTCGGAGTTTAGTTACACTCAAGGTTTTGGAAATCGCCCGTTGGATCGCCGGATATTATTGTTGTCCGGTTGAAACGGCGTTGAAAAGTGTTTTACCGGAAGCTGTGCGCAAGGAAAATGCGGGATGGCGAGAACGGCTCCATGTGCACGCTCTGCCGTCGCCTTCGGTGATGCCTAAGCTGACCAAGCGCCAGGAAATCGTCTTGCGCATCTTGAAAGAATGGCAATCGATGCCTCTGCAGGAGTTGCTGCGAATTGCGGAAACAACCGCCGAAACGCTGAGGAAATTAGAAGATAAGGGATTGATTTCTCTCGCGCCCCAGATTGACGAACGGGATCCCTATGCGCATGAGCAAATTATTCCGACCACACCCTTGGAGTTAAATAGTGAACAGGTGGTGGCGATGGATGCCATTCGAGGAGCGATGAGTGGGCAGGGAGCCCGCCCCTTCTTGCTTCATGGGGTCACTGGCTCTGGCAAAACTGAAGTCTATTTACAGGCAATTGCCCACGCTCTGAGTCAGGGCAAGGGTGCTATTGTCTTGGTGCCAGAAATTTCTTTGACCCCACAAACGGTGGAGCGCTTTAAGGCCCGCTTTTCATCGGGCCCAACCCAGACCCTCGTCGCTGTTTTGCATTCGCATCTCTCGGGGGGCGAGCGTCACGACGAATGGCATAAAATCCGTGATGGTCGAGCGAGAATTGTCATTGGGGCGCGGTCCGCAGTGTTTGCACCGGTTGAACCTCTTGGTTTGTTGATTGTGGATGAGGAACACGAACATTCCTATAAACAGGAGGAAGCTCCACGGTATCATGCTCGCGACGTCGCTGTTGTCCGAGCCCAAAAGGAAAAGGCAGTGGTTGTCCTCGGTTCGGCAACTCCGTCGATCGAGAGCTTTTATAATTCTAAAAAAGGTAAATATACTCTCTTAGAAATGACGCGACGGGTCGATGACAAGAAGTTGCCGATTGTTAGGGTCACCGATATGCGACAGGAAGCTAGAACCTCACGCGGCGGTGCGTCTCCGGTCTTTTCGCGCCCTTTAAAAGAGGCGATACGACTCCGCTTAGAACGAGGCGAACAGACGATGTTATTTCTAAATCGGCGAGGCTTCTCCACCTCGCTGCAATGTCTCAAATGCGGTGTTCCTTGTGGATGCCCTAATTGTTCGGTATCGCTGACCTACCATCGTGCTGCCAGCCAATTACTGTGCCATATCTGTGGTCACTCGGAAGGGGTTCCCGAGCGTTGTCCAGTCCCCGAATGTGCAGATCCCAGCATTCGCTTTGCTGGATTAGGAACCGAGCGGGTGGAGGACTCTTTACGACAGTTTTTTCCCAAAGCTCGAATTGAACGGATGGACTCAGATACACTCAAGCGAAAGGAAGATTATCGCCGTGTCCTCAACGATTTTCGGACCGGTAAAGTTGATATTTTGGTCGGAACACAAATGATCGCTAAAGGTTTACATTTCCCCAATGTCACTTTGGTGGGGATTATCCACGCGGACTTAAGTTTGCACCAGGCCGATTTTCGAGCCGGTGAACGAACCTTTCAACTGCTGACTCAGGTGAGTGGCCGGGCGGGTCGAGGGGAGGTTGAGGGCGAGGTTTTCGTGCAGACTTTTACCCCCTTTCATCCGGCGATTCAGTATGCGCGCCGCCATGATTATGCTGGATTTTATGATCAAGAAACCGAGTTTCGCGAACAGTTACGCTATCCTCCCTTTGCACGGGTGGCACTTTTGACTCTTCGAGGCCGCAACGAGGATAAAGTCCGCCTCTTCATCGAACATATTCGTAAGCAAATAGGGGAGAGATTGGCCGGCTGGAAAGATTTAATTATTGCAGGACCTGCGCCAGCTCCGCTGGTGCGGGCTGAAACTTTTTATCGGCATCAGATTATGCTTCGGACCGCGGCGATGAGTCGACTCTCTGCGGAATTGGCTGTTTACATACAATCATTGGAATTAGCGGATGATCTGATTCTCGCGGTCGACATTGATCCAGTAAATCTTTGTTGATGGACGGTCTCCTTTGACGACCCTTTGTTTGAACTTGGATCGGTCAGTTTTTAGCCGCTTTTCAAATAGTATGAAATTTTTTGCCGCGACTCTTTGCTGGGCAGGACTCCTCTGGGGTTTACTCGGATGCCGACCGGGTGACGAGACTTCTAACTCTGTTACAAAGGGACGCACCCTTCTGACCAATGCGGTTGCTGAGGTTCGTCGCACGGCGGGTCAACTGGGCCAATCGGTTGCGGATGCTTCGGAAAAAGTAGTGACGGTTGCAGGGGATAAGGTTGCGGTGTTGACCGATGAAGCGGCGGTCAAGGCGATCGAACTCGGGCGGAAAGCTCAGGAAAGGGTGATCACTGTCGCCGACAGCACCAAGGCGCAGGCACTGGAGATGGCTAAAAGCGCAGTTGCCAGCGAAATTCGTGAGCGAGGAACGAAGGTGGTTCAGCAGGTAAAGCAGTCCGGAACCAATGCCTTAGGATCGGCTAAAATCGCAGGAGAAATGGCGATCAAAGCGACCACCAATGCCTGGGGCAAAGTGCGGGTTGAAGCCGAGAAGTCTGTAGGAAAAATTAAGGAAAGCCTTTCTAAATAGGCTTCTTCCTTTAATGAATCAGCAATTCACCCCTGAAATTTGGGGACTGACCCCAAAAGTCTAGAGCGGCCCTCTTCCCTGTTCTAAAAAAAGAAATGACCGACTACTTAAGCAAAAAAACCTTATCTATATTCGCTCTAGGATCTCTGGCTCTGGGAGACTTTTCAACCGAGACGCTGCAGGCTCAAGGCTGTGTGGCCGTCCGTGGGGGAGGTATGTGCACCTTAAATCATGCGCATCTTGGAGAAGAAATGGGGATGGAAGGTAATCAGTGGATGGCCAGTCTCGGGTATCGATTCTTTAAGTCGGACCGCCATTTTAGTGGTGATCGTGAGCCACGAAATGCCTTGGGCCAAAACCGTTTTGAACAGGGGACGGAGGTTATCAATTATTCCAACTTTATCGACCTGAGCATTAGCTATCAGATAACGCCGAGATACAGTGCCACGGTGGCGGTGCCCATGGTTTACAACCTGCGATCTGCTCCGTACGAGCATAGTGGGGTCAGGCGTGAGACCCGTTCATCGGGACTCGGCGATCTCCGTACCACCTTGGGTGCGTGGATTTGGAATCCGGTTGACCGGCCGAAGGGCAATTTACAATTGAGCCTCGGGGTGAAGGCGCCGACCGGAGACTTTGGAGCCACCGATACTTTCTATCAAGACCAAGACCCAACCGCTGGCGTCAATATACAACCGGTCCGTCGACCTGTGGATCAATCTATTCAACCCGGCGATGGAGGATGGGGACTCAGTTTAGAGGCTAATGCCTATCGCCAACTTCATCCCGATTGGACTGCCTATTTGCAGGGCTACTACTTGTTTAATCCACAGAATGTAAATGGTACGAGGAGTCCGACGGTTCGCAGAGATGCGGGACCAAATATTGGGGGTATCGATATCGATAATGGGATGTCGATCACTGATCAATATATGGCCCGCGGTGGTATGATCTACACCTTGAGCCAGAAACACTCACTCAGCGTTAGTTTGGGTGGTCGTATCGAGGGAGTGCCGGTTGAAGATCTGAACGGTAATGCGGGAAATCAGGAGGGCTTCCGCCGTCCAGGTTTTTCTGTAGCGATCGAACCTGGGATAAATTGGATGCCCGGAAAATGGAATGTTGGTTTGAATGCGCCTTTGCGTATTTATGCCAACCGTCAGTATAGCTATTGGGATGGCATTAAGGGCCGGCATGGAGATGCGGCCTTTGCTGATTATCTGGTAACCGTTTCGGTTTCTCGACTGTTCTAATTTCGGTAAGCAACAGCGGTGGCTTCCTTGGCTACCGCTAGAATTTGTCGCTCATAAATTCGAAGAGGTGCAGAGCCTTTTGATGTCGCAAAAGCATGACCTTCAGATTAACGACCTTCAGTTCCAAAATTAGGTCTCGGCAGCAGGAGGTTTAGTCCAGTAGCAAGGTCTTCTTGGGTTACATTGCCCGTCCCTTTGCGATCCCATTCACTAAACCACTTGGCACCTAAAGTGAGCATTTCTTTGCGATTGATGAATCCATCGGCGTCGAGATCCGCCGCCGTCAAAAGCACCGGCCCAATAAAATTTCCAGGTCCAAAATTACCACCCGGTCCCCCTCGTCCACCACGCCCGCCCGGGCCGCCCGGGCCGCCAGACAAAGGTTTCCCTTGGGATTTACCGGCGAGTTGATCGGCCACTGAACGGTGACGTGCCAGTGTGAATGATTTGATCGGCGGAGGTGAGCGACGTCCGAACCCACCCTGCGGACGGTCCTGCGCTGTTTCTTGGGTTGGGGGGGTTGGTTTATCCGCAACCACGCTATCGAATCGAGAGGCTGCTTCTGAACTCTCCATTTGGATGGCCGGTCGAAGAAGTTTTGCCAGAGCATTCACTTGGGCGGCGAGGCGAGTGGGCTGAAAGATGTTTTTCTGGAATTCTTCCATCGCCCCAAGATAGGCCTTCCGGACCCCTTCGACTTTCATGACCCGTTCAAGGAATCGATTGTCGGAATTCCAAGCTTCACGGATGGAAAGTTCTTCCGGTGAGGGAAAGAAGAAATTGCCGAAAGCACGATCGAGATCCCAAGGAGCAAAGTGGAAACGCTGGGTTTTGGGATGGAGATAAACGAGGTAGTTCTGACCGATGGTCAGGATGGAGTCGGTGCTACTGAGCCAAACAGTGACGGCCAAGTAGCGAGCGAAAGGGTCAATCTCGAGAAATTCAGGGAGGCGTCGAGCGAGTTCCTCATCGTCGGCCTGAGTGATCAGTTTGGAGAAGTCTAGAACCCGCCGTTTTTGCTCCTCGGTGAGCGTTGTCTTGGGATCATAGATTTGTTGATACTTGGCCCAGTCCTCGCCTTGATAATTAAAAAGCGCGCGGGTAACCGGTTTAAAGATAGCTCCATTTTTCGTCCCAAAACGATCTTCAGCCCAAGCTGAATCTGGATTTTCCACGATTGAATAGAGGCCGAAATAGGCGTTAGTCCAAGTACCTGGAACCGTTATATTCACCCGGGCATAGGTGGTTCGTGGCGCTGGAACGCCGGCGTCACGGTAAAGTTGGTGACCTAGAGGCTCATTCATCCAGCCCGGATCAGTAATATTGTTATGAAAATTGAGTTTCGAGAGCCCGGCGATCTTTTGTTTTTTTGTGAACGCATTGAGATCAACTTTGAGGGATTTCTTCTCGGTGTTTCGAGCATCCATATAGGTACCGTTGCCTTTATACCGGACCGCCACTCGAGGTAAGTCTGTCTCTTCAAAAGTCAGCTGGCCTTCGACGAATTTAAAGTCAATCCCCGATGCCCCGCTGATTCCATTGCGACCTCCAGCTCGCGCTTGGAGTCCCGGTCCGCCGCCACCCCCGCCCGGCCCTCCAGGTTGGCTGAGAGCTTTATTGAGACCGGCACGAAGATCGTCGGCGTTAAGCAGTCCCGATTTTCGAGTGTCCCATTCGACGGCCCAACGTTCAAAGGTCTTGGTTACCTCGCCTTGGGTGAGGACCCCATTATGATCCGAATCGAGGGCATTAAGGAGCCCAGGAGCTATAAAATTGCCAGGTCCCATTGCCGGGGCACCGTTGCCGGGTCTGCCACCGAATCGGCCTCCCTGAACTTCTCCAGGTTTGATGGAGGACCATTGATTGGAAGAAAAATTGAAGGTGACATTCCAAATCCGCGACAGATTAAAGAGATCAGTTCCACTTTTGGGAGCGGCTGCGTAGCTAGAGAGACTCGCTATAAGGGTAAGGCCGAGGAGAATAGGGCGAAGAAGCACGCCGTTTTGACTTAAATGTGACAATAAAGTTACGATAAAAATAAGTATCGGAAACTATGCCGACACGGAGCCCTAGGTCCCTCTCCATCTGCCGGGGTAGAAACTGTGCGGTTCAGCTCAGCGGAACCGTCCGTGCAACGGTGTGGACTCACAGAAATCCAAGTGCAGATGGCTGAACCTGGAGTGCGACCCAGTGTTCATCCTCTTTCGATTTGTCTCGGCCTAGGGAACACCCGACCCCTCAGGTCTGTCCACCACCGGACTCAGGCGAGTCTACCTTCGCTAGCGAGTGAACTAGGATTCTTGACCGATGCTTACTTCGATCAGTCGAGTTTAAAGGAGGCGTCGGCGGTCTCCAGTCGGATACGCTCGGGAACCCGAGACGGATCGAGTTTGACAATGACCCGATGGAGACCGGCGGTGAGTTGAAGAGGGCCTGAGACCTTTTTACCATCAATCCAAAGTTCAGTTGTGGGATTGGCGATGAGAGAGAAGCTGGCTCGACCGGCTTGGGGAAGGGTAATTTCAGTCATTGCAAGGACCGCCAATTTCGAGATCCAAAAATTCGCCTTGGTTCCCCCTTCCATGAGAGATCGGGTTAAGTCTCCATTGACCCGAGAATAAATTTCAGTCCAGCGTCGATCGGTGACCTTTGCCGACCACATCCAGTCACCCTGACCGTTTTGTACGTCGGTGTGGACGAGATTAGCGAGGCGCCAGCGTCGAGCGACTCCACCCCGCGAGGCGTCAAAGTCGCCGGGTTTACCGAGGCGCGATAGGAAGGCAAAAAGATCAGCCTGTTCGGATTCACTGAGGACATCAATGAGGCCTCCGGGCATGAGCGAGGTCGTCGCATTGGCTTGATGTTCGATGGTTGATTTGAGCAGAACCATCTCTTGATTAGCGGGACTGCGAAGGACGAGTTCAGTTCCACTTTCGCGTACCACGGTTCCAGAGAGAGTTTGGCCGTCCTTGGTATCGACGATTACGCCGTGGTAACCTTCTTTGATTTTGGCGTCGGGTTTGAGGACCGATTCAATAAGGTAATCAAGTGGGGCACTCGCACCAATCGAGGTCATATCGGGACCGACGCGGCCGCCCGCACCACCGATGGCATGGCAGGTCAGGCAAGCCAGTTCTGGGCGGCGATAGATGGATTCGCCGCGGAGAGGATCTCCTGAGGCGACGGTTTTGGCAGCGAGATCACGAATCCACTGAGTGGTGAAGGCTTGAGCGTCTGTGGCCAACCCTCCGGCCCGGGCGATGGCACTCGCTAATTCGACGTCGCTGCGACCGCCTTCGCGTGCGGCGCGGACCCCGGCCCGAGCGGAGGCTGGAGGGAGACCGGACTCAGGCAGAAGGTTAGTAATAATTTTTCCAGCGCCTTTGATGGAAAGAACGGCCCGCCAAAAGTCGATAGCACGTGACTCGTCATCGAGGGTTTTAAGCACCTCTACAATGGGCTTAGCAGCGGCATTGAGATCAAGAGCAGCCCAAGCGAGAGCGGCACGGATTTGGGTTGATGGATCCTTCGAGGTAGCGAGTCGAGCGAGGCTAGCAGGAGTTGAGGGATCGCCTGAGGTGCGAAGGACATCGAAAGCGGTGGCCTTGACCGTGTCAGAGGGATCGGATTCAGCGAGACCGACGAGGTTAAGTTCAGTTGGGCTTAACGATTTCCAGAGTCCAGCGAGTTGAAGGGCAGCGGCGCGGACTTCAGGATTTTTGGAACCAATCAGCTTGAGGATTGCTTTGAGATCGCCAGTGGGACGGATGCGACGGTTACGGGAAGCTTCGCCTAAGGATTGAAGGGCACGAGTGGCGGCCGCAGGTGAGAAGCTATCCTCCAATAACCGAGTATAGAGAAGGCTTAGTTCGGCCCCTGCACCGGCGGCACCGATCAGTTCGATCCACGGTCCTGAGCCTTCGCGGGTGAGCCGATTATCGGCGAGAGCTTTCCCGAGCACTCGGCTGGCCTGTTCGGGGCGAATCGATTTAAGGGCAAAAGCGAGTTCTTTATCGCGGCCGGTCGGATCCCAACGCCCTGACTGAAGCGCGGCGATCCACGGTTCAGAAAGATCATTGATCGTGAGCCAGAGAGCGTAATCCAAGGTGGGATCCATCGGAAACTCGAGAACTTGCAGAGCAAGCTGAGCTGACTCGGCTGTCTTGAGGCGAGCTAAGGAACGAAGAGCTTCTAGTCGAACTCGTGGATTTGGGTCGCGAATCAACCGTTCCAGAGAGGCAATACGTAAAGTGTCGGATTGAGCATCGGCCCTTACGGGCTCAGTAAAGCCGACGAGAAACAATAAGAGTGAGGCACAAACCAGCGGGCGGATCATGGGGAGATAGTTCAACGGAATGCCGAACTGAGCAAGCCAGCGGTTGCGAACTAAGGCTAGAAAGAGAGTTTTTTTTGCAGTTATGGGTTGGCTGAGTTCAAGAGATCGGTTCTGCGGGGAAAGAAGAGGGTAAAGGACGAGCCTTGACCGGCTCGGGTGCGAAGATGACTAAGACCTCCGGCGTTGATCTTCGAGTCACGCCTGAAATATCCGGCCGAGATCCGCCACGCCATCTACACCACCAACGCGATTGAATCGGTCAACCGGTCCTTGCGCAAAATCAGCAAGAATCGTGGGGTGTTTCCCCATGAGGAATCGATCTTCAAGCTCTATTACATGGCCTTGGATCGGATCAGTAAAAAGTGGACGATGCCGATTCCCAACTGGAGCGCAGCACTGAACCGCTTCGCCATTGAATTTGGGGACCGGATGCCTCGACCCAATTGAGCCTCCCATGTCCGCGGAAAGCCTCAATAGTTCGACCGCAGAGGGGCGCGAGCTGTCGGCTCACAGGCCGCCCCCCTGCTAGTTTTAGCTCGCTATCGAGCGCCCCAGAAATCACCAAAACAGAAAACAAAAACCAAACAGAAAAAACATTTACACAAATTTCATCACATAACCCGTTTGCTTAATCACTCCAAACAAAATCCCTTAACACAAAAATGAAAGGAAATGCACACTGACCCCTATTTCCCCGGTGCTTCAACGGGGCCGCGCTTTTGAGGGCGCGGAGATTGAGGTTGACCAAATTATGAGGGACGCTGGAGCATCGCTTCAACGGGGCCGCGCTTTTGAGGGCGCGGAGATGTGCAACCGCTGCACTGAATGACTCTCCGTACACCGCGCTTCAACGGGGCCGCGCTTTTGAGGGCGCGGAGATAACGTCCGCTAACCGCGACTGGTTAGCTACGATGGGCTTCAACGGGGCCGCGCTTTTGAGGGCGCGGAGATAGTTTGGACGAAGACAACGTGATAGCCGCGAGACTGGGCTTCAACGGGGCCGCGCTTTTGAGGGCGCGGAGATTCGCAAACGGCGTCTCGGTCTCCGTCTCCCGGCATCGTGCTTCAACGGGGCCGCGCTTTTGAGGGCGCGGAGATTTCGGTTGAAGGGGAAAATAAAAAACAATGAACATAGCTTCAACGGGGCCGCGCTTTTGAGGGCGCGGAGATAAATTTAGTAGCGGCCCGCAATGAGTTGCTCACCCTGCTTCAACGGGGCCGCGCTTTTGAGGGCGCGGAGATCTCCATCTCCTAACACGGGATGGAGGCTTTTCGGTTGCTTCAACGGGGCCGCGCTTTTGAGGGCGCGGAGATCCGGTAAACCAGCATCTCGCTGGGCTAATGAGTTTGGCTTCAACGGGGCCGCGCTTTTGAGGGCGCGGAGATATTCAGCGGCCCGAGAACTCTATACGAGCCTCGTTGAGCTTCAACGGGGCCGCGCTTTTGAGGGCGCGGAGATATACTTCCGCTTGAGTAGTATCAGCCGCTGCGGCCCCGCTTCAACGGGGCCGCGCTTTTGAGGGCGCGGAGATCTGCGGGCCGCTGAGGCCATCACCTGATGGCGTGAGCGGCTTCAACGGGGCCGCGCTTTTGAGGGCGCGGAGATTCGATACCCCTCCCCGCTATCTCTACCCTACTTTTTTGCTTCAACGGGGCCGCGCTTTTGAGGGCGCGGAGATAACTTGCAAACGGCATTGCTAAACAACTTGTCCTAATTGCTTCAACGGGGCCGCGCTTTTGAGGGCGCGGAGATAGGTCCATCCGTTCTTCTCCCAGACGTCCTTCTCCATGCTTCAACGGGGCCGCGCTTTTGAGGGCGCGGAGATGCCAACGTACCAGCTAACCAGCAATGGGGCTGGCTTCGCTTCAACGGGGCCGCGCTTTTGAGGGCGCGGAGATACGAGAAGCTCCGGCCCAAGGTTCTAAAGAAGCGGTGCTTCAACGGGGCCGCGCTTTTGAGGGCGCGGAGATTGCTCAATTCCTGAATTGTGTCAACTGATGCTTGAAAGCTTCAACGGGGCCGCGCTTTTGAGGGCGCGGAGATCTGCTTGGCTTTTCCGCGGAGTTTCCCCGCAAGGTATGCTTCAACGGGGCCGCGCTTTTGAGGGCGCGGAGATGGGCAGTAGATGTTTTCAATAATTTCTTGCACGCCGTGCTTCAACGGGGCCGCGCTTTTGAGGGCGCGGAGATCCGCAGAATTAGCCGCAATCCAAGCGGCCCGCCTAGCGCTTCAACGGGGCCGCGCTTTTGAGGGCGCGGAGATGACGAACTCCACGAACAACGATGCGGAGTCTTAGCCTAGCTTCAACGGGGCCGCGCTTTTGAGGGCGCGGAGATTTATCTCCGAGCGGGTGAACCCACGACGGGATAGGTGCTTCAACGGGGCCGCGCTTTTGAGGGCGCGGAGATGAAAGAAGCCTCAATGATAACAGACACGAGAGTTAGCTTCAACGGGGCCGCGCTTTTGAGGGCGCGGAGATCGAGAGCCTAACACGATTAGGGGCATGAGCTAATGGGCTTCAACGGGGCCGCGCTTTTGAGGGCGCGGAGATGTGTCGGTTTCAACGCATTCAATTATATGGCACCTAGAGCTTCAACGGGGCCGCGCTTTTGAGGGCGCGGAGATCTCGCCCCCCGTCGGCAGGGGAGGGGAGGCCGCAACCAGCTTCAACGGGGCCGCGCTTTTGAGGGCGCGGAGATAGATTGAGATCGTCTATAGTTTTCACGCGATAAATTGCTTCAACGGGGCCGCGCTTTTGAGGGCGCGGAGATCTAAAAACGATGAGGAGTTCTCGACTGCATTTACCGGCTTCAACGGGGCCGCGCTTTTGAGGGCGCGGAGATGGGTTGAAGGTGAGACGGTAATTTTGAGCATCCAATGCTTCAACGGGGCCGCGCTTTTGAGGGCGCGGAGATCGCATAGACTGCAACTCATGCACCGGACGCATGCCAGGCTTCAACGGGGCCGCGCTTTTGAGGGCGCGGAGATTAACCGCCGAATGGCCGATCTCCTATTGGACAAGTGACTTCAACGGGGCCGCGCTTTTGAGGGCGCGGAGATGAATATATGAGCTACGACCATTATGCCAACCCAAACACTTCAACGGGGCCGCGCTTTTGAGGGCGCGGAGATGTATCAAACTTCTTCGCGAAGGATTCTCGCTCCCAGTACTTCAACGGGGCCGCGCTTTTGAGGGCGCGGAGATACACTACAGAGATCATTTGATTGCTGGAGTTGTGGCACACTTCAACGGGGCCGCGCTTTTGAGGGCGCGGAGATGTGTTGTGCGAGCAGCAAACCTCATACTGGGGGATGAACTTCAACGGGGCCGCGCTTTTGAGGGCGCGGAGATGCGTTGTAGGCTTCGACGCTTGATTTGTAGGCTGCAAACTTCAACGGGGCCGCGCTTTTGAGGGCGCGGAGATCTATGGGGACAAATACATCCCGCGAAACAGCACTGCACTTCAACGGGGCCGCGCTTTTGAGGGCGCGGAGATGAGCGGTAAATCATGGGGGACAATTGCGGACCAACTGACTTCAACGGGGCCGCGCTTTTGAGGGCGCGGAGATACCCAAAGAATGGACCTGATTGGAAACGATTGCAAATTACTTCAACGGGGCCGCGCTTTTGAGGGCGCGGAGATCGGGCATTTGTTGCTCCAGCAAAAATGAGCCAGGACACTTCAACGGGGCCGCGCTTTTGAGGGCGCGGAGATATGGCGTTCAAGTATGCGAGTAAATTCTGCGTCGCACTTCAACGGGGCCGCGCTTTTGAGGGCGCGGAGATGACCCTCACCCTATTGGCTCATCGTCCTGGTGTCGGTACTTCAACGGGGCCGCGCTTTTGAGGGCGCGGAGATCATTGCCGACTCAGCCGTGGAAATCGCACCCTCGTCACTTCAACGGGGCCGCGCTTTTGAGGGCGCGGAGATCCCATAGGGCAGACAACACAGCGGCTTCATCGTCGCTACTTCAACGGGGCCGCGCTTTTGAGGGCGCGGCGATGACTGGACTTGGAGGAAAACCAGCAGTCTCAGCGGACCCCACTTCAACGGGGCCGCGCTTTTGAGGGCGCGGAGATCGTAGGCCCAAGGTGGGTCCATTGCTATCACTTCGTACTTCAACGGGGCCGCGCTTTTGAGGGCGCGGAGATAAAACCCGAGCCAAAAAACAGAATGAAACAAGTCTCACTTCAACGGGGCCGCGCTTTTGAGGGCGCGGAGATCGTAAATTCCAGAGTACTCTCGCACCGAGCCCACACCACTTCAACGGGGCCGCGCTTTTGAGGGCGCGGAGATGGTGCTCACAAAGCCAATGGTGGCCTCTTTGCACGAACTTCAACGGGGCCGCGCTTTTGAGGGCGCGGAGATCGCATCGATAATTATGAACTGGATGGAATCCGTGATACTTCAACGGGGCCGCGCTTTTGAGGGCGCGGAGATTCACACCATTGACCACCACCGTTCAACTGAGACAACGGACTTCAACGGGGCCGCGCTTTTGAGGGCGCGGAGATGCCTCGGCTAGCGACTCCATAGATACAGGCCCGCCCGACTTCAACGGGGCCGCGCTTTTGAGGGCGCGGAGATAATCTTTAAAGACGGACGCTGCGACCCCGATGAACAAACTTCAACGGGGCCGCGCTTTTGAGGGCGCGGAGATCGCCGTAATCAGTCGCAGAACGCCTCAACTCAGCCGTTACTTCAACGGGGCCGCGCTTTTGAGGGCGCGGAGATATTGCCGTGCGGGCTATACGGGCCCTGCATGATCGAGACTTCAACGGGGCCGCGCTTTTGAGGGCGCGGAGATCATTCCTCGGCGGCGCAGTGCCAGTCGAATAGCGTGACTTCAACGGGGCCGCGCTTTTGAGGGCGCGGAGATCCAACTGACGCCAGAGACTACGATCACGTTCAGACTTACTTCAACGGGGCCGCGCTTTTGAGGGCGCGGAGATCTGACTCCTGTTGCGGTTGCTGATGTGGCGATCCCGATACTTCAACGGGGCCGCGCTTTTGAGGGCGCGGAGATCAAAAGAAAATCAAAGGAATTGAGGGCTTGACTGTGACTTCAACGGGGCCGCGCTTTTGAGGGCGCGGAGATGTATGCGCCTCCTTCTGGCTCTCCGCTGGATTTCGAACTTCAACGGGGCCGCGCTTTTGAGGGCGCGGAGATACGGTCGGTCTGTGCCATGACCTCGGCAATAAGCGTACTTCAACGGGGCCGCGCTTTTGAGGGCGCGGAGATAGCACCTACTTTAGAGGCCACTAAAGCGGAGAGATTTCATCGATTATGCGAGCGGTTCTGTTTTAGGGAACTACCAATGGGCTAATCGAAACAAAAAAGTTCGTATTTCGACAATGATTTACGGCATGCGAGCGCCTCCCGAGGATTATCGATCACCTAGGCGCTCGCGTGATTCAGATTTCAAAGAGCCTCGGTGGAAATACTACCGATTGGGTCTATCTGGCAAGTCGCATTAGAATACAAAACACGGGGCATTCATGGTGACATAAGGCATCCCGATCGAGGAGATGACCCGAGACCCTCTTCCCTCAGTGGGGCCCAGAGTGACGAAAATGATTTGGTCTTCAGAGCCGTTGATAGTCTCGCGCAACGACGTTTCAAGTTGGGCTTTTTCAGACGGATTAAGGTCGCACTCGAATATAGAGAATTGGAGGTGGTCTCCGAAATTCTTGCACGTCCTGAAGACTCGGCGGAGGCGTTTAGGGTCAGCTATATCGTAACAGACTAGGTAGGTGGTCCTCATGATGGTCCATCATTTAGCGGGTCAGAAGGGGAATGTACTCAGGGATCTCGCCGGTCAACGCTTTGGCCAAGATGCGTGCTTGTAGTTCCAGAGCGCGACGGTAGCTAACCTTGTAATCAAATAATGGGTGGGTGAGCAGGCTGCTCATACGTTGTTCGTAGGCGAGGAAAAATTTCTTGCGGCCTGCTGGGGTGAGGTTTACGGCCTGACCTGCTGAGACAAAGCTGTCCGGTGTCACCATCCGGTTATTGATTACAGTTAAAACGACGCTCTCAGCGATCAGTGGGCGAAATTCTTCCATAAGGTCGAGGGCCAAGGCCGGGCGACCGAACCGAGGTTGGTGGTAGAATCCAACATAGGGGTCGAATCCGACGGCGGCAGCGGCGATCGTGCAATCTTTGGATAAAACGGAATAGGCTAGGGAAAGGAGTGCATTAACCGGGTCAGTGGGTGGGCGACGGTGCCGAGCATGAAATTCAAACGAAAGGGGTTTTGGCCGTGGGCCAATCTCCTCCGCCCCCGGAATGTCATCATCGTGTGGGTCGGCTGGACGGAGCATCCCTTGAAATTGCTCGAAGTAGGCGGCGGCGGCGGCCCCTTCAACACCAAGTAATTCCTCGAGGCTAGCGGCCTTCAATGCATTTGTGGCTGCAGACTTGAGTCGGGCGAGAGCGGTTGTCGGGGCTTCTGCGTGGTTGCGCATAAGTAACGTGCGGTGGTTCCGGATCTTTCCATGGACGAAGGCGCGAGCCAGGCCCAGACACATTTCTTTGTTGCCGGCGAGTCGAAACTGCTCGATTCGCAGGAACACGTTTTTCAATCCGTGGCCTTGGGTAATGCCATAGAACCACCCACCTCCGGAGAAGTAGGTGACTGGAATCTCGGCATCGCAGAGCGCTTGGACAGCTTGGGTGCTGATCTGAATATTACCGAACAGGGCTACATGCGAAACGTCCATCAGGCGGACTTCTTCTACTGGTTGGTCTCCGTCTTTGACGGTTATGGTTTCGTCTTTGCGCCCCACCCGAAGTCCTGGTGTATTGAGGTACAACGCCCGCTTATCGTCCCTTGCTGCCATCAATCGACGAGGCGGCTCCGCCTTTGCCGATGTAGCCTGCTCATTCTCCTCATCCTGAGGGTCCAGCGCCTCCCCGGGACTATTTACTGCTGGAACTGGCGCCCGCAGCGTTTCTTGGCGATTGATGGTGGTTGGTTGACGGCCGAGCAAGCGTGTTTCGTCCGGCAGACAGACAGGTGCAAGCGAGCATCGACGACACTTGGGAGAGGCCACCAATGGCGGAGGGATCGGGCCGCGCAGGGTGGCGCGCGCTGCCTCGATCTGAGCGAGGACCCATGCCTCCCGTTCCTGGTCCAAAACAAAGCGAACTCGCTGCCGCGTTTCTCGATAATAGATTACGCCCTCAGAGCACGTATAACCATTTTCGCGGAGCACCAGAATCTGCACCCCAAGTTGCATTTGGTCGGTTGGCCAGAGTTCGTTGGCCTCCGCTCCTTCTCGTGGTCGTCCTAGTTTGTAATCAACCGGGACGACTGCTCGGGCTATTTCCTGGGTGCTAGCTCCTCGGTCTTCCTTGAATCCGTCGATTTCGACCAAGTCAAGTTTTGCGATTACTCCGAGACGTTCTGAGCCTAGAGTAACACTTCTCGAATGAATGGTTGAGGCCTCTCCTGCCTCCGCATTGTTGGGCCCCCCATTTGTTTCAGTCGCTGACTGACTGAGAGTTGCTGGCGCCGGAAGGGCCCCTGAACCGGAATCAACCCTCTTGTGTATTGCAGAGCCTCGAATTGTGTCCACGCTTTCAACGAAGATCCCCTCGACGTGTTCGTAGTAAAAAAGGCGAGGACAATAGACAAACTCGTTGAGCATCCGCGCCGGTAATCGAGAGTCTCCCGTTGGGACGGCGGTGGTATCTGGTTTAGGGCGGCCCACTCCCTCGTTCCTTAGGGTTTCAACGGCCCGTTCGAAGATGGGTTTACCTTGACCAGCAGTATTAATTGGTTGGCAGTTTTCACCCCTGACATCGTTGGTTGACGATTGAATATTATTGGAATTCGGCAGACCTAGATGACTGGGCAGAGTCACGAATCTTGAGTCGACTGGCTTTGGAGTGGGGTCAATCGATAGCGGTGGAGGAGTCGTGGTTGGCGCCGGTTTTGGGCTAGCGGCCAGTGATAAATCCCGTTCGGTGAGAATTTTTTCTGTTTGGGATTCATTTGTCCCCAACCTGTCAAAGAGAGGGCCGAGTCCGCCGTCGTTTTCACGAGGGCGTTTCTTGAATTTTGTGGGCACGTTCTCGAGATACACCCAAACAGCCGATAAAACAATCAATCTAGGGTTTCCCCGATGTTGGTTGCGGAGGATAGATTCAAAACAGGGACGAATAGATCGAGGCCAAAAAGAGCTGCATATCCTACAGCAGTAGGCCCGTTCACGGGTTCGGGAAACTCGATGACAAATGAAGCACCTCTATCGTGTCCACGACTCCCCATTCCTTTGTGACGAATGCTCTGAAACTGTAGAGATCGCAGTGCGGTTGCCGAACTGGAATGGAAGGTCCCGTTCCGGAATTTGCCGGCGAATCCTCGCTCCCTGCCACTTTAGGTTGAGGGCCAGCAAACGGAGTAGGTCTTCCGGGCTAGACCCTTGCTGCCAACCATTGGAACTTATCTTGGGTCGCCCATCGCGAAAAGTCTTAGCGTGTCTTGAAACGAAACTGATAGGAAATTGCTTTTTGACGGGGGAAAAACTCGCCTTCGAATATCGATAATTGGGCAGTTCGGGTTACGAGGCCAGGCGTGTGCAGCCCTACTATCTCGCGTGCATCGGCCAGCAGTGGTCTCTTTTTGCCCACTACCTCGTCCGTTCGCAACTGCACACCTTTGAGCTCTCGCGGATGCGGTTTCGCAGGCCGCCGGATTTCTCCATCACCAAGCATCTGAGCGAGAGCCTCGGCGTGTTCTCCACGAATGGTCGTTTCAAGGTCTGGATTGCATTCGATGATTTCGCCGCGCGCTTGGTCGGCGAACGGAACCGGCATCCCTCGCAGAAAATCAAGCAACTCCCTGGCGGGACGATTGAGCTGCGGCTCGAACTCGGCAGGCTGGAGGAAATTGAACGCTGAATATTGAGCTGGGCGCTCACCCGCGGGTGCTGGAGCCCGCGGAACTCAAGCGGAGGATTCGGCGCTCTGCGGAGGCCATTCTGGCGGCTGGGTAAGCGCAGTATTTTTTTACCCATCGGGTGGGTAGGACCGCCATTGTCCGTCCCCCTCCGCCAGTCTCGCGCAAATGAATGCATTCTCCGACTTCCCCATTTTCGGCACCGGAGGGTCCGCGTCTAGCGGTTCTTGCGGACTCAGTGCGGTAAAATTAATGATTTACCTTATCGGAGAAATTATTAAGGCTGAATTACGATTAAGAAAGGGCATCATTCTCGGTATGATTTTTGAGGAATCTTTTGGCTCTTCGTGGTTTCCCATTGGCCTCCTCGGCCGATTCCGCCTCGCCCACCTCCAAAACCTCCGCCGCTCGTACCTCGCCACTCGCAAAATAGCCATGTCCGACGGCACTCCCAACCATCACTTGGCAGGACAACCTCCAGCGCTGGCAGGCGCTCCCGCTCGATGTGGCCCAGAGCATGGCCTTCGAGAGGGAACCGGTGCCGGTGGAGAAGGTTCGCGAGATACTCGCCCAAGCAACGCCACCCGCTACGCAGAACTAGCCTCACTGCTGACCGAGCGGGTCGCCCTCGTCGAACTCGCCCTCTCCGGGCAGGAGACCTTTGCCGCCGCGCCGCTCGACGAACATCTGTCGCTCGACTTGCACCGCCGAATCGCGGGCGAACTCGTGCCGGAATGGGCGGGCCGCGGGCGCGACATCGTCGTGACGGTGGGACGGTTGGATTCTCCGCAGCAGTTCCAAGTCCCCGTGCTCATGCGCAATTACGCCCTCGATCTGCCCCGCGTGGAACTCGCCCCGCAAACCGAATCCGGTCGCGCCGAATACTTCACCGCGCTGGAAGCTGCCGACCGTCGCGACCTCCAACCGCTCGTGGACATCTGGCGCGACCGCCTCGCTCACGCCGAAACGCCGGAAGCCTGAGCAATTCTTCGACTCCCCGAAACTATGAGCGCC
Source organism: Akkermansia muciniphila (assembly GCA_945898055.1). Classification (GTDB taxonomy): domain Bacteria; phylum Verrucomicrobiota; class Verrucomicrobiia; order Limisphaerales; family UBA9464; genus SXXZ01. The sequence continues at coordinate 68,523 of CAMDGV010000002.1, read as the reverse complement.
ACCAATTACACAGCGTTTTTCAAAACAGCTACCGGCGGAAGCCACTCGCCATACGACTATCAATGCCGCCTCGCGCTTGGTGAGACTGATCTACCGAATACCGGCGCGGCATGCCACTCGCGATTGATCAACATCCCCACCGGCCTCGGCAAGACCGCAGCCGTCGTCCTCGCGTGGATGTGGAATCGCGTCGTCCTTAAAGACCCTGCCTGGCCTCGCCGTCTCGTCTACTGCCTGCCGATGCGGACGCTCGTAGAGCAGACGCGCGATGAAGTGGAGAAATGGCTCAAAGCCCACGGCCTACTTTGGGACGAGAAGGAGTCGCATGACGGAAAAGTCGGCCTTCACATCCTCATGGGCGGCGAAGACGCGGGCGAATGGGATCTCCACCCTGAGCGCGAAGCCATCCTCATCGGTACGCAGGACATGCTCCTCTCCCGCGCCCTCAATCGCGGCTACGGCATGAGCCGCTACCGCTGGCCGATGCACTTCGGCTTGCTGAATAATGACGCGCTTTGGGTGATGGATGAGACGCAGTTGATGGGCGTGGGCGTGGAGACAAGCGCACAGCTCGACGGCTTCCGTGCTCGCGAGGAATGGCGAACGCACGGGATCTGCCCGACTTGGTGGATGAGCGCCACGCTGGAGCAGAAGCGGTTCGCCACCGTGGATCATCCGGTTCCGGATGGCGGCTGGCTCCCCCTCAAACTCAATCCCGCCGAGGAATCCAGCGGCAGGCCGCATGAACTAATCACCGCGAAAAAGAGGCTGTCGCCAGCACCGCTCAAAGACGCACCGGCACCGCTCGTGCTCAGCACCACAACGAAAGACGACTACGCGAAGCAACTCGCGGAGCTTGTCGCCAAACGCCACCTCGCGCTTCTCGAAAATCCGCATTCATCCGGCACGCTCACGCTTGTCATCGTGAACCGCGTGTCGCGGGCGAGGGCGATTTTTGAAGCACTCACAACGGGAGAAAAGAAAGGCAAGCAAACACTGCCGCCACTCTGCGCCCCGGAGCGCGTCGCCCTGATCCACTCGCGCTTCCGCCAGAAAGACCGAGCGAAGCACGAGGCGCTTCTTTTCGGAACCGGCGACCGCATCGTCATCGCCACTCAGGCCGTCGAGGCTGGCGTGGATGTCTCGGCGCGGCTGCTCATCACCGAACTCGCGCCGTGGTCTTCGCTCGTGCAGCGCATGGGCCGCTGCAACCGCCGCGCGGAGTTTTCAGACGCGGAAATTCTCTGGGTGAACATTGAGCCAGACGCGAAAGGCGAACTGCTCCTGCCTTACACAAAGGACGAACTTACCAAAGCCAGCGAGGAACTTCAGAAGCTCACTGATGCCTGCCCGCGCACTTTGCGCGAAATCATCGTCCAGGAAATCCCCGTTGTCCGTCCCGTCATCCGCCGCCGCGACCTCGTGGATTTGTTCGATACGACGCCGGACATCTGCGGGCAGGATCTCGACATCTCCCGCTACATCCGCGACAGCGACGACAACGATGTGCAGTTCTTCTGGCGCGACATCGCGGAGAACGAATCTCCTAGAACGAGCGAACCGCAGCCCATGCGGGGAGAACTCTGCCGCGTTTCCATCGGCGATGCAGCGAAGTTCCTCGATCCGAAAAAGAAGCCCCGTGCATGGCAGTGGAACCCACTCGAAAAAGAATGGAAGAAGGCAGAGAGGGCTCGTCCCGGCGCTGTCTATCTCGTCGCTGCGGACTGCGGTGGCTACGAGGACAGCCTCGGCTGGACCGGTGAGCCGAAACCTCAATCGCTCACCATTCACCGTCCGCCGGACGAGAGTGCCGATTCTCATGATGGAAACGGGAGCAGTTTCACGAGAGATTGGCAGTCGCTCGCCGAGCACACAGGAAAGGTCATCGAGGAAACCGACTCCATTTCCGCCTTCATCCTGCTTTCAGCGGCAGACACCGCGACACTCCGCATCGCCGCGCTGTGGCACGATGTCGGAAAGGCGCACGGCGAGTTTCAGAGAATGCTTTGCGACGGCGAGGCGCCGCCCCGTGAAGGCAATCTTTGGGCAAAATCGAAAAACAAAAACGGCAAATGCAAACGCCCCGGCTTCCGCCACGAACTCGCTTCCGCTCTGGCCTGGTTGCTTGCCGGGCCGCCCGATGCTCCCGAGCGTGACCTCGTTGCTTATCTCATTGCGGCACACCACGGGAAAGTCCGTCTCTCCATTCGCTCGCTGCCAAACGAACCGGTGCCAGGCGGCGAGGAGCGACTCTTCGCTCGCGGCATCTGGCACGGCGACACACTCCCAGCCGTCGCTATCGGCGACATTACTACACCCGCTGTCACACTCGACCTCAGCTTTATGAAAATGGGCGCGGGTGAGCACGGCCCTTCTTGGCTTGCCCGCGCCGTTGCCCTCCGCGACCGCCTTGGCCCATTCCGCCTCTCTTATCTCGAAACAATCCTGCGTGCCGCCGACGCCCGCGCGTCCGCCGTAAATGCAGCCACCACCAACTGACATTCTGCCATGCCCGATCTTATTCTTTCCGGCTGCTCGCCCGTCCCGCTCGCTCACTATTTGAAGGCGCTGGCAATTCTCCGCATCGTCGCTGAGTCCTCGCCGGAGCGCGTGGGAACCACCGCCGCTTGGACCGCTGATCAGCTCGTGCTGAACTCGCGTTTCGATGCCGATGCGCTCGTTGCGTTCTTTCTCAATGACTACCGCCCCACCGCTGTCCTTGCGCCGTGGAATGGGGGGAGCGGGTTTTATAGGAGCGATAAACGCATTGCCATTGACGCCATACAGGATTCAAAAGCCGGCCGGTTTAACGGCTACAAAGATGCCATCTTGCTCGCGAGATTGGTGCTGGCGAAACAACTCACAAATGGGCGGAAAACTTCGAGATACAGGTCTCAGGTCAAATCCACATTGCGGAAGGTCAACCGGCAGACATTCGACAGCATCGGCAAATCTGTCCTTAAAGGCTTGGTCTCGAACAAGCCTTCAAAGAAGCCAGACGCAATTTCAGACCTTGTTTTAGGTTTAGCAAAAGACAGCGCCGTGATGGCCAAAATCAACGGTCAGGAGTTTACAAGCAAACAGCTCCTCGAGTTCTGGAAGGTGGCAGGATACAAAGACAAAAAGGGAATCGTTACACTGATCAAGGATTCCAGAGCTTTTTGCGAAGACGCCAGAGGTTCTCGGGAGAAAGCATTGAGCAAGCTGCTGGACGTTGAGCTATCCGACACGAAGTCAATTTTACTTGCCGACTGCCGCAACACATTCCCCGAAGATGCGCTCGACTGGCTCGATGCCGTATTCGTTCTCGGGCAGGACGGCGCGAAATTCCCTCCGCTGCTCGGCACCGGCGGCAATGACGGGCGGCTGGAGTTCACGAACAATTTCATGCAGCGCATAACCGACGTCATGGACCCGACCACGGGTGCTCCCACGGCGGACTCGGAGCGGTGGTTGCGTGCCGCATTGTTTGGGACGCCTGCACCCGGCTTGGCGGCGAAGGCTCCCATAGGCCAGTTTTTTCCCGGCGCGGCGGGTGGTGCAAATGGCACGTCTGGCTTCGATGCTCCATCGGCGGTGAATCCGTGGGATTTCATCCTCATGATTGAAGGGGCGTTGCTTTTTGCCGCTGCATCCGTGCGGCGGCTGGAGAGTGTGGACGGAGGATTGTTCATCTATCCGTTTTGTGTGCGACAGGCTGGAGTTGGCTACGCGAGTGCGGCGGGTTCCGATGAAAAGGATGCGCGATGCGAAATGTGGATGCCGCTTTGGAATACACCCACGGCGCTGCCAGAGCTGCGGGCGATTTTCAGCGAAGGGCGGGCGCAAGTGCGCGGGCGGGCGGCCCGCAGCGGAGTGGACTTTGCACAAGCGGCGGTGACGCTCGGCGTAGATCGTGGGATCGCCGCGTTTCAACGATACGGCTTCCAAGTTCGCAACGGACTCTCCTACTTCGCTACCCCGTTGGAGCGCGTTATCGTCCGGCGCAATGCGCGGGCGGATTTGCTGGCAGATTTCGAGCATTGGCACGACCGCCTGCGGCAAAAAGCAGGGCCGACCCAAGACGCTCCTGCCTCCGCCGCGCGGGCTCTCAATGTCCTCGAACGCCGAATCGTCGAGCTGTGCCGGGAGGATTCCACCGCCAGTTCGCAAGCTGTCATCGCCGCTCTGGGCAATGCCGAACACGCACTGGCAAAGAGCTTCAAGTGGACGACCGAAAGTGCCTACCTCCGCCCGCTGCAAGGCTTGAAGCCGCAATGGCTCACCGACGCGGACGACGGCTCCACGGAATTCCGCCTCGCCGCCTCCCTCGCCGGGATGCGTGCGTGGCTGGGAGGGAAAGAGACGCTCTATTTTCGCCAGCACCTCGAACCGATCGAAATTGGCGCGAACAAGGAACGTTCGTGGGCAAGCTGGGATAAGACGCCGAGCAACGACGTCGCCTGGCACGACGGCGACCTCGCCAATTCGCTCAACGCCATCCTCGCCCGGCGACTCATCCGCGTGGTAAAATCCGGCGCACGCGGCTGGCCGGACTATTCGCCGTGCGTAGCAAAGCTCGCAGACATCACCGCCTTCATCGAAGGCCGCACAAACGACGGGCTGCTCGCCGATCTCATCTGGGGGCTCAGCCTCGTAGACTGGCAGACCGTGGCCCATCAACAGCACGAGTCACGCATCCGCGGGCATGAGCGAGTCAGCGACACAGCGGAGCACCTCCCCAACGGCAGCCGCGACGACGAGCAACACGCCATCCCCTCCGCATTTTACGCCCTCCTGCGCCTATGCTTCCGCGCGGCAAAAGGGGACGACGTCATCCCGCTCCACCCCGCCATTCTCAATCGAGCGATGAGCGGCAACGGCACCGCCGCCTCGGAACTCGCCTCCCGCCGCCTCCGCGCCTCGGGCAAGGCACCGCTCGTCGCCAGCCTGCCCGTTCGTGGTGACATCGCCCGGCGCACCGCCGCAGCGATGTTGTTCCCCATCAACAATCGCGACCTCCATCTCCTCGAATACATGACCCTGAAAAAACAAAACCAACAAAACACATGAACCTAGAACCCCTAAAAACTGCACCACGCCTGCTCCTAAAAGCGACTCTCCAGCCGCTCCAAGGAACGCGCTTTCAACCCACCGGCTTCCCCGACCTTGGCGCCGCCACCTACGACGGCCCAGACGGACGCAAGATGCTCCTCGTTGAATCCGCGCAGAGCATGGCGAACCGTCTGGAAGCGGTCTGCTGGGATAGCGTGAACGATGATTGGGTGGAACCGCTCAAGGGGCTGCCGATGGTGAAGGTAAAAGACAAAGCCGGAAATCCTCTTACTAATTCGGTCCTCGAAGCCCACCGGCTCAACAGCCCTTACATCACGAACGCAAAAGGCTTTGACGCCATCAAGAAGGCCATCGCGTTCGACGATAAACGCGCTTTTGACCGCGCTCCGCTCGTAAAGGCACTTTTAAAGTTTGATCTAAATTCGCTCCTGCACGGAATCTTTCTTGAGAAGATCGCCGGAGTTATTCGACTCCCGCGTGCTCTCACCGGATTTATCGAAGCAGAAGGCATCAGTGTCGCTGCCAGCGGCGGAGTAAAAAACGACCGCGTTCGTGCAGCGAAAGGCGACGAGGGCAAGACTGCCAAAGAAGGCTTCGGCAACGTCCCATTTCACCGTGAAGAATTCACCGGCACCATCACCGCGTTCTTCAATATCGACCTCGCGCTCATTCGCGGTTTCGGCCTCGGTGACGACGCGGAGTCGCTGCTTATCGCCGTCTCACTTTGGAAGATTCAACGCTTCCTCACCGATGGTCTACGGCTGCGGACAGCGTGCGACTTGGAAGCCCACGGCGAACTTGTAGTTCAGCGCCCAGCCGCCTTCAAACTGCCCAGCATCGAAGACCTGGAAAAGGCACTGCCGGGCCTCATCAAAGCTGCATCCAAGTGCTTCGCGGAACCCGCTATCACCACGGTCAACTTCGAGGAATAACCTCTATGACCGTCCTCGAACTCAGCTTCCCGGCTGGCCGGTACCACGCGACACCGTGGGGGCGTCACGTCAATGAAGGAGCTGTCGAATGGCCGCCTGCACCGTGGCGCATCGTCCGCGCACTCATCGCGACGTGGTATCTGAAAGCACGCGAAATCCCGGAAGAAACTGTGCGCTCTCTGGTGAACGCGCTCAGTCAGCCGCCGAGCTTCCGCCTGCCCCGCGCTAGCACCAGCCACACGCGGCACTACCTGCCGTTTAACGAAGGGAAAAATGAGAAGACCACCAAGGTATTCGATACCTTCATCCAACTCCCGGAAAACGGATCGATTCTGGTCGCGTGGGACGTTGCGTTGACGCCAGCGGAACTCGACGCCCTGCGCATTCTCGCTAATCGCATCGGCTACTTCGGGAGAGCGGAAAGCCTCGTGGAAGCGCGTGTGCTCGATGGCATCACAACCATTGAGGCTAATGCCACGCCTCTCGCGGAAGGCACATCACTTCCGCAAAAAACTGAACTTGTCAGCCTGCTGGCTCCGATGCTCCCGACTGCCTACGACGAATGGCGCGATGACTTCATGGCGAAGGCGGAAGCCGCCCTCGACCCAAAACTCACACCCGCCGAGCGAAGGAGGAAGTTGCCCAAGCTGCCGGACGACCTCTTCGCCGCACTCCACGCCGATACGGGCGACCTGCAAGCTGCGGGCTGGAATCTCCCGCCCGGCGCGGCCTTCGTGAACTACACCCGCCCGGAAAATGCCTTCGCTCCCGCGCCCCGCCCGCGTCCTGCACGCACAGGCCCGCTGCTCACCGTAGCCCGCTACGCCATCACCAGCACCGTCGCGCCGAGCATCACGCAGGCGATTTCCATCGGCGACCGCGTGCATGATGCACTCTGCAAATGGTCTGACCAAGGCAAGGGCCGCGCATCCGTTTTCACTGGCCTCGATGCGAATGGCAAACCGCTCGCTGCCCAGCATCAGCACGCACACATTTTCTGCGAAGCAAATGGGCCGCGCGACTCAGTCACTCACATCACCATCTGGGCCGAGATGGGCTTCGATGAAGAAGCCTGCCTCGCGCTGCGCCGACTCAACAAAGTCTGGGGCCACGGCGGACATGATATTCGCCTCGTCCTCCAAGGCATCGGCCAGCTCGGTGATTTCGCGGACTGCGCGCTTGTCCGCCCGGCGAAGATCTGGCGCTCCGCCACGCCCTTCGTGTCCACCCGATACGCCAAAACATTCCGCGATGGCAGGCCGAAAATAGACGCGGATAATGGCTGGCAAAATGGCTCCGCCGCTCACGACCTGCTGCGACTGCTCGCCCTGCATGGGCACGGTGCGGATGCCAAAATCCAGCAGATCCACGAGAGGGAGCGCCCGTATCAATTCGGTGAACGCAGCCTGCGCTCATTGCAATTTCAAACCGGACGCAAAAACGGAGCAGGATGCCGCGGCCGCGACAGCGGGGCAGTGTTCACCATCACCTTTCCTGATCAACGCCCAGGTCCATTCGCACTAGGCTACGGTGCCCACTTTGGCCTCGGCCTCTTTGTTCCCTCTGAGAGCGGGCTTGCCAGCGCGTAGGTTCGCGAGTGGCACGCTTCCATGCGCCGGACAACTCCCGCTGGGCGACGGAATCCTCGGCAGAAGTCTGCCACCGAGGGGGCGCTGGATTTGTTGAAGCAAAAAATGGTCGCGGCGATGCAGACTTCGCTGGAGGCGGGAGAAGATGCTGCTGTAAATGCTAAAGCTAAAGTGCAGCCAGGCTTGGATGTCAAGGTAGGTGTGACCGAAGAAAAAATGGGGACAGACCCGATAAGCCCAAAGTTTCGAGTGGAACTGAGGTGCGCCCAACGGTGAGTCACCCCCAGTTACAGGCCATTTGGATGAAAGTTCCTAGGGCTCAACCGAGAGAGCAGATCCGCCCACTGGACGCGACCGGCCTAAAGCCCACTTGAAGCCGGACAGCAGTTGCATCGAGAGATGTTGGCAGGAATCCTGAAAACCTCCGACAAGGAGTGAGTCTGTAAAAAAGGTTTATTTTCCAGCGGAATTCACCGGAATCCAGCGTGGTTTTCGGAGCAACAAGTCTTGCATTTCGACCTAATTTCCATAGCGATGTCGATTGGCTCTTTTGGAAAAGCGGATTCTGTAGGTCCGTATCAAGATTTCGACGAGCATCTCGGACAGTTCTGCTGGCGCTGAAAAGCGACTCAGAAGTCACCGCAGAGAGGGGTGAACGGGCTTATCGAACCAGCGCGAACCACCGTCAGTAAAATCGTCAGTATCTGGCATCTAACGGAAGGTAGTGGAATGTTTCAGAAGGTGGTTGTAAGGTCCATAAACATTGGGTATTTTCGTGGTGTTCTTTGGATTTCCTTGGCCGATTCCGACCCTCGCCTCCAATCAGTTTTCCTATTGTTTTCGAGAGTTTTGCGAGGCTCAACCTCCAAAATACCGTTAACTTTCAGTAAAAACGTCAGTAAACGGCCTACTCCCGAACCCCTGAGGCATACTCGGATGTACCTGCGGCATACTCGTTAACGGGGGTGAGGTCAATGGCCCCACGCTTTGTAACCAAACCGGTTATGAAGCCAAAATTCCGATTCTTCCGGCGCGGGAAAACTTTCTGGTGCGAGGACACCGAGAGCGGCCGTCACCAGTCCCTCGGCACCAAAAATAACGACGACGCCACACGTCTGCTCCACGCCCGCAATGAGGCCCACGCCGCCCCCTTCGTCAGCCTCCAGATGGCCCGCGTGTACGACGACGATTATTATTCCCAGGCCCTGAGGTTTGGCGGATTGGACACCAAAGTCTTCAGAGGTTTCGACCAATCCAATCCCGAAGTAGTGTTGCCAGAGACGATTGACCGCGACACGCGCGGCGGTGGGAGAAAGGGGATCGGTGAGCCAACGAGCTAAAGACAGACGAGAATCATCACCATCCGCGGGCAAGGGATGCAGAACGGCAGGTGTGCCAAAGATAACTTCGTGATCCGGTTTGAGCCAGTCACCCCGCTTAAAGAGGCAAGTAGGCTTCCGTTTTTCATCCGGACCGCTGCCGGTACGGCGAGAAAAATAAGCAAAGGGGTCCAGTCCGGCCACTGTTTCCAGAGGGCTTCTAGACGCGCATTGGCCTCCTTAAACTCAGGCTCTAGGGTGCGCCAATAGCTGAAAATTGCGCCAACCTGCGCGGGTGTTCGTTGGTCTCTTGGAATGTTCTCAATACAGTGACGTATCCCTGCGGGTAATGGGTCTGCCACCACTTCGGTGGTAGGCGTTACCGAAATCCGAAAGCGCCCCAGATTATGGGACTGCAAATCATCAGAGTTCCACCCTCCATGATTTTGACTCAACTCAATCTTTAAACGCATTCCAGCAGAGAAAAGGACCGGTTTATCCCCGACAAAAATAGCTTTTCGAGACTGATTGCGTCGCCCAGGGCCAGCGTCAATTCCCCATGCCGTGGTCACTTTTCCGTCGATTGCAGAGGTCACAGGCCCATAAGTCCGCTTTTAATCTGATTTATCGTCAAACTCCGATTCTAAAGGCTTCTCCACATTCTCAAAATCCGTTGTCGCCCGTAAAAAGTTCACCGTAACTCGATTGGTCGGCACGGCTAAATCTTCGGCTTCTACTTTAAATTCGGTGAGAGCAGCCATCCCCAACACGGATCGCCCGGGACCTCCTGCCGGCAAGTTGGGATCGGTTAATTGCTCAAGCCGGAAAGCCCCAATCGAAGGCAGTAAATTCGTGACCTCAAAGTGCGCTGTCCATTGCGTCGGTGCATAACTGGCAGCACGAATCGATCCATCCTCATAGTAGTAGAATCGTTCCCCATTCTCGCCGTGATAAGTTAACCGCACCACGGTCCACGCCGGTTGATTCCCGCGTCCGGTGTCTTCCCAAGTGACCATCGATTTCTCCCAATCAGGAAGCGCACGACGCAACCCCTCTTCGATCTCGCGCACTTAACGCGACAAACTATCGCGCCGTTGTTATTCACTCGGTGTGTAGGCGGTCATCGAAGACTCGTGATCGTTATTGAGAAAGGCAAAAAGACGGTACTATTCCTCCTAGGAAATGGGGGCAAATTTATGGTTATGACATTGGGCACACTGGATTGTAACTCCCAAGACTGCCTTCCCAATACAGTCCATTCGATCAATGAGTCCCTCTGTCCTAAACTGTTCCGGATCCGCTCCGCCTTCTTCGTTCAACATCGCATTTCGGAGGAAACCGGTGGCGATCCGTTGCGAATCAGTCGCTGCCGTTAGTTGATCACCAGCGATTTGTTCCAAGATAAATTGATCATAAGGAAGATCGTTGTTTAAGGCGTTCACAACCCAATCGCGATACGCCCAGACAAATCGTGGCAGTCGTGGCTTGTCTTTTTCAAAGCCGTCGGAGTCCGCGTAGCGTGCCGCATCGAGCCAATGCCGTCCCCAACGCTCACCAAAATGGTGTGAAGCCAAAAGTTCATCCACCGTGCGTAACCATGCCGATGACGAACGGTCGGCAACAAAACGATCCCTTTCCTCGGGAGTGGGTGGGAGCCCGGTGAGATCAAAGTGGATCCTTCGTAGTAGGGTAATCCGACCGGCTTCTGGGGAAGGGTTAACTCCTTCTGATTCTAATTTTTCTATAATAAAACGATCAATAGTTGTGCTAGGCCTGCGGTTATCGTGAGTCGCAGGAAGTGTGGGACGAAGAGGAGCTTTCCATGCCCAATGTTCTAGGTTGGACTTTGGCGCAAAGACTGTGCTCGGCCCTGCCGCCTTCCCTGTCCACAGAAAAAAGGGGGGCATAAAGGCAAAGCACTCGGAAGGCCGCGGGCAAGAAAGTGGAACGAACGTTCACGACGGTTAAAAGAATCGTTTTAAGCCCCAATTAGACCGTTATGGATTTCAAAGATGCATTACCAAACACTGGGTCCACTTAGGCTTAGACTCGCTCCATCCGTAAGCTGAAGAGCTTCCCGCCACTTGTCCCGTGATCTCCGGAGTGTTTTTAGAAAACAGTAAGGGCTCTCACGAGCTAATCCTTTAGCCTCCCTCAAGAGTTCTCTACCTCGCCTTTCATGACCGAGTCCCGCAGCAAACTGGGCCATCGCGTCGCGAGGGTTTTTGATTCTTCGCGCAGGAACAACGTTCGAAAAGGGACTGCAGGTAGACTAGAGGTATGCCAAGTAAGTCGACGTGAGCATTAGCTTCAGCCTAAGTAAACAAATTCCTCTTTGTTGCCTCGGGAGATTTCCGATCAAACGGGTACTTGACGCACGTTAGACTCAGAATAACTCTATTAAATCCTCATGAATGCAACTTATTCGGCCGTAATTTGATTAGCGCCAAGAAAGCGATTTTTAGCCAGTCTGAGTGAACCGTGAGAGTGAATTTTTTAAGCTGAGCCGGACCCTCCCTTTTGATACGCGTGACGCTGCCATGATTTTCTCACTTTTTTCGCTCCAGCTTCCGTTTTTGATCCTCGTGTTCGTGTTGGTTGCGACGGGGCAAAACTCCACCTTAGCTGAGACTTCTGGGGGCACGAACGAGAACAATTCTGGGGCAGCGTTCTCGGTTCAACCCGAACTGACCCAACATGACATCGTTCCCATTTTGCTTCTGCGCTGCACGGTTTGCCACGGTGCGCGGAAGCAAGAAGCAAAGCTGGATTTGCGGAGTCGTGCGTCCATGGTGCGCGGAGGTAATTTGGGGCCAGCCTTCATTCCCGGTAAGCCAGAGGAGAGTCTGATGTTAAAACGCATTCGTGCCGGGGAGTGCCCTCCTCAGCCACGACTGATTGAAGCAACGGTAAAGCCGATGGAAGCCGATGAAATCGTCAAACTCACCCGTTGGATTGTCCTCGGGGCGCCGGAAGTTCTGGAGGAACCCGATGTCGCAGGCTCACTCGCCGACAAACTCATCCGTAAAGAAGATCGGGAATTCTGGTCTTTTCGCCCACCACAACCAACAAAGATTCCTCCGGTAACACCTTCAGACCGAGTTCACAATCCCATCGATGCCTTCGTGCTACAAAAGCTGGCGGAGAAAGATTTGTCACTGTCGCCCGAAGCCGACCGGTTCACGCTCCTGCGCCGTGCGACGTTTGATTTGACTGGATTGCCGCCAGAGGCGTCCGAAGCCGAGACCTTTCTCACGGACAAAAGCCCCGACGCCTACGTCAGGCTGATTGATCGACTGCTCTCATCACCACGGTACGGCGAGCGTTGGGGAAGACACTGGCTCGACGTCGCCGGATACGCCGATTGCGAGGGACGGCGCGAGCAACATCTTCCCCGACCCTTTGCTTGGCGTTATCGCGATTATGTAATTCGTTCATTCAACGACGACAAACCGTATGACCGTTTTCTGTTGGAGCAACTGGCGGGCGACGAATTGGCGGACTCTGAGCACGCAACGGAAATCACCCAGCAAATCGAGGATAACTTGGTCGCAACCGCGTTTCTTCGTATGTCGCCCGACCCGACGTGGGCGAACTTGACTGGCTTCGTTCCCGACCGACTCGAGGTCATGGCTGATGCGATCGATGTGCTTGGCTCGGGCGTGATGGGGCTGACGTTCAAGTGCGCCCGTTGCCACAATCACAAATTCGACCCGATTCCGCAGCGCGATTACTTTCGCCTTCTGGCTGTTTTCAAAGGCGCTTATGACGAACACGATTGGCTGAAGCCGGAACTCAATGGTTTTGGTGGCGCCCTCAGTGCCGGACTCGGCGAACGGTACTTGCCCTACGTCACCACCGTCGAACGACAGCGTTGGCAAAAACACAATGCCGGGATTCAGCAGGAAGTAGACCTACTGAAGGCAGCCCCTCAAACGACTCACACCGAAAAGCAAATTAAGGAGATCGAAGCGCGACGACAACCCGAACCACGGATCATGGCTCTCTGGGATCGGGGTGAATCTTCCCAGACTTATCTCTATCGACGCGGCAACTACCTGACCGCCGGCCTGCCAGTTCAACCTGGAGTGCCTGGCGTGCTGACCGAGGGTCAGACACCGTTCGAGATCAAACCGCCGTGGCCCGATGCGAAATCAACTGGCCGGCGTCTGGCCTTCGCCCGCTGGCTCACTCAGCCCAATCAACCGTTGACGGCGCGCGTCATGGTAAATCGGATTTGGAACCACCACTTCGGTCACGGCCTCGTTCGTAGTTCTGGCAATTTTGGAAAAATGGGAGATAAACCGACCCACCCAGAGCTCCTCGATTGGCTCGCTCGAGAATTTGTCGGTCAGGGATGGAGCATAAAATCGATGCATCGGTTGATGATGACATCAAACACTTATCGTCAAGCGTCAACGGTCGCACCGCGCGGAGAACAGCTTGATACAGGCAACCGCCTCTTATCACGGATGCCTCTACGAAGGATGGAAGCGGAGGAACTGCGCGATTCGCTCCTATGGATTGCTGGTCAGCTCGATGAAACTCGCTTTGGTCCCGCCGAACCGGTCAAAACCCGCCCGGATGGATTAGTCTTGGCCGGCAAGCGACGCAGTGTCTATGTCCAGCAGTTACGCAAGCAGCCAGCTTCTTTGCTGGAAAGTTTCGATTTGCCCGCCATGAATCCAAATTGTTTGCAGCGGAGCGAATCGCTCGTCGCACCGCAGGCCCTGCACCTTCTCAATGACACAGCGGTGAGAGAGATGGCCGCGCGATTCGCAGATCGAGTGCTTCGGGCCGCAGGAGATCAACCGACGCGGCAAGTGCACTATATCTATTGGACGGCGGTGAGTCGGCCTCCCAGCGCCGAGGAACAGGAAGCCTGTCTGCAAATACTGACGGGGTTGACGGAACAATGGACCAAGCAGTTGATCGTATCGGGCAAGCCATCGAACTTAGAAGCGACACGAAAGGCGTTGACGACGGTCTGCCACACGGTGATGAACTCAGCTGTCTTTTTGTACATTGATTAAGGTAACCAATGCGAATTGAAACCATGCCGACAAATTTCCACCCGGTCACCCGACGGAGTTTTTTCAAACACATGGGCACCGGCATTCAAGGTGCTGCTCTCATTCACTTGTTCGGCCAGAATCTTTTAGCCGACGAGAATCGCGCCGTTCTCAGCTTGCTTCCCCAACCGCCGCACGCTCCGGCCAAGGCGAAATCCGTGATCCACCTGTTCATGAATGGTGGGCCGAGCCAGATGGATTTATTCGATCCGAAGCCCGCACTCGATATGCATCACGGCGAGCCTTACTCCAACAAGATTGCGGGAGAGATCGAGAACATCAAGGACGCCGGCGCGCTCATGCGCAGTCCTTTCAAATTCGCTCAACACGGCCAGTGCGGCATGTGGGTTTCGGACGCATTGCCCCATCTGACGCGGCAGGTCGATGACATCGCGCTCGTTCGTTCCCTCTACACCACGAACATTACGCACGAACCTGCAGTGTATTTGATTCAAACCGGGAGGATGATTACCGGGCATCCGACGTTCGGTTCGTGGGTGGTATACGGGTTAGGAAGCGACTGTGAAAATTTGCCAGCCTACGTCGTGCTCGACGATCCACTGGGGCTGCCCGTAAATGGGGTGGAGAACTGGCAGGCGGGCTTCCTGCCGCCGCTCTACCAAGGCACGCGTTTTCGCTCCAGTGGCTCGCCCGTGCTCAACCTGAGACCTGAACTCCAAGATCCCCCAGAAATTGTTCAGATGCAGCGTGCTCTGCTGAACCGGCTCGATCACCTGCACAAACGGCAACGGCCCAGCCAGTCAAAGCTTGACGCCCGCATCGCCAGTTACGAATTAGCCGCCCGTATGCAGGTGTCGGCGACCGACGCCTTGGACATTTCTCGGGAAAGCCCGCAGACTCTGGAAATGTATGGCATCGGTCGCGATCCCACGGACTCCTACGGCCGGCGGTGTTTGTTTGCCCGAAGACTGGTGGAGCGTGGGGTCCGCTTTGTACAGCTCTATATTAACGGTCAAATTTGGGACAATCATACGGGCCTAGCTAAAGATATGAAGGCCGCATGTGATCGTACCGACCTGCCGATTGCCGGATTACTTAAGGATCTTAAGCAACGTGGGCTCTTAGATGAGACGCTGGTGATCTGGGGCGGTGAGTTTGGACGGTTGCCCATCGCTCAACTCCCAGCAGACAAGGATGAGAAAAAAGCCGGACGCGATCACAACAAAAATGCCTTTTGTTCCTGGTTGGCCGGAGGCGGCGTGAAGGGTGGCACAACGTATGGGGCCACAGATGAGCTCGGATTGGCTGCCGTCGAGAATCGTGTCAGTGTTCCGGACTGGCATGCCACGCTGCTCCACTTGATGGGACTGCAACACGACGAATTATACGTGGACGAGCATGGGCTCAAAGAAAAACTAACCGGGGTGAACGAAGCTCGAATCGTGAAGGAGATATTAGCATAAAGAAGGCGCTCCAAGCACTTCAGCTTTTGGTGGCGTCCTGACAGACGTCGTCCAGCAGGCGCGTTATAAATTCAGAGCGCCTTGAAACCAAGTCCGACATTGAGTCTGTGATTTCCAAACTCCGCATTCTCACTCTCGCAACCATTGAGTGTGGATGGATGCGGACTTGACTCGCCTTTTGGGTGTTGAAAGTCCTGCGTTGAATCAGGCGGTAAACCACAACCTCAACCGTTTTCTAACGGGATTCCCCTGTTCTCAGACCCGCGATAAGATTTCCAGACGATCACAAACAATAACATCCTTAGGCCTATTAAATTTTGCAAACGCCTTGCTGCCTCCACCGAGCACGACACTTCAGGGGGCAACGTCCTGAACGGTCCGCAGGCGATTCAGAAGAGCCTTTAGGTCATCCGCTCCTTTGGGAAAATGCGCCAGAAAATCTCTACCAATCTCCCCGCTATTAAAAGTTCACCGGAAATTACTGCCGTTGATGCAACCGCCTCCTGATTCTTCCAGACGTTGAAACATTTTGTAACAAGCGAACACGTCCATAATTTTGCTCAAATTTTTGCAATGTCTTAAAGCTCCGTTTCCTCTGTTCGCTTCCGTTCAAATCAATTAGGCTCTAGTGATCAAAACCCCACGCCTACTTTACCTCATGGTCGCCGTGCTGATCGCAGACTCTGAAACAGCGCAAGCCGCTGAACTCCCCGAAAATCCGATCTTTCCCAAAGGCGCCAAGCTGGAATTAGTGCACACCCGCCAGGTTACGCTCAACAGCGGCCTGACTGAAGGCCCAGCAGTCGCCCCAGACGGAAGCATTTATTTCACCGACATGCCCTTCGGCAAAGACAACGGCATGATCCTACGTTTCGACCCGAAGACTCGGAAGACCACTGTCTTCACTGACAACTCAGGCAAGTCAAATGGGCTTACTTTTGACCCGAATGGAAATATCCTCTCCGCTGATGGTGCCGACGGCGGCAGTCGGTCCATCAGGCGTTGGAATCTCAAGACCGGCCAGAGCGAAGTCGTCGCCGATCGCTACCAAGCCAAGAGATTCAATTCACCGAATGACCTTTGCGTGGATCTCAAAGGAAGAATCTATTTTACCGACCCTCGCTACGGTGGCACCGAACCGCGTGAATTGCCCATCGAAGCTGTTTACCGTGTCGAAAAGGATGGCACTGTCATCGAGATTACTCGTGAAGTGGAAAAACCCAACGGCCTCGCTCTCAGCCCGAATCAACGGACTCTCTATCTCATCGATCACAACAACGGCGGCAATCGGCTTTCCCCCGCCGATCCTGAACCGAAACGTGGCGCGATGAAAATTTATGCTTTCCCCCTCGATAAGGAGGGAAAAGTGAATGGCGCGCGCAAGACCTTGGTGGATTTTGGCAAGGAATTCGGCGGTG
Organism: Akkermansia muciniphila; assembly: GCA_945898055.1. Lineage (GTDB taxonomy): Bacteria > Verrucomicrobiota > Verrucomicrobiia > Limisphaerales > UBA9464 > SXXZ01. The sequence goes on along the minus strand of CAMDGV010000002.1, from coordinate 51,714 downwards.
ACGGAATGAGAGTCGATACGAAGGGAAATATCTACGTCGCCGTTCGCAGCCTCGCGCGCCCCGGAATTCTGGTGATTGATCCCACCGGTAAGGAGTTGGCGTTCCTCCCGACCGGTCCCCTTAACCAGAGTGGACTTTTCGAGGACTGGAAAGGCATCCCAGCCAACGTCGAGTTCGGCAGCGGTGAAGAAAGTAACCGGCTCTATGTCACCATCGACAAAAGTCTCTACCGCATCCTCATCAAGACGCGCGGGCCTCGTCCGAGGTTGGCTGGGAGGGCCGAGAAATGAAATCTAAACCGGCCATGCTTCAGCAAAATCACACCGACCTCACTTCGACCGCAACGAAGCCTTGTCTTCAATTTGGCTACGAGGCCAATGACCTGTGGGCGAAGCTGCCGATTGGATGGAGTTGGACCGAAGTGGTCGCAGTGGCAACCGACGCGGAGGATCATGTCTATGTTTTCAATCGCGGCGAGCACGCGGTCATGGTCTTCAACCCCGACGGCACATTTTTGCACTCATGGGGGGAGGGTCTGTTTGCGCGGCCCCATGGCATTTTTATCGGGCCAGACGATGCTGTCTATTGCACCGACGACCTTGATCACACCGTCCGCAAGTTTACTCCTGATGGCAGGCTGTTGCTGACGTTGGGCACAAGCGGAAAGCCGTCGAACACCGGCGCCATCAGTGTGGACTATCGCACCATTCTGCGTTTCGGGCCGCCGTTCCATTTCCCGACCAACATGGCCCTTTCGCCCGAGAGAGAAATGTACGTTTGCGATGGCTACGGCAACGCAAGGGTGCACAAGTTTTCGTCTGATGGCCGGCTTATCTTTTCTTTTGGCGAACCGGGGAACGGCCCCGGACAGTTTCAGGTGCCCCACGGCATCGCGGTCGATCGGCAAGGGACGGTGTACGTGGCTGATCGTGAGAACAGTCGCATCCAGCTCTTCACGCCCGACGGCAGGTTCCTTTCCGAATGGACCGATGTTGCGCGCCCGTGTCAGATCTTCATCGACGAGGCGGGGAATGTGTTTGTGGCCGAGTTGGGTTTTCGCGCAGGTATGTGGCCCGGTACCACCGCGCCCACCGCCGATGCGCCAGGTGGACGGGTGAGCATCTTCGACCGGCACGGCGAACTTCAAGCGCGTTGGGGTGGCGGCCAAAATCCGTGTGCTCCGGGAGACTTTTTCGCGCCGCACGGCATCTGTGTCGATTCGCACGGTGACATTTATGTGGCCGAAGTTACTTTATCTGCGGGTGGCAATCGCGGCCTAGTCCCGCGAACCTGCCACACATTGCAAAAATTCACCCGAAAAACCTGTCGTTGAACGAAAGAAATCACCAATGACACTGAAAGATACTGGTCCTTTGAATAAAGAGGAAATGAGGCGAGGAATTTTCTGCTCTGGGATTCTGATTCCTTATTCTGAATTTGAATTCAAACGCCGTTATTCGCCATTTTATTCCCTTCCTTTAAGATGAAAGCTTGGCGTTTTTACGGATTCAATGACATGCGGCTCGACGACATTTCCGAACCTGTCTGTTTGCCGGGACACGTTTTGGTTGAGCCGCTCTTTGTGCAACCGAGCGTCACGGAAGCCCAACTTGCGTGCGGAATCCCGACGCTGGCCTTCGACCGGATCAAACGCCGCCTCGAAACAGAGGCGCCTATCCAACTTTTCGGACATGAGTTTTGCGCCCGCGTTCTAGAAACCAATGGCGTGAGCCGATTTCGTCCCGGCGACCGCGTCGCGGCACGCGCCAAGCTTCCTTGCGGCAAATGTTCACTTTGCTGTTCCGAACGCAGCGAACTTTGCCGCAAGGGACCGGTCATCGGATTCGATCTTCCCGGTTGTTTCTCCGAAATCGCTTCCCTGCCGGAGATTGCACTCGTCAAGGTGGACGACCGGATTTCTGACAGCGAAGCAGCGTGTCTCCAATCTTTGAGTGACAGTGTCGCCGCAGTGGAGACGGCCCAACTGCAAATCGGCGACGCGGTCGTCATCCTAGGCCAAGGCAGCATGGGACTGGAATGCTTGCAGGTCGCGCGCCTCAGCGGTGCCGGCCTGATCATCACCGTGGATGTGCGTGACGAGGCCTGTCACGTTTCCCGCGAACTCGGTGCAGACCACGCCCTAAATGCTCGCAATTGTGATATCATCTCGACGATCCACCAGTTGACCGGCGGCACCGGCGCAGATGTGGTCTTCGAGTGCGCGGGCGGCAGCCCGAAACAAGGGCTAGCCGGCCACCAAACACTCCTTCAAGCGATCGAAGCGGTGCGCTCCGGAGGAAAGCTCGTGGGGGTCTCCTGGTTCGGCGGACCCTTGCAATTGAACGTCGATCTCTTGCGCGAGCGCAGTCTTCGTTACGTTTTTCCAGATATCAGCACCCAGGCGCACCTCGAACATACCGTCCGGTTGGTCGCCACTGGCCGTATCCAATTGAAGCCGACCCTCACGCACATTCTTTCTGGGATCGAATCCGTCCCTAAAGCCTTCGAGATCACTGCGAACAAAGGTAAGTACAAAGCGATCAACCCCGCGCAAGTCATGATGCGTCCGCCGACCTAAGGCCTTCAACCCAACCAGTTCTTAAACTTAACCTCAGGCTTAAAAAGCAAACTCATATTCGTAGTTGCTGATGGCGAGCGGCGATTCGAGAGGCGCTACGGCAGGCATAACGAGCATCGACATCGCACTGTCTTTTTTAACCAAGTCCGCGATAGCTGGTGATTTGATTGATCCCAAAATGTGGGTCGAGATACTTAACGTCATTCTCCTGCAACCAACGACTGAACATGAGTTGAATGATTTGTTCCGCCTTCCGCTTCCCATCGTCGGTCAGGATGGAGACTTGGATCTTGCGTCCGTTGGGCGCCGTGGCCTGGACCACGATTTGCCGTAGCTTGGGGTTCTTTTTCCAGGGCCGCTCAAAGTACTCAAAATGATACGTCCGCAAGTCCGTGGAGGAATTCCGGCAACGCGTCATCACCGTGTTGCTTCGGTGAGGGTGCGGAAGCGGATTTCCCGCCGTTTCATGACATCGAGGGCGCCGTACCCGGGGGGGCGGAGCGATCCGAGATCCTACGCCCGGGATGGCTTTGGATAATTCCACGGCAGCCAGTCGCTAGGATGGGCGGCCACCGCCTCCGGGTTGCGCGCCAGCGCCAGCAGGTACTCGAAGGGGTTGGCCCCGCTGCTCCGACAGGTGTGGATCAGGCTCATGAAGATGTCCCCCACCTTCGCGCCGTTGACCGTTTTATAACCCATGGAGTTTTTCCGGTGCATGATCGCCGCCTTCAACGTCCGCTCGGCGACGTTGTTGTCCAGGGGGGCCCCGGCCACCCGCAAAAATAGCGTCAACGCCTCCCAGTGGTTCTGCATATACCGGATCGCCAAGCCCAAGCCCGAGTTCGGCTCGGTCCTCTTTTGGGCCAACTCTTCGGCCATCCAGCTTTGAAGCCCGGCCATCACCGGTCCGCTGTGGGTCTGGTGGTGCGCCAACCGCTCCAGCGGATTCAGACTTCGCTCCTTCGCCTCGGCGTCGACCCGGTAGACTTCAGCCAATTGCTCCAGCACATGCTGGCATTCGCCCCGGAAGCATTCGCGATTATCCACAAATTCTCGCCGGCCGTGAACCAAGCAATTGGCGAGCACGGTCCGGAATTCCTTAGGGACGTTTCGCGACAACGCATCGCACATCAGGATCGGTGGCTCTAGGCCGGCCTCCCGCTGCCGGAGGACATCGGTGAGGTTCTCCCCAGCATGTTTCCAGCCGGTGAAGTAGAGGATCATCGTTTGCCGACCCAATTCCCCCACGACCGCGGTGGTGAAGGTGCCAGTGCGTTTTGGATCGATTACGCTTCCTCCTTTGGAGCGCATTTCTCGCACCCGCATCGTGGTGTCGTCCACGTACAGCACCGAGACTTGCGCGGCTTGACGGATCAATTCTCGAAAAACCGGTTCCGCCGCCTGCGCCACTGGCAGCATCGCCTCCCATTGCGTGGACTCCGGCAACGGGACACCCAGAGACTTCTGCATGCGTGCCAACCGGTAATGCGGCACCCCGCACCCAAAACGCAGCCAACCGGTCATCAATATCGATTGATGGCCGTCTGACGGTCCAATTCAGTAATTCCGAGTGCAGATACGATGCCACCGGCCTTCGACCATGTTTCTTGGTACTCTGCGGAAGCGATCGAATCCGAAACGATGCCGGCTCCAACGTGAAACCAAGCGCGGCCGTCTTTGATCACCACGGTCCGTATCGCGATGCTGAGTTGGCTTTCTCGATTGAAGCCAAGGTAGCCGATGCAGCCAGTGTAGGGCCCCCGAGCAACCGGCTCGAGAAGGTCGATAATCTCCATGGCACGAATCTTTGGAGCCCCAGTGATGCTGCCACCTGGAAAACAGCTTTCTAGGACGTCGAGATGGGTTAGATGCGCCCGGATAGTGGATTGGATCGTAGAGACGAGATGTTGGACTTGAGCAAAACGTTCGAGGTGTGCCAAGTGGGGAACATTGACGGAACCAAACTCACTGACCCGTCCGAGATCATTACGAAGCAAATCAGTAATCATCACCAGTTCTGCGCGTTCTTTTTCACTGGTGATAAGTTCCTGAGTGAGTGCCGCATCTAAAGTGGGATCACTATGACGGGGGCGGGTTCCCTTGATGGGCCGGGTTACGGCATGACGACCGCTGAGGCGGAGGAAGAGTTCTGGCGATGAGGAGCAGATCGAAAATTCATCTGCGGCGATAAAGGCAGCAAAAGGAGAGGGGGAAATCCGGCAGAGTTGTTCGAAAAGATCGAGTCCACCGAAGGCCCATTCTGCGTCGAGACGTTGCGCGAGATTGACTTGGTAAATGTCGCCAGAGCGGATCCAATCTTGGGCCTGTTTGACGGCCTGAAGGAACTGGTGTTTAGGGAACGAGGATTGGAGGGAAGATCCGCAATGACTTATGAAAGGAGTTGAGAGAGTGAAAGGGAGTGAACTGGGTTCGGAGAGGAGTTGGTGTTTCCACCAGTCAAGGTCCGTATCGGCTCTTGATTGGGAGCGTTCTCCGTTGGCTTCGAGGCCGGTGGAGACAATGAAAACAGAATTTTCCAAATGATCAAAGACAACGAGGCTGGCATAGAATCCAACGTTACAGTCGGGCAGCTCCAAGTCATGGACGGTGTGGCGGCTGAGGCGGGGTTCGACAAAGTGCTTAAGATCGTACCCCCAGAAACCGAAAATGCCGCCCAAAGGAAAGGGAAGGGACTCTTCGTCGAGGAGTTCGAAGCGAGCGACGAGAGCATTCAGCAAGGCCCAAGGATTTCCGAATTGCACTTCCGATTCTGTACCGAGTTGGAGTGTTTCGCAGCGGGACCCGCTGGATCGGAAGCGAAGGATAGGACGTGCGGTGACAAACGAGTAGCGTGCCGAGGGAACTTCGAACATGCCGGTGCGCAGAACGACGAGCCCGGGTTCGAGTTCGAGTCGTCTGGCGAGGGATTCTGGTGTTTGCTGGCTTGGAACTGATTGAATCAGCGACCGCATGGTAGATCAGGGGCTAGCGAGGCTCAATCCGCCGCTGAAGGAGACATAGAATAAAGAAAACCGCTGAGAACTTATGGCGAACCCAGCGGTTTTCTGCAAACTCTCTCGCACGAGAGTCTTTTAGCTTTTACTTACCCGACTCAATAGCGAGAAGTTCGACTTCGAAAATGAGGGTCGAGTTTGGTCCGATCGACCCACCGGCTCCTTGGGCGCCATAGGCGAGTTCGGAGGGGATAGTAAATTGGAATTTCTCTCCCACCTTCATGAGTTGTACGCCTTCAGTCCAACCGGGGATGACTCCATTCAAGGGAAACGAGATCGGCTCTTTGCGATCAACAGAGCTATCGAAAACGGTGCCATCAATGAGGGTGCCGTGATAGTGAACCTTAACCGTGTCGGTAGCCTTAGGAGATTTAGCACCGGCCGCAGCGGTTTTGAGAACTTTGTATTGGAGTCCACTGGCGGTGGATTTGACCCCGTCTTTTTTCGCATTCGCGGCGAGGTAAGCGGCGCCCTTAGTGGTGTTTTCATCACCAGCAATGGCCTGAGTGGCTTGACGTTTCTGCATAAGGCTCGTTTTAAAGTCGCTCAAGGTTTTTTCTAATTCGGCATCGGTTAGTTGCATTTTGCTGCTGAAACTATCGGCGATACCAGCGGCGAGGGCTTTCCCGTCGAGTTCAAGCCCCTGCTTTTTCATGCTTTTTCCAATGTCAGCGCCGATGGCATAACTGGAACGGGACTTTTCGTTGGTAAGGTCCAGCTTGTCTTGGGCCAAGGCGGCTGAAGCGGAGAGCGTGGAGATAATCAATGTTGCAAGATGTTTGTTCATGAGCAAGGCCGCGGCGCAGGAGGCGAAGCAGGGAGTGATCTTTGGGGAAAGATTGGTATCTGTGGAAGGAAAATCAGCGAAGCAAGACTTTGTTTTGGACTGAAACTGGGAGAGGAGACGTATCTCGAGATCTCCTAGGTTCAGTGGGGTACAATCATACTCTAAAGTGGAGTTACCAAAGCTTTCGGGCGGCGGAGAAGGCTATTCACTGGTTGGTTGGAGTTGTTCAGTGGGCTTTTTTCCGAGTGAAAACGTGGGTGCTATGGCCGAAGAAAACCTCCGCTCCTTCCATCAGCGTTTCGCTCAGAGTGGGGTGGGGGTGCACGATTTGGGCGAGGTCATGAGCGGTCGCCCCCATTTCTATAGCCACCGTGCCCTCACCGATGAGTTCGCCGGCACCGTGACCGACAATGCCGACGCCAAGAATCCGTTCGGTGCCCGGTTCGATGATGAGTTTCGTCAGACCATCGGTTCGGTCGTAGGTCAAAGCACGACCACTAGCGCTCCAAGGGAATTTGGCGACTTCGATTGAGATCCCTTTGGCTTTGGCTTCGGTTTCAGTGAGTCCTACCCAAGCCACTTCTGGGTCGGTGAAGATCACAGCGGGGATGAGGTAATCGCGATTCACCGAGTGCCCCTCCCCGGCGATATTATCGACGGCGATCCGAGCTTCCTTGCTGGCTTTATGGGCGAGCATAATCCCTCCGGCGACATCACCGATCGCATAGATGTTAGGATCAGTCGTTGTCATTTTCTCGTCGACTCGGATGAACCCCTTATCGTCTTTTTGGACGGCCGTATTTTCCAAACCAAGATCGTGACCATTGGGAATGCGCCCAACCGAAACTAAGACCCGATCGTAGTATTCTTCTAATTTTTGGCCGTTATAGTCGATGGTGACTTTGATCTGTTTTGCTGAGGTCTTCATTTCAAGGACCTTTGCCTTGAGCCGAATCTCCTTGAACGCCTTTTTGGCATAGGCTGCTACGGGTCGTATGAGATCAGGATCTGCTCCAGTGAGGAGGGCTTCGAGGGCTTCAACCACAGTGACCTGCGATCCCATAGAGGCGTAGACCGTTCCCAGTTCCATCCCGATATAACCGCCACCGACCACCAGCAATTTCTCTGGAATATCTGCCATCTCGAGAGCCTCAGTGGAGGTCATGACCCGAGGGTTGCCGAGGTCGAATGCTTTCGGAAGAGCCGGACGAGAACCGACTGCGATAATGGCGTTGGTAAATTGGATGTACTGTTGGCCCTGTGGCGTCTCGACTCGGAGAGTGCTCGAAGTCTCAAAGTGAGCACGGCCATGGAGGACCGTTACTCCGCGCATTTTGGCGAGGCTGGCGATGCCAGAACCGAGTTTCTCGAGAATGGAGTCCTTCCAGAGACGGAGTTTGTCGAGTTCGATCCGTGGCTCTCCGAAGGTGATCCCGCGATGAGCCGATTCCCGTGCGGCGGTGATCATGTGAGAGGCATTTAGTAGAGCCTTAGAGGGGATGCACCCTCGGTTCATACAAACCCCGCCGAGGCGAGGATCCCGCTCGATGAGCAGGACCTTCTTACCCAGATCGGCGGCGTGAAAGGCGGCAGCGTAACCGCCGGGGCCGGCCCCAATGACAACGAGATCAGTCTGAATCGGTTCCATGTGGCAAAAGGCTTAGAGCTTTACCGCGGCTTCTTCAAATCCTTCGATGGCCTTGACTAGATCCACCGTGAATCGGGCGGCCGCCCCCCCGTCAATGACCCGATGGTCGTAACTAATAGTGAGTGGCATCATAAGACGCGCTTCGATCTTCCCTTCGGCGGTCACTATCGGTTTCAAGTGGGATTTGCCGAGTCCGAGAATGGCAACCTCCGGTTTGTTAATGATCGGAGTGAAATGCGAACCACCAATCGCACCTTGGTTGGAAAGAGTGAAAGTCCCTCCCTTCATTTCCTCGGCTCCGATTTTTCGGTCACGCGCTTTGGCCGCGATGAGTGCGAGTTCGCGAGAAATTTCAAGGAGAGATTTTTTATCCGCATCCTTGAGCACCGGCACCAGAAGTCCAGAGTCGGTATCAACGGCAATACCGATATGGAAGTAGTGTTTAAGCACCAGAACCTCGGCGACCTCGTTGAGACTCGAGTTAAACTTGGGATGCTTTTGGAGCGCACTAACTAGTGCCTTAATAATAAAAGGCGTTGGGGTTAGCTTAATCCCAGCGGCTTCATAGGCGGCTTTGTGGCGGTTGCGCAAGGTCTCGATAACGGTCATATCAGCCTCATCGAATTGGGTCACATGAGGAAGTGTAACCTTGTTTTCGAGCATGCGGCTGGAAATAATTTTTCTAAGGGCGGTGAGAGGTTCGCTCGTGACCGGTCCGTACAGTCCGAAATCTTGATTGACTAGGGGAAAACTGAGGCCTTGAGGTCCCTCGGCGTAGCGGCCCGCGCGGGCGACTTTGGTCTCGAGCTTTGCGACGTAGCGGGCCAGATCTTCCAATTGAACACGGCCACCGGAACCGCTGCCACGGACCCGAGTCAGGCGGATGCCTAGATCTCTAGCAACCTTGCGGACGTAAGGACTCGCGGCGGGGGTGGGACCTTCATCGCTCTCGTCTCCGGTCACAGCGTCACTTTCGCTCTCTTCGTCGTCGGTCACTTGGGGAGCGATTTTCTTAGCAATGGCTTTCGCCTTGGGCGGCGCGCTGGGGGGCGCTTCGGAACCCTCGAGGGTAAGTAAAAGTGTGCCCACGGCAATGGTATCGCCCTCCCTCACCCTCACCGAAGCCACTGTGCCGGTAGCGGGCGAGGGGATGGGCGCGATGGCTTTTTCAGACTCCAGTTCAAGGATAGTCTGACCTGTGGTGATAGTGTCGCCCGCTTTGACGAGCACACTGACGACTTTGCCGCCTTCGGCTCCGTCCCCGATCTTTGGAAACCGTACGTCCATAAATAAGTGAGTTCAATGTGAGGCAACTTGGCCGAGGGATGAAATAGTTTTTTTTGTGCAAAACAGGTCTAGGCGATTGACATTCGTAAAAAACCTTTTTTTCGGTTTAACTGGAAGGGTTTCAGAATCCCACGCATCCTTCTTTTATGAAAATCCATTACCTTGGGGCCGCCCGTAACACGACCGGTTCGATGTATCTGGTTGAGGTGAATGGCGCAAAGATTCTTCTTGAGTGCGGATTAAATCAGGGAAGACGTGAGGAATCGTCGGCTCGGAACCGTGAATTTCCTTTTGATCCAGCAACTCTGGATGCGGTGATTTTGAGCCATGCGCACATTGATCATTCGGGGAATCTGCCCTCCCTTTGTAAGAAGGGATACACGGGCAATATTTATGCGACTTTTGCGACCCGTGATTTGTGTGCGGTGATGCTAGAGGATTCGGCGCGAGTGCAGTTGGCGGACAGTCAGTTTGTCTCGCGACAGAGAGCCAAGGAGGGATTGCCTCCGGTGGAACCCTTATACTCAGTGGAAGATGCGGAGAGAGCTACCCGTCAGTTTGTGGCGATTAACTACCAGCGGAGGATGTCGGTGGCTGCAGGGGTTACCTTGGAGTTTCGCGATGCCGGCCATATTCTTGGATCGGCTCAGGTGATTTTGGATATTCGAGAGGGTGACCGAAATTATCGGTATCTGTTCAGCGGAGATATTGGTCGCCCGGGTCAAGAAATTCTACGAGATCCCCAGCCGGTCGAGGGTGTGGATTTTCTGCAAATCGAAAGCACTTACGGAAATCGCGAACACGAAGACGCCGGAGATTCCCGAGAGCAGCTCTGTCGCTTCATGTCGGCGGCTTTGGGACGTGGTGGAAAGGTGATTGTGCCAGCCTTTGCCGTGGGGCGGACCCAACAGTTGGTCTATGTTTTGAATCAGTTATGTGAAGCTGGACTTGTGCCTCGGGTGCCGATCTATGTTGATAGCCCCCTCAGTGTTAATGCTACCGAGGTGTTTCGTCTTCATTCAGAGTGTTTTGATTCCGAGACGTACGAGCATCTTCGCACCAAGGGGAATCCGTTCGGGATGGAGAATCTCACCTACATTCGGGAGGCGTCGCAGTCGAAAAAGTTAAACGAAGTCAGCGAACCTTGCATCATCATCAGTGCGTCCGGAATGGCTGAAGCTGGACGGATCCGCCATCATCTCGCTAATAACCTTTCCAACCCCAAAAATCTCATTCTGTTTGTCGGGTTTTCTGCGGAACACACATTAGGACATCAGATCGTGTCGGGTCGCAGCCCAGTAAATATTTTTGGTAGACCCCATGATGTTCGAGCTGAGGTAGGTCGAATCGATGCCTTTTCCGGTCATGCGGGTCGTTCTGAGTTGCTGGCGTATGCCAAGAGTTTGGGGGGAGATATCCGGAAAATTACGGTCATTCACGGGGAAGAAGTTCCGTCACTCGCTTTTGCTGAAGCTCTGAGGGACCTCAAACCTCAGGCGGAAGTAATAGTGCCTGTTCGAGGCCAAGTAATTGACTTTTAGTGAGGGGCTTCACCGATTTGAGATTGTTTCTCGTCGCTGAGTCCGCTTCAAACGGGGTGTGCAATTGAAGTTTAAGAATGTTGAAGGTTCAGTAATCGCTCCGGTCGGGTATCGGACCGCAGGCGTTTTTTGCGATATTAAGCGTTTAGGGACAGGCAAAGGGTCTGACAAGGGCCAAAAGCGAGACATCTGTTTACTAGTAAGTGAGAATCCTGCCGCCGTGGCGGGGTTATTTACCACCAACCAAATCTGTGCGGCACCGGTAAAAGTGTGCGTGCCCCGTGTCGCAAAAGGATTAGCTCAGGCCATTGTTATCAACTCGGGTAATGCCAATGCGTGTACCGGACGTCAGGGGATGAAGGACGCTTTACTAATGACTTCGGCTGCGGAGAAAGTGCTAGGTTTACCGGATGGACGCGCCTTGGTGGCTTCAACTGGCCGGATCGGAGTGTCACTGCCCATGGCGCAGGTGCTCGCTGGGATTTCTGCGGCGGCTGAAGGCCTCGGATCTGAGGCCGCCCATGCAGTTCATTCCGCTGAGGCGATTATGACCTCCGACACCAAACCCAAAACTTTGGCGATTGAGTTTAAGATGGGTGGTAAGACTGTTCGGTTAGGGGGTATGTGCAAAGGGGCTGGGATGATTCAACCGGGAATGTCGCCGACCGGTGCTCGTCCGGCGTCAATCCCAGCGGGTTTGCATGCGACGATGTTATGCTTTTTAACCACAGATGCGGATGTGGCTGCCAAGCCTCTGCAATCCGCTCTCAATCAGGCTGTGGCAACGAGTTTTAATCGGATCACCGTGGATGGCGACATGAGCACCAACGACACGGTGTTGTTGATGGCTAATGGTCTGTCAAAGGCTCCATCGGTTCGAAAGACGAGCGGCAAGGAGTATGAGACATTTCTCGCGGCACTGAGTCATGTTTGTCTAGAATTAGCGAAAATGATTGTTCGTGACGGTGAAGGAGTTCATCGGGTGGTGGCAGTGAAGGTTGAGGGGGCGCGATCTTTCACCGAGGCGGATGCGGCGGCGAGATCCGTAGCCAACAGTTCGTTAGTGAAGACCAGTTGGCACGGCGGTGATCCTAATTGGGGTCGTATTATTGATGCGGTAGGATATAGCGCGGCGACGGTGGTTGAAGACAAAGTAGACATTGGCTATCGCGCGATTGGCTCGAGAAAAACCCAGTGGAGCCTCCGCCGTGGTCAACCGACCCGCACTTCATTTGCAGAACTGTGGAAGATCGTTCAAGCGGATGAATTTGAGTTAATCATTCGGTTGAATTTGGGGACAGGATCCGCCCTGATGTACGCTGCAGATTTGACTGAGGAGTATGTCGACTTCAATAAGGGAGCAATTGCCGATCCATCGCAGGCGGGCTCTTTAGGGGGGTAAACCAACGAGCGATAAAATCGTGGAAAAACCATCTGGATACGAATGCCCGCGATCACCCTTTTGACTCGGCGAAGTAGACCGTTTTATGCGTTCGCCGCGTTGCTAGTTCTTGGGATTGGCCTGCTGTGGCGGTCGGGCTTTCTTCCATTCCCATATTTCATTTCTAAATATGGAGGAGACTCACTTTGGGCCCTTGTCGTCTTCCTTTGCTTTGGATTCATTTATCCTCGTCGTAGTTCGGTCCGGATTTTTTTCGTCGCCATTTGCTTCGCTTGGGCGATTGAGTTTCTGCAGCTTTATCACGCCTATTGGATCGATGGGATCCGAGCAACGCTCCTTGGGCGACTGATTCTTGGCACGACGTTTAACAGCCCAGACCTTCTGGCGTATGCTTTGGGTATTGCGATTGGAACGTTCGCGGAGCACCTCTATTTTAAACAAAAAGACAAATCAAAGACCTAATCGTTCACCGACCTTTGCCAACGATTTAAGACGCTCGACGAACCCGAGTGGAAGACTCAACTCCGTGGCGGTATCCATTCGTTTCGATTAAACAAGGACGTTCCTCTCCTCGCCAAGGGAGCGAGGCTGCAGGCAATCTGCATCAGCACGTGCAGACTGGGACGGTTACTGCGGCGGCAAGCGCCGAGTTATTGATCGCTTTAGAGCCCTTTTGAACCAATGTCAGATCTGTACTGCATACCCTCAAACTGGATGCGACTACAGGCGTCGTAGGCTCGAATGCGAGCTGATCTTAAATCTGTGTCCCAAGCAGTAACCCCCAGCACACGGCCGCCGGAGGCGAGAGTTTTCCCCTGTGAATCGGAAACGGTACCGGCATGAAACACTTTGACAGATTCCAACGCCCCTGCGGATTCAAGGCCTTCGATCGGCGGCCTTCCGATGACGGCACCCGGGTAGCCCTTATTAGCCATCACCACACAGACGGCGGTCTTGTCGGACCAAGCTAGCTCTAAGGTGTCGAGTCGTCCGTCAACACTGGCACTGAGCACTTCGAATAAGTCATTCTTTAAAATGGGTAAATAGGCTTGAGTTTCCGGATCACCAAATCGCGCGTTAAACTCCAGCACCTTGGGACCCTCTGTGGTCAGCATTACCCCAGGGTAGAGCAGTCCGCAAAAATTGATTCCCTCTGCGGCACACCCGGCCAACCACGGATTAAGGATGGCATCCCCAACTGATTTTAATTCGTTTGCCGAAAGGAACGGTGCTGGGCAATAGGCCCCCATGCCGCCGGTGTTGAGGCCTTTATCGCCATCAAAAATTCGTTTGTGATCTTGAGCGATGGGAAATAAGCGTGCGGTTCGTCCGTCACAGAGTGCGTGCAATGAAATTTCGATCCCTTCGAGAAGTTCTTGGATGACCACTGTACCCCCGGCCTTCCCGAAGGCGTTTCGAACCAGAATTTCTTCAATTGCCGCCTCTGCTTCAGCGATCGATTGTGCCAGAAGAACGCCCTTTCCGAGGGCGAGTCCATCAGCTTTGATCGCGCAACGACCGTTCAAAGAAGCGGCAAAGCGGCGGGCTTCAACGGGGCTTTGAAAAAGGCCGGATCGCGCCGTAGGGATGCCATGTCGTTCCATGAATTCTTGGGAGAATGCCTTGGACGATTCAAAAAGAGCCGCCTTTCGGTTGGGCCCCCAAATCCTCAGCCCAGAGGCTTGGAATAGATCAACGATACCCAAAGCTAAGGTGTTATCGGGTCCGACCACCGTGAGGTCGATCTGTTCGCGCAAGGCAAAATCCCGCAATGCTTCTAAGGCGTCGGCGGCCAAAGGGAGATTAACCACAACTTCGCCGTTGATTAGCCGTTCGGTGAGGGTGCCCGCGTTTCCTGGGGCACACCATAAGGCAGTGAGGTGAGGCGATTGCGCCAATTTCCACGTTAAAGCGTGTTCACGTCCTCCCGATCCAATCACAAGAACCTTCATGCCGAGAACGATTGAAGCAATCCAGAGCCGATCAAAGAAGCGATTTTATTCTTCTTTTACAACTGACAGGAATTTGTTTTTGACGATCCACCGTTAGTAAAGGGGGCGGTTCTGAATCGCCCTGAGTGAGTGCCCAAGATTTTCTTGCAATCGACGATGATTCACTGGGGTTCATCGCGACGATTGCACTTGATCAGGGGCGAGACGTCGCCGGCGCGACCCATCGTCGGCCGCTGGGCAATCCAACGCCCGCGTCATCGGCGTCTACCGGCGCCGGCGCGCGTTCACGGTGACTTTCTCCGCGTCGCCTTTGGCCCGCGCGGCCAGTGGGGCTTCGGTTCAGCCCGGGGGGGCATCCAGGCTTAGAACCGACCCCTTACCGACCTTCCCGGTATCCCTCGATTTTTTGCTCCGCGGCTTAGGCGAGGAATTGGGTTAGCGACAAGCTAGCGACAAGTTATTGATCCTTTGTAACCATTAAGAGTAGCTTCGGTCCTTTTGAAGTCAGAATTGTTAATTAAATAGGACATGGATGAACCAGTGCTCGATGTGCCCGCCTGCTTGGAGCGGGTACGGGTGGGCGATGAGGACGCTTCACGCGAACTCATGCAGCATTTGCATCCATTGGTTGTGAAGATAGTTCGGTCGCATTTGCCAAGGCGGACGAGTGAGGAGGATTTGATACAGGCTGTGTTTGTGAAAGTATTTACTCGGATTGAACAATATCGAGGAGCGGTACCGTTTGAACATTGGGTCTCACGCGTGGCGGTGAACACCTGTTTGAATCAGATTGCGCACGAGAAGATTCGGCCGGAGTGGCGAATGGCAGATTTGAGTGAAGAAGAAGAGAAGGTGATCCAGAATCTGGCGTCGACGACTGGGGAATTAGTTCCGGAAGACGGACTTGCTTCGCGGGAGTTGGTGGACAAATTGATGGCTCACTTGTGTGCCGAGGATCGGTTGGTGATTAACCTATTACATTTGGAGCAAAAGACGGTGGAAGAAATCAGGGAGATTACCGGTTGGAGCGGGGCTTTAGTAAAGGTTCGAGCCTTTAGGGCGCGGGCTAAAATGAAGAAACATCTTTCGAGAATAATGGAGGAAATGGCGTGATGAAAAATAGGGATCTAGATCGACTATTGACGTGTGCGGCGTCTCTTTCTGAGGTGCCGCATCCAGAATTACAGCGTGCTCTGGAAAATCAGGTGTTGGCTCGACTGCGAGGGATGAGAGCCTCCGGCGATGCCGTGACACTGCTCCGAATGTTGCGGACCGGCCTAGCTTTGGCGGGGGCAGCGGCACTGTGCACCATTTTGATATCGGTAGGGACACTCGATTCTGGTTCAACCGCCGGATTGGAAGATCCTTTTGTGACACTTGAACCGGAAGCGTATCTCGCATTGCAATAATTCTTACCTACGATGAATCCGCTCAGCCGAAAAGCCGTGGTTGGTTATCTCGCCGCAACCTTTGTGGCCGGCACCCTTGCGGGAGGCTTTGCAACCAGAGCTTTTTTTCCGAAAGTTCCACAGCGCCCTAGTCGAGACGGGGGTGGGATGGGTAAACGAATGCTGGCGACCTTTACCAAAGAACTCAAGTTGTCTACCAATCAGGTCGAGTTGTGTCGTCCAATTATGGAGGCAGCCGATCGAGATATGTCGGAGACCCATCGGGAGAACGGTCGTCGGATGCGGGAAGCTTTTGATCGCTGCAATGCTCATTTACTTCCCTTGCTAAATTCGGAGCAGAAAATCTTACTGGAAGACTACAAAAAGCGCTTTGCTGATCGACGCCGTGAGCATCCGCCTGGAGGGCCCAAACCTGGGGGAGAGCCTCCTGCGCCAGGCAAGCCGTGATCGAACGGCGAACGTCTAACCGCCAAGGGATTTGATCCATCGGTCGGCTTAAAAAGAGAGCTGTTTCAGATCGACTCTTCGGAAATGAATCTTGATCCTCTGGGCGGAAAGATCGACTAATTGCGCTGATGAAGCTTCTTTTCCTTGCTTGCTTGGTCACCGTGCTGAGTTTGCTGACTCCCCCCGTCTTGGGCTTAGAAGACGTTCGTCGTTCCGAGGTGATTTATGGGAGAAAGTTTGGAACCGCACTGACCTTGGATGTTTTGCAGCCAGCCAAAACCAATGGATACGGCGTTGTGTGGATTGTGAGCGGGGGGTTTTATTCGGATCACGCCTCGATCAATCCCTCCTATTGTGCGGAACTGTTAGATCGGGGTTACACGATTTTTGCCGTCGTTCACGGTTCGCAACCACGGTTTAGCATCCTCGAAATCGCCGAAGATATTCACCGTTCGATTCGTTGGATTCGTCATCATGCTGCGGATTACGGTCTTCGAGCAGATCGTCTGGGAGTGACCGGAGCGAGTGCCGGTGGGCATCTTTCGCTGACCTTAGGAACGCAAGGAGGGGAGGGGGATCCAGCAGCGAAAGATCCGGTGAATCGGGAAAGTAGTCGGGTACAATCGGTTGCTTGTTTTTTTCCACCGACCGATTTTGAGAATTGGAGTCGGCCAGGGGATACTCAGGTGGGGGTCGGGAAGGTGGGGCGGGCTTTTTACGGCGGGTTTGGGCCAAGGTCAGATACAGTCGAGAGCCGGAGGGAGTATGGTCCATTGATTTCGCCCATTCAATTTGTCAGCAAGTTGACCGCCCCAACCTTAATTCTACATGGCGAAGCGGATGGACTCGTGCCGATTTATCAGGCGGAGATTTTCCAAAAGAAATGTGAAGAAAAAGGGGCAATTTGTAAGGTGGTGCGCTTACCCGGTAAAGACCACGGTTGGCCGAGGATCGAAAAGGATATGGCACAGTTTGCTGATTGGTTCGATGTCACCTTACGGGGGATTTCGAAGCCTTGAAGGGTTGACGAGATTTTATTTACCCCAATGTCCAGAAACTTCTCCCTACCCTCGGTTGTTTGGTTACACGGTCGATTGGTTCCCGATGCAGAAGCGGTGGTTTCCGTTCATGACCGTTCTTTTCTCTATGGAGACGGACTTTTCGAAACCCTGACGGTGGTGGGGTGGCGGCCCGTTTTTGAGCGGGCCCATTTGGAGCGATTAGAGCGAGGATCCGTGTTCTTGGGGATTCGTTCTCCCTTCAATTTTGCTGAGTTATCCGAGGGAATTGCCGCGTTGATCCGGGCAATGGACCTTGAATCCGGTTCGGTGCGAATCCATTTGTCACGGGGTGTCGGGCAGCGTGGGTATTCGCCGCAAGGCGCAGACTCGCCGAAGGTGGTAATTACCGCCCATCGAGAGACTAGAGAAACGGAAGACTTGCAGCGGTGGTGTCTCGCAACTGCTTCCTTTCGATGTGCTCGAGGCGATGTCATTGCCCAATTCAAGACGGCGTCAAAACTTCTCTGCGTTTTGGCTCGAGCCGAAGCCGAGGCTGCAGGTGCTCAAGACGCCTTAATTCTGGATACCGACGGAAAGGTTTTAGAAACGGCCAGTGGCTCTCTTTTTTGGATCGAGGACGGCGTCCTCCTGACGCCGCCAGTGGGGGCGGGATTATTGTCAGGAATTACCCGAGAAGCCGTGTTGAAATTGGCTCCTGAGTTGGGTTTAACCGTGGTTGAAACGACGGCAAATTTGGAGAGACTTCACTTGGCCTCGGGCGTTTTTGTCACCTTGAGCACCCGAGGGGTCGTGGAGATTTCCCGACTAGATCAAACGGAATTAAGAACCTCGGAGTGGACAGGGATGATTTGGAGCGAACTATGGAAGAAGATGCGGCTTTGAGGCTTTCCTAGCAGAGAAGCGGTGAGAATAGAATGATCCTTTGAAGCCTCAGTCTTGCTCCCGGACCGATGATTGTGGCATTGATTCTGACACATGAATTCTGGAGTGAATGCACTCAATCAAGCTGTACAGGAGTCGAGCACCTTTCTCGAACCGTTGCTGAGCGAGATTAATCGCTGTGTAGTCGGTCAAAAACATCTCGTCGAGCGCTTAGTGATCGGGTTGCTCGCCAACGGGCATGTGTTGTTGGAGGGGGTCCCAGGATTAGCAAAGACTTTGTCGGTAAAGACGCTAGCTACTGCTTTGCAAGTGAAGTTTTCTCGGTTGCAATTTACGCCTGACATGCTGCCAGCCGACGTTGTGGGAACACAGGTCTATAATCCGGCCGGTGGTTTCACAACGCGGAAAGGTCCGGTGTTTGCGAATTTAGTCTTGGCCGACGAAATTAATCGTGCGCCGGCTAAAGTACAGTCGGCGTTGCTAGAAGCGATGCAGGAACGTCAGGTCACCATCGGGGAGCAGACCTTTAAGTTGCCCGATCCGTTCCTCGTTCTTGCCACCCAGAATCCAATCGAACAGGAAGGGACTTATGCTCTGCCTGAAGCTCAGGTCGATCGCTTCATGCTCAAGGTCAAGGTGAGTTATCCAACCCGCGACGAGGAACGATTGATTCTGGATATGATGGGGCGTACCAGTGGTTTTCCTACGGCTAATCCTGTCGTCGACACTGCCGCCATTCTTAGAGCGCGCGAGGTCATTAACGACATCTACATCGATGACAAGGTGAAGGATTATATTGTCGATGTGATTTGTGCGACCCGTGACCCATCTTTCTATAAAATCCAGATCAAGAATATGATCCAGATGGGGGCGAGTCCGCGGGCCACCATTTCTTTGACCCTAGCGGCTAAAGCCCATGCTTTCCTCCGCGGCCGAGGGTTTGTCACACCTCAAGATGTGAAGAGCATGGGTATGGATGTGTTGCGTCATCGGATTACCTTAACCTACGAAGCGGAAGCCGAAGAGAAGACAACCGAAGACATTGTGAAGCGGATTTTTGAAGAGTTAGCGGTCCCGTGAAATGGGGGCATCGGGTGAGCGAGGTTTGCGGTTGGATTTCCTTATTTTCATGAGTGTTTCCCTCTGGGTAGTTGACGCCTTTACTGAGGAATGTTTCCGAGGAAATCCAGCCGCTGTTTGTGTTCTCCAGTCAGCGGCTCCTGAGCCTTGGATGCAGTCTGTTGCTGCGGAAATGAATCTCGCTGAGACCGCCTTTGTGGTGCGCCGGATCGACGGCAATTGGGATTTGCGCTGGTTCACCCCAGTGGTTGAGGTGGCGCTCTGTGGTCACGGCACCTTGGCTGCGGCTCATGTGCTGTGGGAAATGGGGGAGGCAATGAAGACACAATGCCTTCGTTTCCATACCCAGAGCGGATGGCTCGAGTGTGAATGGCAAGAGGGTCGCATTGTGATGGATTTTCCCAGTCGGCCAGCGGAGGCGAGTGTGATGCCTCTGGGATTGGATGCCGCATTGGGTGAGTCGGTGGTTTGGTGCGGGCGCAGTTCAGACGATTTATTAGTCGAACTCACCGACGCGACCGCCGTGCGTCAACTGAAGCCGAACCTGGCCCTTCTTGCTCAGATTCCAGTGCGAGGAGTGATAGTGACCGCTGCATCAGATTCGTCAAAATACGATTTTGTCAGTCGTTTTTTCGCGCCCGCGTTGGGGATTGCAGAAGATCCAGTGACGGGTTCGGCTCATGGAACATTGGGGGGCTATTGGGGAGTTAAGCTCGGGCGAACCCTGCTGACTGGGTATCAAGCTAGTAAGCGTGGAGGGATCGTCGGGGTTGAACTCTGTGGTGAGCGGGTCCGATTGAGCGGACCCGCCGTCACCGTTTGGCGTGGCAGCCTCCTCTGACTTGTCGGAGGGGTGGGACTTTATTTAGCCCTTAAGTGCACGGACGAAGCGGTCCATGCGGCCTAGGCCCTTTTCGATATTGGCGAGGCTCGTGGCGTAGCTGATTCGGATGTAATCGTCAGCACCGAAAGCAATACCTGGAACAGCCGCGACCTTTTCCACTTCGAGAAGGCGCGAGCAGAAGTCAGCCGAATTGAGTCCGGTCCCAGAAATATTAGGGAACAAGTAAAATGCACCCTGACTATTGACGCAGGAGACGCCCGGCATGGCGTTAAGTTTTTGCCACGCTGTGGTGCGGCGATTGGCGTATTCTGCGAGCCAACCGGGGAGGTGATCTTGACTGCCGGTTAGAGCGGCGACGCCACCCCGTTGAGCGAAGGAGCAGGGGTTACTAGTGCTATGGCTTTGCAGAGCATCGATGGCCTTGGCGATAGGCTCCGGTGCGGCAAGGAAGCCGAGTCTCCAGCCGGTCATACTCCACGCTTTAGCAAAACCGTGAACGATAATGGTATGATCTTTGTGTGCCTGACTAAAGGACGCGACGCTCTTTACCACGGCACCGTCGTAGGTGAGGCGTTCGTAGATTTCGTCGCTCATAATCAGCACCCCTTTTTCGACGCAAATATCGCCGAGAGCTTTAACTTCATCCGGAGTATAAACAGAACCGGTTGGGTTACTCGGAGAATTCAGAATAAAGAGTCGAGTCCGAGGGGTAATAGCGGCGCGGAGTTGATCTGGGGACACCTTAAACTCGGTACGATCTGAGGTCTCGAGAATAACCGGAGTTGCCCCAGCAAGTTTGGCCATTTCTGGGTAACTGAGCCAATAAGGTGCGGGTATAATAACTTCATCGCCCTCTTGGCAAGTGGCCAAGATGACATTGTAACAGGAGTGTTTTCCCCCATTACTAACAATGATCTGAGAGGGTTTGTAGGAGAGTCCATTTTCCCGCTGAAATTTATCGGCAATGGCTTGACGGAGTTCAGGAATACCGGAACTGGGGGTGTACTTCGTAAATCCCGCAGCTAAAGCAGACGCCGCGGCGTCCTTAATATGCTGAGGGGTATCGAAGTCGGGTTCTCCCGCACCAAATCCAACAACATCTTCGCCTCGCGCCTTCATTTCTTTTGCCTTCGAATCGATGGCCAAAGTGAGGGACGGCGACAGAGTAGCAGCACGACGTGAAATGAGGTAATTCATTGCTAAAACGGGCCGGAGATTGGCGACCTGTGGCTGAGAGGCAAGTGGAAGTTCAGAAATTAGTATCCTCTGCAGCTAGAAGCTGTCGGCAGGTATCAGTTTCAGAGGAGGTGATATCCCTTGTTTTTGACCCAGACAAAGGGAGTTGCGGAGATCGGGCAGACCCGAGCATAAGTCACGAGCCGAGTGTCGTTAGAAAACTTTCGTCAGGATTCTTGCCCCTTGGACACCGCGTTGATCAGTTCTTGAATGGGTCCTTCGATACCCAGTTGCACCCTTTAAAGCAATAGAGTCAGGGGTCGAATCCACTCAGAATCCCCCTTGATCCAGCCGCGCAGTGAGGTCAAGTCAGTCGATCTGACATGTTCCCCTTTTTTCGACGTCCTCTTTTCAAGGCATCGACGAAGATCTCTTTACGATGTCCGCGCTTGGTGAAGAGAGGTTGGGGATCTAACCTCTGCCGCTCATGAAAATGAAGGGTAAGGTTTATTTGGTCGGTGCCGGACCGGGCGATGTGGGATTAATCACCGTGCGTGGAGCTGAAGTTTTGGCGCGCGCCGACGTGGTGGTCTACGACGCCTTGGTGAATCCGGAATTACTCGCTCTTGCGCCGAAAACTGCTGAGCGGATTTACGGTGGAAAAAGGGCCGCCGCGCATGCTCTTTCGCAGGAGGAATTGAATCAATTGCTGGTGACTCGAGCGGCGGAAGGTAAGACAGTAATACGGCTCAAAGGTGGCGATCCTTATATCTTTGGTAGGGGAGGCGAGGAAGCGGTTGAACTGGCCACCCAAGGGGTTGCTTTCGAGGTCGTGCCGGGGGTGTCTTCAATCACTGCGGCGTTAAATTATGCCGGTATTCCGCTCACCCACCGCGATCATTGCTCCAGTTTTATGGTGTTAACCGGGCATGAAAATCCAGATAAAGCTCAATCGTCAGTGGATTGGAGTTTGGTGGCAAAGATGCCAGGAACGAAGGTTGTATTGATGGGCGTGGAGCGGGTGGAGGAGATTGCTAAGGCACTCATTGTCGGAGGTAACGATCCAAAGACCCCAGCGGCTATGATCCAATGGGGCACAACCGGGCGACAACGGTCGGTGGATGGGACCTTGGAGGGTATAGCGGCAGTTGCGACCAAGGCGGGCTTGAGCAGTCCAGCGATCACGGTGATTGGAGGGGTGGTGACCGAACGGAGTCGGTTAAATTGGTTTGAGAAGCGCCCCATGCACGGGCGTCGAGTTGTTGTGACTCGGACCCGGGAGCAAGCCTCCCATTTGTCGGGTCAGTTAAGAGAACTTGGCGCGGAGGTTCTTGAAATTCCGACGATCCGGATTGGTCCACCGAACGAGTTGCAAGCTTTGGTGGAGAGCATAGCCGGTGTGGGTAGCTACGATTGGGTAATTTTTACGAGTCCGAATGGAGTCACGGCTTTCTTTGATTATTTTTTCAAAGCCTTTCGCGATATTCGCGATCTAGGAAATATTCGGATTGCAGCGGTCGGACCTGCCACGGCAGCTAAGTTAAAAGAACGGCATTTGGTGGTAGATGCGATGCCCTCGGAGTATGTAGCAAAGAAAATTTCTGCGGCGATTGCGGCGGTTGAGACCCTTGAGAATCTTCGGTTTTTAGTCGTACGCGCCGAGGTCGCCAGTCCGGAACTACCCCAATTGTTAGAAGAATTGGGAGGAATTGTGGATGATGTCGCCTGTTATCGAACGGAGCCTGAAACAGAGGATTTGACCGGTGCCGCTGCATCTCTCTTGGAGATCGGTGCGGATTGGGTCACTTTCACCAGTGCCTCGACGGTTGAGAATTTCCATGCACGGTTTGATTTACCGGAGTTGAAGCGTCGTTTTCCGGGGCTAAAGACCCTCACGATCGGTCCGGAAACCAGCAAAGCCCTCGCGGTATTGGGGTTAAAGCCCGACATCGAGGCCCGCGAGCACTCCATTGTCGGAATGGTAACGGCACTAGGGCGAGCGATGAAGGGAGCACTCCGATGATTTCATCGGTTGCGTGCGGTAGATCCCCTGTCATCATTTCGTCCGAACGTTAGTCTCAGTTTAGCGAATGACCCTTATGTTGAAGCCTACGATTACTGCCTATTTAAAGCCGTGGTGTGGTTGGAGCGCCGGTGTGCGTGCGGTGTTTAAGAAATACGACCTCACCTTTGCGGAGAAGGATATTATCAATCACGCGGAACATTTCGATGAAATGGTCCAAAAGACCGGCCAAACCAAGCAACCCACGATTGAAATCGATGGGCGAATGTTGGTCGATGTGAGCGGTGAAGAAGTGGAAGCGTGGTTGTTGCAAAACGGCATTGTGTCGGAGAACAGCCTCGTTCCAGAGGTTCCAATCAATCAACCTTGCGCCCACGAGATGCCGCAAGCAGCACCGATGGCCTTTAAACGTTGATTCGATGAGTCACACCCGCCTCCGGAGCTACCCGCATCCGGGGGCTTTTTTTCTAGCTTGGATTCTTGCCTGGTCGGGACTCTTTGCCAGAGGCGAAGAAACTCCTTCACTTCCGGATACTATGGATTTCATCCGGCGCTCCTTAGACGAGCACGGTGACTTTAGAAACATCGGCGGTGGTGGACGCCTCCAGATGAAATTGGGAACCGTCTTGGGGCGTCGCATTCGGATTCAACAAATCTTCTCAGACGGAACTCCGGGCGGAGAAGAAATGAAAGAAACCACCGAGTTTTCTTTTGAGGACCTCGATCCAGATGTGACTCACGTGAGGCTTTACTTTGCCGGAGATCGTCTGACGTACGCGGTTTGGTTGGGAGATTCGGGGCGGGGCGGGGGAATCCGAGTGTGGGGTGGCGGCAACGAGGATCTAGGTGCGAAGAACCGTCCCTATGGCTGGCTGGCGGTGGACAGCGAGGCTCTTGCTCAAGCTTTAGTCAAGGCGTTGAATCACGCGATCCGATTAAGTGGAGGGAAACCGCGGCCGTCGGCCGATGGCTTTTTTGGAGCACCCTCGACGGTTCGCTTGGTGCCGCCCAGTCCGGTGACCGATGGAGTTTATCATGTGGTGGCGCTAGAGGATGCGGTGATGCTTCTGCGGCGCCGGATGCGGGATAAGGTTGTCGAGTATCCGGTGGTAGGTCCCGCTGATCTTTCGAAGGGGAGTTGGCCGATGTCGAGTTTGTCGGGCGCCCCACTTTTAGTCACTCTGCCGAGCGACGGATTAAGATTTGAAACCAACAGCTTAGATGCCGTGCGATTTGAGGGGAGCCTAGCAGGGAAGGGGCGAGGTTTAGCGGTGCTCTTAACCGAAACACCCTATTTTATTAGTGCCGGTGTCGCTTCAGTGCGTGAAGGATCACTGCCGTGCAATCTAATTCAGCTGCCTCTCCCAGCAGCTCAATTGCCGCCCCTCGATCAGGCTGTGTCTGGGACATTAGGTGTCCGGTTATGGACGACGATCGGTGCGGCTTGGCCAGACGATGAACCCGGTTTTCTTTGGTTAGCCCGATCGAAATCGGACTCACGCGACTGGCGTTTGGCGGTGCAGTCGATGCCACGCGCAAAAGAATTTGGGCCTGATTCGGTCAAAGCGGCCGCCGCTGCCTTCGGTCTTAAACCCTCCAAACCGCTGACAGATTTGCTCAAAGCACGCGCAAAAGAGGAACGAGCTCTCCGTAAAGCGGCGCGTTGATTTGCCTCTCAGTTGATTCTCTTTTTCGCTTTTAGGCTGGATTTTCGTTCCTTAACCGAACAAGAAAATTAAGTCAGAAATACCACAAAACAGCAGTTTTATTGGCCTATTTCCTAAGTGCCGAGGAAGGGTGAATGAAACTAAAGACGGTTTGTTTGCTGCCAGATTGGGTGTTCATCCTCTTTCGATGGAGCGCTGGCTACGGATCACTCATCCAACCCAGTTACCGCAGTCCATCCTTTTCATCTCCTCCCAAAACAATCCGGCCTTCGTTCCCGTGCTCGACACGCCGTCAGCCTCGGCGAGTTCTGCCGACGGGCCGGAAAGTGTTGCCCCATCCGGTGGGGCCCGTCGGCGACCCCGAGGTTGGGATCCCTCAACCTTGCGGTCCATTCTTGATCTTCCTCCCAGAGGCTGAGCTCTCTCTCTCCAACCCTCGGGGCTATCTCGCAGCCGGTCCGACGGATCTTCGCACTATTGAATCAAAGAAGAAGTGCGAAAAGTCCACGCGACTTTGGTCGCCCTTTCGCCCCCGCCTTCGATCGTCGAAGAGGCTACTTTCGGCAACGAGGGAATCATGGGGTGGGGCGTACACTTACGGATAAGCTTTGGAGGGATTCTTTGAGAACTTTGGGGCCGAGCCCTGTTTGTTCCCTCGATAGCCACATGGAATCGACCGATGGCGTGAATTAAACTGATGTCTATTTGGCCATCGGTCATGTTTGCTCGGGGCGCCAAATACATTATTCCTCCACCGGCCTTGGGCGCATTTGCGGCAAGAGCGACCACCAGTGGCTCATCCCAGATTTTATCATTCACTTGGACCCGTAGTCGTGGGCCTTTGAACTTGGCTAAAGCTCGAAAAAAACCAATGGAGAGCATAATTTTCGGCCAAACCAGCGTTTAAACCGCGGGGTCGTAGCCTCTAGAAGGTTGGAAGCGAAGCCAACAGCGGCGAAAAGGACTGCACTACGGGCGACTCGTCCAGCGGGAAAGAATGAATCCGAAAAGCGGCGGCAGCGGCGGTTAGCAAATAAGTTTTTGGCGTTTGGGATCGAATGGAGCCGAGAGAGAAACCCTCGCTGGCCAGTGACGTCCATCTTGCAGAAGGGTGTAAGAAGCAGTTTCGATCCAAGATTTGGTAATTCCGAGTGCGACCTCTTTCGTGGGACGCTTCAGGTAACCGAGAGCGATCGGAGCGTTAAGAGTAGGGGAGAAGGCCCCGCTTGATGTGTAGCCAGCCAGAATACCGTTGCGATAAATGGGTTCGTTGCCCCAGAGAGTGACTTCAGGATCATCGCAGTCGACTACCAGTGAAACAAGGCGTTTGCGTAGCGGTTGAGCCATCACTTCGAGGAGTCGAGTGCGACCGAGGAAGTCCTTTTTGAAATCGACCACAAAGGATAAACCGGCCTCGAAGGGAGTTTCATCGACAGACAATTCATGTCCCCAGGCGCGATAACCTTTCTCGAGTCGCATCGCGTTGACGGCATAGGTACCCGCTGGGCGAATGCCTTCAGCTTGCCCCGCCTCGAGGAGGCGATTCCAGACTGCGGCCATTCCGGCGGCTGGGCCGTGTAATTCCCAACCGAGTTCACCGACGTAACTGACCCGCAAAGCTTGGACGGTAAAATCCGTTCCAGCGATGACACACTCTCGGCAGTGGGCGAAAGGAAAGGCGGCGGCTGAAAGATCGGCCGTGGTAATCCGCTGGAGAATTGTCCTAGATTTTGGGCCCATAATTGAAACGACCCCTATCGATTCGGTAATATCTTTAAGATGGAATAAGGCGTCGCTCGGAACAGCCCTCAAAATCCAATCGGCATCGTGGCGTACCTGTTGAGTGGGTGCGATGAGATAAAAATGGGAGGGACCTTGACGCACCACGGTCACGTCACTTTCGTAGGTCCCTCGGGAATTGAGGAGGCCGGTGTAGACAATTCGACCTGGGGCGACGTCGACATCATTGGCGCAAAGACGTTGAAGCACCTCGAGTGCGTCTTGACCGGTTATTTGGTATTTGGCGAAGGTGGATTGGTCGATGAGGACAGCGGCATTACGGCAGTGCTGAACCTCTTCGGCGACATAAGGAGCCCAATTTTGTTTGCGAAAGGAATAGTTTAATTCTGGTTTAACCCCTAGCGGGGCGAACCAAAGGGCTCTTTCCCAGCCGGCAGTCTGCCCATAGCAAGCCCGTGCCGCAGAGGTCGGGCCATGTAAAGGGGTGAATCGAACCTGACGTGATGTCTCCATTTCTCGATTGGGCCAAGCGGTCAGGTAATGGAGTCCCAGGACTTCTGAGGCACGGTCTTGAATGTAGGTGCGCGAGTTTTGTTGCGAGACGAAGCGCCGGACATCGACACTCCAGAGATCGATCGGCATTTCCTTTGTTTCAAGCCAAGGAACAGCAAAGTGACCCGCCCCGCCAGCGCTAGCAATGCCCACCGAATTGAAGCCTGATAGAACGAAAAGGCCCTCGGTATTGGCGGGCGGGCCCATGAGGAAATTATTGTCCGGCGTGAAACTTTCAGGACCATTGACGAATTTAGGAAAGCGGGCGTTGCGCAATGCTGGGATACGGTGCTTTCCAGCTGCCCAAGGTTCGGCAAAGGTGCTCCAGTCGTCGGGTAAAAGTCCGAAGGAAAAGTCGCTGGGAACACTGTCGTCAACTTGCCACGGTTTGGACCGTTTTTGAAAAGCCCCCAGTTTGATCGATCCATCGTCAAGGGTACGGAAATAGATGGAGGCATCTGGATCTCGAACACAAGGAAGAGTGCGATGCGCCCCCTCGATGGGGTCACTCAAGACGTAATGATGTTCGACTGGGTAAAGAGGGAGATCAACTCCGATGGAAAGTCCGAGTTGACGCGACCACATCCCGCTAGCGAGGACAACCCAATCTGCTTGAATGGTTTGCCCCCATTGAAGTTGAACGCCAGTAATACGAATTCCTCCGTGTTTGGCAGGGCGGGTGAGAAGGCCGACGACCTTGGTTTGATCGATGAGCGTTGCGCCTTTGCGTTGTGCCCCGATGGCTAAAGCTGCGGCGCATTCCCCAGGAATGACTCGGCCGTCGCCCGGTAGATAAACAGCGCCTAAGACGTCGTCCGATTGAATTAGAGGCCAGTAAGACTGAGCTTCAGTGGGTCCGATAAGATGAGCTTCCACCCCGAAGACTTCGGCCATGGCGGCGGTTCTTCGCAATTGGGTCATTCGTTCTGTAGATGTTCCCAGCGTGAGCCCCGCAGTCTGAACCCACCCGACGTCATGACCTGTTTCTTCGGTTAATTTAGGGTAAAGAGTGGCAGAATAGCGATTAATTTGGGTCATGCTATTGCTAGCGCGCAATTGTCCGACCATACCTGCGGCGTGCCAAGTTGTGCCACCGCTGATCGAACCCTGTTCGAGGAGAACGATGTTTTTCCAACCGGCCTTAGCCAGATGATAAGCGAGGGAGCAACCCACAATACCGCCCCCGACAATGACGATTCGAGCCTTCGAGGGCGGAGAACTCAGCGATGGGCGAAAGGATGAGCGGACTGGGGTATTGTGGACGAGAGTCGAAGTCACGGGCCAAGACAGTGAAGAGAAACGAGGTTGTCTCAAACTTCTTCTTGCAAATTTGTCGACTCAGTTCGAGTTAGGCGGTTCTAAAAGAAAAAACCTGCACCGTCGAATCGGCGCAGGTTTTTTGAAGGAGATAAAAGAACGAGTTCAGTTTAGACCACGCGCTTAAACCACTCGGCATTACCCGGAACCGAGACAGGATAGAAACCCTCTGCATTGGGCATAGATTTGCAGGCTGAATTCCAAGTTAGATTTTCGAACTCGGCCGGAGCGAGGTTGACTGCGGAATTGAGAGCTTGTTCCCAACTGACCGTTTTACCGGTGTAGGTGGTCATACGACCCATAATGGAGGTCAAAGAGGATTTGGCTCCATTGAAGGCTTCATTATAGGGCGTGTTGGCTCGAATGGCTGCAAACAAGTCGTTGTGTTCCTGCTGATAGGGGTCCACTTGTTTTTCGCCTCGGAAACGCCATTCAGAGCCACCTGACGTCGGTTTAATCGAATGGCCGCTGATATTGCAGGAGCCTTTGGAACCAACGCATTGTTCGGAAACATTGCTATCAGCGCCGCGAATATGGCGGCATTGGCTGAGGAGTGTGGTGCCGTCGGCGTAGGTGTACTCGACGGCATGATGATCGAAGATTTCTCCGTATTCTTTTTGGGTGCGGACTTGGCGGCCACCCATCCCGTGAGCCTTGACTGGATAACCATTCTTGACCCAGTTAGCCACGTCCAAGTTGTGGATGTGTTGCTCGGTAATATGATCGCCGCAGAGCCAGTTGAAATAGTACCAATTACGCATCTGGAATTCGAGTTCGGTCTGCCCTTCTTTACGCGGGTTAACCCAAACACCGCCGTCGTTCCAATAAGCGCGGACCAAATAAATATCACCAATCGCTCCATCATGGAGACGTTTCATCGTTTCGAGGTACCCCGCTTGATGATGACGTTGGAGGCCGACACCGACCTTGAGGTTTTGTTTCTTGGCTTCTTCAGCGGCGGCAAGCACTCGACGAACCCCAGGGCCATCGACCGCGACCGGCTTTTCCATGAAGACGTGTTTGCCTTGACGAACAGCTTCTTCGAAGTGTTGAGGGCGGAAACTAGGAGGTGTGGCTAGGATGACCACATCGGCGAGAGCGATAGCTTTCTTATATCCATCAAGTCCGACGAATTGATTTTCAGGGGGAACACTCACTTTGGCACCGTGTTCACGCTTGAGATTCTCCAGTGAACCCGTCAGGCGATCTTGAAAAGCATCGGCCACCGCGACCAGTCGATTGCCGGGCACATTGAGAGCTTGATTGGCAGCACCCGAACCGCGACCGCCACAGCCAACGAGGGCAATCTTGATTTCGTCGCCACCTGCGGCAAAAGCGTATTGAGAAAAGGCCATGCTACTGAGAACCGCTCCACTGACGGCGGTACTCGAGGTGGACAAGAAGTTACGCCGAGTGAACAAAGTTGTTCCGGCAGAGAGAATATCACTCATAAAATTTTATGTTTTTGAACCTGCGGAGGTAACGGATCGACTTCAGGGGCATACTGTAACAAGCCCGTGTTTATTTTGGTTTAGCGGATGAACGCAAACTCTATTGCTCAAAGGTTTCTTGGGGCAATCACTAGTTTCAAAAGAGACCAAAAATCTCAGATGAGAATTAAGCTTTGATTCAGAAGCAGCACGACTCCAAGTCAGGGCAGGGGCGGCGTTCAGTAATCCACAAGGACGGGGCACCTCTGCCCCGGTGATTTTTTATATTTCAAATCGTTGCATCGATGTTGCATTTAAAGATAATCAAGTCTTATCCCGTCGTTAAGCCAAAACCTGTCCGCCTCGTGGGCTGTCAGTCTGTTTTTATAATTAAACCTAATCTAATCTAATCTATGACAAAAAAGAATCTAGTGTGTCGGATTGCTGAAGAGACGACCTTGACCCAACAGCAGATCTTGGCGGTAATTCAAAAAACCCTCGACTACATCGCCGGTGCGTTAGCCGAGGGTGACACCGTGGAATTACGGAACTTCGGTGTTTTTAAAGTCAAACCGCGTCGGGCGCGGGTAGGGCGGAATCCAAATAACCCTGCCACAGACGTCGCCATTCCCCTGCGGAATATCGTTAAGTTTAAGCCCGGCAAGGAAATGAGGGACTCGGTAACAAGACTGGCCCTCTAACGGGTAAATCCTTCGCGGGCGTTCTCCCTTTACCAAGTGCCGATCCCCAAAAAATGACACCCTTCTTTTAGCGAGAAAGGGTGTCGTGGCTTTTTAGAACAGCGGTAAAATCTATTACCTAGCAGTCGTCCGAGAGCCGTTTCAGGCAAAGGCTTATGGCTCGGGAGGCGAGGTTGGGCCGTTGCTGGCGCTCTGGCCACTCGATTGACCGATCGCGCGCTTTCAGGTGCAAGGCAGCTGCGATCCAGTCCCCCCACGGCCAGCCAACGGCCCTGATCATCGATGGCCACGTAGCGCAGTGGTTCGCCCACCAAGCGGGTGTTCTTGCGAGAGTGGTGCTGGCGGACCGGCAGGTTTCACTTGGCTTTGTCTTTGGGTTCAATCAGCTCGACGCGCACTCCATCCCAAAGCGCCTGCTCAGCTCGGTCCGGCTTCTGCGGTGGTTTCCGCATCCGCCAGTCCAATGCTACCCAAAACGAATTTTGCACACAATCGCACTCTCCCAAGTCCCTCAGTGACTTTTCCATCGGAATTGATGCAGCCCTGGTCGAAACTGGGGCCCATAAATTGTGAGGGCTGGGTCATTTGCCTCTTTGAACAAAGTCCAGTTCCGGAAGACTCATTCGGAGTTTATCGATCGATTCCGTTTAAACTGAGCGGGGAGGCGGCGATCAAAAGGTTGCGATCGGGTTTGCTGGAGAACCTGTTGCCCCGGTGACCGCTAGCGGCGAGGCAGTGAGAAGGAATTCCCATCGATGACGCTTTTTGGCAGCGACACTCAAGGCTTCAAGGTCGCAACTGTCGAGAATCCACATCCCCATGGCGACGAGGCAAAGTTGGTGGATTGGCATAGGCACACCCTCGATTCCAGAAGGAAGAACATCACTGGCGGCATCACTACCAATCAGGGCCACATCGCGCGTCTTGAGCCATTGTGCACAGGATCCATGGAGGCCAGCCCACTTGTTTCCCCAAGGACCTTTTGCAGCTCGGCGAGCCCAGCGGCCGGTGCGGATCAATACAATATCCCCAGATCGTACTTTTACACCCGACTGTTTCTCCCAAGCGCTGAGATCCTCTGGATAAATTGGCGTGCCGGGCTCGAGATACGCGAGCCCTTTAAGTGCAGGAATATCCATCAAGATTCCTCGAGCAAAGAGACCTTGCTTGAGGTTTTCCACCCCTAGTTTTCTGGCCCCAGAACTAACCACCTCGGTCTGGGGGAATCCATTGTACATGAAGCCGTTATGGAACATGTGACAGAGGCTGTCGATATGGGTGTGAACCATTCCATGGTAGGAAACCATAAAGGTGTCTGAACAAGAAAAGCCACTGTTGTTTGTACCGGTGCGATCCATGGAATGAACAAAGGGCGCACTGTTATCGGGGGATCGTTCCTTTTCGACATCCCGTGCTAGCGAGATGGAGACCCCTTCGCGGACGAGTCGAGTGGCCTCGAGTCGTCGCTTGGGTGTTAGCAGATTCAGGGTGCCTTGTTGATCGTTGGTTCCCCATCGACCCCAATTAGAGAGTTCCCTCATCTGACGTTCGAAATCTCCTTTCGATCGGAAGTTAGAAGACAGAGGCAGTGCTGGAGTTTGGGCGAAGGCCAAAGAGTCCAAGAGCAAACCAATTATGGCGCAAAAACGCAGGAACTGAGGGGCGTTCGGTTGTCGAATTTTCATTTGGACAGGCGCGTGTCTTCTTGGAAGTGGAAAGGCTTGGTGCCGGTGATAACGTCGCTGGTGATGCTGGGGCACCAATGCTGTTCCACGTGAGCGATGATGAGATCATGGCCCGTGAAATGATCGACCCCGGGCGGTCGTTCTGGATTGTACATTGAGTCGGTCATATCGCGGATGAAAGAGACCTTTTTACCCAAGTAAACCTGCTGACGAATCGCAAAAGGGCGGCCCAAGACACACATGTTCAGGTGCACACCGCAGAGAAGTACGGTATCGATTTGCCGCGCAGTGAGAAGGTTCCAAGTTTCTTGGCCGTCGTCGGTGAGAGCATCGCCCTCGTGGAGTTCGATAAGGGCGTGTTGACGTTTCCAAGGTGGGATGATTTCGCATTTTTTACCGACACACGAACAGCCCATATCGCTGTCATCCACCGGCAACACACGTTCGTGTTTAGGATCTGTCCAGCACCAGGCGGTGCCCCAACGAGGTGCTGAGGTCAAAGCCACCGGCGTTTTCGCAAAGGGTGCCGACTGAGCCAGTTGGCGTTGGGGATAGCTTTTGTAAAAATCGGTGACACTGCTTGGTGCATGAATAATAAAAATACCTTTGGACCGGGCTTTTCGGATCATTTCATTCATCGGGCCTGCCAATTCTGTGACTCGGCGTGCCGCACTTTTACACCAATGATCATCCCACATATCGCAAATAATCAGGGCGGTTTTCTTGGTGTCCCATTGAGTATTTTGTTCAATCACTGTCCCATTTAATCGATTACGAGTTCGCAAAATAACCGACAATGACTCGCCAATGAGCGGTAGGTGCATAGCTAAAAATGTGATTAGGGAGAGGAGTCGCATAAAGCGAAGGCTGGAGATTTTGGTCCTAGGATCAAGAGTTGAGAGTTTTTTTCTATCGGTTCGCCGACTGATCAGCGGAGATGCCTCCGGTTTTAGTCAAAGTTTAACTGAGTTTTTAGTCGGGCTGAAAGTGGCCTAAGATGGATATGTCTTTTCCTTCGATCCCGAAGTGTGGCGCGATATGAAGTGTGCCCGCGCCTCACTCTTTAAAGTTTCAGGAAGTAGATATCCGAAGAGTTCGGTTGGTTGAGTTTAAAGTCTGCCATCATTTTATTTCGGTCCCGTGGCTGAACTCTTACTTTGGTTTTACTCCCTTTTTCGTGAAGCGATTCCTTTTTGCTCTCGCCCTTATTGTTACAACGGTGACGCGTCCACTGCGGGCCGATACCTCCGTCGTCTTCAATGAGATTATGTATCATCCATCGACCAACGAAGCGTTATTCGAATGGATCGAATTGCGGAATCAAATGGCTGTCGACGTTGATTTGTCTGGTTGGTCGATCAGTGGCGGAAGCCGGTATGCCTTTCCCTCGAACACCGTAGTGCGGGGTGGAGGGTTTGTCTTAGTGGCGGCAGCACCGTCGACTCTGTCTGATCAGATGGGAGTTGGCGTGGCTCTTTTTGGGCCATTTATTGGCACCAATCGACTGAGTAATAACGGTGAAACCTTGCGCTTACGCAACAACCACGGACGCGTTGTGGACGAGATAACTTATGGTACGGATGGGGACTGGCCGGTTGCCTCGAATGGATCGGGGGCGTCTTTGGCGAAGCGTGATCCTGATTCAGCAAGCGGTCCGTCAGGGAATTGGACTTGGAGTTTGCAGACTGGAGGGACCCCAGGCACCACCAATTTTCCGAGCATTCCGGCACTGGGGATTGTCTTCAATGAACTGTCCGCCGTGACCCAGTCCGAGTTCTGGTTAGAACTTTTTAATGCAGGTAAGGACCGACTCTCCTTGGAGGGGTGCATCTTAGTACAAGACGGCGGTTCGCACCATGAGTATGTCTTCTCAGCGACACCCGACCTAGCTGCTGGCGGGTATCGGGTCATCACCACAGCGACCCTCGGTTTCTTGCCCGTAGCTGGCGATAAACTTTATCTAATGTCGCCCTCCCGCACGACCGTGCTCGACGCCATTGGGATCAAACAAAAACATCGTGGACGTTTTCCTGACGGTACCGGGCCCTTTCTTTTTCCGGACCTAGCCAGTCCAGGAAAATTGAACAGCTTCGCCTTTCATGAGGAGATTGTGATCAATGAAATTATGTACGATCCTCGGACTCTCTTTAGCACCGATGGGTTGCCCTCAGATGCTAACAAGAAATCTTGGTTAGAGCTTCATAACAAGAGTTCCTATCCCGTCAATCTGGAGGGCTGGACACTTGACGGCGGTATCAGTTACTCGTTCGGGCGGCAGATAATTGTCGCTGGCGGCTACCTTGTCGTGGCCAAGGACGTGGTGGATTTTCGTTCACTTTATCCTAGCACCGAAGTCGTGGGTAATTTCGAAAAGAATCTTTCCAGTCGCGGCGAGACCGTGATGCTTCGAGATCCGGCTGGAAATCCGGCAGATCAAGTCCGCTACTTTGCTGGAGGACGTTGGCCTTCTTACCCAGCCGGGGGAGGTTCTAGTCTTGAATTGCGCGATCCGCATTCCGACAATTCCAAGGCGGAATCTTGGGCGGCGAGCAGCGAAGTTGCTAAAACAGGGTGGCAAACATTCAGCTATCGCAGTAGTGCCACACCAAGTGTCACCTCGGGTCCAGATGAGCAATGGCGTGAGTTTGTGCTGGGACTGCTCGGGGATGGCGAGTGTTGGATCGATGACATTAGCGTGGTGCAATCACCCACTAACAGCCCGGTTCAATTGCTAAGTAATGGTAATTTTGAGAATGGATCGACCGGTTGGCGGCTGTTGGGTAATCACTCGAAGAGCCAAGTGGAAGTGGATCCCGACTCGCCTGGAAATCACCTCTTGCATCTCTTCGCCACCGGGCCTCAAGAGCACATGCATAATCACCTCGAAGCCAAACTCGCGGGAGGTCTAAAAGTGGTGAATGGAATGTCCTACGAAATATCTTTTCGAGCGCGGCATCTCGCCGGTAATAATTTACTGAATACACGGCTTTATTTTAATCGCGTTGCTCGAACAACCGCTCTCCCCACTGCCACCTTGAACGGCACTCCAGGAGCGAAAAACTCTCGGTATCTTAACAATAGCGGCCCGACTTTTGCCGCGCTTCGACATGATCCCGTTGTGCCACTGGCCGCCCAGCCTGTGACTGTCTCGGTCGCGGCGGAAGATCCGGATGGAGTGATTGTATGTCAACTAGAGTGGTCTATTACTAGTGGTCGTTTCTGGACGAGTGTCGCCATGACCCCGAAGGGTGACGGGCTTTATTCGGGTACTATTCCGGCCCAAGCAGCAGCGACGGTGGTGCAATTTTATGTGCGTGCTACCGATGGGGCTGGAGCGGTCTCCACCTATCCATCGGCTGGGATAAATTCGGGCGCCCTCTATAAGGTCAAGGATGGGGCAGCGAATCTAGCACTCACCCATAACCTTCGGATTATTCTGACCCCTGCGAACACCGCACTGCTGCACGCCAGCACCAATGTGATGAGTAATAACTTACTCCCTTGCACGATAATCTATAACGAACGGCGCGCCTATTACGATGCGGGGGTTCATCTGAAAAGCAGCCAACGCGGTCGTGACGACGCAGGTCGGGTGGGTTTCCACTTAGTGTTTCAGCCCGACGATTTGTTTCGGGAAGTGCATCCGGTCATGTTGATTGATCGTTCCAATAGTGGGCGACCGAGTTGCGAGGAGATTCTGCTGCGTCACATGGCACTTCAGTCGGGAGCGCCGATGGTGCATCCGGATATTTGTCGAGTGCTCGCGCCTCAGAATGCACAGACTGGACCAGCGATTTTTTCGCCGCGCTATGAGGATGAATTTATCGAGACAGCTTTTGAGAATGGTTCGGCGGGAAAACTTTTCGAGTTAGAATTAATCTACTATCCGATGACCGCTAACGCTGCCGGCTATAAGTTGCCCCAGCCCGACGGCGTTCAGGGCGTCGATATTAGTGATTTAGGCAATAATAAAGAATCTTATCGCTATAATTTTATTCTAAAAAAGCATCGGTTGGAGGATGATTATAGTGGGTTTATTCGCTTTGCAAAAAGCTGGAGTTTGAGTGGTGTTGAGCTTGATTCAAAGACCCGTCTCACCACTGATTGGGATGAGTGGATGCGCGCTTATTCGTTGGTGAGTTTGATGGGGGTTGGTGATACGTATAGTTTTGGAAACAATCACAACTTAATGATCTATCAGCGACCTTCGGATCAACGGATGCTTTATCTGCCGTGGGATATGGATTTCTCCTTCAATCGAGGTGCTTCATCTGGGCTGATTGGGGACCAGAATATTGGGCGAATTATTCAGTCGTCACCGGCTATTCAGCGGCTTTTCTATGGTCATATGCTCGATCACATTCAGACGGTGTTTAATACGAATTATATGACGTACTGGTTTAATCGTTACGATGATTTTACTTTGGGCCAGAATTTTAGCAGTGGCGGCGGTCTCAATTTCATTCAACAGCGTGGTACTTTTGCCAAATCAACAATTTCTAGTCTTGGCGGAAACAAACCTTTTGCTGTGACCGGACCCGAAACGGTCGTGAGTGCGACCAATCTTGTGACAGTCGCGGGCACGGCACCTGTGCAGGTAAAAAAAATAGGGGTGAACGGGACAGAATTCCCCGTGGTGTGGACCTCTCTAACCAGTTGGACCCTGCGCGTCCCAGTCAGTACACCGACTACGGTGTTGAGCTTGGTTGGGTATGATGTGCATAACCAACCGATCAGTCATTTTGGCAAGACTATCACGGTCAACTATATCGGCCCAGTCACTCCTCCAATCGGTAGAGTCGTTTTCAATGAAATTATGCCCGCGCCAGCGGTGCCAGATGCGGCGTATGTCGAGTTGTTCAATACCTCGACAAATACCGTTGATTTGTCCGGTTGCCGACTCAATGGACTTGGCTACACCTTTCCCTTTGGCAGTTACCTGGCCCAAGGGCAGTATCTAGTTCTTGTCAGTAATTTGGGGATTTACAGAACAGCCTACCCAACGGCTCCCGCGCCATTCGGGCAGTTTGAAGGTACTCTGCAGGCGGATGGCGAGACCCTGACTCTGCTGCAACCGCCGCGCGGGCCGCTTGCTTCGGAGTCAATCATTGACCAAGTGCGGTATGCGACAACGTCCCCTTGGCCAGCCAGTGCCCAAGGGACCGGCTCTTCATTGCAGTTGATCGATCCCTTACAAGATCGAAGTCGTGCCGGTAATTGGATGAGTCGCTTTATTTTGGAGACGAATCTCGTCGGAAAGCCCTCCTTAGACGGCAGCAATTCAACGCTTGCGACGGCGGTTACTGGGGCTCGAAAAGGCCTCGCTTTTCGCACTCCAGGAACGAAGAATAGTTTTGCGGCGACACTACCGGAATTCCCCTCGCTCTGGATCAGTGAAATTCAGGCAGAGAACAGGAGTGGCCCGACCAACAGTTTCGGTCAGCGAACTGCTTGGTTAGAATTGCACAATGCCGGATCTAATTTAATAAGCCTAGCACCCCTTTTTCTTTCGACTAACGTCACCGATTTAACCCAATGGCGTTTTCCCTCCAGTGCAACTATAAAACCGGGCGAGTTCAAACTCATCTATACTGACGGCCTCAGTCAACTTTCTAGTCTTTCCGAGCTGCACACTAGTTTTTCTCTTTCTGCTCCAAGCGGTAGTGTTTTTCTATCGAGGCTTTATTCGGAGATCAGCTATCCCACTCCAGTGGGAACCGACGGGCGCAATGCCGCTGCCTTTCCTGAAGGGAGTATGGG
This sequence comes from Akkermansia muciniphila, assembly GCA_945898055.1. Taxonomy (GTDB): domain Bacteria; phylum Verrucomicrobiota; class Verrucomicrobiia; order Limisphaerales; family UBA9464; genus SXXZ01. The sequence continues at coordinate 13,770 of CAMDGV010000002.1, read as the reverse complement.
GTACCAGTTAGACGTGACTTCGGTTGCTGGGAATCTTCTTTCGGCTGCGGGTACGACTTTGAGTTTATCAGGGGGAGCTCCAAGCAAGCCCACGGGCGAGGAGAGGACCTCGAGTTCTTGGTCGACGCTCGTCGACGGATCCTTTGGGTTGGTGCCTGCGAGCGGTGGAGGTGGACCTGGCGCTGTTGCGATTCACGATAATTGGATTCTGACTTATACTTTTGAGAAGAGTTATATCCTCTCGATGATTGATGTGTTTAGTGGTTGGGGCGACAGCGGGCGCATTTGGCAGGATTTTACTCTTTCTTACGCCTCCGACTCTGATCCAGCGGTCTTCATCCCGCTGACTAAGATTGCCTATCACCCGAGTGGAAACAGTACTTGGGTCAGATTTAAAACCCCACTGGTGAACGCAAAGTCGGTTCGGTTCGCCTTTGGTCCACAACAGAATGGTCATGTGGGTTATACCGAGTTAGTCGTCCATCCTCTTTCGGACGGATCAGTCAGTACCAATCAACAGGCTCAAGTCATTGACTACTTAAACTACACGGTGAGCGACGACCGCTCCTTTGGAACCTTTCCAGCGGGTCAGAGTTTTGATCGTCAAGAGTTCTATTTTGTCACCCCGGGTGCCATCAATAATCCAGTCTCGCAACCGCTCCGGGCTTTCATCAACGAGTGGATGGCCGACAATTCCACGACGGTGGCCGATCCTGCGGACGGGGATTTTGAGGATTGGTTTGAGATATTTAATCCCGGATCGGCGATCGCAGATCTTTCCGGCTACTACCTCACCGATACACTGACCAACCGATTCCAGTATCAAATTCCGAGAGGGTATAAGATTCCTGTGGATGGGCATCTTTTAGTTTGGGCAGACAATGAGCCCAATCAGAACCAAAGCAATCGGACCGATTTACATGTCAATTTCAAGCTCAGTGGGAGCGGTGATTCCATCGGGCTTTTTGCGGCCGACGGGACGTTGATCGACTCCATTGTTTTTGGAGTTCAGGCTCCTAATTTGAGCGAAGGGCGCTGGATTGATGGTGGGATTAGGCGTGGTTTAATGAAGACGCCTACTCCGCGAGCGGCCAATTTAGCTGAGGGCAATACCCCGCCGGTGCTTGAGCCAATTGCCGACGTCCGGATCAGCCAGGGACGTTTGTTCACCTTCACTGCCCGGGCACGGGACGCTGATCTCCCGGCACAAGTCCTGACCTTCACTCTGTCTGGTCAGCCAATCGGAGCCAGTATGACCGCGGATGGCCTTTTCAGTTGGACTCCAACTCGAGCCTCTGCGATGGGAGGTGACACTTTTATCGTCCGCGTCAGCGATAGTGGTGAACCGAGTCAGATGACTTTCCAAACGGTACGAGTCAGGGTTGATTTACCACCGCAAAATTTGACGGTGACTCTGACCAATGACCGAGAAGCGCTGTTGGGTTGGCAGGGAGTGATTGGCCGCAGGTACATCATCGAATACAGTGACTCTTTCGAGATCGGCGACGTTGGGTGGCGAGCGGAGGGGGGGCCATTGCTTTCATCGCGTGAGTTGATGACCTTTAATTTGCCGATCGCTGAGACAAATCGTCGTTTTTATCGCGTCAAACAGATGGAGGAATGAGCCCTCTCTGAGGGAGGAGCGAAGGGAACAGTTCGAGCTAATTGCGTCATTTGGTGACTCAAAAAGATCAACGCGGCTTGATGAAGTCTCCTTTCCAGCCTTTGATCAGGCCCGTGCGGATTGCGGTAATGGTATCTTGATCCAAATTAAATTTTTTTAGAGCATGAATCTGACGTCTTTTTCTTTCCCGACTCGAACTCGTTATGGGGCGGGTGCCCTTTCCGAATTACCGTCAGCCCTTCTTCAATTGCGCATCCGCCGACCTTTGGTGGTCACCGATTCAGGATTTGCAGGCACGGCCGCCTTTAGCTCGTTGATCGCCGTTTTGGGTGGAGAGAATCGTGGGAAGACTTTTTTTGTGTACGACGGAGTTCATCCCAACCCCGTCGAAACAGATGTCCGCGAGTCGGCAGCGTGCCTTGTCGAGAACAGTTGTGACGGGGTGATTGCGATTGGGGGAGGGAGTCCGTTGGACGTCGGCAAGGCCGCCCGTCTGCTGGCGCGCCGACCGGGCTTTGATCTCGCTCATTTCTATGAGGAGCCCGATTGGAGCGGGTTACTCCCCTGCATTGCGATTCCGACCACGGCCGGCACAGGGAGCGAAGTGGGTCGCAGTTCAGTGATCACCCTAGATGCGACCCAGCGCAAGGCAGTTTTATTCCATCCGGAACTGTTAGCCCGACTGGTTATATTGGATCCAGAATTAACCGTTGGATTGCCCCCTAAATTAACCGCTGCAACCGGCGTCGACGCCCTCACACACTGCATTGAGAGTTTTACTTGCCCGAGCTTTCATCCGATGTGCGACGGTATTGCTCTCGAGGGAATCCGACTTATCGCGGATGCCCTTCCGAAAGCCTATCGCGACGGAACGAATTTAGAGGCACGCGGTCACATGCTGGTGGCAGCATCCATGGGGGCGGTGGCTTTCCAGAAAGACCTCGGCGTCGTTCATTCGTTAGCTCATCCGTTGTCGTCGATTTGCGGTATGCATCACGGTTTAGCGAACGCCCTGTGTCTCACAGCCAGTCTCCGGCTTTGCAGTGCCCGAAAACCCGGCTTGTATCGGCGGGTCGGGCAGGCGGTTGGCTTGGATTTAGCCGCGGTGCCTGATTCAGAAGCCGACCTTCGCACTATTGAGTTTCTCGAGCGATTCCTCACTGAATTGGGGTTAAATCAAAAATTATCGCAGCACGGCGTGACCCCCGCGCATTTGGACGCTTTGGTAGTTCAAGCTTGGGAAGATCCGTGTCATCGCAGCAATGCTGTACCGGTCACGGTGGATGATTTACGCGCCCTTTATTTGGCGGTTTTATAAGGGCTCTTTTGCGATCAACCCTTCTTTTAGCTGAAGCTGATTTTGCATAAATCGCTCTTGGCTGAGCTGGGTCTTTTCTTGTGTGCAGATCCTTTAGCTTGTTTGTTACCTGTTTGAGCTGGTTTGAAATTGTATAATGATGACTACTAATTCTATGCCTTACCGTTTGTTTCTTGATGGCGACTATTGTTTGGGAAACGGAGGCCCCTCGCGCCCACTGATCAATCCGTCCACCGGTGAGGTGTTTGCCGAAGTGGAGTCGGCCGGAGTCGATCAGGTGGCTTTTGCAGCGGAATCGGCTCAACGCGCTTTCGACGGTGGGTGGCGGGATTTGGCCCCCGGCAAGCGTGCCGAAATCTTATTCCGGATTGCTGCTGTAGTGCGCGAAAATATCGAGGAACTGGCGCAGCTAGAGTCGCTTCAGGTGGGTAAACCGATAGGAGATTCACGCGACGAAGTGGGCCTAGGTGCTCGGGTATTTGAGTACTATGCTGGAGGGATCAGTCGTTTTTATGGGCAGACCATTCCGGTGTCGCGCGGAGGCTTGGATTTCACCTTGCGCCAACCCTTGGGGGTCGTGGCAGCGATTGTGCCATGGAACTTTCCCTTTGCCATAGCGTGTTGGAAAGTGGCTCCCGCTTTGGCTGCGGGTAACGCCGTGTTACTCAAGCCCGCCTCTCTTTCGCCTTTGACCGCCCTGAAGTTGGGTGAACTTGCCTATGCGGCCGGTCTGCCGGCGGGAGTTCTTCAGGTCCTAACTGGCTCCGGTGGGGTTCTCGGCGATGCCCTAGTAACTCATCCACTCGTCCGCAAAGTCTCCTTTACCGGATCGACTTCGGTGGGACGTCGCATCATGAATTTGGCCTCTCAGAACCTGACCCGTATCTCGCTGGAGTTGGGGGGCAAATCTCCCAATATCGTGTTTGCTGATGCCGATTGGGAAAAGGCGGCTGATACCTCTCCCCTGTCGGTCTTTGCTAACACCGGCCAAGACTGCTGTGCGCGGAGTCGGGTCTACGTAGAACGGCCGATTTATGAGGCCTTTGTCGCCCGATTTGTCGCTGCCACCGCCCGATTGGTCGTGGGCGATCCCTTTGATCCAGCCACTCAACTGGGGCCGCTGGTATCGGCCGAACAACGATCAAGTGTTGAGGAATATCTCCAAGACGCCCGTCAGTCTGGGAGTCGAATTCTGTGCGGTGGCGGGCGGTTAGATTCGAAGGGCTTTTATTTGGAACCGGTTATACTCACCGAAGTTCGACCCGAGCATCGGTGTTGGCGGGAAGAAATCTTTGGACCGGTCGCTGCGGTCGTGCCCTTCGACGATGAAGCCTCCATGTTAAGCGATGTCAATGCGTCGCCTTATGGGTTGAGTGGTTCGGTGTGGACTCGAGATCTATCGAGAGCCTTGCGAACGACCCGGATTATTCAAAGTGGAGTCCTCTCGGTTAACACCCATAGCAGCGTGCATGTAGAGGCACCCTTTGGCGGTTTCAAGCAAAGTGGACTTGGCCGTGATTTGGGAATGGCGGCTATGGAAGGGTATTCCGAGTTGAAGAATGTGTATGTTGCAGAGTGACATTGGCCGTTAAATTTACGAAATCCATTAACGATGACTCTTCTTGAACTCAAAGCTTTGGTGAAAGCTGGGACGATCGACACGGTTTTGGTAGCGGCGCCCGATCCATTTGGACGACTGGTTGGGAAGCGTTTCCATGCCGGCTATTTTCTTGATTCGGTCTTGTCTCACGGCACGCACGGCTGCAGCTATTTGTTTACCGTCAATATTGAGATGGAACCGTTGGACGGATTTGCGGTGGCGAATTGGGCTAAAGGTTTTGGTGATTTCTTGATGAAACCCGATCTGGCCACCTTACGCTTGTTACCGTGGCAACCGGGATCGGTTCTGGTGCTCTGCGATACCTGTCGGGAATCTGGGGATTTGGTGCCCGAAGCCCCACGATCGGTACTACGAAAGCAACTGGAGCGATTGAAGGAACGGGGCTTCGTTTGTCAGTGTGCGAGCGAACTTGAATTTTATCTCTTCGATCAGACCTATCATTCTGCATTTGAGACCGGCTACACCCAACTTAAACCCGCGAGTGACTACCGGATCGATTATCATTTGATGCAACCGACGCGGGAGGAACCCTTAATGAGGGCGATCCGCAACGGGTTGACGGCCGCGGGTGTTCCGGTGGAAAGCAGTAAAGGCGAATGGAGCCGAGGCCAACACGAAATCAATTTCACTTATGCCGAAGCGCTGGAAATGGCGGATCGACATGCGGTTTTTAAACAATCGGTGAAGGAAATTGCTGAACAACACCAGAAGGCAGTGAGCTTTATGGCTAAGATTTCTCCTTCCGAAGCCGGTAATTCCTGCCATATCCACATGAGCTGGTGGAAGGGTGGCAAAAACCAGTTCTGGGATCCTAAAGCAAAAGCTGGGTCTCTTTTGTTTCGTCAGTTTTTAGGGGGCTTGCTGGCCTATTCTCCGGAGCTGTGCCTGATGTACGGCCCCACGATCAATAGCTATAAACGGTATCAACCCGGTAGTTGGGCCCCAACTCGGATGGCTTGGGCTCAAGATAATCGCACCACTGGATTTCGCGTCGTCGGGCAAGGGAATGGGTTTCGTCCGGAGAATCGTATGCCTGGGGCCGACGCCAATCCCTACCTTGCTTTTGCGGCAATGATTGCGGCCGGACTGGCTGGGGTGGATGAGGGGTTGGACTGTGGGGAAGCCTACACCGGCAATGCCTATGTCGATCCCAAACTACCCAGTGTGCCTTCGAGCCTTTTGGCGGCGAGCGATCTCTTCGGAAATTCTAAGATCGCTCGTGAAGCTTTTGGTTCCGGGGTCGTCGATTTTCTCCTGCAGCACGCCCGGTTGGAACATCAGGCCTTTAATAATGCAGTCACTGATTGGGAGAAACGTCGATATTTCGAGCAAATCTGACAGCTCAACTGGCACGTTCGGTTGTTCCTATTTTCAAATCAATAAGAGCAATAAGGACGATGATCTCTCCTCCGAGGTAGGATTTTTAGCGAGCTAGGTTCGTGACGAGTGTTCGCTATGAAATTGGGGCGCCGAGAGAGAGCAAGAGTGCGAAAACTTTGTCTCTGCCGTTGCCTACATTGCTCTCTGCTGCTTCTTTCAGGGGCGCGTGACCTTTATTCATTTATCCCTGCGATCGGTCTTTTCTGCCGTGTGCCTTGTCACGGCCACTTCAGGGCTTTGGGCTCAGCAGATTCCGGTGGTTGAAACGACCTTACCTAATGGGTTTAAGCTCTTAACGGTGGAACGGCGGGGTGAACCTCGGATCTCCGGCGGTTGGGTTGCACATGTCGGGTCCGCCAATGAACGCCCGGGCATCACGGGTATCGCTCACTTGTTTGAGCACATGATGTTTAAAGGGACGCCCACCTTGGGGACGAAGGATGCCAAGAAGGATATGGAAATCATCTTTGAACAGGAGCGGGTACGGGATGAAATGCGACTCGAGGAAGCTAAAATGCGAACGGCGTTGCGCCGCGGGGTTATTACAGAGATCACCAGTCCGGAAGCCAAGACACCTCGGTTGAAGGAGTTGGAAGTGAACTTCAAAAAACTGATTGAGGCCCAACGGGAAACGAGTGTGAAGAATGAGTTCGATCGCATTTACACGACAGCGGGTGCTTCGGGCATGAATGCCTTCACTTCTGAAGACATGACCGCTTATTTTATTAGTGTCCCAGCGAATAAATTAGAATTGTGGATGTGGATGGAGAGTGAGCGCTTGTTAAGACCCGTTTTCAGAGAGTTTTATTCCGAACGGGATGTGGTTTTCGAAGAGCGCCGGATGCGGACAGATTCAACCCCTACAGGAAAATTTACCGAGCAATTCAATGCACTGTTCTGGGATGCGCATCCGTATCACTGGCCGGTGATTGGTTGGCCCAGCGATATCCCTGCCATCTCAAAAAAGCAGGCGGATGAATTTTTTGCACTCTATTATCAACCCCAGAATATTACTTTAATTTTGGTGGGAGATTTTCAGACCACCGACGCCCAGAAAATGGCGACTGAGTATTTTGGTCGGATTCCGCGAGGAAAGCAACCGGCACCCGAGGTTACCACTTTGGAAATTCCTTCGGTGGGAGAGAAAAGGTATTATGCAGAAGCGGAGACAAATCCGCAGGTTGAGATCCATTGGAGGACGGTTGGGTTCGGGCATCGAGACAGCTACGCTTTGGAGGTCCTCCAACAGTTATTGCTGGGTCGAACAGGCCGTTTGTACAAGGCATTGGTGTTGGGTAAACAGGTGGCGACTGAAGCCTTTGCGCAACAGGATTCGCGGAAGTGGGCTGGAGCTTTTGCGGTCGGTGCAGAAGTGAAAGAAGGCAAAACCCCACTTGAAGTCGAACAAGCTTTGGAGGAGGAAATCGGCCGAATTAAAGTCGGCGATGTGCCTGCGGAAGAATTGCAGAAGGTGAAAAATAATTTTGCTGCGGCCGAATATCGGAAGTTGAGTGCCAATATGCCGATTCTGTTTCAACTCATTTTTAATGAAGGGCTCGGTGATTGGCGGGAAGTAAATACCGGAGGTGCCCAAATTCAGGCTGTCACAGCCGCTGATCTTCGAAAGGTAGCAGTGGACTATTTTAAAAAAGAGAATCGTGCAGTCGCTGTTTATACCCGTAAAGCAGGGGCAGTTGCCGATGCCGAAGATCCGGATATGTCTGGGCTTACCCCAGAACAAAAACCGGTAGCGCGGCAGATTGCGGCTGCCCTCCGAGCTGAAACGGATTTGGAGGGCATGAAACAAAAGTTAGCCCAAATGGAAACAGCACTGGCTAGCGCTGATCCTAAGAAACAACCGCTGCAGAAATTTATCGTCAAAAAGATCATCGAACGGGTCAGTCAGCTTAGTGCAAAGTAAGCCAGAGCAGAACCGAACAAAACGACGGCGAGATTCAGATTAATACAGTCATTTTCCGACGTTAATCGGCCCTTGAACCTAGATCATTTGCCTCAGTCTGAGCTTATTTCGGCGGGACCGCCGAAACGGTTTGAGAGGGATTGCGCCCTTTGATTTTGTCAGGACGCGGGCAGCGAAATAACTGAGGGCGAGTATCCTTGGGGTCTGATTTTCGGCCATAGCCGTTATTGTCGATGAGCAACCAGATGGAATCGGCATCGACACTGAGACCTTCGAAAAAACCATAGGGCAGGATATGTCGATAGGCGTAGCGCGGGTCCATTTCGATTTCAAAATAGCTAAAGCTGCTTAGGACTTGGCGGGTGTCTGGATCGACGCAAAGAACCCGTCGATTTTCGCGACAGAGGACCCAGAGTTGCCCTTCAAACCAGCAGAGATCGGTGTAATGAATATCCTCGGCCGTGCTCCCCGGTGGCGCAACGCGGAAACTCCCAATGACGGCCAGCGTTTTGAGATCAATTTCAAAAATCCGGCCACTACTACGTTCGTTGGCAACCCAGAGCCGTTCGCCCGAGACTGCGATCCCCTCCCAAGAAGCATTGCGATCCGTTGGACTCAGCCAACGAGATTCAGAACTCCAATCGATGGGCAACCGCTCCAGCGGGCCATGGGGCTTGCGTTGACGCAAAATCCAACGGGAATGCTCTTCGCAAAGATAGAGTGCCTGATCTGGGCCCATGGCGATCCCCTCCAGATCCCAAGGGAGATCGCGGCCCGGGTTGAGCGGACCAAAATGAGCTGGGGTTAACTGAGGCCAAGGAAGGAGATTGGCGACAGACTGATTTGTGCCAAAGCGGATTTCAAAGGCCCCAGGTTCTTTGTCGTTGACGGTAAGAAGTTGTCCACTAGGGAGACGGATGAGGCCGGAAGCATCAAAGCGACCTGCGGGCGGTTGCAATGTCCATGAAGCCCCCGAGACTAATTTGTAATTACGAGTGGGAACAGTTCCGTTGGGTGCTGGCATTCGACAACCGCAGCCGGCGTACAGGGCAAAAAGCAGAAGTAAAAAATGGTAGGGAGATGAAATCACTGGAGGCGAATGACGGATTGAAAGTGGGTTCAAATAAAGAAGGAATTTAGGCGGTGCACGGCACTAGAATAGCGTCGGTCATGCCATGAATAATCTTTTTATCAACTGGATTCAAAGTGGCTAGAATTCCGCCCAACTTGGGCCGAGCGATCTCGGAATTGCCCGCAACAAAATAATAAGGGCAGAGTCGGACGCGTGCGGGCATGGGAACCACGGTAGTCGTCTTGATATCAATGTAGGAAGATTCGAAACGTCGTGGTTTGTGGAATTGTTGCAGAAGATAGGGGGAATCAGGCCATGCATTCAGGGCTCGATCAACGGATTTACTCCAGTCGACGGTGCTCAGATCAGACCCGAGATAAACGCCGCGGGAGCCCCAAGCCTGTGGGCTAAATCCGGAGATTTTCAGAATAAAATTCCGTTCCCGTTGCGAAAGAGCTTTGAGTTGGGCCCAGTCTGTGAGTTCGAGCCCAGGATAGCCAGCGTTGGGCGGCAAAGGGGTTGGATCGAGAATCCAACTCCGAGGAAAAATTTGTTGTAACCGCCGATAAAAGGTGTCGCCGAGTTCTTGGCGCCAGAGATCGCGAAGATGGCGATTCCAGAACAGAGCAAAGAGCATTTTTTCTTCAAAAATGGGTCGTGGAGGCGGGGTCAGACTGATTTTTTTTTCTAAAGCTAATCGGAAAAGAGAGGTTGAGCCTGAGACTTGAGCCAAGTCGAAGAGTTCAAAAAATCGGTAGATGGCATCACCTCGGTCCGGGGATTCAAAGCTCCCCTCTTGGACCTTGAATCGTTCGGCCCCGAGACGACCAGCCAGCCAAGCCATTTCCGGTCGGTAGGAAGACGCTTCGTCCGAGATCACTAAATGAACCCTTTTTGCCTCACCAAAAATGGAGGCAAATCCGTCATGCATTCCCTTGGGTCCACCGATGACATCGTCCCCCAATTCGGCATAGGTTTGATTAAGCCATTGAGTGAGTCCAATGCCGCCGGGAATTGAATCAAGTTCTGAAACGATAAAGCCGTCTTCGGTTAGTAGAATATCTGGGCGAAGGACTCGGGGTAATTCATTGCGAAAGGCAGATTCACGCTGCAAAGCGACTAATTCCGGCGGTTTACCTTGATCCAAGAGACCCGCAAACCAAGCCGGAGCACCTCCCTCCACACTGCGCCGGTAGAGTTGATTTACCGCTTTATAGAATTGGTAAAAAATCCGACCAAGACTGTCGATTTCTGCAGCTAACCCAGGCCCCAACGAAAAGGGGTGTGCGGCGGTACGCCAAGTCATACCGGTAAAAAGGCCGCCCTCTGGCAACGATTTTACGACATGTCCGGCACGTTCAAGATCGGTCATCTGGACGGACCGTACTGGGATCGAACGGATGCGTCAAAATCCCTAAAGCGCACTTCCATGTTCTGGGCCTTCGCACTCTTCGCCGTGCGCGTTAATATATAAAAATACCCGTCGCTAAAAAAGCCAAGCCCTCGGACAGGCTTTGTCTTGGGTGAGCGATAGAATAGGACCATGAAAAACGAGACAGCACCTGAGTTGAACGGACTTTTACCTTTGGACTTACCCCATGCTTCAGAGCGGCCACACCTGAGGCGAAATCGACAGACTCGCCCCTGCGGACGTGAGCGCGCCGCCTGGTGGTTTGCGCAAATGCGCCGCGTCGTTGCCGAGGGGCGTGATTTTCCGGTAGCCGGAGTGTAACGGATTACTGATAGGAATTTGCTTTTGAGGCGGAGTTCAAGAACTGATAGGAATTTGCTTGAGGCGGAGTTCAAGAAATCTGTGATCTTCCATTGATCCCGAAAGATTTGCCGGTGGTGGCGACGATGCGTCCGCATGTGAGTGCGGGGTTTAGTGCGGGGACGGATCTGGGGAGTTTTGAGACGAAGTTGGGGAGTTTTTGGGGGGCGCATCAGATGACTGGGGATAACAGTTTAGAAAAGCCCTACGCCCATATTTATCCTCGGCTGACCACGCGATCGAACAGTTACACCGTGCATGTGCGGGTGCAGGTTTTGCCGCAGAGAGTGAGGGAGAGTTCCTGGATTATCAAGGCGACGCAGAGTCAGCCGACGGGAGAATTTCGGGGCTCCTTTTTGATTGAGCGGTATTTGGATGCGAATACGGCGGGATTTGTGGATAGCGCGGGCAATCCTGCGTCGGTGCCCGCGAGTGGAGAAACCAGCGGACTGGCGTTGGGGCCGTATCGATTTCGGACGGTGAGCAGCAAGCAATTTCTGCCGTGATCTGCGACCCCTCCCAGTGGTCGTGGGTTTTTTGTGGGATACCGGGGGTGTCGCCCCGTTCAACCCCCGGCTAATCGCTGGCATCCCTCCGGGATTGTACAACGACAATTATTCTTCCCCCTGGGAATAATAATCGTCGTTGTACACGGGATGGCTGATGGGGGGTGGAGTTATCGCTGGGGGGTCACTGACTCCGGTTGGCGGTCGCCTAGGTGGCGGGGGTTACCGGGCTCAGTGGGATCGGCGACAACGGAGGGGACAACTGACCCGCCCCTTTATTTGCCTCTACAACGCGAGTGACCGTAATGGCGGAACATCCCACAAGCAGAACTAACCATGTGGCGTGGAGAATACGGAGCATCATTTTGCAGAACGTTTGAGCCTTACCGCCGGGTCAGGGGTTCGTGGTTGAGGTTAGAATTGAGGGGCTCATGCTGGTCGAGCGCCACTTGCCCCAGCTTGGCATCACCGCGGCGCCGCTGCTCTTGCGGCGGCTGTGTACGATGCTGGCCCACCAACAGGGAGCCACCCTCAATTTGAGTAAAATGGCCGACTCACTGGGGATCGACGGCAAGACCGCCCGCCGCTATCTGGATTTGCTCGAAGGCCTCTACCTCGTGCGCAGCATCCCGGCCTGGAGTCGCAACGCCGGAAAACGTCTGGTAAAAGCCCCCAAAGTCTATTGGCGTGATTCCGGCCTTCTCCATGCTCTGGCCGGCCTTCTGGATTTGGAGCAAGTCCTGGGTCATCCTCTCTGTGGCCATTCTTGGGAAGGCTATGGCATCGAACAGATCGTGACCCGCCTCCCCAAAGGCACCACTTTCAGCCATTACCGCACCCATGCCGGTGCCGAAGTCGATCTCGTGATGGAAAACCAGTCAGGTGTAACGGTTGCTGTCGAAATCAAGCGCACCCTCTCGCCCAAACTGAGTCCCGGATTTGTGGAAAGCATGAAGACTCTGGAAGCGACCAAGGGATACTACATCATTCCTCAGGGAGTCACATTCCCACTCTCCGAATCCGTGACCGCCATCAGTCTAGCGGATTTCCTCGCCCAGCATCTTTGAGTGACGGACTCGTCAATCCATTACCCGGAAACTGAATGATTCTGTGATGCGGGTAGAAGATTCCTCTGTGAATGCGCGAAAATTATCCCCATCTTGACCCAAAATGACCTTGATCGGCGGCACCGATCTGGCAGAGGTGTGACGGATGAACGAGAACCTAGCTAGACATGCTGACGCTTGGATTTTCCGGCGGCGGCGTGATTTTTTCGGGGTTCAAATCAACTCGAAATCCGCGACAGAATAACCAGATTCAATGATTGGAAACAGGGGAAGAGACCAAGAGCGCGGCGGTGCAACCTCATCAAGCTGGGGATCGCCCTCAGCGAGGTCTATCGCGCTAGTCGCAGCCGCAAAGGGTATTGGCGGATGAGTCAAAATAGCCTCGTGCGCTTCGCCCTCAAGAACGGCTACCTGAAGGAACAAGGAGTGCCCGAACTGGGAGACATCTGGATCCGGCTGCACTACGGAGACGAGCCCAAATCGAAAGGAAAGAGCAAGTTAGCCACCTAAAGAGTCTGATTGGAACCGCCCGGTGCGGACCCGCATGCCGGGTGGTGTGGGAGGCGCAATCCTGCAACCTCGACCCGATTCGGCTTGTTTCAGAGCTCCTCGTTCGTCACCGGAATGATCTTCATCAGACTCTTCTGCAGGCCGATTTTGAGTGACTGATTACCGTGGATGGGAATCACGAGTCGTTCGGGGCGTCCTTGGAAAATGTAAATGTGGTGGCTTCCGTTTACGCGAGCAAGAACCCAGCCTCTCTCCTCGGCGATCTTTGCGAGGCGCTTCCCCGCAACGGACTTCATACTGCCACTTCTAGAATCTTACCCTCAGACAAGAGGGTAATTTCAGGCTCTGCAGCCAAAAGCCAGCCTTCGATTGCCTCATGGACATTGGATTCGAGTTCTTCAAGGGTCTCGCCTTGGGTGAAACATCCAGGCAATGAGGGAACTTCAGCCCAGAATCCCCCCTCCTCGGCTTCGTGGACAATGGCCTTAAGAATCATGCTGAAACAGTAGCGACTGGAGGGCGTTTCGCAATCCTCATTTTTTCCTGCAGAACGTCTCGGATCAGGCGACGGCAAGCGGGATGCGTCGATGACACGACAGATAGCCTTCGAGCCGTTGCCTGCATCCGTTTTGTTCGCCTTCGCTTGTGGCTGTTGGTGTTGTATTACTGATAGGAATTTGCTTTTGAGGCGGAGTTCAAGAACTGATAGATGGCATGAGACCTAGCGGCCGCTCGGAAGAAAGTTCAAAGTAGGCCTCTCCCCATGAAAAGACATTCGAATTCTTCACCGTCTCTAAGCGTGGCATCGGACCCACCGTTGCCAGTTCTCACTGCAGTAGACCCTCTCCCTGAGGCTCCACCAACTCAGCCGCCTCCCTATCGGCAAATTAAACTCGCTCTCGACGTCCATGCCGGAGACCTCATGGTGGTTCGCATGGTCGATGGAGCGAAGCCTCAGCCCCCACAGAAAATGTCCTATG
>CAMDGV010000001.1 GCA_945898055.1 Akkermansia muciniphila | reverse complement strand
CCGTGCCCCTAGTCAGCAGCCGTTTTAATGCCTCAATTTAAGCAGTAGTTCGGCAATCTGCACCGCATTGAGAGCGGCCCCTTTGAGGAGTTGATCTCCAGACACCCAGAATACTAATCCATTGGTCATTGCGCAGTCCAATCGCAACCGTCCAACCGCACAATTATCACGTTCTGAAGTCTGCAGTGGCATGGGATAGACGCAGTTGGTTGGGTCATCAAGTAGATCAAGTCCGGGTGCTTTTCCGAGCACAGTTCGTGCTGTTTCAACGCTGACTGGGCGCTCGAATTCTGCGCTGACAGCAATGGAGTGAGATCGATAAACAGGCACGCGAACACAGGTCACTGAAGCTTGGAAGGTTGGATGATGTAGGATTTTGCGCCCCTCGTTTTCCAACTTCATTTCTTCCTTCGTATAACCCGATTCTAAGAAGGAATCCACTTGGGGTAGAACGTTGAAAGCAATTTGGTGTGGATACACTTCCTTGGTCACCGGTTCTCCACGGACAATCTGACCTACTTGGTTTTCGAGTTCCTCCAAAGCCTTGGCCCCCGTACCCGAGACAGCTTGATAACTGGATGCAAAGATCCGTTTCACTCCAAAAGCCTGATGTAAGGGATGCAATGCCATCAAAGTGATGGCGGTCGTGCAGTTAGGGTTTGCCAAAATACCCTGATGCCACTCGACATCCTCTGGGTTAATCTCCGGCACCACTAGAGGCACGGTGGGGTCCATCCGGAAAAAACTCGAATTATCGACCACCACACATCCGGCCTTTACGGCGGAGGGCGCAAAATCACGAGAAATTGATCCGCCAGCAGAAAAAAGCGCGATATCAATTCCCTCAAATGCCTCGTGGGTCAGTTCCTTCACGACGATGGACGCACCACAAAAGAGGAGAGTTTTTCCAACAGAACGGGCGGACGCCAAAAGTGTCAGTTTTCCAACGGGAAAGCCTCGGCGCTCGAGTGTCTTAATCATTTCAACGCCGACGGCACCAGTGGCACCTACGACGGCCACATGAGGATGAGTCCTGTTCATATCGAAGAAATAAGATAGCCCTAATGGAGGGTTGGGTGTCGAGCGATGAGTTCCCCAAAACAGCCTAAGACCGTTTGCTGATTTGACCGGCAATCTACTTTAGCTCAGCTTTAAAACATGCGATTCAGGCTAATTTTCCTACTCATTTTAGGGCTTCCACTCTGCTTGGTGGGTGATGTCATTGAAGATTTCATTGCGGCTGCCCGACAGAAACAGGGCCCAATGGGTGAGCGGGCCGCCCGATTTCTGGCGGACAATATGCCCCCAGCGGATCGGGGATCTCTTTCTCTCGAATTTTTAAACGAAAATCTCGATCTCGCTTTTCAGGCTCGAACCCGTTTTCCCTGGGCCAAAAAAGTCCCCGAAGATATTTTCTTCAATGATGTGCTGCCTTACGCCGTTTTTGATGAAAAAAGAGACAGTTGGCGACCTGATCTTCTAAATCGAGCTTCTGAAATCATTAAGGATTCTAAAACGGCCTCGGAAGCTGCTCAGTCGCTCAATCGGCAACTTTTTAAACAGGTTAACATCCACTATAATACCGGTCGAAAACGCCCGAACCAAAGCCTAATGGAATCCATGGAATCTGGGAAAGCGACCTGTACCGGTCTTTCGATTATCCTAGTTGAAGCCTGCCGAGCCGTGGGTATTCCGGCGCGGGCCGTCGGAACTCCACTCTGGACGAACGAGCGTGGAAATCATACTTGGGTCGAGATTTGGGATGGCGATTGGCATTTTACGGGTGCCGACGAGTTTGATGCCAATGGATTAGACCGTGGCTGGTTTGTGGCTGATGCCTCTACGGCGAAGGCTGATATTCCTCGGCATGCCATTTATGCAACCTCTTGGAAACGAACTGGAGTCGCATTCCCCATGGTTTGGGCGCAGAAAAGTGAGTCAGTTGCTGCAGTTAATGTCACCGGACACTACGCGAAGACGGCTGTTGCCGAGGAAACGGTGGCGCGATTGGGAGTTCGACTTTGGGAACGGACGGGCGGCACTCGAATGGCAGCTAAGGTCTGTGTGATGGACGGTGTAAGACGCACCTGTGCGTTGGCCGATACCAAGGCTGGAACCTCAGATCTCAACGATATGCCTCGGTTCGCCCTCAAATTAGGTGCCAGAGGCTGGCTTCGTTTTACCGTCGGGTCCGAAATCCGTGAGAGACCATTTGGCCCGTTGCTCACCACCGATCCAACCCTAGACGCCTCTTGGGCAGACTTATCACCCGCATCGCCAAAAGTGGATGCCGTCCGAGCGTGGTTGGAAAAGCCAGAAGGAGAACAAAAAGTCACTGACCCAGCACTCGTGGCCTCGCTAAGTCATTCCGAGGCCGACCGAGTTGTACAGATGCTTTTGGCCGACCGCTTGGCCCGCTTGGCCATCGAGAGGAAAGAAGAAATGAGCCAACGGGTTTTAAGCGAAAACGGGCAATCCTTAAAATGGCTGGAGAAGGCCTTTGGGAATGAACCGACGAATGGGCACAGTTTATGGATATCGATGCATGGGGGTGGCGGAGCACCCGCAGAGGTTAATGATCAACAGTGGAGGAACCAGATTAAGCTGTATGAACCGGTCGAAGGGATTTATTTGGCACCGCGTGCTCCTACCGACACTTGGAACCTTTGGCATGAAGGCCACATCGATCCTTTATTCCAACGCTTAATCGACAACTATGTGGCTTTACGCGGCGTCAACCCGAGCCGTGTCTATTTAATGGGTTACTCAGCAGGAGGGGACGGGGTATGGCAACTTGCACCGCGGATGGCAGACAGATTTGCCGCCGCTTGCATGATGGCAGGACATCCGAACGAAGCTTCCCTCCTGAGCTTGAGAAATTTGCCTTTTGCTATTTTTATGGGCGGCAATGACACCGCTTATCGACGTAATATCATTGCGGCAGAGCGCGGAGCAGAATTAGACCGTTTGGCCGCAAACGATCCCGGAGGGTATCCACACCAAGTTCACATTTATGAGGGTCTCGGGCATTGGATGAATAAGAAAGATAGTGAGGGTGTTCCTTGGATGGCAGCGCAGGTCCGAAATTCATGGCCCGCAAAGCTGGTCTGGCAGCAGGACGATGTGGTACATCGTCGATTCTATTGGCTGCAGGTTCCCAAGGGTGTCGCCATCGCTGATCGCTCAAAATTAGTGGCCACGGTGGTCGGGCAGTCGATTCAAATCGATGGCGAAGCCCCCGCGTTACTTCAAGTCAGACTCTCGGACCGCCTTCTCAATCTCGATAAATCGGTTAGCCTCAAGGTCAACGGAAGAAAAATCTTTTCGGGTACAGTGCTACGTCAAGCCGCCGTCATCCGAGATTCTCTTGAGGAAAGAGCCGACGCCGACACCGTGGCCACGGCGATTGTGAGAGGCGACTAACGGGGTAAAATGCGTCAGACAGATCAGGTTTTGATCGATTAAATGGATAAAAAACTCGGCCTCGGAAATCGAGGCCGACCTGAAATAGTACACCGATAAAACTACAGGCCGCACAACTCAGAATTTTCCAATCAGAACTTTTTACTTAATTCCACGTAGTAGAATCGACGACGAAGATCGACCTATTAACAATCCCCATTGGTTTTAAAGGCTGAGAAAAAGGCAGGTGGACGCTCGTCAAACAGGCTATTAATGCCGAACGACCGATTCGCTTCCACTTGGGGATCGTAGAGCGGGTACGGAGATCGAAGGTACTATAATCACCCCCACTACGAATATCCGAAGGATTACCTTCGATCGTTTCAAAGTTCTGGCCACTCTAATCTTCGCGATAACCCGCCGTATAATTTCAAGCTAAACCGAGGTAGTACCATTGATAGTCGCCCGAGACGGAAGCCGTTGTGCAGCACCCTGGAAAGCCTACCTCTGCCACGATGGGGCCGGGTTACCCATTCCCGCGACCTGAAGGAGCCACTGCATACGATGTGATCCCTCGCAAAATCCCTCATGAAGGCCAAGACGGAAACCACAACCCAGAAGTTTCACAGCAAACCTGCGTTGACACCCATTCCAAGGTTGCACCCGTCGCTGATCGGCGTTACCCCCTTGCTGGTTCTCCCGTCACCAACAGCGCAACCCAATACTGTTGGGTGAAATACGGTGTCAGTTGACCTCTTTCTCAGTGGGGCAGATTCTCACTTTCGAGCAAAGTTGCCTGAACATTCAACGGCGGGTTTGCATCCGTTCGTACTGAATGACAGCCGCTGCCGCGCGGGCATCGCCTTTTTCGGCGAGTGCATAAATTTCAGCCACGACCGTCGCAATACTATCCTGCAAGGCCATCCGTTGATCGGGAGTTAAAGCCGGTTGCGCTCTGAGAATTTGGAGTCGAGTGACTGCGTCTTCCATTTTACCGGCTTTAAAGTCGGCAACAGCTTGTTTCACTTCTTGGGCCGGCGCGACAGTGGGGGTTGGTTCGGCTTCACCTGCGGCCGCCGGAGTGGCCCCAGCCTTTTCCATCGCAGCCGCAGATTTCTCAAGCTCGGCGACAGGATCTGGTTTTGAACACGCAGTTAAAACAGCCGCCACTAAGGCTAAGTAAGTGGGTGGAAAGTAACGAAGTTGCATTGGAGAATGAGAAGCAAAGTCAGTGGAGACTTAACGCCCGTTCGGCGAGCCAGGATTACACCAAAGCCGATTCTTGACGTTAACGTTACCCTCGGCATAGAACTGCTTGGTTTTGAGATATTCTGTGTGGCCGTCAACAACGCCTACGGTCGTGCCGACAGAGTGGAGCTTGGTGATGCCTTCGGCGGGGCTACTCGAACCGTCATTAAAGTCACCTGGATTGGTCTCCAGCGCTTGCCAGTAAAGAACGGAGTCCGGTGTGAAAGCAGAGGCTTTGTAAGATCCAGGGGAGACGCCGCCAAAACCGCAAACCGCCCCATTCATCAGGTAACTCGACATTTTCTGAGCTCGGCTCCTCCAAGCTACTTTGTTGGTAGTATCTAGAGGACAACGGAAGACTGCAGCACTGCCAATATAGGTATAAAGAAGACCGGATGCGTAGGCGGCGGCACTATTGGTAATATAAGGGTTTCTGGAAACATCTGGGGGCGAACCGGGCTTCGCGTCGTAGAGCCAACCTTTCTTTTCCCATGGGGAATTCCAATTGGGTTCTGGCAAATAATCAGCTGAGTCACCGATGTACATATGCATCCCTAAAGTGATCTGTTTCACGTTATTTTGGCACTGGGTTGTGGTCGCCTTGGCCTTTGCTTTGGCGAGCGCTGGAAGAAGCATTCCAGCGAGAATGGCAATGATAGCGATCACTACCAACAATTCGATCAGTGTGAAGCCGCGGAAATCGGTAACCCGAGATTCGGTCGAATGCAGAGTTATAGGGCAAATTTTCATAGGGTACTAGAAGAACAAAACGGAGTATGAAATAGAGGAATTTTTTTCTGAAGTAGGTGCCAAAAGGAAGAACTTGCGAAAATTGACTCTTTGGATCTTTGAAGCCTTTGTTTGAGGGCTTTTTTTGTCAAGGCCTGTTTGCGTTCCTGTTTTTCAGGGCCAAAGGGCGCTTGAACTTGCCGCTGGAGCGGTGTCCGGTTTTGAAGAGGTCCCTCCTAAGCCACTTAGCGCTTAATGGCATTTTCATACTTAAAAAGGAGGGCTTCAGTGATTTCGAAACCGAGCCTGTTCTCTCCGATTATACTGGTGTCGATCACGATTGGCTTGGTCGAGTTCATCGCCGATCTGTGCAATGAAGGTTGCGCAGCCTGAAAAAAGCCCACCAAAGTTGGTCACTGTATCACGCTCGGCGTAGTCGTCGGTGATGACGAGCACTGGCCCAAATGGCTGAAATCGGCAGACGGCACGTTCGATGAGATCATCGGCAGTTTGGCCTGAGCGAGAGAAGATCACTTCGACGGAATTAACCGCAGCCTTTTGCCAGACGTGGGTGGTCAAACCTTGGCCGTCAAAAAACACAGTGATTGGAGTGCCGAGCGAAGTTTGATATTGGGTGAGGATGGCGATTAAAGCCTCCCGAGCCGTTTCCGAATGTCGGGTGCGTCCGCGGGCCAGATCCGGCCACGCATGGAGCAAGCTGTAACCGTCGACTAAAATACGAATAAGTGACATTCGAACTGGATAAGAAGAGACTGCGGCTGTTTCTGGACAGTGCTTCTCCAAATAGACCGATGTTTTTAGCTGCCGTCGAGCGTGACTTGAAATCTCGAGTTACTCAACTTTGGAGTAGCATTTAGCTGAACAAATTGCAGGGGAATCAGACAGGTGGCTTTTACCAATTTCTATTCTTGGATAGACGGTGTCTAACGGCCTAACAGTTGCCGTAACTAACTCTGATTTGGCTTGATTTATACAGTCCGTGAAACGTTCGGTTGGCGACTTTTTTTCGATTCTTGGTTGGCTTACCTGAAAAGTAAATCTGCCACTGACTCCTCCATCTTGTTGTGGAAAAACAGGGATAGCGAGAAGCCGATTCCCTTAAATTACTAGGTTTTTAGAAATGCCTGTTGTTAAATTTGGATCTACCCAATTGGACTCGTCGGGATGTTCAGTCTCATTTCCGAAGTTGTCGACCTTCGTTCAGCACCCGAGGTTGTCGATCCGCTTAAATCAGGCGTCACCCGTCGATTGGAATGGAGAGGTGGAGGGAGTCCGCAGAGTGACCAGAACCATTTCCCCCTCTGGCGGTTTAAAACCGAAGAGGAAAAGTGACTAAGACCAAAAAGACCACCACGAAGACGGGTCGGTTTCTGTCGGCCGAACTAAAGTTCCAGATCTACCTTGAGGCAGAAAAAGAGGTGGCTTATGGGAGCAGTCTAACCCAATTTTGAAGGGATGGAGGCAAACCTAACGACTTGCTTGGCCGAGATTTCATCTCAATCTGCTGTTAGAAATTAACTTTTTTGGAGGAAGGTCAGGCTTTACCCTTTGGAATTCGCCAAATCGACTTCAAAATCTGCAATCATCTCAAGGACACATTGGATTTATCACTCCTGAACAAAAATGGGTGTCCGAGACTCTTCAATAAATACACTGGAAGTTGCTTAGAAAAATCGGAGGGACAAATCAAGACATTGACCACCATGGACACCTGCTGGAGCACTATCAAACTTAAGCAGTACTCTCGCACCCGCTTCAGTTCGCGGGCCCAAGCACAATCCCAACTCGTCGATTTCATCGAAGTCTTCTACAGCCGCCAGCATCGCCACTCCTCCCTCGGAGTCCTTTTTCCCGCCACTTTCGAAACCCAAAACAACAAACTATAAACCCACTGTTCACGGTACGTTTTATCGGAAAAGCCCACTTATGCACCTTTATCGATTTCTGCTCGCCACCGCCCTATGCACCCATCTGGTTGCTGAGACAAAAACACTCTCAGGCAACCTCCCTCTGGCCGCAACTCGACCGATCGATTTTAAGACGGAAGTTTACCCCATCTTTAAGGCGGCTTGCTTCCGGTGTCACGGAGCCGAAAAACAAAAGGGAAAATACCGGATCGACACTCGCGAGGGGGCCTTTAAGACGACCGAAAATCACGGTCCTTCCTTCCAACCGGGCGATAGTAAAAAGAGCGCGGCTCTCCTAATGATGGCTGGTCTTATTGACGAAATGCTCATGCCTCCCCCTGGCGGAAAACCTGGGGAAAGTGATCCTCTCACCCCACAACAAATCGGGTTGGTGCGGGCTTGGGTCGATCAGGGCGCTCTTTGGCCGGAGGGGCCTATTATCGAAACCGTCCAACTGCTGACTTTCGTCCACGACGTCCAACCGCTCCTAACCACGGCCTGCAGCCAATGCCATTCGGGAAAATCTGCCGTGGGTGGCTTTCGTATTGATTCCCTCGCCGAGCTCCTCGCCGGCGGCGACACCTACGGAAAAGCGGTAAATCCAAGTACCCCAGAAAAATCACCGCTCTTGGCGATTGTGAGCGGCAAGGACGAAGATATTCCCAAGCCTGAAAAACATCGACTCTCTGAAAAACAGGTACAACTGCTTCAGACTTGGATCCGACAGGGAGCTCATTAGTTAGCAGCCAATCGGATCCCTCGCGCCCCTTTCAGTCGTCGCCGCCGCCGAAGGAACTCTAAGAAATTTTAGGAAAAGCTCTTCACCAACTCGTTTCAGGCCCACTGGCTGAAAACGGCGCGCTTGCCACAGCTGCTGAGCTGGCCCGTCGGCAAGACTCGGACTCTCCACTCCAGCAAAGATTCGCGGACAGAGTGTCACTCGTAATTCGTCCACCAAATCAGCCTGAAAGAGCGTCGCATTCAGAACACCACCTCCCTCACAGGCCATCCGCTTAACCTGCCACTTCGAAGCAATCCATTCCCACGCGCTCTGAAAATCAATCTCCGCCCCGGGAGATTCCCACACCGCGTCAGCGCGCTCCCGCAGACGTCGTACCCGATCCATCGGGGCATCTCCAGAAACTAACACCACCACCGGCGCCGACCTCTGCTCCCACAAAGGTGCGGTGAGACTGATCGATGCTGACCCACTCACTAAAATCCGCAATGGGGCAGCCGACAGCCCCGCAGAAAGGCGTCGAAGTCCATATTTTTCTCCCCCGTTTCCAAGGGTTGCGCCGGTCTCTTCCACCGTTCGCGCTCCGCAAAGAACCGCGTCCACGGTCGCCCTAAGTCCATATAATTCTGCCAGATCTCTCGCACTCCCAAAGCTGGTAACTTCACGCCCAGCCGTCGCTATCTTGCCATCCGCGGTCATCGCCATATTAACCACCGTCCAAGGACGCTTTGCCGCAGGGTAAACTTCGTTTTTCATGGTTAGCCTCAAACGAGAAACAGTGCATCGCCGTAGGAATAAAAACGGTATTTTAAACGGATTGCCTCCTTATAAGCGGCCAATATTAGTTCTCGGCCTGTCACTCCGCCTGCTTCGGCAAAAGCACTCACCAACATCAACAATGTACTCTGAGGAAGATGAAAGTTGGTGATCAGCCCATCCACAATCTGAAACCGAAAGGGCGGATGAATAAAAATATCGGTGCTCCCACTCCCCGCTTGAAGCTTGCCAACAGAGCGTGCGGCAACCGCTTCGAGAACCCGGGTCGTCGTCGTGCCTACCGCGATGACCCGTCGTCCGTCTTGCTTCGCTCGAGTGACTTTTTCAGCGGTGTCCGGTGAGACATAAAAGCGTTCAAAATGCATCCGATGCTCTTTTAGTTCGATCGTTTTTACCGGCAAAAAGGTTCCAGCGCCGACGTGTAGGGTCAAAAAACAGATTTCGACTCCTTTTTCACCGATCCGGTGCAAAAGATCTTTAGTAAAATGCAACCCCGCCGTCGGTGCTGCGATCGACCCTTCAGCGGCGGCGTACACCGTTTGGTAACGGTTCATATCATCAATCAATTCTCCTCTTCGGGCTGCTTCAATGTAGGGCGGTAAGGGTATTTCTCCCATTTGGCCCAGCTGTTGAAAAAAGTCAGACACAGAATCAAATCGCAACAGGCAATGGCCCTCCTGGTTCTTCTCCAAGACTTCTGCTCCCCACTCTTTTTCTTCGTTCAACTTCTTAGACGAAAAAATAACCCGGGTTCCTTTCCTCACCCGTTTACCGGGCTTTAATAAAACCCACCAGACACCGTCTGAAACTTCCTCCAACAACAAAATCTCAATTCCACCCTCGGTCTCCGCCTTCACGCCCCGCAGTCGAGCCGGTAGCACCCGAGAGTCATTCAAGACCAACACATCACCCGAGTGTAGGAAGTCGATAATTTCGGCAAACATTAAATGCGAAACACACCTCGCGGTTCGGTCGACATGCAAGAGTCTCGATCCGTCACGCTCGGCCGCGGGCGCGGTTGCAATCAATTCCGGCGGTAAATCAAAATCAAAATCAGATGTCTTCAAGAAGAAAGGCCCAATCCACACCAAAGTTTAGCTAACTACCCAACTAATTTATTCATCCACCCCCTCCCGGTAAAAAAGCCTCAAAAAAAAACGCACAAATTTTTGAATCAGACAGTTGCACAACTAGGGTTAAAAAGGGTAATAAAGGGACGTTCAGTCGAGAATTAGTTTATTAAAGGGCATAAAAGTAAACTTTAGGAACAATTTGTGACAGCGCATAAACCCATAGATTCAGAAGCAACACCGCCGATAACGGTGGGGTCTATGGGGGCTAGTTTGGATCGTCCGCGTTTCACTTGGCGCTACGAGAACAAGATCGATGGCCAAGGTCGAGTCCCGCTTCCAAGCAAATGGCGTCCAGAGTCGCCCAAAGGGGTCTCCTTCATGGCGGTAATGATCACACATCCGACCAAAGCGGAGTTTGTGATGGTGCTGCCAATGGAGCAATTTAATCGATTTAGTCAGGGAATCTGCGATGGCGATTTCACCCAACCTCGAAAATTAGCCGAACGACATGACTACGTTGATCGCATAATCGAACTGGAATTAGATAATAACGGCCGGATTACTCTACCTGATGAAATTCTCAGCGCCGCAAAACTAGAGGGATCCATTTTGTTTGTCGGATGCATCGACCGATTCGAAGTCTGGAATCCCAAGGCCTACGAAACAGCCCGTGCGGCAGAACGTTTTATCAAAATTTAATAAACTCTCGATCCAGCCTCCGAGAAAAATTCAATCCTCCAACCACTGATGAAAATAGTCTCTAGCCTCAATCCTTTTCACTGGTTTAAGTCACGAAGGTCTGAGGCGACTGAGTTAATTCCGCTTTGGAGACCCGGCGGCCGATCTAACGCGGGTGTTCCTATGGGCGCAATTAAGACGATCCCAAGCCAACTGGTTAGCCGACTTTTCTCCTCAGAAAATCAACGCCGCCCCGGTCACGCCCTCGCCCAAAACGAACTCCCTCTTCCGGAGGCGAGACCCGTACGAAGCAATTTACTGGAGGACGATGTTGAATTGATCCGTCGACGAAAATCATCCCGACTCATCCATGAGACACGCCCAACCTCTTCGACCCCTGGATATCACGATCCGGAATTAGCCCTCAACCGCCTTCGAAAGCACAACTCATTCGAGTTTCAACCCGTTCACCAAGACTAATCAACCCGCATGCCTGGTGCTCTCCTTTTCACACACGCCTGTTTTACTGAGTGAAACACTGACCGCCTTGCGCCCACGCGCTGGTGGACAGTATCTGGACGGCACTCTGGGCGGGGCGGGGCATGCTCGGGCTATTCTCGAGGCAAGTGGACCCGACGGCTTTCTTTTTGGCTGCGATCAGGACGCAGACGCAGTGCAGACATCGACGGAACGATTAGCCGCCTTCACTCACCGCGTTGAACTGCGACAGGTCAACTATTCAGAAATGGGAGAGTGGATAAAACCGAACAGTCTCGATGGCATCTTACTCGATCTCGGCGTCAGTTCGCATCAACTCGACTGCCCGGAGCGCGGGTTTTCTCTGCAACTTGATGGCCCCCTCGATATGCGAATGGATCGGCGGGTAGGACTGACCGCGGCAAATCTGGTGAACAGTCTGTCCGCTGAAGAATTGGCTGACCTCTTTTGGCGTTTGGGTGACGAACGTAATTCGCGGCGGATCGCTCGTGCGCTCGAGACCGAAAGAAGACTTCGTCCCTTTGTCTCGACGCTTCAATTGGCTTCCTTCGTGGAAAAAATCGTTCCTCGCAACGGGGCTCGAATTCATCCGGCTACCCGGGTCTTTCAAGCCCTCCGAATTTCGGTCAACAACGAATTAGATGTCATCGGGAAATCGATCGGAGTCCTTTTTCAAATGCTCCGACCCGGCGGGCGACTCGCGGTGATTACCTTTCAATCGCTTGAGGACCGGATCGTCAAAACTTTCGTCCGCACAGAGGCGAGAGAGTACGATATTACTGGCGATTTTGATCATCCTGACTTCCGCCAACCACGCCGTCCTCGAGGCATCGAGCTTCAACGCAAAGGCTGGGCTGCCTCTGACTCAGAAATAGCCCTTAACCCACGGTCGCGAAGCGCACGACTCCGAGTGATTGAACGCCTCTGAACTATGGCCTCACCTTCCAAAAACTCTCTCTCCGAAATTAGTATCGGCACTGTGGTTCAGGCCGTCTCCGGATCCGCTTGCATTGCGGTTCTCGGCTTCCTCTGGGTCTTGCAAAGCCGAGAACACCAAAGCCTTCAGGACCAAATCACTCTGTCGAAATCAAACTGCATCGCACTGACGCACCTGATTCGCCAAGACCAGCGCAACTTGGATTCTCTTCTAACTCGTCCGTCTCTAATGCGCCAAATTGGAAAGTTTAATCTGGGCCTTTCTAACATTGTTGCTGGGCAGGTACTACGAGTCACCAATCCATACCCTGCTATCGTCCCCTCCCCTAACCCAAGAGTCCCACTACACAGCGCCCCAATTCCCGCATTGGCGACAGCGTCGGCCCGATAGTACAAATGAAAAATCAGAGTAATGTTGCGCTGAAATATCTGACCGGGGGGAGTTGTTTTTGTTTTGCGCTCCTCGCGGCTCGGTTGATCTATATCCAGGGCTTTCAACCCGAATCCCCGCGCTACACTCTCGGCTCTGCTCCGCCCCAAATCTCCTACACCCCAGCACTCCGGGGGGAGATCCTCGACTCAC
Organism: Akkermansia muciniphila; assembly: GCA_945898055.1. Classification (GTDB taxonomy): domain Bacteria; phylum Verrucomicrobiota; class Verrucomicrobiia; order Limisphaerales; family UBA9464; genus SXXZ01. The sequence goes on along the minus strand of CAMDGV010000001.1, from coordinate 140,838 downwards.
GTGGACAGCGCTTGGTTCATTCTCAGTTTCTTTTCAATCTACGCGCCAACCCTGCTCTCATTGGCGAACAAGGCCCCGCACTCGCCGCTCATTTAGCCCCCTCGCTGGGTGTCCCAGTGGCACACCTTACCGCAAAGTTTCGCAGCCAACCTGAATGGCGCTGGAAACAATCTTCCCAAACAAACGCGACCGGACTCCTCCTCACTAATTGGTCCCGCACGCTCTACACGAATCAAAGTGTTCTTATCGCCACCAACCTCACTCTCGATGACTGGACTTTAGTCCACTCTAACTTACTCACCTATGTACCGGCCCGAGAACGGGAACTAAAACAGGCTTGGGCAGCCCTTGAATTACGCCGAATTCATAGTCCGAAATTTAAGCTGTGGGAACTCCCCGCTCGCTATGCCTTTCAGAGGGCATTAGCCAAAGACCGTCGTCAAATTGCTGGGCCACTCAAAGTTGAGCGATTGACTAATAATATCGTCCGAAACACCGCTATTACTCGGGAAATTGTCGAGCGTCGGATCTATACCCATGACAGCCTCGCTCTCCCGATTCTCGGTTCGACCACCAATGGAGCTATCCCCTTGGTCGAATACCGCACCTCTCTGTCCACCCTCCAATTACCGGCCAAAGAACTGCCACCCGCCCTCAAGGGAGCTTCTGGAATCGAACGGCAATTTGATACCGAACTTCCTGGGGTGCCGGGGAAAGCAATCATGCGGGTCCGTGGGTCACGTGAATTTGCAAACACTCAGGAGTTGGAAATTAAATCCAAACAGGGAACAGCCGTCCGGCTCACTTTGGATGCCAATCTCCAGTCCGTGGCCGAAGACGCACTCCGCACTGGAATGGAACGGCTCAAACCTAACTGGATGTCGGCTATAGTGGTGGAGGTTGCCTCAGGTGAAATCCTCGCTCTCGCTAATGCGACAGATCCCAACTACCTGCCGCTCGGAGTCACCAATAAAGCGCTTCTCCGTCAACAACCCCCTCGGAATCACGCCGTCTCGGATCTGATCGAACCAGGTTCCACTTTCAAACTAGTCACGTACGCGGCAGCTTTGGATTTAGGGCGGATTACACCTGACTCCCTCATCGATTGTGAAGGGGGCTCTTGGCGACCTCCTGCTGGGCGTCGAAAACCGGTGGTCGACTCTCGTGGGCATCATCTCAAAACGGTCTCGGTCGAAGAGGCTTTCGCTACTTCATCCAACGTCGGCGCGGCCAAAATCGCCTACTACGAACTATGGGATCCCAAAGCGCCCTCGTTCCAGTCGCCTCTTTGCTTCTATGCCAATGCCTTCGGCTTCAATCGTCGAACGGGCATTCTTTGCGGTGGAGAACCGATCACCCGAATCCCCGCTTGGGACGGTATCGGCACTCAAATTATCTTATCTTATGGCTACGGAATTTATGTCACCCCGCTCCAAGTTTGTATGGCTTATGCCGCCATTGCCAATGATGGCTTCCTCATGGAACCGATGTTGGTGAAATCCATCGAGCACGCGACTGGTAGCATCATTCGAACCTTTCCACCCAAACAAGTGGGTCAGGTGGTTCGCCCCGAAACGGCCCGCCAGTTACTGCGCCTCCTCACCGCTGTGGTCAGTCCTAAGGGCACCGGCAAAGATGCAATACTCGAAGGTTACACCGTGGCGGGTAAGACGGGTACAGCCAATAAAATGACGAAGGAACACCTCGCCTCCGGTGTTAATGCGCACTTCAGCACTTTTGTCGGATTTTTACCGGCTGAAAGACCCAAGTTCTGCCTCCTCGTCTGCGCCGATGAACCAACCAATATGGACGGTCGGGCCGCTTATGGGGCTGCTTGCATTCCGACCTTTAAGCAAATTGCCATTAGTACGGCTAGCTACCTGACCATCCCCTTTTCCTCGCCGGTAGTGGCTACCCACATCGGCCAACCATCGATCACACCTCCTTAACCATGCTTCTCGACTCATTGCTCGCACGGTTACCGGGCGATCTCCACGATGGCAAACACTCCCAGAGTGCCGATCTCACGCTTCGGGGTGTCCCCACCCACCCAGACCGGGCCGGTCCCAATACGAGCTTTGCCGTTTTGCCTAGCACTCTTCCTGCCGACCCTGTGGGTATACAGACCGGTCTCAAGCGTGGAATTCCCGCGATAATTTGCCCCCCAGAGACAACACTGCCCCGCCGAACCCGCCGGATCTTCGCCGATCAACCCTCACTCACTTTCGTTACCGCTGCCACTGCCTTAAACAATAATCCAGTCTCCCATCTCCATCTCTTTCGCGTCCGCTTACCAGAGAATCTCAGCGCACAAACTGCGACTCTTCTCCACCGCCTCCTCGAAGCCTCAGATCATCGCTCGGCTCTACTCACCAGCCACGGAGGCTGTATCGCCGGACGTCATTTCCTTCAATCCCCCTCGGAAACGGATTGTCATGAATGGCAATGCTTTCTTGCAGCTCATGTCCGGACTGGGGGGCGACTCTTGGTTATTGAAGATGTCTCGGGCGTGCGAAATGTGCTGGGACAAGTACCTCCTCTCTCCGAATCGATCGTCTCCTTGCCATCGAAATCTCTGATTGAACCCCTTGCTCTGAATTGGCGGGGTAGTCGCATCCGTATTCGTGTCGGTTCTTCAGAGCGCTTGGCTCACACACCTGTGGCGGGGCGAAGCGCGCTCACAGCTCTCGATGCTGCTTTCGTGGCCGCCATCGCCGCGGGTGCCGATCCTTCAAGGCTCGCCGCTCTTCTCCCCTCTTTCGATTGCGATACAGGCTTTATGGAACCAATCCGCGCGGGTCAATCCTTCGGGGTCTTCGTCGACCCTGCTACTGAAGCAACCGCCCTGGCACAGTTGATCAGAGAGGCGCGCGAAATGACCCAAGGTTCAGTCATTTTACTTACCGGAGCTTCTGCTCGATCGACACTCGAACAACGAGGTCAACTCGGCGAAGCCGCCAACCTCGCTGACCGAGTCATCCTGACTTCTGACAACCCTCGATCGATCGAGGTTGACTCTCTCAGTCGCGATATCCAGCACGGCCTAAACCAAAGAGCGCACCTTCAACCAGACCGTCGGCGCGCAATTAGCGACGCCATCCGGATGGCTCGTTCCGGTGATATAGTTCTCCTTGCGGGCAAGGGCACTCATCCGATTCAGGAGATCAACGGCACAATTCTTCCTTGGGATGACCGCATCCATGCTCGTAACGGACTCGCTGCCTGCGGCTGGGTAGGAGACCTTCCGTGACAACACCTCGCCCCCATCTTCTCGGTCTCTTTGCCGGACTCCTCCTCTCAGGTGCTCTGGTTCTTTCATCGGCTCTTCTAACTCGCACTTGGATGAAAGTAGCCGATTCAGAATCCATCTCGGTGACCGGTTCAGCTCGGCGAAATGTCTCATCAGACCTCGTCGTTTGGCAGGGTACAGTGACGGTGGAAGGATCCTCTCTGCTGCAAGCTCAGTCCACTCTTCGGGAGCACACCGATACTCTATTGGCTTTCTTCAAAGCAAACAAAGTCACGAACGCGGCTCTTCAGCCTATTTTAATTACTCGTCTTTCAGGGCAGATCGATCAAGGCCAGCGTACTTATACCACTAATAGGGGGTTCCGATTGAGTCGCACAGCAGTCATACGCTCAGCCAATATTGATACGGTTCTGGCGATGGATGCTACGACTGGAAATCTAGTCCAAGAAGGAATCGAATTCAGCTCTGCACCACCCGAATTTATCTGGACTAAGGCGGGCGAAGCCAAAGTAGAAATGCTGGCCGATGCCACCCGTGATGCAAAGGAACGTGCCTTGCAGATCGCGTCTCAAGGAAACCGAACTCTCTCTCGCCTCAAGTCGGCACGGATGGGGGTCTTCCAAATTACGCCTCTTTTCTCAACCCAAAATGCTTGGGATGGTATGAATGATACTGGCAGTCGGGAAAAGACGGTGACGGCGGTCATTCACGCGAACTTCGCTCTCAACTAATGGAACCTCTCCCTCTCCATTTTTTTTCCGAGGCCTCACACGGACGCCTTGTTAATGACCTCGGTGACATTGAAATCGAGCGGGTTGTCACCGACTCACGAACAACCCGCCCCGGCGATCTCTTCGTGGCTTTAAGGGGAGATAGGTTTGACGCCCACGACTTTATCTCCGAAGCAATCGACGGCGGTGCATCAGCGGTTCTCTGTTCCGAATCCAACATTCACAGCCCTCCACTAAACCTTCCGACTCTCTGGGTCCGAGACACCCGCATCGCCCTCGGCCAAATAGCAGCAGCCTATCGTGCTCGACATTGGGTCCAGATGGTTTGTATCGCTGGATCTAATGGCAAAACGACCACCAAAGAATGGCTTGCTGCTCTTCTTTCAACACGATTCAAAACCCTGCACTCAGAGGCTAGCTTTAACAACGATGTCGGCGTGCCTCTAAGTTTGCTCCGCCTCGATTCCTCACACGCGGCCGCAGTCATCGAGGCGGGTACCAATCATCCAGGCGAACTGGCTCCGCTTATCCGAATGATCGCTCCAACGGTGGGACTCGTCCCAAACATCGGGCGCGAACACTTAGAACATTTCCTCAATCTACAGGGGGTGATCGACGAGGAATCTGCCCTCGGTGAGGCCCTGCCATCGAGCGGAACCTTATTTCTCAACGGCGACTTGCTCGAGTCTGATATCCTCGCCCAACGAACCAAAGCTTCCGTGGTCCGCGTCGGATTCGGCCCTCAGAATGATTGGATAATCCGGCTCATCGAGACACGCTGGAAGTCAACTCGGTTCCACCTGATCGCTCCAAAAAGTGCTTGGACAGGGGAATTTGAACTCGGAATGAACGGGCGCCACATGGTGGGCAATGCCGTACTCGCTCTCGCCGCTGCTGCCGAAATGGGGGTCAGTCCGGAAGAGGCGCGTCAGGCATTGGCCGGATTCCACGGTGTAAAACAAAGGCTACACTGCTCCGAGATTAAAGGGGTGCGACTGATCGATGATACTTACAATGCCAACACCGATTCCATGTTGGCCGCACTTCAAACTCTCGCCGATATCCCCTGCTTCGGGCGTCGCATCGCAATCCTCGGCGACATGGCAGAATTAGGGTCCAATTCTGCAGAGTCACATCGAGAAATCGGTGCAGCAGCTGCCGACCTCTACGTCAATATGGTGATCGCTATTGGCCAGTTTGCCTCCATCACCGCTCAGGCCGCTCGAGGCTCCGCGCTTTGTCTCGCATTCGACTCGATTGAATCCGCTCTCCCTGACATCCATCGACTTGTCCAAAGTGGAGATCTTGTCCTCGCCAAAGCCTCCCGCAGCAGTCAACTCGAACGAGTTCTGGAATCGCTTCGCTGTGATCTACAACAAAAATAAGCTAACTGCTGATGCTTTATCAACTTTCAGAATTTTTCCCCTACACTCCTTGGTCAGTGTTTCGTTATGTCACTTTTCGAAGTGCCGGTGCTGCTGTAACGGCTTTGCTCCTGAGTTGGCTCCTTGGCCCAAGCGTGATCCAGTGGCTCACTCGGCTCCGATTTCGACAGTATTATCAACCCAAGGATGTTCGCGAAGCCTCTGATCCCTCTGCCGCTGCCGCCGATCTGGCCAAACGGGGCACTCCAACAATGGGGGGACTTCTCATCTTTTTGGTCCTCGATATAACGGTTCTGCTCTGGGCTCAACCGAACGTCATGGTCCTCTTGACTATGCTCTCCATGCTCGTTCTTACCTGCCTCGGTTTTTATGATGACTGGCTTAAAATCTCCAAACAGAACTCGGCTGGTGCCAGTTCTTATCTCAAAATCTGCGTGCAAGTCTTACTGGCTTTGCTCATTGGATTTTATCTTTGGCGACTTCCCTCAACTCGGATTTTAGTGACCGATATCCAGATTCCTTTCTTTAAAGAGCCTGTCCTCATTGGGGTCCCTCTTCTGGGTATCCTCCTTGCCGCTTTTACCATTATCGGCAGTTCTAATGCCGTGAATTTAACCGACGGAATGGACGGATTAGCCACTGGCTGCACTCTTATTGTCGCCGTCGTCATGCTTATTCTGACTTATCTCGCCGATAGTGTAAAAATAGCTGCCTATCTCCAAATCCCGCATGTCCGCGGGACCAGCGAACTCACGGTCGTTTGTGCCGCGTTGATCGGGACCTGCCTTGGTTTTCTCTGGTTTAATTGTCACCCAGCTGAGGTCTTTATGGGCGATACCGGCAGTCTCGCACTGGGTGGGACACTCGGGATTATGGCGGTGCTCATCCATCAACCTCTCGTGCTCGTGCTCGCGGGCGGAGTCTTCGTAGCCGAAGCGGTGAGCGTCATGCTTCAGGTAAGTTGGTTTAAATACACTCGGCGCAAATACGGGGAGGGTCGCCGCCTTTTTCGTATGGCCCCTCTCCATCATCATTTTCAAAAACTAGGCTGGAAAGAGTCCAAAGTGGTCACTCGCTTCTATATTGTCGGGATTCTTTGCGCCGTCGTCGCCCTCAGCAGCCTTAAAATCCGCTAAAATGAAGCTCCCTCCGTCCATTTCTTCTCAAGTAAGGATTTTTTTGAAAAATTCTGCGTCGCGTCCTCGGATCAGTCTTGCGACACAGAATCTCTCGAGTTTAATAGACCTTTACATCGAATTCGGTCGCCCGAGGTGATTTAACATTCTTCGCTTTAATCAAGGCTTTGACTTTCCGATTTTCTCAATCTTTCAGCACTGGGTTTAGACCTTTTTTAAGGCTATCGCTCACCCCGGCTCGCCGATAATTCTAACCTAGGATCAACCTTTTAAAAATCTCTTAACTTGCCTCTGTTTATTCATTCTTCTCTGAACCAAACACTCAGATAACTTAGATCCCACTAAACCCACTCCCACTCAGAATTCGCCCTTCCTCATCGATAATCTTGACCCATGATCACCCATAACCCTCTGACCCCACTCGATTCCAAACTTGAGCGTGCCGCACGGAGCAAATCCACCTTGAGCATTGCCACCTTTATTATTGGCGCACATGCCGCCGTCTTTCTTGGCCTTTTAGCCATCGGCTGCAACAAGGAGACGGTTAAAACGGAACCGCTCGCCACCAATCCTTTGACGACAGATGTCGCTGTCCAACAGGCCGCTCCGATCAACTCGACGAACTTAACAGCTCCGATTGCCCCAAATGACCCGGCTGTTTACGTGCCCCCGGTCGCCCCACCTCTCGTGGCCAACACTAATATCCGTCCCACTCCCGGTCCGACCGAACCAAAGATTGTCGGCGATCTAGTCGGGCAGGGGGGCCTAGTTCAGCCGGGTCAAATACCAACTGAAAGCTCCACCGCCGCTGGCTCGGAATACACAGTTAAAAGCGGTGATATCGCTTTCAATATTGCCAAGAAAAACGGCTTTACGCTGAAAGCACTCAAGGAGGCTAACCTCACCGTTGATATCGGACGCCTCAAGGTGGGCCAGAAAATTAATCTTCCCTCGCAATCAAACGCTCTAGCCAATGAGAAAAACGAGACCGCCACGGAGGTCAAAGGCCCGACTGTTTCGACTTCAAGTACCGTTTCCTACACAGTGAAAGGGGGCGATACCTTAAGCAAAATCGCCAAAAAACACGGCACTACTACCAAGGCTCTGCGTGCTTCCAATGAATTGGCGAGTGACGTCATTAAGGTGGGTCAGAAGTTGAAGATTTCCTCCAAAGCGGGCGCTTCTCCGGAAGCAACAGCGGCCCCTAGCCCAGCTATAAAACTGTAAATAAACACTCCTAGGGTGCATTCGAACCGCATCGGGTGCAGCCCTCTTCGCCTTACCTGACTCGCCTCATTACCCGATGCGGACCACCTCTCTTATACTACTGCTGACCGTCAGTCTTCTTCTCGCTTTGAGCGTTACGATGCTTTCAAGCGCGGTAATGCTCAAATCGAGCTTTGAGTCGACGATGTCCACTCAAGTCATCGCCATCGTCGGTGGCTTAGGGATAATGAGCTTCTTATGGCGATGTAATTATCTTCGCTTTGCCTCTCTCCATTGGTGGTTCTACGGGCTCACTCTAGTGGTTTTGGTTTTGGTTCTTTCTCCACTCGGCACTACGCAAAATGGAGCCCAGCGGTGGTTATTTAGTACGCAACCAGGTGAGTTCGCCAAGATTCCCCTTTTATTGACTCTCGCTGCTTGGGGTTCCCAGCACCAAGCCCGCATTCGCTTTGGCCGCCCTCTCACTCGCTTCCTCTGGGGATTGATCTACCCCAGTTTGATTATTATGCCACTACTCGGGCTCCTTTACCAACAACCCGATCGCGGCACCATGATTCTATTTGGAACTGTTACGGTGATCGTCCTCCTTTTATCCGGAATGCGCTTAGTCTATGTGTCCATCCCCCTCATCCTCGGATTCCTTCTCTGCGTTCACTTCTACAACTCGAGCGAAATGGTGCGCCGCCGCGCCACTGCTTATCTTCATCCCGAACTTTACAAAGAAACGACCGGAGTCCAGGCCCTAAAATCCTTGGCTGCCCTGCGAGAGGGTGGAATCAGCGGAGTTGGACTAGGAGCAGGTATTATCAAACATAGCATCCCCGAACAACAGACTGATTTTATTCTTCCGGTCATTGGGGAAGAAATGGGACTCAGATTCACTTTGGCGATCATTCTTGCTTTTGTGGTCATTCTTCTTTGCGCCGCTCAGATTGCTTCCCGATCCACAGATTCACTCGGACGACTTCTCGCCGGCGGCATCGGCTTTCTGATCGCGGGTCAAGCCACCATCAATATTGCCGTGGTCACCAATTCGATAATCAATAAAGGAATGCCCTTACCTTTCGTTAGCAGAGGAGGCTCCTGCATGATTACGATGCTCGCTCTGATTGGACTTCTTCTCTCTATCGCTCGCCAAACCACCGATCAGCCCACCCCAGCTTCAGGCAAACGATCCAATCCTTTCACCGGTCCAGATCTTGAAACACTCCCGACCCGATGACCTCACCCTGTTCCAGATTGACTCTCTCGATCGCCTGCGGCGGTACTGGGGGGCACCTCTTCCCAGGGATCGCTGTCGGCCGCGAATTACTCGCTGAAGGATGCAGGGTCTTGCTCCTTGTCTCTCCTAAAGAAATTGATCAAACGGCTATCGCCGGCTTGTCCGAATTTACTGTCGCCACTCTACCGGCAGTGGGATTACAAAATCGGAACTATACCGCTTTTCTTTTCGCTTTCCTCAAAGCATGGAGGGTTTCTCGACGCCTCTTCAAAACGCCGGCCCTCCGGCCCGATGCCCTTTTAGCAATGGGTGGATTTACCGCCGCACCTCCTTTCCTCGCCGCACGACAATCGGGAGCTCTCACTTTTCTGCATGAATCCAATTCAATTCCGGGTCGTGCTAACCGTTTCTTAACCCGATGGGCTCGTCGTTCGTTCACCGGGTTTGCCGAAACGAACCGCCTCCTCCGCCCTTCTCACTGTCTCTGCCTCGGGACACCTGTTCGTGACTCCATTGCCCGACTTCGCGTTCACCATGACGCCGCCGCCGCACGGACTGCTCTCGGACTTCATCCTCTGCACCCTGTCCTCCTCATTACCGGCGGAAGCCAAGGCGCTCGGGGCCTGAATCGCCTCGTCTTAGCCGCACTCACAGAAATCGCTCGATCAGAGCCCCCTTGGCAGTTTATCCACCTCGCCGGGAGGGCAGACCTTGAGGAAGTCCGTGCCGCTTATGCGCCTCTCGGCAATCGTGCTCTGGTTCTCCCTTTCCTCTCGGAAATGAACCTCGCTCTCGAAGCGGCTGAAGTTGTCATCAGTCGATCAGGGGCTTCATCGATGGCTGAACTCGCTGCTCTACGGCTTCCCTCCATTTTAGTCCCCTTGCCGTCCTCTCAGGATAATCATCAATTCCATAATGCTCGGTCCTTCGAACGTGCCGGGGCGGCTCTTCGATTGGATCAATCTCAGTCAACCTCGAACGACTTGGTTCAGGCTCTTCGCTCACTCCAATCCCCCACTCCAGCCCGAATATCCATGCGCGAAGCCCTCGCTCGTCTCGATACTCCCACTGCAGCCGCTGATGTCGCGGCTTCGATTCTCCAGCATCTCCGCGAACCCTTTACGCAAACCTTCCAATCCAACTCTCCGACAGTTCGTCTTCAAGCTCGTGTGACTAGGTCTATTCGCTCGGAGTTTCTCGGGCTTTTTACCTCTAAAGTTTGATGAATCCCCCTCTGCGATTAGCCCAAATCAGTCTCGATCCAGCTTCAGAGGCTGCATTGAACCATGCCGAGACCCTTTCGAATCTCTTTCGTGATTTTGAGCTTCTCTTACCAAAAGGGACAGTCATTCGCCGCGATGAACCGCTAGCTAAACGTACCACACTCCGCGTCGGTGGACCTGCTGATCTTTATGTCGAACCAAGTAACGAAAGCTCGCTCGCTCTTATCTTCGAAACAACTCGGCTTCGGGGCCTTCCCCTCGTCTTCCTCGGTCGTGGTTCTAATCTGCTGATCCGCGATGGCGGTATTCGCGGGGTGGTCGTTTCACTAGCTCACCCTCACTTTTCACGCATTACCATCGAGGGCCAACTCATCACCGCGGGTGCTGGGGCTCGGCTAAAGGATATCGCTCATGAAGCCCGGAAAGCCGAACTCAGTGGGCTCGAATTTTTCGAGGGTATCCCAGGATCTTTGGGTGGCGCACTCCGCATGAATGCGGGTGCCATGAATGCTTGGACTTTTGACGCTGTTGAGCGACTCCGCTGCATGGATGGTACAGGTGAAATCCACGATCTCTCGGTCGATCAGATACCCGTGGAATATCGAGCTTGCCCGCTTCTGCGCTCGCGTATTGCTTTGAGTGCCTCTCTTCGAGGCAAGCCTGACGCTTCGGAAGCGATTCAATCTCGGATGAAGACCTACACCGACAAACGCTGGGCAACCCAACCCAAGGAGTCCAGTGCCGGATGCACCTTCAAAAACCCTCTGCCCACACTTCCCGCTGGCCGGCTCATTGATGAATTAGGCCTGAAAGGAACTCGAATCGGAAATGCAGAGATCAGCACGGTCCACGGTAATTTCTTAGTTAATTTAGGCAACGCGACATCCAATGATGTCTTGAGTCTCATCTCTTTAGTCCAAGAAAAAGCCCGTTCTGTGCATCAGATCGAACTGGAAACCGAGGTCGAAATTCTCGGAGAAGACGCATGAGTTCTCCTCAAATAATTACTGTCTTAAAGGGCGGCCCATCGGCCGAACGTGATGTTTCACTGCGCTCAGGCGCCGCCGTCACGCGCGCCCTCCGCTCCCTCGGCTACCTAGTCCACGAAGTGGATCCCTTGCCCGGTGACCTCCGCATTCCCAAAGGAACTCAGGCGGTCTTTCTCGCTTTACACGGAACCTATGGCGAAGACGGCTCTGTCCAAAGTGAGTTGGAAGAACTCGGACTGCCCTATACCGGGTGCGGGGTTGCCGCTTCGATCTTCGCTTTCGATAAGGTTATTACTAAACGCCGGTGCTTAAACGCCGGCTTGCCCACCGCTCGCTTTGAAGTTTTTAATACGAACACCGCTTTATGGCCCTTGGAGTGGCACCTGCCCGCTATTCTCAAACCCACCCGACAAGGCTCGAGTGTCGGTCTCCACTTCATAAACATTCCATCGGAGTTTCCCCACGCTTTAGCGAGCACTCTGCATCACGGGGGCGAAGCCCTGCTCGAGGAACGGATTCTCGGGCGCGAAATAACCGTCGCTGTCTTGGGTGAAACAGCGCTCCCTATTGTCGAAGTTCGTCCCAAAACGGGTTCATACGATTATTCCAACAAATACACCCCAGGCTGTACCGACTATTTCTGCCCGGCTGACTTTGATACCCAGAGCCTACGAACTATCCAAGAGATGGCTCTGCGGGCGTTTTCAGCGATCGGCGGTCGAGATTATGGGCGGATCGATATGATCGTTCAGACCGACGGCTCCCCCGTTATTTTAGAGGTTAATACCCTCCCCGGGATGACCGAGACCAGCCTCTTTCCCAAGGCCGCTGCGGCTGCCGGAATCGATTTTCCTAGCCTCTGCCAACAAATGCTAGAAATGGCTCTCAATCGATCTGTTAACCGATCGATTAAACCTCTTTAAAGACTATTATGTTTGGTGATCCAAACCAGAATCGACGACGACGCCCCAGGCATCTCACCTTAATGGCTCGACTGCGCAGTCAATCTTCAGAGTCAGGTCGCCCATGGATCGTGCGTCTCCTAGGTCGTTGCCTAATGCTTTCAGCCTTTGTCGCCGGCCTTCTCTTTGGTGCTCAATACCTTCAAAAAAACTGGGCCTACCACATTCCCTCTCTGGCAATTCAGAAAATTCTGATCAAGGTCAATGGATCCCTTCCTTCAGAAGAAGTGCTGCGGATCTCCGGCCTCACTCAAGGTCGAAATATTCTCGATGTCGATCTCCCTCAATTGCGCGACCGTCTCGAACAACATCCTCGTGTTGCTTATGCGCAAATTATGGTGGAATTTCCGGGTACAATTTTCATCTCTATCCAAGAACGATTCCCTTTGGCGGTGGTTGAACCGCTGGCCCGAAACGGTCTCTCAGCACGTTACCTGCTCGATAAAGAAGGACATATTCTTTGGCCCCTGAATCCGGCTTTTTCCCCCGCTGAAACGGTCAGCAAAGAACTCGCTCTCCCAAAAATTACCGGTCGGACCAGCGGATCATTAACCGTCGCCGAAGATACTCTAACCGCCTTAAAATTTCTTCAATACTACCGACTGCAAGCAACTAATCTCCTGCCAGAAATCACCTCCGTTTCTATCTCTATCTCTCGGATTCTCGTGGTCACCACCGCTGAAGGTTCAGAAATTACCTTCGCCGCCCCAGAGCTCGAGACCCAACTCCACCGATGGAAAGAACTTCGTCGTCATATGAAGGAAACCAGTGACATCCGCATTATTCAGACTCTCGATTTAAGTGTTTCGCGCAATGCCCCAATCCGCTGGAAGGAAACGGCCCCCGGCCAAGCTCTCAAAGATCTAAAGCCATCGGTCCGCCCTAAATACCCACCCAAAATCTCCCATGTTTAGCGAAGCACCTCTTCTCGTCGGACTGGAAATAGGCACCTCAAAAATCTGCGCCGCTGTCGGCGAGGAAAATGAACGGGGCGAATTTACCCTGCTCGGCATCGGACAATCTAAATCACGGGGCGTTAGAAAGGGCGAAATCGTCGACAGCCAAAGGGCTCAAGAAGATATCCGCGCCGCTCTTGGCGATGCAGAGGAAAAAACCGGAGTGATGATCAAAAATCTCTTCCTCGGAGTCACCGGACGTCACATCGCCTGCTTCAATAGTGTGGGCATGCATCCTGTCGCTTCGAATGATCGCTTAGTAACTGAACAGGATATCGCCGATGCAGCCTCCAATGCCAAGGCAATCACTCTCCCCCCAGAACATACTATCCTGCATACAATTCGCCAAAAAGTCTGTATCGATGGAACGGAAGTCTCCAATTTCACCTCGGGTCTCCTCGGCCATAAGGTAGAGGCTCATCTTCATGTCATCCATGGAAACGCCTTTCGTATTCAGAATCCGACCAACCTGATTGGGGCACTCTCCATCCGAGTCAACCAACCGGTTTTTAATGGTCTCGCCACCGCTCAAGCTATTCTGACTCCGGAAGACAAAGAGAAGGGTGCCTTGGTCATTGATATTGGGGGCGGCACCACCGAATTTGTTTTTCAGCAAGGCCAAGCGATCCGTCAAGCTGGAGTCTTCGCCGTGGGCGGTGATCATATTAGCAACGATATTGCCATCGGCCTCAAACTCAGTCTCGCCAATGCGGAACTTCTCAAAATCAACCACGGTAGTGCATTGGTCGACGCCGCGATTCTCGGGCGTCAGGTTCAAGTGGGTGAAAACGACTCGGGCCTAACTCCGCGCCACGTCAGCCTCGAACACCTGCGTCGAATTATGGCGGTTCGTATCCAAGAACTGTTCGAACTTATCTTGGAACGTTGTTCGGAGGGATGTTTCCTCGACGAAGCCAAAGCTGGAGTTTTTCTCTGCGGCGGTAGTGCTCTCATCCCTGGGATCGCAGTCCTCGCGCAACATCTCTTTCAAGTCCCGACAAAAATCGCTTCTTGCAATAATATAACCGGCAATGCAGCCACGCTCGCTCATCCCGAATTCGCGACGGCTATTGGCATCGCTCGCTATGGTGGTATGCGGCTCCGAGGGAAATCTCCTCGTAGCCCCAGCCTGCGTCTTAGCGATTTTTTAGGTTTCTTCCGCTGATTATGAACACCACAGAATCTCCCCACTCAGCTCCTATCCACTGCATCGCTGTCGGTACTGCAGGGGCACGGATCCTCGCAGAGTTCAACCAGATTTCCACAACTCAGTTTCCTACCGCTCATGCAGATACCGATCCGGATTCTCTTCGCAACTCACCTCTAACTCGCCATATCCTTCTCGGCTTCTCGATTAACCACGGCCTCGGCGCTGGCGGTGATCCCGATATCGGTCGACTCAGCGCTGAATCAGATTTGCCCGCTCTGCGTGACTTCGTTGCTGGAGCGCGGATCGTCTTCGTTTTGGCGGGTCTCGGCGGTGGCACTGGTTCCGGGGCGGCCCCAGTCGTCGCCCGTATCGCTCGCGAATCTGGCGCTCTTGTCCTCGCTATCGCGACCACTCCACTCGCTTTCGAACGTCGCCGACTGGCCTTTGCTGCTGAGGCAATCGAACAACTCAAAGCCGCAGCCGATGCTGTTCTGACCGTTTCAAACGAACGGGTCCGACGTATGCACTATGACAAGACACATCCGCATGAAATCTACAAATTCACCAACAGCTTTTTAGTCCACACTCTGCAAGGCCTCTGGCGACTTCTCAATGCGCCAGGACTTATTCAACTCGACTTTTCTCATGTCCAACGACTCCTCCGTGGTCGCCATTGCGAAAGTGCTTTCGCTACTGTCCAAGCCTCCGGTAACGACCGAGCTCACCTCGCCGTCAACCTCCTACTAAACCATCCCTTCCTTGATACCGGTACTGCCCTTGCCACTGCAGGTCAGGTGCTCATCAGTATCGCCGGTGGCGATGACCTCCAAATAGGTGAAGTTGAACAACTCATCAAAGAACTCGAAACAGCCTGTCCCGAAGCTGATTTCATTGTCGGCGCCTCGACCGATCCGTCTCTGACCGGTCACCTGCACGTCACCACCATCGCTGCCCACTCCCCGCAGTCCTCTCTTAACACGCCACTGCAACCGCCAACAAAGATCGACTCTCGACTGGACACCCCCTCCTCCGACCCCAAATCTACCGATCGCACTCCCTCGACTGACACGGGCGAGATCTTTAATTCCACCGAGGCTACCGCCTCTACTTTTTCCAATTCTCGCTTGGTTCCCACCGCTCCTGAACTCTCCGTCGAGCAACGTCATCGAGTCTTGATAAGTCAAAAAAAACGCATCACTCGCGGTAAACCTGACTCCCAAATGATCATGAATCTGGATATTGCTCCTCTCGGTCGGTTCGACAATACCGAGAAGAACCGGCACAAAGGGATTGATCTCGATGTCCCTACCTACCTTCGCCACGGTCTCGTTTTAAACTAACCATTCTCACGCGCTCTCCAAGCCGCTCTACTCCTTGTCTCATCGTGGAAACTTCCGACCTAACCGCTCGACGTGCCACGCTCGAAGATATTCCCGCGCTGAAAGGATTATGGCTCAATGCAGGACTCCCTTGGGAGCAATTGGAGTCTTTTATTACTGAATTTATTGTTGTTCCGGGTGCTGACCAACAACTCCTCGCAGCTATTGGTCTAATGATTGAGTTCGATGATGCCCTCCTCCACTCAGAGGCCCTGGCGATGGAAACCGACGCTGACAACCTACGCGCCTCTCTTTGGCAACGAATCCAAATTATGACCCGTAATCAAGGTGTTCACCGGATTTGGACTCAAGAAGATGCTGACTACTGGCGAACCTGCGGTTTCATTGCGAGGTCGGTTCAGGAAGAACAGGCCGAGTCCCCCTCTTTTCTTCAAGCGACTGAAGGTTGGACCCTCGTCAAATTACTCGATACCGATCGGGCCAAGGCACTTGCCGAAGAACAAATGGGGATCTGGCAAGCGACTCGATCCGAAGAAAATGCAGCACTTCAACGTAAAATTAAAAAATTCCGAACTATTGCCTTTCTGATGTTCAGTGTGGCACTCCTTCTCACCTCGATTTTTCTCTGGGCATCTATAAAGACAAATATTCTCGGCCGCCTACTTCGCTAATTAATCTTTCAGCAAAAACAAAATCTGACCGCTCCTTAATCGACAAGTTTAATTCTTTTTAGATATCCTTGACCAGACCCCCTGCTTCGAATGACTCCACCACTCCAGTCCGCCTACGATTCACTCCTTAAACTCGCCTCAGGTCGTCTCAGCCAAAAGTCACTTCCCTCACTTCATATTCTTCTCAAAAGTTTAATTGACCTGGGAGATTCGCTCGCCGCAAAGGGAACTTCAGCGACTCTTATCCGAGACTTTGATGCTGTTCGCGACGAATTAACCGGTTTTCTCGACGACTTAGAACTGGGCTGCGAAACCTTAGAATCTGCCAAAGACGCTGAGGAAGAAGAAGAAGCGGTCGAAGACATTCAATCCGCTCTTAAACGCGCAGCCACACTGCTGAAGGGGATCGAAAAAGTCGCAATTTATATCGAATTAAACCCGACCGAACTCGCAAGCCGCTCCGCCGACGCCATACGTCGATTGGCGTCTCTCTCGTCCAAAGCTCGTTCCTCAGCCATCGATGCTTTGCTCGAAACTGCCAAAACAACCCGAGAAGCCGAGCTTCTCTTGGAATTAGTCAAAAAAGCGATCGAACCTCGGCATACTTGATGATTTCCATCCTGATCGGCCCAAGGAATCTCGCTTCAAGTCCAGCGGTCAAGTAAACGACCGTTTCCAACAGGGAATTCCAGTCTTGGCTATCTGCACGGCCAATTGAATCGCCGCTTCCATACTCGATGGATCTGCCAATCCTCGACCTGCAATATCGTAGGCTGTGCCGTGATCCGGTGATGTCCGCACAAAAGGCAGCCCCAAGGTCCAGTTTACACCTGTGGCAAAGGCCACCATTTTCAGCGGCACTAACCCTTGATCATGATACATCGCCACCACGGCGTCGTAGCGACCGCAGAAGACCTGATGAAAGAGGGTGTCAGCCGCCAGGGGACCGACCACATTCCAACCGGCCTCCACCGCACGCACGACCGCTGGTCGAATAGTATCAATTTCTTCTCTACCAAGATACCCGCCCTCGCCCGCATGCGGATTTAGACCACACACCCCTATTCTGCGACGCTCCAAGCCAAGCAACGTGCAGGCCTCCGAAGCTAATCCAATAATTTCGAGAATCCGGTCCGCATCCAGAGCGGCTGAAACCCCGACCAAGGGAAGATGAATTGTCGCTAAAGCGACCCTCAACCATCTTTGCCGGTCATCCTGCCCCAAAAGCATCATCGCAAAACGGGGCGTCTTGGACACTTCGGCAAGAAATTCTGTCTGACCCGCAAAGGAGATGCCCGCCGACAGAATCGCCTCTTTGTTCACTGGCGCCGTCACTAATCCAACAAACTCACCTTTCAAACAGCGCCGCGCCCCTTCCTCCAAAGCCAGCAGGGCCAAACGAGCCGCCTGAGCATCTCCAGGCCCTAAGTCTTCTGGTAACATGCCATCTCCTAACGGCAACGCATACACTCGTGCCTCCTCAGAATCCGCCCCCTTCCAGAGGGGTAATTCCGATTCTAAACCCAAACAACCACACAGACGGCGAATCACCCCTGCATCCCCCAAGAGCACATAGCCAACGCCATCATCGTCCCCAACCCGACGTGCCACAGCACGCAAGGCGACTTCTGGTCCAATTCCAGTGCTGTCGCCCAAGGTGACACCTAAAATCATTTTGAAATACCTCTAGAAAAATCGATTAAACCCATTGCTTACCTCGGTCAGAAATAGCGAACAAAAGCTTTTTTGCGAAGTTTAGCTAACCAGTGGTTTTTAAGTCGCTGCCGCTCAGAATCCTTAAGCAATGCCTCAATATCTTGTCGCACCTCAGTCAACGGCTTGATTCCAGCCTCCTGTTTTTCCACTACCTTCAAAAGAAAACGACTCCCCTGATTTTCAATAACCTCACTTATCTCACCTAAAGGAATTTTCAATACCACCGAACGGAGAGACTCAGCCAATCCAGCCAGATCAACCCACCCACGGTCACCTCCCTTAAAACGCCGCGCATCATCGGACAGCTCATTGGCTACTATTGCAAAGTTCTCACCTGCCTTCAAACGTTCCAATGCCTTGGTTGCGAGTTGCCGGTTTTCATCAAGGCTATGCCTCGAACGATCAATCACAATCATCTGAAGTTTCACTCGGTTGCCGACCTTAAACTTTGCCAAATTAGTCGCATAATAACCCACTATCTTTTTCGGGGAAATTATCAATTCTTCTTGGATATTCTGACGCACCATCTGCGACACGATGAAATCTTCGTTTATCTCCCTCTTAAACTCCTCAAAAGTCCGATTCTGCGCACGCAATGTCTTGGTCAAAGCAACTCGATCCCCGCCAAATTCTTGCTTTATGCGAGCCTTAATTAGGTCATCAATCAACGAATCTGGGAATCGATAGCCCTTTTCGCGGAACTCATCGACAATCAATTGGCGATCAATCATTTGCTCCAACTGATCTTCCACAATCTTGGCCCGACGAAGAACAAATTCAGCATCGTTATCGGTGATTCGATTCGCAGCCATAATCTCACGCTGTGATACCCCTAAAACATGATCTCGGGTAATTACTGTCCGATTGACGATGGCATTAATTGAATTGAACTGAACATCTTGCTGCCCTAGCGCCCTCCAGTTCAAAAGAACCAACAAGATTCCTAGCCTAAACAGATTGTCCCTCATCATTCGAAGGACACTAGGAACCAAAGCCCAAAGGGTCAATTCGAGCTTCAACTTCTTCTCACTTTATCCTCGTCTAAATTTCGGACAATGAAACACCTTTGCAACATCAGTGGCAGAAGACTCAGATGAGGCCGAAACTGGTTGTTCCGCAACCAATGGATGAAGAAGGACAACCAGCAGGAGCACTCGGGGAAATAGGTGAAGCAACATTTGGGTCTGGGGTTCAAGGCGGATCGGCGTACCCTCTTGAGTGCTTTTGAGTTCAAAAGTCTGTAGACCTAGTCTCCGGCGGCTTGCCGAGTTACAATTGGAACATAACCTACCTCCATCCCCCGGGGTGGGACCACCAGTAACGCTGGATCTAGATTGGCGAGTTTACCAACGGCGGGAGGCGGGAGATACTCACGTTCCTTCGTCCAGAGGCTATGAATTTTTTCGACCCGCTTTTGGAGGACTTCACGTTCGCTCTTCGAGAGGTCTGCGTGAAGCAAGGCGGGTTGATCAGCAAATCGGTACCAATAATAAGTAAGAACGCTGCCATCGCCGAGGTTCACCCGAAAGGGGCCGGCCGCAGGTCCGGGCGATTTCCAAGGGCTTTGTGGCGCATCTGGGGTGACATACGGTTCTGGTCGCTCTTTTTTTCGACGATAAAATTCAACCTGAGAAAGCCCGGTCTCAAGGGGTACCTCTTTTTCCTGAACGACCACCCATTCCGGTTTTTGCTCCCCTTCCTGACGAAGACGAAAGTATTGGGGTAAAATAACTAATGGCCCGTCTTTAGACTGGGCTTTTGTAACACATTTTTCGTCCCAACGATACCCATAGGTATGTGCATCGAGAGCGACAGGAGTGGCAAAAGATTTCCAAGCGATCGGCACTTTCTTTTCTTTGGGAGTCTTGGGTGAATAAATCCGCCAAGTAGATCCGCCCTTGCTGGTAAAAGTATGCACAGCCGCCCCCTTTTGATCCACGGTGCCAGAGGCCGGACTGCCCTCTTGAAACCATGCTTTTACCGAATTCCAGAGAGCGGACCGGTCATAGGCGGTGACCTGATGGACGAGCATCGAGTCACCCTTGGCATTATTGGGAAACGCGGCTGGAGCAATGCGCGCCCAAGTGACTCCCTGAGAGTCGACGGCCTGAAAACTAGGCACATACTGAGTCTCCATCTGTAAGGCCTTATTAGGCTCCGACGGACGCGAGTCGAGAAATTTACCAGCATGCTCAACTTTTTTGGCGGTGACACCAGACCAGTAATAAGGAGTAAAAAAGGAAACCGGCCCTTTGAAATTGCCGGTGTTGAGAAAAAGAGTCCAAGACTGATCACCGGTTGGCACCGGTTGTCCGGCAGTGGTTGTCTTGGACTCGGTCAGTGGTAGTGGCAAATAGCCATAGCCAAACAGGTCACCGCAAGTTCCTTGCTTGAGGTTAAGTCCATCGGGAGGCCATAGGACCCAAGGACTGAGTTGCGCTATCCCATAAACACCGAGAGGTTTTTCCCAATCCCGACTTTTGCCAGCACCAGGTCCATTAGCCCATTCATTAAAATTAAGGGTGACTCCGCCCATAATGAATTTCGGCGTCTCAGTAGCAAAGCGGGTATCTCGCCACCAGCCTAAGCCACCCTCGATATCGGAATAGAGATCCTTCGGCTTCGGTTGAGCATATTGGGCAAACATCCAAGTCCCAAAGAGCCCGGTCTGAAATCGGTCGCCGGGGTATTTATTCAGCAATGGCCACGCGGCAACATAGAGAGAAAAACCAGCATTGAAAGTGTCCGGAACCTTTTCGTGAGGTACGAGAAGGTATCCTGACATTTCACCCTCTAATGGTTTTCCCTGACCCAAAGCCACAGAAGTACCCGCGAGCAGCAAAAGCGGAAGAGTGACTCTCGCAACTTCACGAGCCAAAGCCGGCACCGTTACAAAGCAACCAAAGCAAAGATTCATTTTTTTACAAACGTTGCTTCAGGCACTAAGTTAAACAAGTCGAATTGATATCGTCGTGTCACCACGGGATGGAGGCTGGATTCAAACGGGAATGGAACGACCAGAACTGCCGGAGAAACGAATTCTCGATTCAAAATTTAAAAAATATTTTTAAAAGTTGTTCGCATTATAAACTTTTTTTAATCAATGGATCAGCTAATTTTATAGCCATAATTTTTGGTTGGTAAAGTAGCCTCTAAACATCGTATCATAAAATCATAAAATCATAAAATCATAAAATCATCAAATCGTGTAATAAGCTAATCATCTAATGATTTTGCGCTAGCCGCTTAAATCCGCCCGATTAATAAATTTATGAACTCAAGGTTGAATGGACTCCTTGCCTGCGCCGCTGAATTGGGAGCTTCTGATCTCCAGTTGATGGCGGGGTCTCCACCGGCATTTCATGTGGCTGGTGAAATTATTCTCGCCGATCAAGACGACCTCTCCCAGCAAGAGTGTAATGCGATGTCTCTGTCCCTTCTAAACGAGACTCAACAGCAGAGATTGGAGCAAGACTGGCAACTCTGTTTGTCGATCCACCATGCGGTTAGCGGTCAGATCCAAGCTACTTTTTATCGACGCAATGGCATCACTGAACTCAGTTGTCGCTTCTTTACGAACTACTTTCCCAGTCGCGACGAATCGGGGCCGCCGGTGCGTCTTGATGAACTCACTCGTAAGCAGACTGAACGCCTCCTTCCTTCCACGTCCAAAAACCAATTTCTTATGACTAATAAGACCAAACCCGTAGCTCGCATTCTGCTCGTTGAGGATGATGAAGCGATTCGTGAAACCACGGCCGATTTGCTAATCCTCGATGGCTATGTGGTTGATTGTGCCAGTGGCGGGGATGAAGCAGTCCAATATCTCACCAACACCGAGGAACTGCCGGATTTAATTTTGTCGGATATTATGATGGCGCAGGGCGATGGTTACCTCCTGCTGGCCCACACTCAGACGCACCAGCATCTACAGGCTATACCGCTCATTTTCATCAGCGCGCGGGCCGACAAATCTGATGTGCGCACCGGGATGAGCACCGGAGCTAATGATTATTTGACCAAACCTTTCACGTTGAAAGACCTCCGCGAGGCGATCTCGTGCCAACTGAAAAATTCCCGCCGCCATTTAGCTCAATTTACCCAACTGCGTCTGCAAATTGCCGAGTCCTTGCCGCATGAACTCCGCACGCCACTCTGCGGGATTAGCTGCTTTGTTGACTTGCTGGCGGCAGATGCTCGCGGCCAACCGACCCTGTCGTCACATACAGTGCTCGAATCCTGCGGGCGCATTGGTGACTCGACTCGCCGCCTGCATAAACAAATTCAACTGCTTACCATGTGGGTCGAAATCATCACCCAACCCGCGAAAGTGACGGCGCATTTTCAGGCAAATCCCGCCACCGCTTGGACCTCCGCGACGAGCGCAAAATGCCGTAACCTTGCTTCCGAGCAGGATCGTACGGGCGACTTTTCCCTCCAATTAGAGCCCGCTGGCCTGCAAATGGCCGCGAGCTATGTCTCCACCTTAGTTCTCGAATTATTGGAAAACGCTTTTAAATTTTCAACGAAGGGAACGCCGGTCAAAGTCAACGGCCGGCGTTTAACGGCAGCCGAGTATGAGCTCACTGTCCAGAATGAGGGCCTCGCTTTCACCCCTGAACAGGTCTGCGGGATCGCGGCCTTCTGCCAATTTGGCCGCGCCGACTTCGCTCAACAGGGCCTCGGAATCGGCTTGGCCATCGTCTTTCACTTGTGTGCCTTGGTGCGATCCAAACCGACGATTGTCTCGCAAGCGGGCGTCACGCTTGTCCGCGTGCGGATTCCGATGTGGGGACTTGAGGCCACTCTAGCCGATCCAGCGGAACTCAAGGTTTAAACATCCAGGTTTAATCATCCAGCCACGCCACGCCCTTGCACTAGCCGCTTGAATTCGATCGCTACCTTGCTATGACGCCTGCTTTGCCCGCCACTGATTGGTCGTCGACTAACCCCAACCAATCGCCGCAGTTCAAGTCATTTCACAATTTCCACATGGGTTGGGCCAAATGGGTGTACGTTATTTTGGTTTTTTTTTGTTTATTTGCTCTATTCACGATTGCCATATTTATTTATCCGAGCATCGGTCAGAATCTGGACGCTGAGGCGAGGGCAGTCCTGCAGCTAAAACATACCGCTGAGACCCTTCAATTGGAGATCAAGCAAGCAGAGGAAGCTTACCTCTTCCAGCTTCCTCTCAACCCATCCAGAAAAAAGGCAGTGCTCGATAAGCTTGAGACTATGGCCGCTCCGCTCCTGCGGATCAGGTCGGCCGGCCGCAGTGCTTTCCTCCTAATCAATCGTGAAGAAGACCTCAATATCCGGGGGAAATTCGCAGTCGAGATGGCGGCAGTTCTAGCACAAGATTACGAGCTTGTGGAACAGCTCTGGGCTGGGCGGAAGCCTACCTTGAATTCGGAGGTCGTCCTTTTAAAAATCCACTCTCTGCTGGCGACTTACGAAACGTATCTCGACACTCTTCGTGAGCAACAGAATTCACAAATCAAAAGGACCACCTTAATCAGGTCTGGGCTCCTTGTGGTGTCTATTTTTGTGATGAGTTATTGGTACAAAGGATTTAAGAGATTTGGACTTAAACTGGAGATAAGTCTCCGACAAGCGGTCGAGCAGCAGACCCGCCAGATCCAAGCACAAAGTCAGGCGCGGATAGAACAGGCTGAATATTTAAAGCTTATTTATCAGGGCAGTCGGGATGCGATCGCGACCATTGATCCGGACACTAAGAGATTTACCACCTGCAACGCGGCGGCGCTCGTGTTGTTCGGCATTTCCACGGAAGCTGAATTTTGCAAGGAAATCCCGGGCATTTTGCCGCCCAAACAGCAAACGGATGATCGAAGATCTTCTGAGCTCTTCATTCAGAAAATTACCGAGGCTTTAGAGAAAGGCTCGGAGACGTTTGAATGGCTTTGGACTAGAGGCGATGGCACTGGCTTTTTGGGGCTTACCTCGCTCGACCGCTTACAAACCGGAGAACGATTTTTCCTGCTTTGTACCCTGCACGATCTCACGGATGAGCGCGAAGTTACCCGCCAGCGCCAAGTGCATCAAGACCAGTTGGTCGCAGCGGGGAAACGCCTCGAAAAGAGGGAAGCTTATTACCGCGCTCTTTTTGAACATAGTGTTGATGCGATCGGAACGATCGATCCGGCAACATTCCTCTATCAAACGGCAAACGCAGCTCTGCTTAAAATGTTTGGGCTGCCCGGTTTACCGCCCTTCATTCGCCTGTCGATTGAAGATTTGTCGCCCGAGTTCCAGCCGGATGGAAGGTCTTCGGTAGAAGCAGTGCGTGAACTCCATCGGCAGATGAATGAGGCTCCGTACAGTAGCATCGAGTGGTTTCATAAAAGAGCCGATGGCAGTGTTTTTCCGGCACGGATCACGCAGATTCGAATTATAGTTGATGGAGTCTGGGTGATTGTGGCTACCACTCGTGACCTGACGCAGGAAAGGGCTGAGGCTGCGCGGGAACTGGCAACTAAGAAGCACCTCGAGACGCAAGCTGAAGAATTAGGCAGAATTGCGGAAGAGTTGAAGATGAGCGAAGCGCGCTATCGCGCAATTTTTGAACATTCCGCGGGGCCGGTGGGAACGATTGATCCACACACGGGGCGTTTTACATCGTGTAACCCTGCCGCCCTCGCCCTGTTTGGCATATCAAGTGAAGCCGAATTTCTAGCCCTAGGGCCTGGAGAAATATCGCCGGCATTCCAACCCAATGGGGAACTTTCAAGGGTAAAAAGGAAGCGGATATTTACGCAGATGCTCACTCAGAATTATCAATCTAATGAATGGCTTTTTCAGCGGACGAATGGCAGTAATTTTATAGCCCTATTCACGCTTAACTCCATAAATGGTCGCGGAGCTTCATTTATTTTGGC
Source organism: Akkermansia muciniphila (assembly GCA_945898055.1). Classification (GTDB taxonomy): domain Bacteria; phylum Verrucomicrobiota; class Verrucomicrobiia; order Limisphaerales; family UBA9464; genus SXXZ01. Next base: position 115,978 of record CAMDGV010000001.1, on the reverse strand, counting down.
CACGGTCCGCGACCTGACGCAGCAAAAAGCGGCTGAAGAAACTCAGCAACGGGCAACCTCTGATTTGCAGCAACTCGCTCAGGATCGTCAGACGCAATTTCAATTGAGCGAAAATCGTTACCGCTCGTTGGTGGATGCTTCGCCTGATGCTATTATCGTCGTGGCCCCCTCGGGTAACATCGAACTGGTTAATCCCGCCACTGCATTGCTCTTCGGTTACGCCGCCAACGAACTCCTCGACCAGCCGATCGAGTTGCTCATTCCTTTTCTAAAGGCGAAGGACCCTGCGGTCTTGCAATCGTCGTACCCGCAGTCGCTCCTCCAACATCCGATGACGGAAGGTGCTGTGGATTTTAAGGTTCGCCGCAAGAATGGAAGCGAATTTCCGGCTGAAGTTTCCTTGAGGCCCATCCAATCACCTCAGGGCCCTCAGGCGATCTGTGTGGTCCGCGACGTCTCTGCCAATCGGACAGCCTCCATCCAGATGGCGTCCATGCTGGAACAGGAAAAGAACATTTCACAGATGAAGACCCAGTTTATTTCTGTGACCTCCCATGAATTTCGCACGCCGATGGCGGCGGCCCTGGGATCGGTGGAGATTCTCACGTACCATCTCGACCGGCTTGATCAAGTCAAGCGGCAGGCCCTATTGGGGCGTATCACGGCCTCCTTGCAGCAAATGAACCGGATGCTGGATGATATCTTAGTGTTAAATCAAGCCGATGCTGGCCGGCTCAAGCTTCAATGGTGCGCGGTGAATTTGGAGGAGAGGCTGCAGGCCATTCTGGACGAAAGTAAATTGGTCGATCGTGAGCAGCATACATTCCACCTAGCCTCCACGACGGCGGATCCTACACTTCTGAGTGATCCGAATTTGCTGCAGCATATTTTCTCCAATCTTTTGAGCAACGCCGTGCGTTACTCACCCGCCGGCACCGTGATCACCCTGCGCCTCCGTTTCACGGTCGAGGCGGCTATCGTGGAGCTTGATGACCAAGGCATCGGCATCCCCCTCGCTGATCAGGCCCGCATCTTTGAGCCCTTTGAACGAGGTTCCAACATCGGGCAGATCGCCGGCACCGGTTTGGGTCTGAATATTGCGCAGCGGATGGTTGGTTTACTGCAAGGCACGATAGAGGTGAGCAGCCGCACCGCTGGCGGTACAACTTTCACCGTGGTGCTTCCGCGGGTGACCCAACGCTGAAACCGCCCCGTCAGACCACCCTTCTGATCATTGAGGACAACGCGGCTGGCCGCGAAACCTTGGTGGATCTAATGACGCTCAATGGTTTCCACGCTCTCACTACGGCCGACGGGCGCGCTGGCGCGGGGACCCGCTGATCCACTTATCACGGGCCTTAAGGTGAAAGGCGGCACTGGAAAAGAGGAGGATCGCGACGGTGTCGGTCGGCGCAGAAGCATCCGACCTTTTGCCGCCGTGCGCGGCGCGGCCCAAATGAAAGAGTAGGTGGACAAACTCGTGGCTCAGGGTGAATAAATGTAAGCGTACGCCCAAGCCCAGGGTTCCCAATTCGTCCTGCTTGGGGATAGACTGCGCGGATGAACTCAATGGTATCGTCTAAGAAGCGTTGTGGTCTTGCTGAAATCCAACTGCGGATCGCTGAATTTAAAAACTCGGGACTCTCGAAGACTGAGTTTGCTGGGAGATTGGGTGTTCATCGTCTCTCGATGGGTCGTTGGCTACGGATCACTCATCCAACCCAGTCACCGCAGCCCACCCAGTCCATCGCCTCCCAAAACAGTCCGGCCTTTGTTCCCGTGCTCTGCATGCCGTCAGCCTCGGCGAGTTCTGCCGACGGACCGGAAAGTGTGACCCCATCCGGTTGGGCACTTCGACTACCCCCAGACTTGGATTCCTTAACCTTCCGGTCCATTCTTGATATTCCTCCCAGAGGTAGAAGTGATTTTGACTTCTTTGAGAATTGAAAATCTTTTCCGATCCACCTCAAAAAAACGATTTCCTATCAATAATTATAAAACTCGGAGCCACACTGTTTTCAGATAGGCAGGTTCGGCCCGACTGATTGGGAAATCGGGTGGCTGAGGTACATAAAGCTGGGACTGAATCCGCCGCCCCGAGTCCTTGACAGCCTCACGGATATCCTCAAGGAACCGCTCAGGCTCAAGGCGGGCCGCATTAGTGGAAGCAAAGAGAATTCCGCCAGGCTTCAGGACGCCCAAAGAGGAAGTGATCAGGCTTCGATAATCCCCTTCAGCTCGAAAATCGCCATGCTCTTTTGAACGTGAAAAAGTGGGGGGATCTAAGAGGACAACATCGAAAGCCCTGCCTTTTTTTTCGAACCGCCGTAACCAGTCGAAAACATCGCCAAAGATGAAATCGTGGCCTGTTGGATCGAGCGAATTGAGTTTGAAATTGCGACGGCCCCATTCTAGATATTTTTTTGAAAGATCAAGGCTAGTGGTGCGTGCTCCGCCGAGCGCTGCACAAACGCTGAAAGCACAGGTGTAAGAAAAACAGTTTAGGACTTCGCGCCCTTGGATGCCGCTAGGAAAGAGTGGAAAATCTGCGCCGATATGGTGAGTCAAGAGACGTCGGCGATTATCCCGTTGATCGAGAAACAGGCCTACGCTGTAGCCTTCGTTAAAGCTGAGTTCGTAAGCCACCCCGTTTTCACGGACTGTAAACCGATCGGGCGCTGCAACTCCTGCGAGGAGGCTGGGGTTTACGGTGTCGGTCGTGGCGCTGCGTAAATGACGATTGAGCCGCTTATAAAAGACCCCTTGAGCCGGAGGAAAGTCGGGATCAAGCGACAGCGTCGGCGGGACCTCTGATTGGACTAATTGATAAGGGCCTAAGGCATCCCGATAACAACCAGCCGCCCCGGTATTCCCTTCCCCATTTTGGAGTCGAAAGGCATCCGTGTCCTCGGAGTTAATGACCGCACGTCGCAGCAGGGTAAAGGGTGAAATATCGAATCCGTTTGGGACCGAAAATGCGACAGTCTTGGCAGATTCCGGATGTTGGAAGCGCAAGGTAATAGCTGCCAAATGAAGTCGTGAATGAGAGGTTCCACCGTAGAGGGAGTCCCCTAGAATTGGAATTCCTTGGTGCGCAGCATGGACCCGGATTTGATGAGTGCGCCCGGTCTTTGGGCGAGCTTCTAGTTCGGTGATTGGACCTTGGCGAGAGAGAACCTGAAATTCAGTTTCAGCTAGATCGACCGCACCGTTGGTCGGGCGGGCCAGGTAATGATCGCCATTGCGAACGATGGACGATACGACGACAAAGCGTTCTTTCGCGATCGGACGATCGGTCAGAAGGCGATAAGTTTTATCCACCGCTCGACGTTCAAATTGTTGAGTGAGTGAGCGATTAGCCTCGGGTGATTTACCAAAGACTATCAAGCCAGAGGTTTCCTTATCGAGTCGGTGAAGAATAGAGAGGCTAGACCACCTTGGTTCGCGATGCTTCAGCCATTCGTAGAGACCTTCGCCGGCGTAAGGCGACGGAGCGTGGGTATTCCAACCGGGCGGTTTATGTACTACGAGAAGTTGATCATCTTCAAAAATCACGCAAGGAGTGCGGGTTTGCATGATTGGGATTGGAATCACAAGTGCGGCTGGTGGATCAGGTGAATTGCCACTGTCCGGTGTAGATGGCATAGGCACTGATCACGGCGTTGGTGACGCCGTGAGCAACCATAGCGTCACCCATTCGATCCTGACGGATCACCAGCGCCTGATAAGCGGTTCCGCAGAGAATCGCGGGGATCCATTGGCCAGGATGTGACAAACCGAAAGCTAGGGAGGTCAGGATGAAAGCCCTTAAGTGCCAGACACGATGAGCGACCGATGAGAAATCCGGATTGACGATGTAGCGGTAGAAAAAGGAGCGGTAAAAAACTTCTTCGACGACCGGGACAATCAGGGAACGCCCGAGGACTCTAAGAGCCAAAAATGTCCAAGCAAGAGAAGGTGTATCCTTAAAAAAGACGAGTGGATTCCAGGGGGCTTCCGGTTTTTCTGGTACGGGTAAAGTTCCGGTGATTTGTTGGTTCAAGAAATCGTAAATCTGACCGAGAGAGGGGATGCGACTATCGAGTCCCAACCAAAGCAGTGCGATAAGGATTCCGGTAACCACCGCAGGAACACTGATCGCCCATTTTAGCTCGGAGAGACGGGACTTAAAGTGCCAAATTAAGCCAGTGGCAACGATTGTTTTTAGTCCATAAATCCAGTATTCGGAGCCAGCAAAATACTTGCCCTGAAAGCTGGTTAGAATGAGAAAAACAGTGAAGGGCAGAACGCGCGGAATTTCGGGTAGACTCCAGAAAGTAGGCATGGAAGTACGCGCAGGTTTAGACATCGGAGATTGAAATAACGATTCGAGGGCCGTTACGGCAAGCGGCGAATTAGGCTGAGCTTATTGTTCACTCCATGGGCGACTGGGCGGTGGGAGCGGCGGTTGCTCCCAACGCCAATCGGGTTGGTAGCTCAGTTGCAGGTGCGGCGTCAGTAGTCTTAATTCACCTCTTGCACGCGAAAGCAGCAATGAATCCAACAAACCGCTCGATAAAAGAGTCCGGTCCGCAGTCCAAGAAGGCTTGCCAGTGAGCATCATCCGTTCAATTCCATTGAGCAAAAGTGTAAAATGAGCGGCGGGCCTCGCTTCTTGTGTCCAAAACTGAGTCGATTCAATTCGGCGCCCGTCTCGATATTTCCAAGCGGCGGTCCATCCTCCCACAGCTCCATTTAACTCCAAAACTGTGGCTCGAAGGCCGTCAAGATACTCGATTTGCCAAAGTATTGGATTGGGAACTTTCCGTGCCAACCCTCGCCCACTCTCCGGGCGAATGGGTAAACGATCTAAAGCCGCCTCAAAGAGTTCAGGATCAAACTGCTTTTTCAGCCGTGCTGTCCAAACCGCCGATCCAGTTAAACAGTGGACTGCTCGGACTCCAGTTTCACCGCCGTGCCGTTGTTCCACGGTTGCCTGAAGACATTCCAAGGCATGAAACCCATAATGATCGGTTGATCCAAAACTCAAGACAACGATTTCGTCCAAGACCGCCCCTCGTTCCACATCGGCAGCAGGATGTCTCCATGAACCCGGGACGGAGGACCCTGCCATTAAGGGGATGTTCATTTCACGGGCCGTATCATAAATGTGCTTTGCATCTTCCCAGTTATCGGCGAGGTGCTTATCAATAAACACGGGTACCACTCGTCCGCTGGCTTTAAAAACACGCAGTGTTTCATCCCAAAAGCGCCGCTTCGGATAACGTGTATTGCCCGAGTCAGATTTCGGATAATCACCGTGCTCGGCGACCAAAAGTACTCCGTCGACGGCCAGTGTCCCTGTCCCCAAAGTCAGTGTGTCGGCAATATTCGTGTAAATAGGAAAGCGATGTGAAGCCGCCAAGAGTCGACTGATGTCATTGGCTGGACGCTGGTCCGTATAGAGGGACACTAGCTTAAGCGGCGATTCTTTTCCCGTTCCATCAAGCATATCGGTCAACAACAACCGACTGAGGATGACATCGGCATGGGAATTGTGTCGGTACACAGTGGTCAATGCCGCCACCCGTCGGACTCCAATCCCTGCTGAAGCCGCCATCGTCGGGAGAGTCCATACTAGGAGAATTAGGATCGAACAATTGGGGTGGGTAAGTCTGATTTTCACAAAAGTAAAAAAGGCACCTCCACACTTTCTCAGCAGTTTGAGTTTAAGTTCGGGGATCAAAAAAAATAGCCACTTTCACCTCAACTGAACAGCGGTTAATCAGTCTGTTTTAAGGTGAATCTCGGCTGAAACAAGAGAGCGAGTTTGGGGTATTTACGCTGGATCACGCTGCGCCTGCCTGCCCAAAAAATACGAATGAAACCCCATAAGTTAGAAACACTCCGAAGCGCGATTCAAATTTTGTGCCGTTGACTCAGGTCGTTTCACCGAGGTCGTTCACACAGCCTGTCCGCTGGCGTAACCGCTGGACCACGCCCACTGGAAATTATACCCCCCTAGCCAGCCAGTTATATCCACAACTTCACCAATAAAAAATAATCCTGGGACCTCCCGACATTCCAAAGTTTTAGAAGAAAGAGCCGACGTAGCAATTCCTCCAAGGGTGACCTCAGCTTTTGGATAGCCTTCCTCACCATTTGGCGTGACTTCCCATGCATTCAACCGTGCAGCCAGTAATTCAAGGTCCTTTTGCGGAAGCTGAGCCAATTGTCGCGAGCGAACCTCTTCGGGTAACCAAGCTTGGATAAATCGTTCAGGGAAAATCTGCTTTAAAATGGTTTTTAACTCTTTACCGCCGGCCCGATTCGCCCGCAGAAACTCGAGGGCATCGACACCAGGTAAAAGATTAATCCGAAACGATTCGCCGGGTTTCAGGTAATTGGAGATTTGCAGAATGGAAGGCCCACTCAGTCCACGGTGCGTGAATAGAACGTTTTCGCGAAAGCGCGGGCCCCCTCGTCCGCCGTAGGTTTCACAATCCACCGATAGCCCACTTAACGCAATAAACGCACTGTAGGCAGTCTGCGAAAGAGTCAAGGGAACTAAACCGGGTCGGGTTGGTACCAGTGGTACCCCGAACTGCTTAGCGATGTCGTAACCAAAGGGCGTCGCCCCTAGTTTTGAAAAAGAAAGGCCTCCTGTGGCTATGACCAATGATCGAGCGGTTTTAACTCCGAGAGAGGTCGTGACAACCCAGTTGCCATCGGGATTCCGAACCACCGAAGTCACCTGACAGGCGACAGTAATCGTTACCCCTGAATCGGCGCATTCGTCCTCGAGTAAACGAAGAATCTGTTTGGAACTGACGTCGCAGAAAAGTTGACCGAGTTTTTTTTCGTGCCAAGCAATTCCATGCCTTTCAACCAGACTGAGAAAATCGGCAGAAGAATAGCGGGCCAAAGAGGACTTCACAAAATGAGGACTCCCAGAAGTGAGGTAATTGGCTGCGGTCGCCCCCATATTTGTAAAATTGCAACGTCCACCACCAGAGATCAGGATTTTAGTACCGGGCCGAGAAGTATGCTCGAGCAATTCCACACGCAAACCTCGCAAAGCTGCGGTCCGAGCGCAAAAAAGACCGGCCGCCCCGCCTCCAATTATAAGTACCTCAGGATCGTTCATAGCAGAGCTCTGGAAATCGCGTGTCGCATCAGGCTTATTGAAGCCGTTTTGACCCGCCTTTGGCGAACAGGGAATCACACGAGATTTCAGGCGACCACGTTTTTGCGAAAAAACCTCAATTGTAATCCACGATTGAGAGGTTTACCTGTTCGATTTAAAGTACCGCCCTAAATCAGTGAGCCTGTCCCTTCCCGCAGTTCTCTCCGGGCGACGTCTTGGGCCCCTTGCTTGTCCCTCGCTGAGGACGCAACGCGAGTTATAAGACGGGCACCCTTTTTTTATTTATGAAAATAGCCCAATTCGCGCATGGAGCAAAAGTCGAGTGGACGACTCGCAGTTGAACGTCCCAAGACGACGTGATCAAGAACCTCAATGCGAAGTAACGATCCAGCACGGATCAAATCTCGGGTCACTCGAATATCCGCTTCCGATGGGGTTGGATCCCCACTGGGATGATTGTGAACTAAGACCACCGAGAAAGCCCCTGCGGCAATCGCGGGCCGGAAGACTTCACGTGCATGCACCAAGACTTGATCTAAAAGGCCCTCTGAAATGGTTTCCATCCGGATCAATCGGCAACGGGTGTTTAATAAGAGAACGATCATTCGCTCTGTGCTCCAAGCCAATGCATCGTCCCGCAACAAATCCGCGACCTTGGCTGGGGTATCCATTTCTGGGGCGTCCGGTCGCCGCTCACGAGACATTCTTCGAACCAATTCTAAGGCGGCGAGTAGGGTCGCCGCTTTATCCGTTCCCACCCCTTTCACTTGGCGCAATTCATCCAATGACGAACGGGCTAATCCTTCCAGACTCCCGAAATGTCGCAGCAATTCGTCACCGACCATCACCGCGTTAGCTCCTCGAAATCCGGTCCGTAAAAGGATTCCCAAGAGTTCACCTGAACGAAGTACAGTAACTCCTTCGCGAACCAATCGCTCTCGAGGACGATCCTCCGCTGACATTTCAGACATACGCGCTCCGGGAAGAGATTCGGGCAGCCGTCTTAAGAGTTGGGGCGTCATTTCTGACTTAGTTCGTTTCATCACCTCCTATCCAACATTTCTGAGAACCCGACACAATGGGCGAGTGGCGCCCACCCCCCTACTTCCATCGTTCTTCTTATTTGATCGATGGCCCCTAATCTGTTTATCTCTCCTTACCCTATGAAGCGCTTTCTCTTTGTGTCACTCGTGGTCGCTCTAGCTCTGTCCTCTCCTGCGGCCGATCTATCTGACCAACTCGCACTCCAGACTTGGACTCTCCGCAATCTGAAGTTTGAACAAGTCATTGAGTTCGCTACAAAGCACGGCATCAAAGATTTACAGGTAATTAACAGCCATATTGATCCTGCCGCCACACAGGAAGAGTGGGGGAAAAAGAAGGCGGCTCTTGATACCGCCGGACTCCGTGCCTACACATTTGGCGTCGCTGGAACTTCAATGGACAAAGAAAAAAACCGACGACTCTTCACTTTCGCTAAATTTATGGGGATCCAACTCATTATTGTTGAACCCAGCGACTTCCGCATCTGGGATAACCTCGAGGAACTCGCCAAGGAATATGACATCAAGGTGGCTGTTCATAATCACGGTATCACCTCGCTCTACGGCAATCCTGCCGTGGTGAAACAAATCATCTCCCATCGCGATAAACGTATCGGCGTCTGCATGGATATCGGTTGGGTAACCAGCGCCGGATTCGACGCCGCCCGAGTTTATCAGGAATACGGTGGGCGCGTCTTTGATCTGCATCTCAAAGACAAGCGAATTGAGAAGACTCAGGGGGCGGATGTCTCCTTTGATACCCACATTGGCGAGGGTAAAAGTAACTTCAAAGGGCTCTTCGCTGAACTGCAAAAATCGGGCTACAAGGGCCGCCTTGCCATTGAAACTGATAGTGCTGACTTTGCCCGTGATCCCAATGAATTTGTCACCAAAGCCAAGTCCTTCGTCGCTGCCAATGGGAAATCGAGCTCCAACTAAACCGTAGAATTTCGGGCGACAATTCTTGTTTCGGTTACCTGATTAAAAGACAGTTCACCAAACGATGGCTGACATTCCTACTGATCCGGATGTCGACCTGATGCTGAGGGTTAAATGCGGTGACCGTTCGGCTTTCACCGAACTGGTCCAAAAATGGCGGCATCCGGTCATCGGCTTTGTTTATCGGACACTTCCCGACCCAGATGAATCCGAAGACCTTGCCCAAGCAACCTTCGTGCAACTTTGGAAAACAGCCGATCGCTACCAACCCAACGCCCGCTTCGCTTCCTTCCTCTTCACCATTGCTCGAAACCTCTGCCTCAACGAAATCCGACGACGCTCTCGGCATCCCGCTTCCTCTCTCGATGAAACAGCGCCCGATGATGAGTCACAGGCGCTGCGTCAAATCGAGGATGCTCGGCAACTGCCTGCCAATACAGAGATCGTTCGCGAAGAGCTCTTTCTCAAAGTGGAAGAGGCGCTGAAGGATCTCCCTGAAAAACAACGAACAGCACTTTTCCTCTGCCGCGAAGGGGAACTCAGTTATGACGAAATCGCTGCGGTGCTCGGCACCTCTCTGCAGGCCACCAAGTCCCTGATCCATCGGGCCCGTGAAGTCCTCAAGGCACGTCTCAAACCTTATCTCGATAGCGGAGAATGGAACTGACGCCCAATTCTCTCGTCGTTTACTCGCCCTTGAAGGTCACCGATTCAAAACCGGCGGCACGAAACAAAGTCTCCAACTGCCGACGGGCACGCTCCTCCGCTTCCCGTAGAATTCCGCTGTCACGCACGGCAACTCGAATGGTGTCTAAAGCCTGCCTTCGAGCGTTCTGTTCCAAGTCCTTGTCAAACTCCCTCAAAAGCCCAGTGCTACGCTCCACCACTTGCGAACGTCGATCATCCAAATAGACGTCTAACAACCGGGCCGAAGGCAGTCGCAAAAGAATCGAACGTCCCTTCACTTCGAGGTGCTGTGGTTGAACCCGCGACAAATCAATCCCTGCGTTAGCGTGGCCATGAACGACCATCAATACTCGATTCTCCCCGTACCACTTCACATCTTCTAACAAAACAACCTTTTCGATCACGTACCGGACCGTCACCAATTGGTTCAGATCCTGAACTCTCCGCAGCAGCTCTGAGGTGACGGCGATGACCGATGATCGGTCGCTCATCGGCAGTCTGCGGCCCAATATGACCCCAAGACTCACGGCAAAAGCCAACGCTAAACCCAACCCGAACGAGAGGAAAATTCTCTGTTGCATAGTAAACTTTTAATTCGATCTCTCCGCTAACCATCCGCGATCTTTAACCATCACGATCCTTCCGAATCGCCACGCACTCAGGGCGTCACAGAAAGTCGCTCGTCTGTCGCGTCGCGTCTCATCAAGACTCCCTGCTCTTTATAAGCTCGCAAAACAAAGTGTGTCGCTGTGGAAAGCACCCCTTGGATCGTCGATAACTTCTCCGAAACAAAGGTTGCCACTTCCCTCAAATTGGATCCTTCCACCTCCACCATCAGATCATAACCGCCCGACATCAAATGACAGGAACGTACCTCCTCATACTTAGAAATCCGTCCTGCTAATTTATCAAAACCGCCCCCGCGTTCCGGGGTAATCTTTACTTCAATCACCGCACGAACTCTCTCTTGACCCAACTTCTCCTCGTTAATAATCGCTCGGTAACCGAGCAAAATTCCGTCCTTCTCCATCTGAGCAATCGCCGTGCGAACCTCTGCTTCGCTTTGGCAAAGCATCGCTCCCATGGTGGCAGGACTGAGTGAGGAATTTTGGCGTAGTAACTTAATAAGCAAATCCATAGAGCGAGGTAAGCGGAGGTTGAGCTCCGTTTGAAGAGAGAAATTATCTAACTTTCTCTAAGCGATGATAGAAAGGTAGCCTCGTCGCCTCTCTTCGGGCTACTTTTGAGCACTAGAACCCATAACAATGCCCCTCCAAATCCGCCTCTTCCTTCTGCTGCTGCCTCTCTTCCTAGGTGGCTCGCTGGCCGCACAAGGTTCAGGAGACGCAACTCCGTCCTTTGCTGAATGGCACGCTGCTTGCCTAAAACTCCCTAAGAATCGCATCCTAGGAGGACGCCTTCCTCCTCAAGGCCTGCTCCCGCTCAAACGGTTTGCCACCCTCAGTGCAGAACTCGATCGCTTCTTCTCCTTATCCACCAATGGCGCAATGGCGGCGAACCTTGCTTGGACTGGTCCTGGACCCACACCCCAGTTTTGGTCGGTGGCTGGTAACCGCCTTCCTGCCCCCAACCCCTCCTTCGAGCCCTTCGTTCAAAAACGACTCTTACCCCCCGGCTCTAAAGTCCTTCTTCAAGGTGATCTTCATGGAGATATCCACTCCCTTATGGCGATTCTCGGACGTCTTCAGGAGTCAGGATTTCTCAATGGCTTCACTCTGACCAACCCTTCCTTTCACATGGCGTTCCTCGGGGATTACACTGATCGAGGGGTCTATGGCGTCGAGGTGATCTATACCCTGCTCCGACTCGCCACCGCCAATCCTGGCCGCATCTTGCTAGTGCGAGGTAATCACGAAGATGTGGCTCTCGTTTCACGCTATGGATTTTTAGCGGAAGGTCGTGGCAAATACGGACCCGACTTTGATGCGGCCAAAGTGCTCCGCGCTTACGATTTTTTACCGGTCGCACTTTACCTCGGATCTAGTACTGATTTTGTCCAAATGTGTCACGGAGGGATGGAGCCCGGATTCGACCCTCGATCACTCCTGAATAGCAGTGGGACGAACCGCTTTCAACTACTGGGCGATCTCCACCAAACCGAACTCGTCAAATCTCATCCAAATTGGTTACTGACCGATCCCATCTCAGCCTCAGCTGCCGGTGGACTGCTCCATAACTTTCGTCCCACCGCTCCAACCACGCCCTTTGTCATCGGCTTCATGTGGAATGATTTCACTGTCTTCGGAGCCGAACCGGCTTTCGCAGACAACCCCGGTCGTGCGGCTGTTTACGGACAGCCCGCCGTGGCTCACCTCCTTAAAACACAAAGTAGTTCCACCGCCAAAATTCAGGCGGTGATCCGTGCCCATCAACACGCTGCGGCTCCGAATCCACTGATGCGACGTCTCATCGCAAGTCGCGGAATATTTCGGCATTGGCAAGAAGCCAAGATCTCCGAAGATCCATCGATCGCTGCTGGATCCATCGAAACCGGACTCGCGCGACCGCTTCCAGAAGGCTCAGTCTGGACGCTGAATGTCTCGCCCGATAGTGTCTACGGGCAAGGGAATGGTTTTAACTTTGCGACAGTCATTCTGCTCGAGATCGGCCCGACTTTTGCCGACTGGCGACTTAAGATCGACACCGTGGAAATCCCAGGTCGTTAACTCTCCTTGATTTTTTAGCCCCGTCTTTTTCCAGACATCCGACGTCTTGCTTGCGAACCTAAGTGACTTTGGTGTAGAGAACTCGTGGTCAGTTGCCGGGTTGCTCTAGAGTCGAGCGTAGTTACTGACATTCTCTTCTGACTTAGAGGGAGTGCCATAAGTGCTGCTGCCGAGCGGTTAACCGGATCCTACGGTAGGGCCTATAGCTCAACGGTTAGAGCAGGGGACTCATAATCCCTTGGTTGCAGGTTCAAATCCTGCTGGGCCCACCAATTCTTCAGTAAATTAAGCCTTGCTCGGCTTAAAGAGGATACCCCCAGTCGGCACCTTCGGATTCGCTTTATTTCTTTTCCGACGGTGCATTTAACGCTTGCTGCAGTTTTTCCGCTTGGGCGAACAGGGTGTTATATTTGAGACTCAACGCCTCACAATCGGTGGCCAACTTAAAATACTTTTCAACTGTATCCTTCTGAAGTGCGATCCCTTTTAGATAGGCCTCATTGAGTCGACGTAAACTTTCATTCTGCACAACGATATCGTTGGTCATCTTACGATAGGCGATCTCGTAACTATTCCCTTCCTGAATCGCCCGCGTTAACTTAAGGCTGGTTTCGGCCAACTCTTTTTTAGAACGACTCAACTCCATTTTGTTGGTTTTATCCAACTCGGTCAGACGCTCTCGGAGTGACTCCACTCGCTTGAGTTCCTCTTCAACCCGTTTCCCTGCTCTTTCCATCTCGTTTTTCTGGTTATTCAACCCTGTCAATTGTTGGTAACACTCAGCAATTTCCTGCCGCAGGGCAGCGTCGCGATACCATTGAAAAGCAACTAGGCAACAAAGACTGGCGGCGAGAAAAATCAGCAAAATAACGCCAGCGGAAGCGCCTTCGCGACGTTGCTTCGATGCAAGAAAGGAGGGCATATTTGGGAAAGAGATAGACTGAGACCGCCCACTTCTAACTGCTTGAAGGAGAAACCCAACTTTTGCCAAAACGACAGCAAAAAACGTCCACCTTCAAGGAAGGAGGACGTTTATCTACAAAAGCTAAAAATCAGCCAATGACTTCGATACCCATATTGCGCGCAGTACCGCAGATGGAGCGAAAGGCAGCTTCCTCATCATTGGCATTCATGTCCACCAACTTGGTCTTAACAATTTCAAGAACCTGTTTGCGGGTTACTTTACCAACTTTGTCCTTATTGGGAACCTTCGATCCCGAAGCGATACCGGCGGCCTTCTTCAGAAGAACTGAAGCAGGGGGAGTCTTGTAAACGCAAGTGAATGACTTGTCCTGATAAACGGTGATGATCACCGGAATAACCAGACCGGCCTTATCCTTGGTTGCTGCATTGAACTCTTTGCAGAAGGCCATGATGTTGATGCCTTGAGAGCCCAACGCTGGACCGACTGGGGGGGCTGGATTGGCCTGACCGGCCGTAATCTGCAGCTTAACGATGCCTGTGACTTTCTTTGCCATGATTAACTTTCTATCGGTTTTGGAGGTGTACTATGTCGCTGAGAGGCATCACGACTTATCGACCTGCCAATATTCGAGTTCAACGGGCGTTTTACGCCCGAAAATATCTACGGTCACCTTCAGTTTGCCCCGTTCGGGTTCCACTTCTTCGATGACTCCAGTAAAGCTGATAAACGGTCCATCATTGATTTTGACATTTTCGCCAACATCAAAGCTGACCTTAGGCCTCTCCGAATCCTCACTACCGGAGATCTGATCTTTGATCACGGCAATCTCATCCGCCGTGACTTCAACAGGTCGCCCGCCCCCGACAAAACCAATGACACCCTGAATGTCTTTGGCAAAGTACCACGGTTTTTCCATGGGGCGACCACCGTCGTCAAGGAGGGCCATCTCGACATAGACATAGCCTGGATGAAGCTTGCGGTTGGTTACCGTCTTTTTACCACCGCGAACCTCCACAACCTTCTCCATCGGAAGAAGGACCTCTTTGATATGGGACTCCATTTCATCGGTCTTGATCCGACGATTGATGGTGTCCCGCACCTTTTGCTCCTGACCAGCGAGGGTATGAAGGACAAACCATTGAAATTTCATTAGGAGACACCCTTTAGCAACGCCTTAAGAGACAGGATCATCATTTGATCTACCCCCATCGTGAAGAGTCCCAGAAGAGCGATAATCACAAAAATTAGCAGCGTTGAATCCATTAACTCATCGCGGGTAGGCCAGTTGCATTTCTTAAGCTCCTGCTGCGTCTCGCCAACGTAGGTGGACAACTTGGCCACATACCCCAACTTCCACGCAACCATAAAGAGGACGACGCCGATAACGGCAACAAAGATCGGAAAATAGTCTTTCACAATAAAACAAACTGGCGGAGGGGGAGGGATTCGAACCCCCGGTGAGCGTTAACCCACAGCGGTTTTCAAGACCGCCGCATTCGACCACTCTGCCACCCCTCCAATAGTTCCAGCAGATTGGCAGGGCGTGAGGGACTTGAACCTTCAACCAACGGTTTTGGAGACCGCTACTCTACCAATTGAGCTAACGCCCTGTCGACTGCCGGATGACAAATAGCCGAACCGAGAACCCAGAGGAAACAGAAACCACTGTTTCCTCTGGGAAAATTTTATTCCGGAAGAACTTCGGAAACACGACCTGCACCGATCGTGCGACCGCCTTCTCGAATCGCAAAGCGAAGACCCTTTTCCATAGCCACAGGTGCCATCAATTTGATCTCTGCACTCACGTTATCGCCGGGCATCACCATTTCAATGCCGGCCGGAAGGCTGACAGTACCGGTGACATCGGAGGTACGGAAATAGAACTGAGGACGATAGTTAGTAAAGAAGGGGGTATGACGCCCACCTTCATCCTTGGTGAGAACATAAATCTCAGCCATGAAACGGGTATGGGGCTTAATAGAAGCCGGCTTCGCCAGCACCATTCCGCGCTCCACGTCTTCCTTCTTAATCCCCCGAAGAAGAATACCGCAGTTGTCGCCCGCTTGAACGCTATCGAGCAACTTACGGAACATTTCCATATCAGTCGCGGTGGTCTTGCGTGTATCGCGCAACCCAACGATCTCGACTTCTTCCATCTTCTTGAGGACACCCCGTTCAACTCGGCCAGTCACAACCGTGCCACGACCTTCAATGTTGAACACATCTTCAATGCACATCAAAAAGGGCTTGTCGGATTCCCGCGGAGGTTCAGGGATAAAGGTATCCAAAGACTCGAGAAGATCAGCAATCGCCTTCTCGCCTTCGGGTGTTCCCTCGATCGCCGCCGTAGCAGATCCTCGAATAATCGGGGTGGTATCGCCAGGGAAACCATACTTGGTAAGTAGCTCGCGGATTTCCATCTCGATCAACTCGAGCAAATCGGCATCAGCAAGATCCACCTTGTTAAGGAAAACCACAATGCTCGGGACGCCGACCTGACGCGCCAGCAGAATGTGCTCGCGGGTTTGAGGCATCGGCCCATCGGCAGCACTGACCACCAGCACAGCGCCATCCATCTGGGCAGCACCCGTGATCATATTCTTCACGTAATCCGCATGGCCCGGACAGTCGACGTGAGCATAGTGACGATTTGGGCTCTCGTATTCGACGTGCGATACCGCAATTGTTACGGTCTTCGTGTCATCACGGACGGTTCCGCCCTTGGTAATGTCCTTGTACTCAATCAGCTCAGCCAACCCCTTGCGGTTTTGGACTGCTACAATCGCAGCGGTGAGTGTGGACTTTCCATGATCAACGTGACCGATCGTGCCCACATTCATGTGGGGCTTCGTCCGTTTGAAGGTGTCTTTGGCCATGTGTCGTGTCTTTTACTGTTCTCGTTTTTATGTCAAACCAAGCTACTCCTACCTCTAATGTCTTTTCACCCTAGCCCCATTTTAAATGGAGCCCGCGACCGGGCTTGAACCGGTGACCTCGTCCTTACCAAGGACGTGCTCTACCAACTGAGCTACGCGGGCAAAAATAAAAAGACACCCAGTCATCTCTCGACGACAAAAGACAAGCTTCCGACTCCATCAGGAGATCAGAACCAGCCTTCGGGCTAGCAACTCTTGAATTGAGTCGTTCTTTTTAGAAATCAGGAGCAAAAGTGTCAACCCGTTTCTGGAAAAAAAATGTTTTTGGACTCCGTGCACCCACTGATCTCTCCCTTAAATTCTCGAACTTTCCAATCCGCTTTAAACGGCGAAAGTAGGCTATTCTCCAATGAAAGATCCAGAATAACACCTTTGCCACGGCAACTCTCCACAGCAAAGCCCCCCCTCATCCTAAGACCGAATCAGGTTAGCCCCAGAAAATGTTGTCCCTCCATCGCTAATCGCTGGCTTCGGGAGAGCGGCGACCACTTTCAAAACATCTAGCAGAACGAGCAACGGTTCCTGGGTTGAGTCAATCTGGTGGATCAAATCCTCTGAATAACATTCCAACACGGCTCGGGTCTCA
This sequence comes from Akkermansia muciniphila, assembly GCA_945898055.1. Lineage (GTDB taxonomy): Bacteria > Verrucomicrobiota > Verrucomicrobiia > Limisphaerales > UBA9464 > SXXZ01. The sequence goes on along the minus strand of CAMDGV010000001.1, from coordinate 99,049 downwards.
CGACGGTAGGTTTCCAAACGATTTCGGATCGTTTCAATGTTGGCATCATCCAACCGATTTTCTTTCAAAGCTCTTCGTTGTAAGCGAATCACCAACTTATCCATCACCGGGCAGAACAAATTTAAAATCGCTTTTACGTCGAGTAATTCCCGCATGATTTCAGCCTGTCGCGGATTTCTCGGAATGCCATCCAACAGCAAGGTGTCTGCCTCAGGATTAAATCGGCCAGTAACAATCATTCCTTCCACCGACCGAGTCCAAAGCTCGATGGTCGGTTCATCGGGCACCAGTCTCCCGTTGGATGCATAATCCATAAACACCCGACCTAGTTGGGTATCAACCCGCAAATTCCGGAAAGCGTCGCCGCAAGAGAAATGAACAAAATTAGGAATCTGCCCTAATATTTTCCCTTGCGTTCCCTTGCCTGCACCTGGCGCCCCGAAAAGCAAAATGGCCCTATATTTCATCTTGATGAGTGTGAAATCTAACCCTAACTCAGCCCATTTTATTGCGTAATTTAACCTCAATCATCTGAGAAAATTCCACTCCGACCTCAGCCGATTCTGGCGTTCTAAAATGAACCTCTGTGCTGCTGATTCGACTCACTCTGCTTCCTAGAACCTTCCCTTTCGCTAGAGTCACTTCGATCAGTAGATCCTTGTCCGCTTCAGTGGCAATCACTCGGAAAAAGGAGGGGAACTGTGTCTCGAAGAAACGCCGATTAAAGGTCGTCTCGCCTCGTCGGAAAACCTTCGGTCCTTCCGGTTCTCCGCCTCCTCCTGAAGCTTGCCGAGCCAGTGAAGTTGCCCCACCGCTCGACGCACCAGACCCCGCAGAGGTCGACGGTACATTCAACTGTTGAGCCGAGGCTGCCTCTTCGGTCGCATTGACTTCTTCCTGGAGTTCTCGTCGAGGCAAAATCAGGAAAATGAGTGGTCCGAAAATGGGGAACACGGCCGCAAATCCACAAACCAAAGGAACCGACCGCCACTTGAACCGTGCGATCTCATATCCGGCGTAAAGATTTGAAAGAAAAAGTAACCCAAGAAAAAGTAACCCGCTGGGCGTGGTCAAAGCGGCAATCAATCCACGATTCGGTAAGCCGACCGCCAACCGCTCCGCTCGAACCGGTTGACGCACCTCGATCTTGCGCGCCTCTATTCGTGTTACTTCCTCAATGGGCGGCTCAATCATCGGCTCTACAAACCGACGAGCCCGCTTATCGTCGACTAACTGTTTCAAGGTGGGATCGTCCAATTTAGCCCAATCGATCCGCGGAGAAAAGCCGCCGATTTTTAGGCGAACCAACAGTCCCTCAGGATCTGCGGCGGCAATTTCACCCGAGTAAACATCACCGTTGATAGTTCGGAACTCAGCTGCCCAAGAGGTCAGAACACATAAGCACGCAACGAGTGCGACTTGATTGAGGCGCATAATTATTACAGGGTGACAAACGTGGGAGGACGATAAAGCCCTATTTTCAAAGAGAGCGCAGTTCTTCTGTTCTCGTCTGGCCCGTTTATAGATGCGACAAACGCCCCCTTCTCTTTATTACTGTGAAAAAAGCCACTAAAACCGAGATTCCTCGCAAGACCGTCTATCGGTTATCGGTCTATCTTCGATGCCTTCACAAATTAAAATCGAATAGAATCGTGACGGTTAGTAGCGAAGCTCTCGCGCGCGCCGCTGGGGTCAAACCGACCCAATTACGAAAGGATCTGACTTATCTAGGGCAGTTCGGTGTCCGTGGTCTGGGCTACGATGTGGAACAATTATCCCAAATGATCACAGTGCATCTGGGTACCAATCGACTTCAACCGGTGATCCTTGTCGGAGCTGGAAATCTCGGAAATGCACTTCTTCAGTACCATGGATTCGAGCCCGAAGGTTTTGAAATAATCGCTGCTTTCGACCAGGATCCTCAGCGGCAGCGGGATAAAATTCTCCGCATTCCCCTACACCCGATGTCCAAGCTCCCCCATATTGTTCAGGAATTTAGAGTGCGAATGGCGATTCTCGCCGTCCCTGCCGCTGCGGCTCAAGAGGTGGCCAATGCCCTTATCGACGCCGGTATCCTCGGTATTCTTAACTTCGCACCCATTGTCCCCGCTGTCCCTGAACACGTCGCACTGAATAACGTTAACCTCGCTATCGAGCTCGAAAACCTTAGCTACTTCCTTCAAGAATAGCCGCGCGTTTGTTCACTTGCTTGTTTGTCCAGCCCTCATGACTGCTCCGCTATCTGCCCTAACTCCGCCCCTTTCGGCGCCCCCTGTCCTGCCCGATATCCGGGATCAATCACGGGAAACTCTTACCTCCGCCTTCAACGGTTGGAAGGTGCCTGCTTACCGTCTCACTCAACTTCTTCAATGGCTCTACGAACGCCGCGCCTCTTCTTGGGATGCGATGACCAACCTGCCCAAGAGTCTCAGAGATCAACTCGCCCAAACATGGTCTCTCGGATCCTTCACCTTGGTCCTCAAGCAGGGAACTAAAGAGGCGACTCAAAAATTCCTCTGGCGACTCAGCGACGGCTCCCTGATCGAGAGCGTCCTGATTCCAGCCAACCCAGCGCTCTACGGGGAAACCGCCGACCGGCATACTCTCTGCGTTTCCACTCAAGTGGGCTGCGCTTACGGGTGCCGCTTTTGCGCCAGTGGTCTAGACGGTTGGAAACGCAATCTTCAGCCTTGGGAAATTGCCGGTCAAATTTTGGAGATTGAACGGTGGCATGCCTCTCTACCTAAAGAAGAACAGTCTACCCTTACCGGGGATCGTTTGATCAATAACTTGGTGATTATGGGTATGGGTGAGCCTTTGGCTAACTATGACAACTTGATGATCGCTCTGCGCATTCTTAACGCCCCTTGGGGGGGTAATATTGGAGCGCGTAAAATCACCATCTCCACGAGCGGACTCGTGCCAAAAATTCGCCAACTCGCCGAAGAACCAGAACAGTTTCGTCTCGCGATTTCGCTCCACGGTGCCACCGATGCCGTTCGAGATCAGATCATGCCGGTTAATCGTAAATACCCGGTCGCAGAACTGTCTGCCGCTTGCCACTACTACGTCTCTCGAAAGGGTAAAATGATCACCCTCGAATACATCCTTATTCAGGGGGTCAATGACGCCTTACCTGAAGCTAAAATCCTCGCTGACCTCGCTTGGAAACTTCATGCTAAAGTGAACCTGATCCCCTACAACACGGTCGAAGGACTCACTTGGAAACGACCCGACGAAAAACGTTGTATCACCTTCGCTGAAGCGGTGCGTCGCGACGGAACGAGTGTCACCCTCCGTATGGAAAAAGGACACGACATCGATGCCGCCTGCGGCCAGTTGCGGCTAAAAACAGAAAAAGAATTAACCACAACGGCCCTGAGCGCCCTGAGCCAGCCCATCGAACTAGCCACTGCCTAAAACGTTCTCAGCAGCGGAAACAGTCGCCGGTGTCACCGGCAAGATCTTTCCCTGTTTTACTTGGATAAACGCGTCACAATGGTTCGAGTAATGCTCTCCACAATCGGATCTGTCCCCCGTAATCCATGGGCCCAATCCGTGGTGCCGCAGGTCACGACAGTGCCACCTCGGGTGTAGGTGCCTAGGACAGCGTTTCCCTTACGGCCATTCTCCCAACGATCATACCATTGGCAATCATCGGGATGCCATTGCGCTGGGGCGGTTCCGAGAACCATGAAAGTCGGCGGAGTACCATCGCGACCAGTGGGTGATGGCACCCCGTCTTTCCAATCCAACTCACAACCGTCGCATTCATAACCCACAATCGTATCCTTAGCGCCAAAAGTATCACCCCGTTTTAAGCCCGTACCGGCAAAGAGCCAATGATCGGGCTGATGCACTGTAAAAGCCCCGCTTGCATCCATCAGTTGACCATGGCTTTTATGATAACCACCCCAAAGAAAGCCAACCCCAGTCAATCGGTTCTCCGGGTTCCCCACCAAGTGATGACTCCAAGCCGAAGAGAGTGTGTCGTAGCCTTTTCTTTCGGAGTAAACAGGGTCGGAATGATAGTTCTGTTTCCAGCAGGTTAACGCTCGGCCTCCCTCCTCGCTCCGAACCTGCCAACAGCAGGTGTTGCCACTGAAAAAGGCTACATTACCACCGTCGCCAATGAATCCTTCCAAAGTTTTCCGCATCGGTGCCGACCAATACTCATCGTGCCCCACACTCAAGACCAGTCGATAGGCTTTTAGAAGTTCCGGATGGGATTCGAGATCTCCATTCGAGGCATACTCAAGGCTAATTCCAGAACGTTCTGCCCATTCAACAAAGGGTTGTTCCCAGTTAGAAAACTGGCTCAACGGAGGTCGTTCAAACGAAACTCGGTGCCCCTGATTTCCACCTCGTCCGTTGAAAGCATACAAACTAAACCCTCCCCAGTTATTGTAGGCATTGTAAGTATGGGTGGATAGCTGAAGCAAAATCTTCGATGTGGCGCCAGGGACCTCCGCTTTCAGAATAAAAAAACAAGTTCCTTCCGCCGTCCGACTGCCTCGACGCGTAAAAACTCCTCCCCCATCGCGCACTTTAAACTGCACCTGATAGTAGCCACTACGCCAAGTTTTTGGGAGGGGGATTTTGGTAGACACCGGCCATTTACACCCCTGCGACGAGGCATCTATCGGGACACTTTGCTGACGTCCTGGAATATTTTTCGCAGACCAAACCGTCTCAGGCTTAACCCCGAGCCGAACAATTTCCACCGCAACCGTCGTCGCACTCGTCGAAAAATGGAGGGAAAGTTCTTCCCCCGGCGAATAACTGACCCGACCGGTATACCCCTCTACAAATAACTCCACTGTCTCCTCGGTTCCTAACAGGCTCCAAGGGCGAGCAACCCCTAAAAAGCCCAGCATCTGAAGACCTTTTCTCAAACTGATCCGGGGAAATCTCATTCTGTAATCTGAGGAGAGATTTCTGAATGGATCAAGAGAGATTTGCCCATTAAACAGGCGACTTAATAAAAAAATATGACTCGACGACCGGTTTCCGGATCAAATTGTGTTCATTCAAGGTCGGCCAGACGTCATACTCACCTCCAGTTATTTCTGACTCATGCTCTCGATTCGCGAACTGAAAATGTCGGTGGCCGGTCGCACGCTGTTTGAAAACGCGTCGATGCAGGTCAATTACGGAGACCGTGTCGCCCTTGTCGGACCCAATGGTGCCGGCAAATCCACACTATTTTCCCTCATCCTCAAACGCAATGTCCCAGACGAAGGTGCGATTGAGCGTGATGTCTGGACCATGGTCGGCTATTTGCCTCAAGAGGGCGAGGTTGTCGGAGAGGAAACGGTTCTCGAAGTCGCCACCGGTCGAGCGGGTGAATTGCCCGCACTGGAAAAACGCTTACTGGATTTAGAGGCCGCCGGTGCGGTCGATAGCGCAGACTACATGGAGGCTCACGCCAAGCACTCTGCGCTCAATGACCCTCAAGTAGAGGCGAAGGCCAAGAAAATGCTCAAGGGTCTGGGCTATAAGGATACCGATTTCGCGAGGAAAGCACGGGAAATGAGCGGCGGTTGGGTGATGCGCGCCCACTTGGCCCGTTTGCTGGTGATGGAACCCGACCTATTACTCCTCGACGAACCAACCAATCACCTCGACCTCCTATCCCTGCTCTGGCTGCAGAATTATCTTAAAAATTATTCCGGTGCCTTACTTCTAATTTCCCACGACCGCCAGTTCATGGATGAAATCATCACTCAGGTCCATGATATCGCGGACAAAAAACTGATCAGTTACACGGGCAATTATTCTTCTTTTCTTAAACAGCGCGAGGAACGTTACGAACAACAATCAGCGGCCTACAAAAACCAACAAAAAGAGATTCAAGCTCTGCAGGAATTCGCTGACCGTTTCCGCTCGGTCGCCTCCAAGGCGTCCCAAGCTATGTCCAAGCTCAAACAGATCGAGCGCTTGGAACTAATCGAGAAACCGACTCCGACCAAGAAACCCTTTCGTTTCCAGATCCCTACCCCACCCCGTGGTGGACAACGCGCACTCACCGTCGAAAACCTGCACATGGCCTACGGTTCCAACGTGGTTTATGCCGGCCTCGACCTTATGGTGGAACGAGGCGAACGTACTGTTTTGGTCGGCCCTAATGGATCGGGTAAATCCACGCTACTCAAAATTATTGCCGCCGTTGTTCCCTTCCAACAGGGAGAACTCAAGCTCGGTCATAATGCCAAACTCGGCTATTTCAGCCAACATCGTGCCGGTACTCTCGACCCCAATAAATCGGTTCTCGATGAACTTCTCGCCAGCGCACCCGCTCTGCGCGAAGACGAAGCACGGGCAATTCTTGGCTCCTTTATGTTTCGTAAGGAGGAAATCTATAAGCTGACTCGAGTGCTCAGCGGTGGCGAAAAAAGCCGATTAAACTTGGTCAAATTTCTAGTGGATCCACCCAACCTCCTACTCATGGATGAGCCAACAACTCACTTGGACATCACCACGGTAGAATCACTCACCTTGGCCCTAGAACGTTACGAGGGGACTCTTCTCTTTATTTCACACGACGTTCACTTTATCCGCCAACTCGCCACCAAAGTGCTGCACGTCACCGCTGGCCGAGTAAACCCGTATGCCGGTGGTTATGACTACTTCTTAGAAAAGACGGGCGCCGGCGACGATGCTCGCGCGGCCTTAACCGCGGCCTAACCCGACATCGCCAATGCGGTAGGTCAGTTCCTGCAGTCAACGCCTTGGGACGCCACCGATTGATAAAGACCTATAAACGCCTCGGCATCAATGGGGCGCGGATTAAATCCTGCCGTCCACTGCCCCGCGGCCTCCAGTGCCAACTCCGAAATCGCGCCAATATCGACCCCCGCGGCCTCCAGCGTTTGGGGAATACCCGCCGCCACCTGCAACCGAGCAAGGACTCGCAGGAGATCCGAAATAATGATCTCAGGATCTCCCTTCGCCCCCGCTAAACCTGCTGAAACCGCCAACTGCACGTACAACCCTCGGGCCACTGGGTCAACGGCGTTATAGCGAATCACGGCGGGCAACATTAGACCAACTGCCGCTCCGTGCAGGACTCCATAACCAGCCGTCAATGGATTCGCAGCTGCATGCGCTGCGCCCAGCATGGAATTCTCAATAGCCATTCCAGCAAAAGCCGCCCCCAATAGCATGGTGCCACGGGCATCGAGATTGTCTGGCTCCAAAAGGACTTTTTCCAAACCACCCACACAGAGTCGAAAGGCTTCCCGAGAATAGATCGCCGACAAAGGTGTCCGCCGCGTAGTCACTGCCGATTCAATCGCATGAACTAAAGCGTCGATACCCGTCAATGCGGTCACCCGACGCGGCTGCGACACGGTAAGTACGGGATCCAAAATGGCAATTTTTGCTGCCGCTTTTGAATCGAGGCACGCCATCTTGCGATGAGTTGTCTCGTCGGCAATTAAAGTTGCACTTTGACACTCACTCCCGGTTCCGGCGGTGGTCGGGATCGCTATCAAAGGCAACATCGGTCGAGTCGCTTTGCCGACCCCTTGATAATCGCGCATCTCACCCCCATTGGTCAGCAAAAAGTTAGCTCCCTTCGCTGTATCCATTGAACTCCCTCCACCTAACCCAATCAATAAATCAGCCGAAAAGGCTCGAGCGACTTCCAAACATCGATTCACATCCCAGGTGGTGGGATTCTCACGGACCCCCGCATAGACGGCCACTTCCAGTCTGCAGGCTCGGAGAAGATTTACGGTGCGATCCACATGGCCTGTTGCCTCAATACCGCGATCCGTCACCACTAGGACGCGGCGCCCACCTAACTCGGCGGCAAGGTGTCCAACACGGTCCAAGGTTCCAGGTCCAAAAATCAGCCTAGTACTGGGAGTGCTATCGAAAGGGGTCGGTATCATTCAGTGAACGGAGAATCACCTACCCGTAGAGATGTTCAAGCCAGAGAACTCAGAGAAGACTTTCGAACGCAAAATTCTTCCTTTATGTTTTCGTAGGTTATGAAGAACTCATCGTCTCTTTTCTTTCTCTGCGCCCGCCTAATTCTTCCAATGGTAATGACCTCCGGTTGCATCCATCGCCACAAGCTGGTTGACCACCGGGATCCGCGGGTTCCTATTGCTTTCGAAACCGATACCGCAGCTCGCCTGTTCTATGAAAAGCTGGAAAGTAACCGCTCTTTTTCCACCCTCAATGGGACACGAACCGCAATCACCGTCCCTTTATTCTTCGAGCATGAAGTCACCTCTGTGCGAGGGTCACATGTTGATTTTAATCTCGCCGTTCAAACCTGTGACACCAATCAAAACGGCATAATCACTGAACAAGAGGCCCGAATTTTTTGTAATCCGAAAAAGTAGAGGGTATCAAATGGGAAGTGGTCATTGCTCCTAAGCGGTCCCCCCTTCTATAAAGGGCCGTATGTTGATCGCCACCCTCATCGCCGCAGGCCTTCCGACCAATGGTATCTTGACGCCTCAGACCGTCGCCGGCCCCATCGCGGCCAACGGTTACGGCCTTCTTTTTTGGCTACTCGTCGTCTTCGCAGGAATGACTGTGACAGTCATTATCGAACGTCTTCTCTACTATCACCGCGTCCAAATTGACTCCGCTCAGTTTTTGGTTGGGGTGCGCAATGTCCTTAAACGAGACAACGTCATCGAAGCCCTTTCGATTTGCGACGCTACCCCCGGCCCGGTCTCCCGTTTGATGAAAGCAGTCATTCTCAATCGCGATGCAGGTCGGGATCGCATCGAAGAGTCGATTAAGGAAGTCGGACTGACGGAAATACCCCGCCTCGAAGCCCGCTTGCCTCTCTTGGCCACCAGTGCTCAGATCGCCCCGCTGATCGGCTTGCTCGGCACTCTCGCCGGGATTGGCGAAGCCTTTCGTCAGCTTCAATCGGGTTCAGGCTTTGCCGCACCGACCGAACTCTTTGCCGGAATCTGGCAATCACTTTACTCAGCAGCCCTCGGCATCGCCATCGCTGTCGTTTGTTACGCGGCTTATAACTATCTGGTTAACCGAGTCAAAGCTGTCGTGCTCGATATGGAAAAAGCCTCAGCAGAAGCAATGAAAATGGTCTCTTCATCGCCGGAATTGCCGCACTCTCGGCCTTAATTATCCTCTCTTTCCCCGATGAAGCACTCCCCCTCTCCACTCTTTAAACGAACCTTGTTTCCTCTGATTGGACATGCCGATATCGCTCCTTACCTCTGCGTCCTTTTTCTGCTGCTCTTCTTTATGGTGTTTGGAAATTTACTCATCCTTCCTGCTGGATGCCGGATCGAACTACCTACCTCTGATTCGCGATCTCTCACTTGGGACGGCGCTTCGTTTCTGGTCGTAGCCGTTGATGCCGCCGAACAATGCTATTTTGAAAATCAGGTCCTACCTGATCTAGCCACACTTCAGGCTCGTCTTGCAGTCCGCACCGCACCGCCCAAGGGCCCTCGCCGACTCTATCTCGAAGCTGACCGTCGAGTTCGCTATGAACGACTCTCCGAACTCAGTCGAATCGCCCGGGATGCCGGCCTGACAGAAATCATTCTCGGAGGAAATCCCACCCGACGAACCCCGTGAAAATCGACGAAACTCCGTGGTCAACCCAGCGCTGGATATTCATCGTCAGCGGATCGGTGGTTCTCCACGTCGTTCTCGCTGGATTATTTATCCAACCTCCCCAGGGACCCTCACTCAAAACTGGCTCACGCTCTCTGATCGCCCGCTGGGCTACGTCAGATCCCGATCTCTGGTCGAATGCAGCCGCTCGCCCAACACGATACGCACTCCCCGATGCTATCGGGATTTTAACCGATACCGACTCAGGCTTGCCTCCTGTCAACTACACGCTGCCTCAACCCAAAATTAATTGGGTTTTTCTTCCCCCCAACTCAGAGGGTTCCCATCTCGGTATGGCACCGCGGAACCCCTCGCCGCGCACCGTAAACCAGATATCTATTCCAAACCCTACCTTAGCAAAAAAACCCAATCGGATGACCTCTATCCAAGGACAAATAGATCTATTCAGCCCCGCACAACTCGGAGCATTACAACGTCCTATTGTCATTCCCGAATGGTCTGAACCCAGTTCACCGCAACCTGTAAAAATAGAATTTGCGGTTAATCCTGCCGGAGAAGTCATCACTGCCCGCGTCGTTCTCTCCTCGGGTTCCTCCAGCACCGATGCAGCCTCTCTCGCCGCGCTCCTCGATGCTCGGTTTCTTCCCCACAAAAAAACCGCTTCGATCGATATCCTGTCTTCGACCCAACTCGTCTGGTCTCTCGTTACTTTTCAACCTGTAGCCAAAGGCTCTCGGGAGTCGACCGCCCCTTGACCCATGGAACCTCTCTCTCTGATTACTCTCTGGATGACCGGTGCTCTCGCGACATTAGCCGGATTGTCGATCCAAGGTGAATTACGTCGCCGCAGAATCGGGGCCGATGTTTCGCAAGACAGCGTCTTCCGTTGCAATCGCTGCACCGCGGTCTACACCGACGATGCCACAGTAGAACGGTCTCGTTGCCCCCAATGCGGCCGAACCAATGAAACGGTTCGTTTCTAATCTACCAGCCTCTTCTCGGAACGAAGGGATCTCCTCAAAATTAATCCTTATCCTCATTAGCCGTCCCCGTCTTGACCTCGATCACGTCGTGCGGTGACGCCTCGCGTTGCCCCGCCGAACTCACCCGAATGTACCGAGCGCGAGATCGCAGTTCAGGTAAATTAGCCGCCCCCAAATAACCCATTCCCGATTGGATTCCGCCCATCATTTGCGCCAAGACGACATCCACCGACTCAGCGACTTCCTTTAAAGCTTCAATTCCCTCAGCGGCAGCCTTGCGATTAGAATCGGATGAATGACCATACCGCGCCGCTGAGCCTGCTTTCATCGCTGCGTGGCTTCCCATACCCCGATACTGTTTATACACCTTGCCATTGATTTCAACGAGCTGTCCGGGGGCCTCTGGACAGCCCGCAAACAGACCGCCGCAAATGACACCCTGAGCCAACGTGAGAGCCTTCACGATATCCCCAGACTTTGTGATTCCCCCATCTGCGAGCAGAGTGACCCCTCGGTTCGCTGCCGCCCTCGCCGTTATATGGAGAGCGGTCAATTGTGGCACACCCACTCCAGCCACAATCCGTGTCGTGCAAATCGACCCCGGCCCCTGCCCTACCTTCACGACATTTGCACCCGCATCCGCCAGAAAATCCACGCCATCTCCGCTAGTCACGTTGCCAGCAATAATCGGTAATTTTGGAAAAGCCTGACGTATTAACCGCACAACCTCACCCACCCCTTTGCTGTGTCCATGTGCGGTCGAAACCGCAACACAATCCAAACCACGGTCAATCATCGCGCCAACATGCCCCACCAAACGCTCACTATCGATCGCCCCATCTGCACGGCGGGTGGTCGATATCGCGGCACCGCATAACAATCGAAATTGAGAATCTCGCGCCGGCTTGAGGGTTGCCCCAGCCTCTTGGGTGATTCGTTCAATATCGCTCAGGGTAAACAACCCCTTTAACCGATCTTCCCCATCCACCACGAGTAACTTGTGAATCCCCAAATTTTCCGTGAAAAACCGGTCGGCACTGGCGATCGGGTCTGCCCCCAATTCACTCTCCAAAATCGTCTTCACTTGCGATCTCGAGGTCAGGGCCTCTGCAACTAATCGAAGCGCATATCTTGGCTTAACCACATGACCAGATAACAACCCCAATAAACGCCCCTGCAGATCCACGACTGGAAAGGTGCTAAAGGTAAACCGCCGCTTGGCAATCAACTCGAGGACATCACCAATGTACATTTCCGGCCCCACCTGAATGGGATCTTGGATCAACCCGTGAACATGATTTTTCACCCTCGAAACCTCCGATAACTGCTCCTTATCTGGCATGTTATAGTGGATCAAGCCCAACCCACCATTCAAGGCCATCGCGATGGCCATGCGGGCTTCGGTCACTGTATCCATATCGGCCGAAACCAAAGGGATATTCAAATGCAACCCCTCCGCTAATTGGGTCTCTATCTGGGCTTCGCGGGGAAGAATATCGCTATAACAGGTCGCCAGGGTGACATCGTCATAGGTCAACGCCGTAGATCGGTGTAGACGAAAAAAAGAATCAGCCGGTTGGTAAAACTCGGCATCAAAGGTTTCAGATGTCAATCTCGCTGCCATAGGAAACCGTGGCGAAGGATGGCCCACGAGGCAAGCGCGAAGACCGAATGCGCCAAGGCCGCATGGAGGCTAGTTGATGCGAGAGCGACACCCCTTCTCTCCTCCCCAGAAAGCCCTCACTCGACGATCTTGGGAACCACAAAAAGTCCACCCGAACGCGCAGGCGCATTCCGCAAGGCTTCTTCATTGGATAAGGACTCAGTCACTGTGTCTTCCCGCACCACATTCACCAAGGGAAAGGCATGAGCGGTCGGTTCAACCCCGCTCACGTCCACTTCCTTGAGCTTTTCGATGTAGCCCAGAATAGGGCCTAATTGCTCTCCAAGTCGCAATTCCTCGTCAGGGGTTAACGCCACTCGAGCTAACCGAGAAATATAACGAATATTAAAGTCAGACATGGCTCCACTTTCAACTCTCACCAAATCGATTCTCTACCAACGCACACAACTCAGTGAGCGCCGCTTCTGCGTCGGTGCCTTGGCAGTGAAGTCGCATCCGACTACCAGGACCCGCGGCCAACATCAGCAAGCCCATAATGCTCTTGCCATTGACCTTTTCCCCATCTTTTTCAATGAAGACATCGCACTGAAAGCGCCCAGCGAGTTTAACAAACATCGCTGAGGGTCGGGCATGAACACCCTGCTTATTCAGAATGGTTATCTCGCGGGAAACTCCCGCTTCAGAACTAGAAACCGTAGGGACACTCATGAAGTGAAAATCTGACGTTAAAGGGATCTCTTGCCAATGTGGAAAAATCAACCCCGCGCAAGAAGTGTTTGTTTTTATCGCCCCAGAGGGTTCACGGCCCGTCCGGAAGCGTCTTCAGCTTGGCCTCATAAGACCGTGCTTCCCAGTTGTTCCAAGGATTAATCCGTAAGGACAAGACAACGGCCTCCCGCGCTCCAGCGTAGTCTTTACGGGACAATCGGTTCCAGGCTAGGGCATTGGCGATCTCAATATCATTGGGGCCCAGAACGGCCGCCTTCTCTATTTCAACCTTAGCTCGGTCCATCGCACCTAGCCATTGGTGACACAATGCCAATCGCATATGTGCCCGCGCATTGTACGGATTCAATCGACAGGTTTTCTCCAACCACTCGATCGCTTCAGTGGCCTGAATCTCCCAACCCATTGCTCCCAACCAACTCACCCGTCGCTTTTCTTCTCCATACCACATGGTGGTTAGCGGATTACCCGGATTCGCGGTATCGGCAGCTCTTAATTCATCAAAGAAAGCCTCATCTGAAGCCAACATCGCTGTCGCCCGCACTAAATGCCGACTCTCCCGCGCTCTGGCAACGGCCATCGGCAGCATCCAGTACCCTGCACCCAACACCAAAGCGGTAGCCACCAGCCGAGTAAAAATATTCGACGTCAACCAATAGCGCTCCGTCGCGAAACGAAGATTGGAAGCCAGCATTCCGAGCAAGATTGCCGCCAAGATGGCACTCGCGGGAATGTGCAGATTAAATTCAAACAGGCAATGCACTGAAAAGCCGGTCAACGCCGTCACCGCCCCGGCAAAAAATGCAGTTCGATTACTGGCTTTAACCGCCAAATCTGAAGCCCCACGTTCGACGTGCTTGGAGGTTCGCCAGAGTCCATAAATAAAGAGGATTCCACCGACCCCAACCAACATCCCTCCGACCGCTCCATATTCGACGAGCACTTCCAAGAATTCGTTGTGAACATGCTGTGGATTTAGCGGATTCTCCGCCGTTCGATAGGCAGGAAATCGGCTGTCAAATTGGCCCGGGCCCACTCCCAGTAACCGATTGTCCTCCCACATCCGCCAAACCGGTCGCCAGAGCCATAAACGCGATAGCCCACTATCAAACTTCGCAGGGGCAGTCACATCATCCAAACGCGCACGAGCCTTGCTCGAATAGCTCACAAATACGGTCGCTGCAGCGACCAAAAGAGCGGCAAAAACTGCGACTGGAATCCGAAACTGAGGACGCCGAATAAGCCAGATGGAGAACACTCCCAATGCCACCAAGGTGCCAATCCATCCGCCTCGGGACATCGTGAAGGCAATCGCTGCTAACATCACCAAAGCCGCGTAGCCATGGAAAATCTTTGCGATCGCGCTGCCTCGGGATAGAAATCCATTCGCCAAGGCCAAAGGCATTGCCAGTAGAAGAAACCCCGCCAAATGATTGGGGTTCACAAACGTCCCACCATACCGCTTGAGATACATCACCGGACGCTCCAAGCCCAGCACGCTATTGGATTGCCGAAGACATTGGACCAAGGCGTAAACCGCGACCAAGGTCCCAATCAATACGATCCCGTGCACAAACCAAGAACCGGTCTCCTGCCGATGCAAGGTATGCAACGCCGTGACAAAAGTTATGACACAGGTACAGATCAAGAATAACTCCATCCGAGCCATGTACTGCACCTCCGCCGTGGAACAGCGCCAGAGGGCATATCCCAAGAATATCGGAACTATCCAAGTAACCGGCGGAAGCAAAAAGCGGCTAGCCTCCACTACCCACAATCGAACGATCCAAAGGACCGATGCAATCCCCAGAGCGCCAACAGCGAAGGAGAATTCCTTGTCTTCAACCCCGCCAAACCAAAGCACGGACCAAGCAACCGCCCCGAGAAGAAGAACCGCAATAGCTCGTTCAAGTAACGTGTCAAAATCAGACTTAGATCGCATTCGATGGTGAAAGCTTAGGACATACCAATAAGCGCAGGGAAGGAATTCCACTGACAACCTTTAATTCCTAACGCCATTTGCAGAAGTTTTTCTGCGCTCAAAGTCGGTCCTCCTGCCTCAACCAACGCCAGACCCGTAGAACTTCTGTCACACTCCACGCTTGCGCATCACACCCTCGTGGCGTGTGCGGCGCGTCTCCATCTATAATCTCTGGGAGTTGCCCTAAACACCCTGAAGACATGAGTCGATCGACTCCACCGAGATAGGCTCTCGCTGCTCTGACTGCCTCAGGCGCATGGGCGTGGGCTTTCACCAGTGCCTCGCAAAAAGAGGGAAACGTCCAAACCCAGCCTGTTCCATTATGGTACGCTGGTTTTCGTCGCGTATCCTCGTCCCCAGCGTAACCACCCCAATACGGGTGGCTCGGATCGTTCAACAGTTGACCCTGACGCCAAATGGGTTGTGGCGGGGTAACCGGGAGGGGTGCCAAGGATCTCAATGCCCCAGGTATCAACAAATGGCGGGCACAAGCGTCCACCAAACGCCTCGCCTTTTCGCCTGTCACCAAATCCAACGATACCGCGAGCAAAGCATTACTCCGCAAAGCGTCATCCGCCACTGCACCTGATGCCGGTTTCCCTTTCTCCGCATGCAGGCAATCGGAAAACCAACCGCGATCCTCGATCCAAAATAGATCCAAAAACGACTTCTCGGTTCGGCGCGCTAAATCCCCCCATGACTCTCCACTTTCCTGTCCTCCAGTTTCACCCAAACGATCCAATTGCCTCAATAGCCGAATCCAAAGAACCTGAATCTCCACCGGATATCCTTGCCTCGGCGTTCCCGCTGGATGGTTTGTATCCATCCAAGTAAAATGCGACGGACTCCAAACTAGACCACTGGCTTGATCGACCTCGATGCCATTCTCAGGACCTCTCAGATAACCGCAGGCAATCGATCTCAAAACCTCGCGCAAGGTCCTTCCTCGCTTATCTCCCGTCGACAAACCGTAAACAGCATCGGCTCCGCTCGGGTCTGCTGCTGCCAATTCTTCCACAACAATTCCATACCAAAGAGGCGCGTCGCTGGTCTCTCGATTGGTCGCATTCTCCCCATGAATCGAATTAGGTAATGATCCCTGCTCCTCAAATCGACCAAAGGTCACCAATAACCCTCGCACTTCTTCAAACATCCGCGCCGCAATCAACCCTCGCGCCGCAATCAAGGAGTCACGCCCCCAATCCAAAAACCACGGATAACCAGCGATCACTGTCTTTGCGTCGTCCCTTCGCACCACAAACGCCCGCGCCGCTCGACTCAGTGCGCGGGTAAAGGGGTCAGAATCAAAGTCACTCAACCACTCCAACCGCGCGCGCTCCGAGATAAATCCATCGATCCGTTCTTTCCCTAGCGGTTCTCTCTCTGCCGACACAATAACTGAAGCTCTTTCCCCCAACCCAATGGGAATATCAAACCAACCCGGACTGAACGCATCGCCCGCACCTACCATACCTCGGGTGACTTCCACCGAATGAGGGATATCTCGCGACCACTCTACTTCCGAATGGTATTCGCCCTTAGTCACATAAACGCTCAAGCGCCGATCTTCCCCGGGGGTAAACTCAAAGCCGTTCAAGGGGGCTTGATCGATCAATCCATCGCCCACCGTCAGAGGCCGCACATGAGTGCCAAAGTGGACCTCCGCCCCGTGATTAAACTCCGTTTGATTGTGGAAATTACGGTCCTCAAGATCAACCCTGACCACTAATCGAACGGAACAATTTTCCGGGAGCGGCCGGCCATAGAGAGCTTCTTTATCGTCGATCACCGACCGACTGAACCGAAGGATTATGGAATTTTCCCCCTCCAAAAGATCCGCCACAAGTTCAATCGCCACCCTGCGGCCATCGCCAGCGTTGGCAATGAAACGCCACTGCGCGGGCGGGCCTGCTTCGAATGTCACAAGATTGACCGCATCCAAAGGTGAAATAAACCCGTCTGCGTTGATCCATGCCCGCATCCGCTTGGCAAAAACATGGCGATCCACCGGCACTGTCGCATGGAGATTTGCCGCCAACAAACAATCGTACTTCGACTGGATTCGGCCGAGATCCACACCAAGTCGCGCCATCCCACCGCGTCCGTTGGTTAGTAAAACTAAGGCAGTATTCGATTCTACGGACTCGGTTGGTTTCCTCAAATCCGGTCCCGCTTTCAAAAATCGCAACGTCGCCGTCACTCTCTTCTGCTCCACTCCATACCGCTCCAGCAGAAGCACAGCGTCCCCAGTCAAATCGCTCGGAGCAAACGCCACGAGCTGCCCCACAGTGGTCGAGAGGGAGACAGCGTGCCGCGCCGGTTGGACTCCAGCCTGGGACAAGGTCGCACGAAAGGGAACGGTATCGATCACCAAGACCCAATGGCTAGGCGGCACGGATGTTATCCGGGTGCAGTCCGAAGGCCTCCAACTAATAACCGGCCGATACGATTCTGCGGTTGTACCTTTTGACGCCAAAGACGCGGCCAAAAAGGCTTCTGGATCTTCGTCAATCCACTCGGCGAGCGCCTGCCAAGAAATGGCGGGTCCTCCTTCCGCTGACACTTTACCCCAACAAACATAACCCCAGTCAGCCCTCAATCGTGACTCCACTAATTCTTTTCCTGATATCCCAATGATCTTCTGCGTTGGGGCTAAACAAAGAACGCCTCCGGGTTCCAGCGTAAAGAGTCTCTCAGCCTCCGAATTCAATGAGCCAACCGACGGCACCTCGGGCGAACCCGGCTTGAGAAGGTCTTGGATGACTCCCCCCCAACCTGACCAAACGCTTGCTGGTAAAGAAATCGCATTCGATTTCAGAAAATCCATATTTACCAACACCAAGCACCGATTCAGTCCATCTTCAGACTCGCGGTACAAGGCGTAGATCGGCGAACCAATCAGACTCAGCCTTTCCAATCGAGCGCCTCCATGAAAACAGGGATTCTCAAGCAATAACCGGTTCAACGCGGCAAGTTCCGTTACCAGATTACCGATCGAGCCCCAAGCCAGCCCACGACTACTGTGTACGTTAATTTGCTCCGTTGCGCACCATTCCACGCCGCAAGTGAAACCGAAGCCACCCCCAATACTGGTCAAGGCAGCCAAACGATTGCGAAAGAGCGACCAACGCCGGCCCTCTGCCGTGGCTGGTTGGCCGGGAATTCCGCCTTCTGACGCCAATCGAGCATTGTCGTGGGTTTCGCTATAATGAATCAAAGTGCCTACCGTGCAACTGGCGCGAAGGTGATGATCCAAGTACCCCCCGATGGCAGCGCCGCCGTGATTCTGAAAAAGCTCACTGTAAGCCCATTGCATTCCGCCCTCCGCAAGACAGGCATCGGTGGCGGTCCAAGGCCCGCCCAAACCCTCCAGAAGGAAAAGGGTATCTGGAAATTCCAAGCGAACCTTGGATGTAATAAATTGCCACACATGAGAAGGCACTTTGTAGCCGGCATCACACCGGAAGCCATCCACACCTCGGCGGCACCAAATCAGAAAGACCCCGGCTAAATAATCCCACAGAGCTCCATTCCGCTGGTCCATTTCGACCAAATCTTCCCATATAACATCCCAAGCTCCCGGTGATTCAAATTCTCCATCCGCTTTCTTCAGAAACCACTCGGGATGTTTCTCCCATTCCACACTCCCCCATCCAGTGTGGTTGATGACTAAATCCAACATCAGTCTCCCCCCGCGGGCATGGATGGCATAGGCCAACTCCTCGAACTGCGCCACTCCATTGGAACGTTTATCAAATTCGACAAGAGCGGGGTCAATCGAGGTTAAGTGCTGGACCGCGTACGGTGAACCAAAACGTCCAAATCGAGCAAAGGTCGTTGGCACCGAACTCACCGGAAGCAAATGCACCATACGGCATCCCAAGTTATCGATAATATGCGGTAACTCAGCAATCAAATCACGTAAGGTACCACTCGGCGGTATGACGGTGAAACCAGCCGTATCTAAGTCTTTTAGAGTTTGCGTCTGATGCTCTTCATAGGTTGAAACTCGCCCTTTAGACCACCTTCCAAACATGCGCGGGAAAGCACAGTACAAAGTGTTAACCGAACGGGTCCACGACGGATGCACGCTGATCGCCGCGTCGACTCCAGTCGGCCAATACTGGGTTCCGCACGGGGCTAATGCGTAGGCCTTAAACTTGAAGAAACCAACCTCGGTCAAAGGCAGCGTGACCACCCATCCCCCTTCTGGATGGTCCTCCATCGGTAGGTCCCTCCAAGCGGATCCTGCCAAGGGAAGTTTCTGAAAATGTGAACGCACGATTTCCCCCCGTATCCGGTCAACCCGTCCAATATGGGTTCGCAATCGCCCCAGCCAATCTTGAGGCACTCGCCCGCCAACCGGTCGAAGATGGATTGTAACAAAATCCCCAGCGTGCCGCACCGCGCGGTTACCTGGTTCAGGCGACATTTCAAAACGTATCACGACAAAGTGAGTATTAAACGTCAAACCCTCTCATGACGCCGGAGTCGAGTGTGAGCCAAAATACCCTGAACGATCAACGGTCAAGCACTGGCAAACGTTGAACTCTCTTCATGAATATTTCGTCCCCCATCAATGACCCCTCACTTCCTTAGCTCAATTCTGAGCCAACCGCTTTAGCCAACCTTCTTTCTTAAAATAAAATCATCCATCACATAGCCCCCTCCAATCTCGACCACCACCGATTCTACCCATGTAAATCCAGCACGGTAGTAGGCTCGAAGAGCCCGAGCATTCTCTTTATTCACCCTCAACTCGATCACCTCGCAACCCTGCTGTCGCGCCAGAGTTTCTGTATGGGCCAAAAGGAGGTGTCCCAGACCGCAGCCCTGCTTTTCCGGTAGTAAATACAACTTATGCAAGTGCAACACCACTGCCGCTTCTGTCGTCGCCGTCGCCAAATAACCGATCGTCATCCCCTGCTGACTGACAATTTCATATCGAACCCCCCCTCTGAAGTCGTCTCCTAAACGCGCCACCGAATACATCCACTCCAACATATACCCGATTTGACCTTCAGAAATCATTCCCGAATAACTCACCCGCCAAATCTGTTCAGCTAAACTTCGAATGAGTGGAATATCTTTGTCCGTAGCCCTCCGAAGAACTAGGGAATCTGTCCTCATGGAACTCGGATCACATCAATTCGGTGAGGATCCGCAACCCCGAGATTTAGAAGCTCCGCATTACCATAAAGCTCCGTTTTAAAAGGCTTCTCCCCATCAAGCTGTTGTTTACTTCGAGCTGCCTCAATATCAGCTAAAGCCAAGCAGTCGAGTGCGACTAAATCGGCACTGAAACGAATTTCATTAAGCGCAAGCGTCTCGTGCAGCCTGACTATTTTTTCACCCCGAACCTGCGCAATCAGAGCATCCGACACTCCGAAAATAACCTTGGGCATCAGATCATCCAAAGCACATAACTCCGGTACAGATTCCGCCGTGCGATGGGGTTCTCCATCAAAACGGAACACATTGTCGAAGGCCCCAAATGCCAGGGAAACAAGGTGACCGTTAATTCCTGCTGCATTGTGGGTCATCACTGGGGCAACAGTAATAATTCGGCTCAATTTACGAGTTAAAAGAAGAGAAACATGGGACCTACGCCCTAAACTAATTCGGTCCCTAGGACTCGATTCCAACCCATTTTGCTGCAAATTCGAAGCAGGTAGAGATTCAAAGATCTTTGGAATATTTATCCCAAGACTCGACTCAAATTCCAAATCACCAAAGACCAACTTCCCGCTCCATCCAGACTCGTAAAACTGAGTCGAATCCCATCCAAAATCGGTCGTAGCTGCGGTTTGAACTCCCAAACGACCCGCTAAATCCACGAACCCAGACGACTGAAGCTCTTTAGAACCTCGATCCCAAATCACGATGTTTGATTTGGGATGCCCCGCGTCAATCAGGGTTGAGACCAAAGCGTCAACCACGTCGATACGTGTCCCAATCAGTGCCCCAGGGGCCGAGGTTACTTTAAAACCAACGACCTCATTCGATCGAACCAAGGAACGCCACGCCTTCGAAGGAGAGTCCTTGCCCGAAAAAGCAACCAAACCCGACACCACCAACCGACGAACCACCGCGGCATCGGTGAGGAAAGCGGTTGTTGCACGAGAATCCCCAGCGACAAAGACTTTAGCCCGTGGAGGCAGATTGGTTTTAGAGGTGGCCAGCAGCGAAGCCGTGCTAAGCAGACTCCCAATAAGCCAACTTAAAATTAAGGTCTTAAGAAGTGTCAAGAGGACCCATTATGAAGGAAACAATCCGGTCAGGTAAAGAGTGAGCCGCGTTGAGCTAAAAATTGTCTCTCACTTTTCCGCACCCACTCACCACCCTTCTTGAAGAACAAACGCGATTTTTTTACTTCATTGAGCCACCAAAGAAAGCTCCCCCACCGGGTCCCGGCGGGGGAGCAAATAAAAACCGGAGCGCCAGTCAGGGGATGACTGTACGCTCCGGGGAATAATCAGAAACAGTTCATGGGGACTATGTAGAGATCCCGAGAAGGTGAACAACGACGTCTCGGAAAACGAAAAGCCAGGATATTAAAACCTGACCAAAATATTAAGCCCCCTGCAAAGAACGAGACAACAATGGGTTACCTGTTTTAATTCGTCAATAAAAGAATGAAAAAATCTATAAAGCTCGCATAGACAGCCTCTATTCAAAATGCAGTCTCAATCCTTCCCTGTGTTAAGAACCACTCCATCGTGGTTTGAGGTGCCGCCTCCTCTTCGCCCCGTGCAGGTAAAAATGAAGAGGTCGCAAGGCCCTGACCCTGACCAGAGATTCGGTCTGATTTCAGGCGAAAGCGGCTTTGGTCAGCTCTCCTCCATGAACCCTTGCTCCGTTGGCCAAAAGAAGCTTGAGCCTATCCCTTTGGCCCCGCTGCGCGCACCCGCCCCCGGCCAAGCAGCAGTTCTGCGAGACGATAATGATGGGATCTCCCCCTGACGGAGCAGTCGGTTGAAGCCGATTGGGGTGTTAACCTCGGCACCTTGCTTGATCTGCTCTCTGATCCGCTCCAGATGATTGGACTTCGCGCCAGTCTCGGAAGCCCCATAAATCACCAAACATCGTGGGTAACGGATTGCTCTGGTTGCTCGGGACCACCGGCTTGCGGCCGACATCCGTTGGCCCGGCAGTTGGGACGACGGATTCGCCGTCGTGTTTGCAACCCAGCCAATAGCCCAATAGCCCAATAGCCCAATAGCCCAAGGTGCTCCCGCCACTCGCCACTTTCCCTATCAATAATTTCGCTCAGAATTTGTAGCGAATCTGACCACTAATCCGAAAGGGTTGTTCGGGATAAATCACATCATTCCCCGCGAAACTAGGGTCAATTGAGGTCCAGTTACGTTCATCCGTTAGATTAAGAAAATTGATCTGCACATCCCATTTTGGTTGCTTATAAAAGAGAAAGGCATTGATGACGTATTGTGCTGGAATTATCAGGGACCCATTTTGATTCTGCCACTGAGATCCCATGACCTGAGGCCCCATACTCCCACCAAATCCATTGTCAAATTGGTAAGTCAGGTACGCATTAAAAAGAATCCTAGGAACGGAGGCGGCTCGAATTTTTCCAGGAACTGAAGAATAGGCGTAATTTGGGCTCCCTTGCCCAGTACCTGACTGACCATCGACGATGAATCCGGTCGGATAGCCATCCAAATAGTTACCTGTTTGCTGTCCTGGTTTGGAGTCCACTACGGCGTCTTGAAATGTAAAATTGGCGCTAGCGTTAAAATTTTTGTCCGGTTGATAAAAGGCTTCCAATTCAATCCCTTTGGTTTCGATACCAACGGGTTTACCAACCAATTGAGGAGCAACTCGAATTTGGTCGAAGAGTGTACCGCTGACGAATACCTTATTATCGAGCAAACTGGCTTTAGATCCAATTTCGAAAAGTTCACTTTCCGTGGAGAGAGAGCGCTGGAGACCCGCCCGCCCTTGAGTCCCGTCGACGCCTCCAAAGTTCGCATTACCTTGGATCGCATTGACGCGATTGTAGGTAATATAGGAGGAGACAGTTGGCACCCATTTGTAGATGCCGCTAATAAAGACCGAGGTATTAAAAATATCCGACTGAGACTGATAACGATCACCTGATGGTTTTAGTGTACCGCTGACCCACGCCTTTGGACTTCGGGCGGAGGCATCAATATAATCCCCTCGACCTCCAGCAATAATCGAGAATTTATCATGCAACTTAAAATCCCACTGGGAGAAGAGCCCTGTCTGTAAAATTTCGGTATTTTGATCACCGGTACCAAAGTAGTAATTTGATCCTTGGTTTGGTGCCCCTGGAACGAGGACCTGACTTCCACCTAAAGTTGTGATGAGTGGATTGAAGGGCAAATGGAAACCGGAAGACGGCTGAGTGGCATCGTATATAAAGAGAGGTTCAACTGAGAAATCCTGATAAGAAACTAACGATGAATACCGAAGATCGACTCCGCTCACCGTCTTGATTGGAAGCTCCCAAGTGCCCAGACTCGGAGCGACCTCGTAGTGCATTTCAGATCGGTTATTTACCATCCAATTCTCCGGCACCCACTCCGTGTAGCCGTATCCAGATGATTTGCGGGATTCCTGAGACTCCCCGTAAGCTCGATTAACTATTTTACCAAAATCGTTGAGCTGATAAGTCGAGATTAACTGAGAAGAGACTTTCTTTCCAGCAGCGCTGTCGCTCGGAGAATTGATGGTCTGCCAAGGATAAATATGAACCCGCTGGGCTTGAGTTGGATCGAGAAGAGCAAAATTTGCATTCAGTCCAAACGCACCGATCGAGTTCAGCGGATCACCCCAGCGATTGATGGGTTTTACCGGTCCAGCAATGTAGAGCCAATCGTCGATCAACTCTTGTGTTACCCGATTAATCCCAACGACTTCATTGAAACGGGAGGTAAAGAACTGAACATTCCAGTCGACAGTCAATACTTCGTTGGGGCGCCAAGTGAGAGCTCCAAAAATATCCTGCGTGTTATCTTTGGTGTTTCGATAATATCCCTCCGCTTCGCGTCCCAAGTAACTGACCCGCCAAGCGAGTTGTTCATTAACGGGCCCGCCGACGTCCATCACCCATTCTGGGTTGAAGTAACTCTGTCCACCTGGAAGATAACTTCCCCAGCGACTGATAATATCTCCATGAAAGCCATCAAAATAGGGAACTTTGGTGACAAAATTGACATAGCCACCGGGACCATTTCCCTGGGGACCATAGACCGCAGAGCCTGGCCCTTTAACGATATCCATAGCTTCCACCCCGTTGAAGCTGGCCAGAACAGAATTACGGCTATAGATCGTTCGTTGACCATTTTGATAAATCTCCCCGAGATCACCACGGATCACGGGAACATTCGCTAAACCGTAACGGGACGGAGTATAAACCCCGGGTGAGTACTGATTAAAGTCAGTGGCACGAGTGATGGCTCTCGCCTCCATTTGAGCCTTGGTGACGATTGACACCGATCGGGGAGTGTCCAAAAGACTCCGATCGTCACCAAAAACGGATTCGACGTAGCGCGCCGTTGGAAGGATCGTTTGATCGAGCGGTAATCCTTCGACAATGGCCTTTTCGATCAGAGCAGGCGGTGCATTCGAGGGACTATTTTCGGCCCGAACCGTCGCCGATATTGACCCGAGAGAGAGGCCTAAACAGGCCCCCCCGGTCAGACACTGTCTCAAAAGAGGTTTCTCAATCATAAAGAAGCGGTAATAAGAGGTGGGCTAATCTGGTAACTTATTTTTATCTCTTACCTAGGTGGTTGGTTAAGAATGACTAAGACAAATGGACAAGTCTACCGTTTAGGGGAGTCCGTAGAAAAAATTGCGTCATTTTTCGAGATGAAGGGGAATCCACTCATTTCCTCGGCATGACTTCGAATGCGGGTCACGCTAAAACCGTGAACTAGAGTCGGACAGGGATTCCCTGCGCCCGCAAATACTCCTTGGCCTGTTGCACGGTGTAGGTGCCAAAGTGGAAAATGCTCGCCGCCAAGACCGCGTCCGCGTGGCCTTCAAGAAGAACCTCGGCCAGATGATCTAATGTCCCTGCGCCGCCGCTGGCCACCACTGGGACACCTACCGCATCGGCAATTTGGCGGGTGATATCTAAATCAAAACCCGCCTTGGTGCCGTCGGCATCAATTGAATTAAGAACAATTTCGCCGGCCCCGAGTTTGCAGACCCGGACGGCCCAATCCAGCGCCTGCAATCCGGTGGGTTTACGCCCGCCGGCGGTAAATACCTCCCATTTTCCTGGCGCAGTCCGTTTAGTGTCGATGGAGACAACAATGCACTGACTTCCGTATTTTTCGGCACCCGAACGGATCAGATCCGGATCAGTTACGGCGCTGGAATTGATACTCACCTTATCGGCACCAGCACGTAGCATTTGCCCCATATCTTCCAATGTCCGAATCCCCCCTCCTACCGTGAGCGGCATGAAACACTGATCGGCTGCACGTTCAATGACCTCAAGCATCGACTGCCGGCCGTGGGCACTTGCGGTGATGTCAAAGAAGACCATTTCATCGGCCCCCTGCTCGTTGTACCGAACAGCGAGTTCGACTGGATCACCGACACACCGGAGTTCCCCATTTTCAGCGCGCCCGAACTGCACTCCACGAGTCACTTTACCATCATGAACATCCAAGCAAGGAATAATACG
The DNA here is from genome assembly GCA_945898055.1 of Akkermansia muciniphila. GTDB lineage: Bacteria > Verrucomicrobiota > Verrucomicrobiia > Limisphaerales > UBA9464 > SXXZ01. The sequence continues at coordinate 73,469 of CAMDGV010000001.1, read as the reverse complement.
GCGGGCGAGCATAGGGTACGAAAGAATTAAAAGGACCGCCTCTAACGGACCTCCTTTTTTCAATTTTATTAAACCAAAGAAATAGAGCCCTTCTTGGCACTGAAGATTCTGCGATTGCTATAAATCAGGGTACTCAGGGAATTAAGTGGATCCGCTGCGGAAAACTTGTATCCGCCTTCTATCACGGCTTGAAGAATTCCCTGCCGAGTTAGGCTTGTTTTCTCCGTAAGAAGGTCAATCACAATCTGCTTCAAAGAACGACCGTCATTGCTCCGGCGTTTGCTAGCCTGCGAGGTTTTTGCAATCTTCGGTTCCTTACCAATTTCGCCGGTTTTTGCCCTTTTCGCCTTGGAAACCGAAGGCTTCTTCGAACGACCAGCCTTGAGGGCCTGAGGCAGAACTTCTTGCTGGGTCAATTCAGAGACTGAAATGCCGAGGGCTTGATTGATTTGTTCCAAACGTTCCTCTAAGGCCGTTTTCTCGGCGAGAAGAGTTTCCAAAAGTGTAACAAATTGCTTCAACGGATCAGGCTTCATTCGTTGAAGGTAGATATCTTTCAGAGGAGTGAGTTTCAAGATATAGTTTGGTGCAGTCGGAGCTATCGAACCGGACCCAATGGACGGAACGATCGAACCTCGAGCAAAATATCTTTTCTAGCCGACGGATCCGCTTACCGCCAGCCTTCTCCCTTAGATGCATGTGATTGTCGTCACTGGGACTGGAACAAATGTCGGGAAAACCGTTTTAACGACCCTCTTTGTTCGACACCTCAAAGCGCGAGGAATGACGGTTGCTGCCTTTAAACCCCTTTGCAGCGGCGAGCGCTCCGATGCCTTGAATTTGGCTAAGGCTCTAGGTTCCGTGCCTGTCGATATTATTAACCCTTGGTATTTTCGCCACCCCTTAGCCCCAGCCATAGCCGCACGACTGGCCGGATGTTCTCTTTGTATTCACGAGATAGCAACCCACGTTCGAATTCACACCGGGACAGCGGCGGTTACTTTAGTCGAGGCTGCCGGAGGACTCCTTAGTCCGCTGGCGAGCGACGGAGACGCCCCAGAACTGATTAAAGCACTGAAAGCGTACCCAGTGCTCGTCTCCGTTAATCGCTTGGGTGTGATCCATGATGTCCGCTCAGCTTTGGCCAATGCGGCACTTAAACGAAAGGGGGGTGCCCCGGTTCTTTTAATGGCACCTCTGCAACGTGATTCATCCTACCAGCATAATCTCAATTTTCTACAGGACGAACTCGGAGAAGACCGACTTTTTCACTTCCCCAGAGTATCCTCCTCGACCCTCTCGGGTCGGATCCCGGTAAGATTCGAGAAAGAATTAGACCGATTACTGACATCATTGAAAGTTAAGTTGGCCCAGTGAAATAAGAGACCACACAGAGATTCCAACTCCGGATTGCACCCAGCGGTCGAAAGCCGCTAGACTCTCGCAACGCTTTTATGACGCTAACTGAAAAACTGCTTGCCCGCGCGGCAGGCAAAGCCCGTGTGACCGCTGGAGAAAACGTCTGGATCAACGCGGACGTCTTAATGACCCATGATGTTTGCGGCCCTGGGACAATCGGGGTGTTCAAGCGAGAGTTTGGAACGACCGCCAAGGTCTGGGACCGGAATCGTGTGGTGATTATTCCTGACCACTACATTTTCACCGCCGATTCCAAGTCAAACCGCAATGTGGATATTCTGCGTGATTTCGTTCGCGAACAGCAAATTCCCTATTTTTATGATGTGATTGACGATCCGGAAGGGTCTTGGAAGTTTGATACGACTAAGGGACTACTAAAACGGCAATATGGATCCCAGTATGCAGGCGTCTGCCACACCGCCCTTCCCCAAAAGGGCCATACCCGACCGGGCGAAGTCCTCTTCGGTACGGATTCCCATACCTGCATGGCTGGAGCGTTCAACCAATTTGCTACGGGCATTGGCAACACCGACGCCGGATTTGTGCTCGGCACAGGGAAGCTCCTGATCAAAATCCCAGAAACGATGCGTTTCCGCTTTGAAGGACGCCTGCAACCCGGAGTTATGGCCAAGGACGTTATCCTACACCTGATTGGCGAAATCGGTTTCGACGGTGCGACCTACCGAGCCTTGCAATTTGATGGTCCCGGGGTGACGACCCTTTCCATGGATGACCGTATGACCATTGCCAACATGGCTATCGAAGCCGGTGGCAAGAATGGAATTTTCCCATTCGACGCGCGTACGGCGGAATATGTGGATGCACGGACACGACTCAACGGCACGATCCAGAAGTACGAACCGGTGGAAGAAGATACCGATCAAGCCTTCTGTTTTGATCAGACGATTGATCTTTCCAAGCTTCAACCCACGGTGGCCTGCCATCCTGATCCGGGTCAGAGGAAGAGTGCGAGGGAGTTAGCATCGGTGAAACTCGATCGTGCCTACATGGGATCCTGTACCGGAGGTAAGACCAGCGACTTTGTTGAGTTCGCCAGAATCCTGCGCGGCCGCCGGGTCGTCATCGACACTTTCGGAGTCCCTGCCACCCCGGAAATTGTCCACGATTTACAATCCACCCGTTGGGGCGGGCAGACCATTTGGGATATTCTGATCGCAGCCGGTGTCCAAATGACCGAAAATGCAGGATGTTCCGCTTGCTTAGGCGGTCCTGTCGATACCTTTGGCCGAATGAATACGCCGATGAAATGTATTAGCGCTACCAACCGAAATTTCCCAGGTCGGATGGGGCACAAAGAGAGCCAAGTTTTTCTAGCCTCACCCGCCACCGTCGCGGCCAGTGCTCTCGCGGGGCATATTGCTGATCCTCGCGATTACCTGACCGCCTGAGGGATTGGAACGGCTTGAGGCCAATTAGCGAACACGCCTATGGGCTATTACCCAGGCGTTAAATAATCCGTACTTCAACGGAGTTAAATTCAATAGCCAGTCAGCGATCGCTGGCACACTCCGATCCGTGCAGGCCACCTCCAAAAGATCACAACCATACCTTTCCAAAAAGAAGGCAATATCCAAGGCATTGGTGCAGACAATCGCATCGTCATCGGGCGTAAATGGCTCTTTAATAATCGGACTCATTCGTTCAAAACGAACACTCTCTGGCTGAGTGCGCATCCGAGATCGACGCGCTAGAAGTGACAGCAAGTTCCGCCATTTTTGGGGTATTCCACGCATCCGAGGGTGGTAATCGCGCCAGCCTAAAAATCTCAAGAAATTTGGACTACTCAGAATCACCTGCCCTCCAAGAGCACAGACGCGGACCGCTTCGCGAATGAAGTCCTCAGGATCTTGGACATGTTCGACCACATTCAACGCCCCCACCCGATGAAAATATCCATCGGGATAAGGTAATCTTCCGCCATCGTAGAGGAGGCATCGGTCAGTAAAAGAATGGGTCTTCGCAATGTTAGGTGCCGAAACATCCACGCCATGGGCTTCAAATCCTTCCAAAGTTAGTGTGGCTACAACTTGCCCGACCCCACAGCCAATATCTAAAATTCGTTGTTCCTTTTGGGCGGGGCGAATCGCAGCAGTAAATTTAGCGTAGAAGGCCGCATCCCAATTCGCTAAAATTTCAGCATACGCCGTATCGTCACGGACATGATCGAGATGGCTAGGTTGGGCAGACTTCAAGGACTAGATTCCAAGTCAATAGAGCCAATGCGAGCAAGCAGAATCAGCCAACCGGCCACGCAGCAACCGCTGGTCATCCCGTCGGGTGATCCCAAACCGACTTCGGGCATCCTCGGGGAACCGTCCCTCGATCCTTCCTAATTCTATCGGTCGCTTTACTCGAGAATCCTAGAGTCAACATTCGGTGATCAACTTGGTGGAACAGATGAACTCTCTCAAAATTCACCGCCTCGATTAGAGGCGTCGACCTTTGATTAGGCATCCCCAAACTGAAGGGCATACAACCGCGCATAATGACCTCCACGGGTCAGTAACTCTAAATGTGTTCCCTGCTCTATAATCCGGCCTGCATCCATAACCACAATCCGATTCGCTCTTTGAATAGTGGACAATCGATGAGCAATGCAAAGCGTCGTGCGCCCTCGCATCAGCACCTCTAGATCCGTTTGCACCGCGCGTTCAGATTCGCTGTCGAGAGCGCTCGTCGCTTCATCGAGAATTAGAATCGGCGCGTTGCGCAAAAGAGCACGCGCAATGGAGATACGTTGACGTTGCCCGCCAGATAATCCCGAGCCTCGTTCCCCGACATTGGCCTCGTAGCCGCCCGATCTCGCTAGAATAAACTCGTGCGCGTTAGCATACCGCGCCGCCGTCTCGACTTCGCCGTCAGTCGCATCGAGACGCCCCATCCGAATGTTAGCCCGAATAGTATCGTTAAAGAGCTGGGTATCCTGAGTCACAATGGCCATTTGCGACCGAAGAGTGCCGGTGGTGACTTCTCGAAGATCTCGGTCGCCGATGCGGATCTTACCCTGGGACGGATCCTGAAATCGTAGCAGGAGATTAGTGATGGTGGTCTTACCAGAACCACTAGCCCCGACCAGTGCCACAAGGCTCCCAGGAGCAATTACTAGATCAAACCCACACACCACGTCTTTTTCCTCATAAGCAAAAGAGACTTTTTCAAAGTAAATTGCTGCATTCTGGGCATTAAGCGGTTTCGGTTCAGCCGGTTCTTGAATATCCGGTTGAATTTCAAGTAATGGAAAAAGCCGCTCGCCGGCGGCACGTCCTTGTTGTAACTGACTCCATAGACGGCTGATGTTTTTAACCGGTTGATAAAGTGAAAACAGGGCGCCAACAAAGGAAGTGAAGTCGCCGACGGAGGGCCTTTCACTGGCAGGTAAACGCACCACATAGAAGAGCATCAGGCTGACGCCCGCAGCACCAAAGGTCTCAATCATGGGTCCCGGTAACTCGCTGCTCCGAAGAAACCGCATCAACTGGGAGGTGATACGTCGAGATGTGCAAATAAACCGATCGGTCATCACCGTTTCAAGGTTGAAAGCTTTGATCACTCTCATTCCAGTGAAACTCTCCTGCATCAAATCAGTTAGTTCCGCAGTATGAGCTTGGGCGGCCTTCCATGAACGGCGCACTTTACGTCCGTAAATAACGATAGGCACAACAACTATCGGAAAGACCACCAAGGCGACGAGGGTCAGTCGAGTCTGGACGGAAACCAAAAAGAGCAAAATACCCAAGAGCGTTGCGGGTTCTCGGGCGATGACAGCAAATCCCTGACCAATGCAGCCTTGAATCGCCACGGTGTCGTTCATGAGACGAGACTGCAGATCGCCGGTCCGAGCTGAACCAAAGAAGCCGAGAGATAATTGCTGCAAATGCCCAAATAAACGCGAGCGCAGGTCATGAATTGTGGCGGTTGCGACCCAAGTCATGCAGTAGACGCTGAGATAAGCTCCGAGCCCTCGAAGCATCATCGCAAAGGGAACCCCTGCGATCACCCAAATGAGGGCCGATGCCTCTTTTTGATTACGGATTCCGGAGAGGGCATTCATCAGTAAATCACGGGCGAATCTAGGGTATCGGGCCAAGGCACCATTCAAGTTTTGAGCTCCCTCCGTAGGAAAAATGGCGTCGAAAACGAGTTTGACCGAAAGGAGCAATAGGGCGCTACCCAGCGCATAAATCAGCCCAGCAGCTAACCCAGCAAACAACCGGCCACGGTGAACGCGGACAAACATCCATAATTGACGCAGAAAAATGAGCATGAGAACCTTCTCTGCGAGAGTACATCAGTGTGGCAAGCGAAGACAATCTCGCTGGTACAACTGACTTTTATTGACTGAATTTCGTAGTTGGAGGTGGGTCGGTAGGGCGTATCGATCCATGGCGCCGTCCTTGAGTCCTTGAGTCCTTATGCACCTAAGCGGTTGAACTTTAGTTCCCTTTCGTCCGGGGGTTACCCTACTTGGCTCCGCACATTGGCGATGGAACAGGTTAACGAAGCTATTGAATTCATTCGCAATTGGCCGACCCGAATCCCACTGCGGCAGGCCCTTAAAAGCGCTTACCTCTCTCCTACGCTTCGACGCTTCAAGAAGCCGATGGAAGCAATTCTTCGATGGGTTTACCGAAGGGCAAGATAGGCATAGGCCGCCCTGCAAGATCGAGAATCGATTCCGAGGCATCAATTCCTAAGTGACGATAGACTGTCGCCCACAGATCGTTGGGGCTAAGAATACGCTCCACCGGATGTTCGGCCCGAGCATTAGTTGCACCAACGATTTGTCCAGTTCGCATCCCTCCGCCTGCGACCAAGAACGACATCGCCTGCGGCCAATGATCGCGGCCGGGCTGGAGAAGGCCGGTCTGGCTTCCCTTGGTTCGTTCCAAGCGCGGAGTTCGCCCAAATTCACCCGTCACGACCAGCAACACCCTCTTATCCAACCCTCGGTCATAGATATCTTCAATCAACGACGCAACGGCTTGATCATAGGCTGGAAATCGCCATTTTGAATCCTCGAAGATATGGCAATTAACCGCGTGTGAATCCCAATTGTAAGTGCACCCGGCTGGGATCGGTCGATCAGGAAACGGATTCTCCCAGACCATCGTCACAAACGGGCAACCTGCCTCGACCAATCGTCGGGCCATTAAGCCTCTCTGACCGTAGGCATTCCATCCATATCGATCTCGGGTTGTTTGACTTTCCTGCTGAAGATCAAAAGCGTTTCGCACCTCCGAACTCGTCAGCATAGAGACTGCCCGCTGACTAAATCGGTCCATCGAGGTCATTAGCCCGCTTCCGTCCAGATCGCGGCGAAGACGATCCATTCCCGAAAGTAGATGCACTCGGTCCTCTAATCGCGTGGCCATGTCCGGAGTTAACCCGAGGTTCTCGACCTTGAATCCTGAGGCACTCGGATCGCCGACCACCATAAAAGGGGTGTGTGAACTTCCCAGATAGGACGAGCCTAAACTGAAAACATCTACCCCACTCCGACCCGCATCGACCCCGGCAATACAGGCCGGAATACCGTTCCGTTGGCGGGTCTCCAGTGCGTTACTGACAATCGCGGTCACCGCTGGGGCGTCATTAACGAACTCCGTGGGGGTAGCCGGAATTCGCCCGGTCATAAAACGTTTGTGAGCACCGCCGTGATCGGCAAACTCATGGCAAACGGAGCGTACTAGTGTGAAACGATCGGCGACTCGAGCCTGACGCGAGAAGAGTTCACAGATGTCCATCCCAGGCACTACTGTCCGTATCGGTCGGAAGTCACCCCGGATTTCCACCGGAGCATCCGGTTTCATATCGTAGGTGTCTAGTTGCGAAGGGCCTCCTGGTAACCAAACGAAGATAACCGCCGCATCTCGATTAGGTGCGGCGGTCGCAGGTGTACTAGCCAGTGCTTTGAGTCTCAAAAAATCACTCAACCCTAAGCCCACTGCACTCAAGGCTCCTACCTCCAGAAAACTTCGACGCGATACTGGGCCACGACACGGCACCATTCGGGAGCGAAAAAAAGACATGGGGTTAATAAGTTGATTTGGCAAAACCTCAAATCTGGCACGAAACGGTCTTGCTGGAGATTAAATGTCCCAACCGTTTCGGTTCTGACGTTTCACAAATTGGGCGGCTTCCTTTAAATTTGTGGAACGCATATTAGGTCCATCCCAGTCCATCACTTTGCCTTCGCCGACCCGCACCGCAATACAACCCAGCAAGATGATTTCAGTCAAATAGGCCGCGATATCAAAGTTGGAATAGGCTGGTGTCCCGTCTCGCATCATTCGGAACCACTCCTCGTTGTGCCCGGGGGAACGCGGAATCCATTCCTTCACCGCGAGGGCGGCTTCATGCTTGTCCCCTGGTTGATAGACCTTCTCCCCGTCTACCATCAGAAAGAATTGCGACCCATAATCGTCCGGTGAAAAAAGTTTTCCACGGTCGCCAACGAGCAAACAACCGCTGGCCGGCAAGGAGCCTTTGAGCGAGACAATTTCCCGAGTTAAATCGGTCGAAGGCCGGAGCGGTGCCAGATCCTTGTCGGTCGGATTGCCGTCGTACCACCAAAACTTCAGAGGAGGCAACCCTTCGCGTTCAGGGAATTCAAAGCGAAGTCGAGATGTTTTAGCAAAGGTCTCGGGAAACATCTCAGAAGTCAGTTCTGCCACCACACGGGTCGGGTACCCAAGTTTCAATGCCCTGAAGGCCATGTTCACCGTGTGACAAGCCATATCGCCAAGAGCCCCGGTCCCAAAATCATTCCAACCCCGCCAAGCGAAAGTATGGTAAACGCCTTTCTTATAGGGGCGCAACTGGGCCGGCCCTAGCCATAAGTCCCAATCGAGGTTAGCAGGGACTGAATCTTGACCTACAGGCCTCGATAATCCCTGCGGCCAGACCGGACGGTTGGACCACACGTGAAGCTCCGTTACTTTACCTAAAACTCCGGATTGAATGACCTCCACCGCCCGCCGCAGACCACTCCCCGCACTCCCTTGATTTCCCATTTGGGTGGCCAATTTTCCGTCTTTAGCTAATTGCCGGAGTAACCGAGCTTCGTGGACTGTTTGGGTGAGTGGCTTCTGGCAGTAAATATGTTTGCCCATGCGCATTGCCGTGGCCGCGACGATGCCGTGCAGATGGTCCGGTGTCGAAATCGTGACCGCGTCGATAGATGACCCCATTTCTCCAAGCATTTTCCGGAAATCTTGGAATTTTCGTGCCTTGGGAAACTTCTCGCCTTTCTTGTCAAGGGTTTGGGTATCCACATCACACAGACCGACAATCGTACCTCCGCACCGGGCTGCATCATCGGTATCACTCGACCCTTTACCACCCACGCCGATGCAGGCGACTTGAATTCGTTCGTTGGCACCCAAGACCTGTCCAATATAAGGAAAAGCGAAGGTGCTGGCTGTCGCAGTCGCGCCGGCGCGTAAAAAGCCGCGTCGACTAATGCCAGAATTTGTAAAATGAGAGATGGCCTTCATGGAGTAAGACCTTTCGGTATCAGCGGAACGATCGCCTGTCAATCAAGGGGTACTGGTTTGCGATCTGACCCGAGTGAATTTGTCCCCTTATTCGCCAAAGTTCCGAGGTTAGAAAACCAGCTCTAGAATTTACTGCCCTTCGACTTTCATTTCAAATACCCCTCTCGCAATCAAGGCTCTAGCGGGCATTCTTACTCGATCTACCCAATGCTACCGATGGACTTATCAATCGCGTCAGCGCGATCGCGATTGAGGGCTTTTCCTGACGAAGATTTGCACTTTGAGCCCAGGAAAAAGCTCTTTTACAGATCTCAACCTTGAACGTGTGATTGCGGACAGCTTACTCTTCCTGCGTCTCCGGTTGAATAGGTCACTGGGGTTTCGCCCCGAGTGAAATTCGGAAATGACTGCACCACGCCCGATATTAAAGGTGAACCTAGGAGGATTTAATCGAGCCTTTGTGCGAGGTGAATCAACAAAGATGTTAGCTGAGTCTGAAACATAAAGAGAAGTGTCGGTAGTTTTTGGCGAGTCACTGAATTAGTTTAGATAGACTGAAGGACCCAATGAATTCTCAAGCAGCTGATATTGATAACAAACTAAAAGTAGCTCTAGCCGTCGTGCTGGGGTCTGCGACATTCATCATCATTGGATTATTGTTGGCAGTCAGCCAAATGCTCGCAGCATTCCTAATTATGATGGTTATTCTCGCTATTGTGCTTCCGCACCATGCGCTAATCAGCCTGTTCCTCGTTTCAATGACGATCGGTTCAAGTTTTATTATTCCTTTTGTAAAGGGACGTCCATTAGTCTGGGAAGCTGCTTCAGCTTTGGCTTGGACCGGATTACCGATTCTATATCTTTTGAGACGCCAAAACGCTGACGCTGGAAATATATTTCAAAATAATAAAATTTTATTAATTGCCCCTTTCTTATACTGCATAATTCTTATTTTTCTGATGCGGCATCACGGTGTTCAATCGGGTTCTTACGGAGCAGAAGGGGCTGGGTTACGTCGTTACAGTCAGCAAATTATATGCGCTGTGTTTCCATTGCTCTATATCTCAATCATGCCTAGCGAGAAAATTTTAAAGCAGCTTTTCGTGATTCAAATGTGGGGAACTAGTACATTTTTTATTGGAGAATTATCACTTAATTTTTTACGTGGTGACTTGTTATATATTTTGGCATTCTTGGATATTACCTCGGATTCATTCGGATTTGCTGTCAACGCTGTCTCCGGGGGCTTTCGGCGTTTTCAATCACTTCACAGTTTTGCAATTGCGTTAGTTTTCTTGCTAATGCTCAGAGTTCCGATGAAAAGATGGTTTGCTCTCGAAGGTATTTGGGTACTTCCTACTCTGGTAATTCTAGTTGTATCGGGTCTAATGTCAGGTCATCGGTATACATTATATACTTTAGGAACCGTCATAATTGGGGTCGCTTGGGCCCAGCGATTTATTACATTTATGCGAGTTACCTTTATATTTGTACTCGTTGGAGTAGGTATTTTATTTGCATATACATTTTCAACTGACCTGCCGGATTCTATTCAAAGGGCTTTGACTTTGCTTCCAAATCTTGAAGTGTCTCCTCAAGTGGCGATGGATGCTAGAGGGACACTCGATGGCCGGTCTGATATTTTTAAAATAGGTACAGATATGATTCCTGACCATTATATAATCGGTCGAGGATTCGGGATGACCCAAGAATCAATTGATATTTTAAGTCGCGGCATGGTGCAGGGAGAAGAAGAAAAGTATTATAGTGGTATGGGTGTTTTCTATAACGGGACTCTTGGATTATTGGTTAATACAGGAGTTATTGGCGCAATTATCATGATCGGATTTATTTTGCTTGGATGTATCCTTGCGCTTCGTGTTATTGGGTTAGTTCGAAGAAATCATTGGGATGATTCCTTTAGTCGATTTGCTGGCGTAATAGCTTCTTATTTTTTGAGTCAAGCTTTTACAACACTCTTCCTCCATGGAGATGTAGAAATGATTATGCGATTCTTCGGTGCAAATGCGGGAATGCTTCTAGTCATTGAGTACCATCTCAAGAAACGGATTGTCCAAGAGCAACAGGACGAAGAGGCGCTTCAAGCATTGCAACCGGCCTGAGGGGTCGTGACCCGTTGTCACAGCCATGACCGATGCACTTTGCGGCTCAATCAAGAGTCCTGAAGAAGATGTCAGACTGCGCCGTGAACGATGTGTCCCCTAGAGTTCACTCCCCATGCTTCATTTGCAGCGATTCCGCCAAGCGGTGCGGATTCCGCATTCTAGGTCACCCCATTTCTGCAGCCTATTTTTGACGATACTTCACGCGAGGCGCAAGCCAAGTACCCCTGTGAATTCATTCTTCATGGATTAAAGAGTCCACCTCGGCAACCCCGTTACCAAAGCTCACTGGAGCAGATTCTTTACCTCAGGCTCAACCGGCTCAGGCCACCTCCTTGTCGGCAAATTAAACTCGCTGTAAGCTCAGGCTTGTCGTTCGGTGCCTGCAAATTTAATTGAAGTAGAATGACTTGTTTACTGTTGGCTGGATGGAATTTGTTCGGGTCACCATCGAGAGCCTTCACCCGCACCCACCGACCCAGAAATGCAGGCTTCCATTCTGAGCTGAGGAATCATCCCATTTCGAAGTGCCCGCCCTAGATCTTAACCGCTTAAATGTTCGACCGCTTGCTGATCGACGGAGCCTGTCTCGTGTCGAAGATATTCTCGTCCTACCTTCTCAGGATCCTTCTCCCGTAATTCCTGAATTGGCTTCTCTGATCGATTCCACCGCCGTGGCCATCCAAGAGGCGCGTCAACGTGGGGCACCGGTCATTCTCATGTACGGCGCTCACCTTCTGAGAAATGGAGCAGCTCTCCTTCTGACTGACCTTATGGAACAGGGATTTATCCAGCACATTGCCACTAATGGCGCTGGGACCATCCATGACTGGGAATATGCGTGGCTCGGCCGCTCCACCGAGGGCGTCGAGGAAAACGTGGCGGATGGCACCTTTGGTGCTTGGGATGAAACCGGCCGCAATATCCACCTCGCCCTCCTCTCTGGTGCACTTCAGGGACTGGGATGGGGAACTAGCCTCGGTCGTTTCATTCATGAAGAGGGTTGTGAGCTCCCACCACGTTCTCAACTCGCCGGATTGGTTGCGCAATTTCCTTCCGACCCCATGTCACCAGCGTGTTGCGAACTCCTCGTAGCTATGGATCGACATGGCCTCGCTGAAGGTCGCCACCACCTGAGTCATAACTGGAAACAAGCCAGTATCCTTGCAAATGCGTGGCGTCTCGGGGTTACGGCCACTGTTCATCCGGGTATCGGCTACGATATAATCTCCTGTCACCCCATGTTTAATGGGTCTGTTTTAGGTCGCGCTGCCGCTGAAGATTTTCGCCGTTTCGCTGGGGCTGTCGCCCAACTCGACGGTGGGGTTGTCCTCTCGGTCGGATCGGCGATTATGGCCCCTCAAGTCTTTGAGAAAAGTCTCAGTTGCGCTCACAATATCCGCTTTCAAGATGGCTTTGGCCCAGTCAGAAACCATCAGATATTTGTGGTCGATTTACAGGACGGCGGTGGATGGGATTGGACTCAGGGTGAACCTCCCAAGTCGAATCCAGCTTATTACCTCCGCTTTTGTAAAAGCTTCTCCCGAATGGGCGGGGCAATGCACTATCTTCAATGCGATAACCTCGCCTTCATTCATCATCTTCATCGCCGTCTTATCTCTCCCTCTTTATGACCCCAGACCGCTTTGACTTCCTCACGCAGCGTTATTCCAGCCTTACCCTCGCTCTCTTGGGGGATTTTTGCTTGGATCGTTACTTCGACATTGATCCCAATGCCTCCGAAATTTCTATAGAAACTGGGTTGCCAGTTCACAATATCTTCCGTGTCCGCTGCCTTCCCGGTGCTGCTGGTACTATTCTGAATAACTTAGCGGCCTTGGGTGTTGGACGTATCCGCTGTATCGGCATCCGCGGTGATGATGGCGAAGGTTTCGAACTCCAACGTGCTCTCACGGCGAGGTCGGGGGCTGACCTTGATGGATTTATTACAGTCCAAGGTCGCCATACTTTTACCTACACCAAGCCTCTTCTTCATCGTCAAGATCATCCCCCTGAGGAACTCAGTCGGCTGGATCTGAAAAACACGACTCCCACCCCAGCCGCGACCGAAGCCGCAGTGATCTCCTCTATCGATGCCGCCGAAGCCGATGCTCAGGCTTGGATTGTCCTCGATCAAGTGGACCTGACCGGCACCGGCGTTATTACCGCCTCGGTGCTTGATCGCCTCAATTCTCTCGCTCGTCGTAATCCTGACCTACCAATTCTCGTCGATAGTCGTCGTGGTTTACGTGGGTGGCCCAAAGTAGTTTGGAAAATGAATGCCGCAGAATTAGAACGCCTTTCCGGTCGATCTCTTGGGACTTTTTCGGCGATTCTTGATGCGGCTGGGGAGATGGCCGCTTCCAATCAGCAACCTGTCTTTATTACCCTTGCCGAACTTGGCATTATCGGTGCCAACCCTCGTGGTGTCGCGGTTCATGTTCCCGCTTTCCCGGTCAACGGACCTATCGATATTGTAGGCGCTGGTGATTCAGTGAGTGCTAACCTCACTCTAGCGCTCGCTGCGGGTGCTTCCTTGGAGGAAGCTATGGAGATGGCCATGGCCGCCGCCCACCTCGTCATTCATCAACTGGGCACAACCGGTACCGCTAGCATCACTCAAATTCGCAAATGTCTCTTCGGATGATTGGCCTATCCCATCTTTATTCGAGGTGCCTTCTCCTTTGCCTCCTCGCAATTTTCACTGGATGCCGTCCTCTCTCCCTACCCCAATTCCGCAGAGAGTATTCGGCAACGCTCATGGGTATGCCTTGGCGGATTGTTCTCTACGCACCGAACTCAGAAGCCGCGGATGCCGCCGCCGCCGCCGCTTTCCAGCGAGTAGCCGATCTGAACCGAATCCTCAGTGATTACGAGCCTGATTCGGAATTAAGCCGATTGTCGCGATCCGCCGGCTCCGGACGCTCTATCCCACTCTCGCCAGAGTTGGCCGGTGTTTTGCTCGAGGCCGCCCGTATTTCTGCAGCGGGCGATGGGAGTTTTGACGTGACCGTGGGGCCCCTCGTCGATCTTTGGAAACGTGCCCGTCGTCAACGGATTCTTCCCGAACCTGCGCACCTAGAGGCGGCACTCACCGCTTCAGGATGGACTCAGGTGGTCCTTTCTCATACGGGCTCCGGACAGACCACTGCACTGCTCCGACGCCCCGGAATGCGACTCGACCTTGGTGGCATCGCCAAAGGCTACGCTATCGATGAAGCCACCCGTGTACTGAGGGCACGGGGTATCCGCTGTTCGCTTGTCAGTGGAGGTGGAGATCTCTTTGCGGCCGGATCGCCACCAGGGGAATCAGGCTGGAAGGTTCAGGTAGGCCGCCTCGATATTTCTAATGCCCCGGCTGAACGCACTGTTTGGCTCCGCGACCGTGCCCTAGTGACCTCCGGCGACCTCTTCCAACGCGTTGAAATAAACGGCGTTCGTTACTCTCATATTATTGATCCTCGAACCGGTCAGGCTCTTACCAATCATTCGCAAGTGACTTTGATCGGTAACCAAACCATGACCACCGATGCATTGTCCAAAGTCATTAGCGTTCTCGGTCCCTTTCGGGCGCCCTCACTCGCCCAAAAGTTCAACGTCGAATTTCTTTTATTTCAAGCGCCCAAAGGCCAAGTAGCCACCTGGGAAAGTCCAAATTGGTTTTCCTATGAAAAGCATTGACCTCTCGCCTCCCACTACTGTCACCGTACCGTCACAATTATGTGGCTTTGTCGATGGCTCACTGTTTCTTTTACGCTCCTGCTGAAATCCTCGGTGGGCTGGGCTGGAGATGATGTGGCCTTAGTCGGCCTCGATGATTTATGGCGTTTTACCGGTCTCAAATCGACGAGCGTTGCACCGCTCGGATGGCAGGAAGTTGGATTTGACGATTCTCTTTGGCTATCTGGGCCTTCCGGATTCGGAACGCCTGCCTACGGCGAAGGTTTCCCGGTTTCTACCAACGGGTGGGAACGTGTTCTCCTCCGCACCCGCTTTGTCATCCCTGAACCGGTTAATGTTCAGTGGCTCTCTCTTCGGACCGACTTTGCAGGGGGATTTGTTGCTTGGTTGAATGGGGTTGAAATCGCGCGTCGCGGTATTTCTGGGTTCCCTGATTCGATCCCCTCACTGATTTCTGATGCGACTCCTCATCTGACTGGTAATGCAGAATTAATTTATATTGGTCTCAATAACGGATTGATCGTCAACGGCACCAATTTACTTACCGTCCAACTGCACGCCGACAATGTCTACTCGCGCTGGCCCGTTTTTAGTGCTGAATTGCTGGCCAATTTTTCGCGGGCTCCTTATTTACAAAATGTCAGTTCTAACCAAGCTGAACTTCATTTTGCCACCCCGCTCCCGCTCTCAGCACGCGTTGAATTTGGAACCAACTCTCTCGCAGAACGAACCGTCTCTCTGCCGATCGGTACGCGTCATCGGGCTATTCTTACTGGTCTTCAACCCGGTGTTCCCCTCCAGTTTAGGGTTGTGGTCAATGAGGGTCCTCGGACTGCCGCAACTCGACCGCTCTCTTTTAAACCTCTCCCGATGAACGGACCTCTGACTGTTCAAGTTATTGGGGATTCAGGCGGCGGCGATCTTTGGCAACATCGCGTCACCGAACAAATGGGCAGCAGCGGTGCCGACTTAATGCTCCATACCGGCGATATCATCTATCCTAACTTTTCACCGGGTCTTGCCGATATCCGCTTCTTAAGCGTCCAACGCCCAATCATGCGCTCGATCCCCTCCTTCTTCGCTTGGGGCAATCATGATCTTTACTATGGGACGGCTCCCTTTCTGGATGTGCTCTACGCCCCGACGAACACTACCTCCGCTTCTGACCATTTAATCGAAGGAACTCTACCGCAATCCTATTATTCATTCGATGCCGGCGAGGTCCATTTTGTCGTCCTTTTTCAACCGCTCGCCTCCCAATATCTTCTTCGCACGAATAGCCCTCAAGCTCTCTGGCTCGAACGCGATCTCGCGGCGTCCTCTCAACCTTGGAAGGTGCTCATTTGTCATCTACCTTTTGAAACTTCGGGTCTTCATCGGTTTGATGATTATAACTTTAATGGGCTCCGGGATTCTGCCGAGTTTGCCGCTGCAGTCCTACCGATCGCCCAACGCTACGGCGTCCAGTTGACTCTCTCCGGTCATGATCACGATTTTGAACGCCTCGTTCCCCTCGGCGGTGTCACCTCGATCGTCACCGGTGGCGGCGGTGGAATGTCTTATCCCCTCGGCCAATCCGACCCTCGAAGTGCCACTTTTCTGGCGGTTTACCACTACACACGCCTGCAATTCAAAACCGATCATCTTCTCCTCCAATGCATCGATTGGCAGGGGAAGATCCAAGATGAATCGGTCATCTATCGATCTCCTCCCGTTCCTCGGTTCCATCAAGCAGTGGCCGCTTCGGCGCAGCTCGAAACAAGCCCGGCGAATGACGGCGATGGTAATAATTGGGGCCAAATCTATGATTTCTTGGACGCGCCTCCTATTCCCTCGTTTACTGGGAAAAACAGCAATCTCGGTCAACTTCGGGTGATGTTTGATGCCACTCATCTCTACCTCGGTCTCGACGGCATAGCTCTCGATTCGGGGTCTGATCTCTACCTCTTTCTCGAATTGCCAGGTCTGCCAGGGGTGGATTCTCTCAAAGGGCTTGGCGACGGCATCCTCAACCCAGAAAGGCAGGGAGTGGACGCCTTAGATTTTGCTGAATCTCTTTCTTTTAAATTTTTTCGGCCGTCTATCGCACTGGTGCTCGGCGATGAATTGGCCGATGGGGTCCAACGAAATTTTCGCAGATCGGGCTCCACCCATGCTCTCGGTCAAGGCGCCTTCCATATGGATGCGGGCTTTACCTCGCTTAACGGAGTGCTCATTCAGCAGTTTAATCGATCGATCCAAACGGCTGCCGGATCCTCAGGTGAATCGACGGCCAACTTTATCGAGGTCTCTATCCCACGATCTGAACTCGGCGAACTCAACTTCGGTCAGGAATTAAGAATAGGAGGTGTCGTTGGACTTAGCTGGGATGGGTCCACTCCGTCACGCCGATTTGATTCGGGATTTATCGGAGATTCCTTAACCGTGGAACCCGACGGCTCTCTCGTCTTGCAGGGACTGCCGGTTCAACTTCCCAGTGATCCTGACCCAGATGGCGATGGATTGAATGCTGCCGGTGAAAAAATGTTTGGCACCGATCCCATGCGTGCCGACTCCGATGACGATGGATTACCCGATGGATGGGAAGTGCGGGCTGGGACCAATCCTCTTACTGGTCTAGAGCCCGATGGACCTGAAGGGGATCGCGATAACGATGGCACTTCTAATTTAGAAGAATTTACACGAGGAACATCGCCACGAGATCCTTGGAGTCCGCTCGAACTTTCGATCAATTCGGTGGCATCAGGAAAGCTCCAACTCCACTGGCATAGTGGCAAGGGAAGGCTTTATGCGATCGAGACTGCAACCTCGGTTTATGGGCCATTTAAAGTCGTGGAAGGTTTTCCAAAAACTGCGGAGAGCAATCGCCAGAAAATCGAATTTGCCGCCGAAATGCTGCCCCAGTTCTATCGCTTGCGAGTGATCGACTAACTGACATCAGCGGCCCTTGCGATCAGCTAGCATCAGAAATTTGGATCAGGGCCAATCCGCTGAGAGTACCTCTCTTTGGACGAGCCCGGTCTTCTGGGTTTCTTTCTGCCTGATAGGTCATCCCTCGTTTCAACGTGAGTTCAGATCCAGCGGTTGTGGAGCGGATAACTGCGCCCTCTGTCTTAGTGGTGAACGAGAGATCGAAGGGCGCTTCGTAGAATCCTCGCTTTCGGTTCAGCTTCACTTCGCTCACTTCGGCGCGTGCCTGCTGGGGCTTCGATTTCTTCGCCTTGTGCGGAAGAGAGACTCGCTGTTTTGGAGTTACAAATTCGACGACGCCTTAGCTGCGACGATCGCCTGGAATTTTTTCAGATGATGGAGCAATGCGCACGGGTGATCCATCCGCCGCCAAGAACCAAATCATCTTGATAGAAAACACAGGCTTGCCCGGGAGTCACTGCCCGAGCGGGTTCATGCATTCGCACCTTTGCCATACCATCGGGTCTTGGGGTGACCGTCGCGGTCGCTCCGGGGTGATTGTAACGGATCTTCACCGTGCACTCGAAGGTGGCAGGTGGTTCCTCCCAAGGAATCCAGTTACAACTGGCCACGGTAAAATCTGTTTGGTTGAGACTTGATTCCTCACCAACCACCACACGGTTGTTCTCCGGATTAAGTTCCAAAACGTAGAGAGGCTTTTCCGAAGTGATTCCAAGTCCGCGCCTTTGGCCGATGGTGTAAAATTCGATCCCCTCGTGATAGCCAAGAAGCTTTCCTTGGAGATCAACAATCTCTCCTTGATGCCGTTGTACCAAGTTTGATTGTTCGAGAAACCGTCCGTAGTCCTTGTCTGGGACAAAGCAAATTTCCATCGATTCCTCTTTGTCGGCCGTCCGAAGTCCGCAATCCCGTGCAAGTTCGCGAGTATCCGATTTTGTTTTTTCGCCCAAAGGGAAAAGCACCCGAGCCAATTGGGGTTGGCGCAGCGAAAAGAGAAAATAGCTTTGATCCTTTTTCAAATCCTTCCCTCGTCGAAGCAGGGTGCGTCCGGCGGTCGTGGTTTCAACTCGTGCAAAGTGGCCGGTCGCAATTCGGTCACAGCCCAGTTGTCGTGCTCGATCAAGAAGGGTTCCAAACTTAAGATGTTGATTGCACATTACGCAGGGGTTTGGAGTGCGACCTGCTTTGTATTCCGCAGCAAAGTATTGGATAACGCGGGATTGGAATTCCGCAGCTTCATCAATTAAGTAATAAGGAATTCCCAAGCTGGCTGAGACGCTGCGAGCGTCCATGACAGCCTGGGGCCCGCAACATTTGTCTTCGGCCCGATTGACGCAGTCTTGAGGCCAAAGTTTAAGGGTTACGCCCACCACATCGTAGCCTTGTTCAAGAAGAAGCGCCGCTGTAGCCGAAGAATCGACTCCGCCGCTCATGCCGACCAATACCCGTGTCTTACGTTGTGTTTCCAGCGCCATACGGGGAAATGTTACCGAAGTCTTGCAATAAGGCGAGACTACGAGTGCAGAAGTCAGTGCATCAATTTCTTGGCTATTAATTATCCTTAGGGTTGTCTCGGCCGTGGGAATTGTAGAGGGTCTTCCGGTCCCCAGTGACCGTGGCTCGCAGTGGCTTTCGGTTGAGTGGATTCAATCTCTATGAGGGTGTTTTCTGATCTAAAAACCTCCACCGTGGTTCAGTTGTTGATCTGCTTTTTTGTCTTTGGCACGGGCAGAACAGTTTATGCCGTGCCCCTTAACCGGCCGAATATTCTGTATATTCTCGCCGATGATATGGGCATGGGTGATGTCTCTAGCTTGAATCCAAAGAGTGCTTGGAAGACCCCAAATATTGATCGTTTGGCCGCAGAAGGTCGCGTCTTTACCGATGCTCATTCCGCTTCGGGAGTTTGCACCCCCAGTCGGTATACATTGCTAACCGGGCGTTATTCTTGGCGCGGGTCGCTGAAATCGAGTGTGCTCCACGGTTATGATCGACCGTTGATTGAGCAAGGGCGGGCGACCGTTGCCTCCTTTTTGAAATCACAGGGGTACGTGACTTCAATGGTAGGAAAGTGGCATTTGGGATTAGATTGGGTGCGGACGGGTTCAAAGCTGGAAGAAGTGGATTTTAGTAAACCGTTTGGCGGTGGCCCCATGGCGCAAGGCTTTGATCATTTTTTTGGAATTAGTGCTTCGCTGGATATGCCGCCTTACGTCTATTTAGAAAATAATCGGGCAACCACGATTCCTCAATCCACAGTCACTAACAGTCCTAAGCCGCGTATGTGGCGAGCGGGGCCCGTCGGATCCGATTTCAAGTTCGAGGAAGTTCACCCGCGTTTCATTGAGAAATCTATTGGGTTTTTGCAAGAACGCGCAGTGGCTAAGGATGACAAACCCTTCTTTTTATACTTAGCCTTGGCTTCTCCACACACCCCAATTATTCCCACAGTCGCTTTTGAGGGTCGGACAAAAACTAATCCGTACGGCGACTTTGTTGTGCAGGTAGATACGTCCATCGGGGAAATACTGGCAGCACTTGATCGTTTGGAGTTGTCGCGCACGACTTTGGTTATTTTCACCGCTGACAATGGGTGTTCGCCCGCAGCAAATTTGGAGGAGTTAAAAAAAGTGGGGCATGATCCGAGTGCGGGGTTTCGTGGGCATAAAGCAGATCTTTTTGAAGGGGGGCATCGTGTTCCCTTCTTGGTTCGGTGGCCGGGTCAAGTCCCTGCGGGGACTCGTTGTGCAAGAACTGTGGGGCAGTTGGATTTGTTCGCTACTTGCGCAGAAATCTTAGGGGTACGACTCAGCGATTCTGATGCCGTCGATAGTGTCAGTTTTCTGTCGCTCCTGCGTGGGGATGATAAACCACTCGAAGGACGGCAGTTATTGGTTCATCACTCCAATAATGGGTCCTTCGCTGTGCGACAGGGAAAATGGAAGCTGTTGATGGTGCCCGACTCGGGTGGATGGAGTTTTCCACAACCCGGCAAAGGATTGGTCGATGGGTTGCCTCGTTACCAATTATACGACATGGAACAAGATCCCGCGGAGACAACCAACTTGCTGTCGACTCACCCCGAAGTTGTGGCGAGGTTGGGTAAAGGGTTAAGAACGGTTATTGAACGCGGTCGTAGTTCACCGGGGGCACCGCAAGGGTATGATCGCAAGACTGCTTGGCCGCAAACGGCGTGGAAGAGCGATTTTACTGACTAAATCAATTTATTAGATCAAGGATCAGGACCGCCGAATCGCCGAGCTCATTTAGACATCAATCATTCTTAGAAGGGTCAAAGGGTTGATTTCAGTCTAGATTTCAGCTTTCGCTCCGCTCCCAGCGGACCCATCCTTCCCACCGCTCATGGGCAACACGTTTGGGAATCTTTTTCGTATCACAACCTGGGGTGAGTCTCATGGGGGTGGAGTGGGGGTAGTGGTGGACGGTTGTCCGCCGCGTCTTCCTTTGACCGAGGCGGATATTCAGCCCGACCTCGATCGACGTCGACCCGGACAATCCTCGATTACCACTCCGCGCAAGGAGTCGGATACCGTCCAGATATTATCGGGCACCTTTGAAGGATTGACCTTGGGCACTCCAATTTCGATGTGGGTAAAGAATGAGGATTTTAGGTCGGAGGCCTACAATGAGATGTCCGAGAAGTTTCGACCGAGTCACGCTGATTTTACCTATCAGGCAAAGTACGGACATCGTGCTTGGCCGGGTGGAGGGCGAACCAGCGCTCGAGAGACCGTAGGACGGGTTGCCGCGGGGGCCTTGGCGAAGAAAATTCTTCGGGCGCGTTGGGGCGTCGAGGTTTTAGCCTGTGTGACTCAGGTGCAACATTTGAAGGCAAGTGTCGATCCGGAGACCTTTAGCTTTGATCAAGTTGAGTCGAACATTTTACGCTGCCCGGATGCGGCGGCGACTCCATCCATGATTGAGTTAATAGAACAACGTCGTCGTGAGGGGGATAGCGTGGGAGGCATTGTTCTGGGCGTGGCCCGTGGGGTGCCGACCGGATGGGGAGACCCTGTTTTTGATCGTCTCGAAGCCGACTTAGCAAAGGGAATGATGTCGCTTCCAGCCAGCAAGGGATTTGAGATCGGATCTGGCTTTGAGGGAATTCTCTTAACTGGACTCCAACACAATGATGCCTTTCGAGCGGTGGAGGGTAAAGTCATCACCACCACCAATCGTTCAGGCGGAATTCAAGGCGGTATTTCCAACGGAGCGACCCTCCATTTTCGAGTCGCTTTCAAACCAGTCGCTACGGTCATGCATGAGCAAGATACGGTGGATATCCAACTGCAGAACACCACCCTTCGAGGGCGTGGACGTCACGATCCCTGTGTGTTACCTCGAGCCGTTCCGATGGTGGAAGCCATGACTGCATTGGTTCTTTTGGATCATGCCTTGCGACATGAGGCACAGTGCGGGCGGTTTGGAGCATCGCCCGTTGCGGTATGAATCCTGTCGTTGGCGCGTCTTTTCGCTTTTTCCTTTTGGCCGACCCACCACACTACGCTAGTCATTATGAGCAAACCGTCTGCCCACAAGATTTCTAAGAAGTTCGCCGCCTATCCCCGCCTCAATCCTTTTGCCATCGGTAAGGATATTTCGGCGGCGGACCTCATTGACCAGTCTATGCTGGCCTATAATGGGGGGCGATTGCGCGAAGCAGCCCAGTTGCTCGCCAAAAAAATGTTACCTGATGATGGCTTTATTGGACTGTCCTTAACGGGTGCTTTGACCCCCGCAGGTTTAGGTAAGAGTTGTTTGATTCCTTTAATGAAGGGGGGCTATGTGGACTGGATTATTTCTACAGGAGCTAATCTATACCATGACCTTCATTTCGGTCTGGATATGCATCTCCATAGTGGGACGCCATTTCTTGACGACGTCGAACTGCATGAGGAAGGGGTCATCCGAATTTACGACGTTCTCTTCGACTACAATGTCTTATTGGATACCGATGCCTTCGTCCGCGAGGTCATTCAAGGATCGGAATTTCAGCGAACGATGGGAACGGATGAGTTCCATTATTTACTCGGCAAATACGTCCATGCCCGTCAGCGGAAGTTGGGTGTCCAAGACAGTTCTGTTCTGGCGACCGCTTTTGAGTGTGGAATTCCGATTTTCACCAGTAGCCCAGGCGACAGTTCGATCGGTATGAATGTGGCAGCGATGGCGATGCGAGGTTCGAAATTGCTTCCCGATGTGAATCGGGATGTGAACCAGACGGCAGGGATTGTCTATCATGCAAAAAGTTCTGGGCACACCAGCAGTGTTTTCATTCTTGGCGGCGGTAGTCCTAAGAACTTTATGTTGCAGACCGAACCTCAGATTCAGGAGGTGATGGGTATTAAAGAAAAAGGACACGATTATTTTCTTCAATGTACCGATGCTCGTCCTGACACCGGTGGGTTGAGCGGAGCAACCCCAGCCGAGGCGGTGAGTTGGGGGAAAGTGGATCCCGATAAATTACCAGACTCTGTGGTCTGCTATACCGACACAACGATTGCCTTGCCCTTGCTAACCGCCTACGTGACAGCTCGGGTGAAACCTCGTCGCTTGAAACGCCTCTATGACCACCGGGATGCGATTTTGGAAACGGTCCGATCGCAATACTTAAAGACCGGGACAGTTTCTAAGGTCATGACCAGTCGCAAGATCGCCAAACGAGCGAGTGGTATCGGGCTAGGAAAAAAGGGGTAGGCTCGACGGGGTGACACTGCCGGTCGGAATGGGGATTCTCTGTCCAACCGGTTTTGCTTTTTGGCGAATATTCAACTCAAGACTGTTCAAGGATTGGCCGATGTCCTCTCAGACTTAGCAGTCGACCCTCGTACTGCCAGTTCTGATTCTCGTCATGACTTTATCGGCCCCTCTTTCTAGCATCAAAATAGCCTTCATTGAATGGCAGGATGTGGCGACTTTGCTCGGAGGATTTTATCCTTTGTTTGGATTACTTTGTCTCTGTTGGTCCTTGCATCTTTTTCGGCAAAATCTAGCCCAACGAAATCGGTTACGGCAGTTTGCTCTCACCGAAACATCCAACCGAACCCGTCTTCGTGAACTCCTAGATTCAGTTTCGGATTTGGTGTTTATCCTGACTCGTGAGGGCCGTATTCTTGAATTAAATAAAGCGGCAGAACGAATTTTTGGTGAGAAGACCGGGTCGATCTCGGGGGGCCTCCTAACCAGTCGCGTTTTGGTTCGTGATCATCCAAAACTTCTTCGTTTGTTCTCTGAGGATGGAGCAAAAGAGGGGGATGCCAGTCCTGAACTGAATTTGTACGATGACCGCGGTTTTAATCATGTGATCAAAATTACCACTTGGAAGCAGGCGACTCCCGAACGGGGTGGTGGCTTTTTTGTGGTTGCACGGGATCTCACCGCTCTTAAGGCCATGGAAGCCACTTGGCCAAAGGCCTCGGAATCGGAGCCTCTCTCCGAAGCCGGTCCTCCGTTTCCTAGACTGGGTTCAAATGATATTTGGTTCCGTGGCGAATAACACTGGGCCCTATTTTTCAGGGTGGGTCGGAATCATCCCTTTCCAACTCGGCCAATTCGCGAGATGTTTCAAAAATGACTCCTCTCCGCAAAATCATTGCTTCATTGGTCGTCGTTTCTTTTTCATTACTGCACGCAGCAGAACCGCCACCGTTCAGTCCTCTCTTTAATGGTCGGAATCTGGATGGTTGGGTCAATGTAAACTGTGCGCCCGAAACCTTTCAGGTTCGTGATGGAATGATCCATTGCGATGGCATTCCCACCGGTGCCCTGCGGACAGATCGTCAGTTTGAAAATTTCGAACTTGAACTGGAATGGCGACATCTTAAGTCGGGCGGAAATGCTGGGGTTTTTATCTGGGCAGGCTCTCTTCCGGCCGTGGGGCAACCTTTCCTCCGCGCGATCGAAGTGCAAGTTCTTGATCATGGATATGGGAAATCAGACTGGTTCACCACTCACGGTGATATCTTCCCCATCCATGGCTCTCGAATGAAGCCGTTTAAGCCAAATAAAGGGGATCGCAGCTTTCCTCGTGAATCTCGCAGCAAGGGAACCCCCGAATGGAATCACTATCGCATCGTGGCCACCAATGGGGTGATCCGTCTGTCGGTGAATGGAGCCGAAGTTTCCGGTGGTGAAAACTGCTCTTGGCGCAAGGGGTTCATTGCTCTCGAATCAGAAGGAGGGGTGGTCGACTGGCGTAATTTGAAAGTGCGCGAGTTTCCTTCCAGTGGTGCGACTGGCTCAGAGAGCGCTCCGAAGGCTGAAGCCTGGCGTTCCCTCTATGATGGCCGTAGTTTTAACGGTTGGACTCTTCCCAAAGGTCCTGCTGAGCTTTGGCAGGCTCGGGATTGGACTCTCTTTTGCGGTACAAATGGGGCTCCCTCAGCGGTACTTACCGGCGTGCCTTCAGGCGGAGCAAAGGACTTGTTTTTTGATTGGCGTTGGGAGGCTCAACCCTCTCAGCTGGTTCCACCTTTGGAACTAGCTGTCGCTGGTGTTTCCTCTCGTATCGTCCTTCCCGCCTTGCCTGCGGCGAAACCCGCCGCTTGGAATCGCGTGCACCTCCGGCGGATCGATCGGTTTCTCGAAATTCGCTTGAATGACCTGCCAGCCGGGCGGATTCCAATGCCCTCAGGCGACTTCACTCCAGTCCTGTGCCCTAGCCAAGTTCCGACTCGTTTTGCTAGTTTGTTTGTGAAGTAAAACTGTATAGTTAGGCAATCATTGAGCCTCGGTTCAGGGTCGACGAAGATAGATGGGGTTAGAATAAATCCAAGGTCGCACTTCGCCACCGATATCCAGCCAGAGTTCGGCCCGGTAGACACCCGGTTCCCGAACGTCATATTGAAATTCATAGCCGTCTCCTAAGGCGACTTCTCGCCCGTTTCTCAATAATCGTATCTTGGCTGGTACCGGAGTGCGAATTTGTAGGGTTTGACCAACCCTCCACGGCTGTTCATCTCCCATCTTGAGCTCCGTCCCAGTGAAGTCAAAGCCAGTGCCGTCCGCCATCCAGTCGTGGCTGACATAGGTTCGCCCCGCTTTCACTGCCGTTCGTAACGCCACCTCGGTCTGTGCCGTCGCTAAAATATGCGTCGCGACGTTTTTGAGGGAATGTTCGTACGGATCAAAATCAAGTCGGACCACGATATCCCCCGGCTTGTGTCCCTTCAGTAGCCCGCGAATCGAGGGTCGCAAGAGGGCTTTAATCGATCGCATATTTTCGTCTTTATCCACGATTGTGCCGAGAAGTGCGGTGTCGTCGTCGACTTTTTTCAGGATAAAAACTTGGTTGTGATGGCAATCGTTTGCCGCTACGCCAGTGAAGGTGCCGAGGGCTGTCGCTGTGTCCCATTTCTCTAGATAGGCTTCCGGGTATAAACATTGTCCGGCCAAACAGGCGTCGGGATACAAACGGAGAAGATCGGCTAATTCGGTCAGTTGAGCTGGGTCGGTCAGGCGCAGAATCAGCTTTAATATACCGGTGAAATCTCGCTTGGCATCGTAGTGCCGATTGTAGATTTCTAAGCCGGTTAATCCTTCCATAGAATGATCTGGTCGCTCTTCGATGTGGGACAAAAAGAGGAGACCATTGCCCTGATTGACCTTCTGGACAAAGGACGGTACGGGGTCCGCCATTGCACCAAGCACCGATGATTCAGGACTAATAAGGAACCCACGACACTCCGATCCTGGAATGAAAAGAACGCCCTCGTACATTCCCCTCCAACTGTCCATAAAATCACGCGGTGGACGAAAATGGTCAGAAAGAAAAAGAGCGTCAACTTTGAGCGTTTTAGCCGCGGCAAGAATCTCTGGAGGCGTCCCGCCGGTATGAGTCGAATCACCCGCGTGGGTGTGAAAATGGCATCGGAAATCCCGCAGAGTATCGGTCCGCTCGATTTCACGTCGCCGCTTAGCCAGTGCCTTCACCGATTGATCGACTGCAGCGAGTCGTTCGCGCTGAAGCCGTTGGTCGGGTGACCAGCGAGGTTCGGCAAGGGGTGGTGAGGCAACAACCGAAAGAGCCCACGCCCAGAATAAAGCGTTCAACCCTCTTTTTAAATCTTTAGGACTGGGTAGCTTCAGTCTCACTTTTTCTTGAAGATATCCTTTAATCCCTCAGTGGCTCCCTTTAGAGCCTTGGCCGCCTTGTCAAGGCCCCCTTTTCCCATGGCTCCAACCTGAGCGCTGATGGCGCTGGTGGTCTTTGCGACTATTTCACCAATGATCTGTCGAGTGAGTGAAACGGGGGTAATGCCTTCGGGGCCCGTACCCAGTTGAGCGAGGCGAATATCAGGAAGTGTGAGCGTTGGACGAACCTCGCCCAGCCCTAGAATATTTAGTTTAACTGCTACCTTAGCGCCACTGAGCAGGAATTCATCAACCTGAAGTTTTTTCTGCGTCGTGGAATCTCCTTTTTCTGAAGCGCCTGCCTTGGGATCAGCGAGATCACTGAAGGCATCCACATTGGCTAAAAGTTTCTTTAAGTTGTTGTCAGAAAGGCCGCCTTCAAGGGTGATCTCTGGGTTGATAATCTTTAGCGACTTAATCACGATTTTGTCGCTGAGTATAGAGGAGGGATCGATGGCAAGGGTCACTTCGCTCAAACGGAGCGCGAATGGTTCCTGATAGGGGGCGGGGTTGCCGATCACCAATCCACGAATAGATCCACTTCCGGAGGTGGGTGATAGATCGACAGAGTTCACGGTGACGGTCGTCTGGGTCATCTTAGGTCCGAAGTTTTCAATCCCGGTCTTGATCACTTTTCCGAGATTCGACCCGAGCAGCACTGCTCCGATCACCATAATTAGCACGGAGGCTAAAAGCACGAGGATCCACGGTTTTGTCATTCCTTGAGTCGAAACTTTCCTGAATGCGGATGCAAGGCTGAGGATTCCTGACACCTTGCACTCAGTGCATCAATCGGTGGACTCTCCAACCCATAGCGAACCTCGCTGCCCAATGACTCCGATCTATTTTGATTACAATGCGACCACCCCTCTGGATCTCGACGTTCGACAGGCGATGGATCCTTATCTGCAAGGATTTTGGGGCAATCCATCGAGTATTCATTCGGTCGGTCGTCATGCCCGGGCGGCACTAGACGAAGCGCGGTACCGGATGGCTTCTGCTTGGGCGTGTCGGCCGAGTGAAGTTGTTTTTACCGGTGGCGGTACCGAGTCCAATAATCTTGCCATTTTAGGAACGGCCCGATTGCTCAAGCCAAAGGGGCGTCATCTAGTCACTTCGTCGATTGAACACCACGCGGTGCTGCATACATTTCAATATCTCCAACAGCATGAAGGATTTGATGTTACCTTCTTACCGGTAGATTCTGATGGGCGACTGGATGCCGGCCAAGTGCTGTCTTCCTTACGCTCAGACACGGTTCTCGTCTCGGTGATGGCCGCTAACAATGAAGTGGGAACCCTGCAACCTGTAGCCGAAATCGGATCCCTCTGCCGAAAACGTGGGGTGCTCTTTCATTGCGACGCGGTTCAAGCCTTCGGCAAACTCTCATTTCGCGACATTCATCAGTTCGAAGCGGATTTAGTTTCGGTATGTGCTCATAAATTTCACGGACCTAGGGGAGGCGGGGCTCTTTTTATCCGTTCACCCCTTCTGCCTCATCCGATTCAGCACGGTGGAGCGCAGGAGAACGAGCGCCGTGGTGGAACCGAAAATATCGCGGCAATCGTTGGGTTGGTTGAAGCGTTTGAAAGGTGCGTCGTTCAACCGGCATTCCCAGAAACCTCTCTTCGGGAATGGACGACTTGGTTAGCTGAGCGGTTAGTTCAAATTTCTGGAGTTGTGATTCGCGGCGACTCGTCCAAAAGGTTGTCCAATACCCTTTCCTTCACCGTTCAAGGAACAGATAGCATCGCCCTCTTAGCGAATCTAGATTTGGAAGGCGTTTGTGCTTCTAGCGGTTCGGCCTGTACCGCTGGATCCGTCGAGCCAAGTCATGTTCTAAAGGCGATGGGTGTACCCGATTCCGAAGCCAATGCGCTGATTCGATTTTCTCTTGGGCGCGAAAACACCTTCGATCAGGTACGACAGGTGGCGGAGATCCTCGCCGACAGTGTGAAAAGAATTCGGCGGTGACTCCTTCAGCTCGGATTAGAGCCTTCCGCGGGGCGCGGCCCAATCCAAGGAGACGGATCACTGATGAAGTCGGCCAAAAGAGTTGGATAACGATCCGCTGGGATCGGAAGGAATTTCCCTGTCCCTTCAGCGGCGATCGTGCCGTCGGCAGTGGTCAGAAGGGCGTGGGTCAGGAAAAGGCGGCCGCGACGGTTTTCGACCAACTTAGCCCGAAGAGTGAGTTGCTGCCCAGGTGCTACAGGGCGAAGGAAGCGGATGTTCAGTTCCGCTGCAAAAGCGAAGGAGCGAGTTCTGACGCCGATCGCCCAAGCCATGGCTTCATCGAGGACTGTGGTGATTAGGCCACCATGGACAACCCCGCTAAATCCAGAATGTTCAAGACCGAAGCAGACCGTGGTTTCCACCTCGGTTCCGTTAGATTGTAAGTCAATTTTGAGCCCGACGGGATTCGATTCGCCGCAGACAAAGCAGGATCGTGTGTGTGGTAGAGATTGCAGGGGTGAGGCTGTCTTTGGGGTGCTGGGGTTGCGGTCGTTCACTAGGGAGTTTTTGAGGCGAGTAAACCGAGAAGGAGTACAACGATAAGTCCAAAATAGGCGAGGCTCATTGAAAGTCGTTGGCTAGGTTCCAAATCGTAGTAGCGTTGATCAGCGGGCGATCGATGTTTAAAGAGGGAAAAGAGGCGAGGAATCCCCATCAGTAGAACGAAAAAAGGAATGCTCGGAAATCTGTCTGAGGATTGCCAAGAAAAGAGAGTATAGAGGAGCATTAGTAGATAACCAGGAATCCACAACCAAGGTGAGATCGCCGTTACGATCCGTCCACCATCAAGAAAACCGACCGGCGCAAGATTGAAAAGGTTGAGTAGAAATCCATAAAATGCCAACTGGCCCCAGAAAGGATCGGAGGCATCGCTCCGCAAGATAAAGCAAACTCCGGCAGCAAATGTGCCAAAGAGCGGGCCGCCAATCCCGATAATGGCTTCAACCCACGCATTCGGAGCTCGGTCTTTAAGGGAGATAAAGGCACCCATCATCGGTATGAAAACAGGAGGCCCCGTTCTCAGACCGAAACGCTGAGCGGCCACGAGGTGGCCTAATTCATGGATAAGAATGAGAAAAACAAAACCAGTCGCAAACTTCCAATCCCAATTCATCGCGTAGTAGGCAATGCTGAGACCCATTGAACCAAATGTAATGAACCAAGATTTCAAACGACCTCCGGCGGGTGACGCTGATGTATCAAAGGAGTGTCGCGGCGGGACTCTATTTTCGGAGACGGATTCAGAGGGCGGGCGTTCGTGCATTTCCACAGGCATAACGTGGAACCGTAATCGATCGGTTTCCAGCCAAAGGTTAGAATAATCTTGGTCCTATCGACGGCCTGTCCACCGGTGTTTTCAAAATGAGACCTTCTAGGGGGCTATCCTCCTGAGAACCAAGAGGACCGCGCGCAATGATAATTAAAAATGGGTGAGAAAGTATGGTTGTTCAAACTCTCGAAAAATTGAAGTGTCGATGTAATCGAGAAATTCCTTGGGAAGACCATGGATGGGAAGGGTGGAAGGTGCGCTGTGAGCGCGGCGTTTGATCGCCGCCTCAAGGATGACCATTACCTCCATCGCCCCAGCGTTGCAGGCCGCCTCCGCTCCGTCGCCATCATCGACGGCCAACCCGTCGCGATGAACATCCCCTGAACCCTTGTCGATTATTAGAGCCGACCCCTTCACGCTCCCCTCACTTCCTGTTTTGCTAAATCTGAAATATTTTAATTTTTGTTCTTAAACAAAATACCTATTTTCATTAAATCATATTTTATTTTCCGTGCCATATCGCCGATATTCAGCCAATTGACTTTAACTGAAATCTCAGGCGTTTCTAAAGCTAACCAATAAATCGGAATATTGCCCACATCGTCGGGATAAGCTGCAACGGTTTTTTGCCAATCGCGGTCAATTGCTAACTGCTGTTGAGCAAATTCTGATAGCAATATATATTTATTAACTGGTAAATTATTTTTTAATAAGCGATGAACAATAATTACGTCAACACCCGACAGTTCGGCATGTGCACTAATCTCATATTTTCAAACTTGTCCGTAATGTGCAACAACTTTTAATTTTAACTTATTCATGCCTAAACAGGCTTTACGAGGACAAATGTTTACTTCTGCTAATTCTTTTAATTTTCTATCAAACGATTCAATAAAAGCAAAAAGTTTACTACCTAACATATTTTTTACCGCTTGCCAATCGTGTTTATCATTTTTTTCAGCATAGATAAAAATCGCATCGCCTTCAAATTTAGAAATGGTTAATGGCATTTCAAATTGCGCTATTACTGCATGTAATAAATCAGAGATAATCCCTTGGCTATGGACTAATTCTGTGCGGGACGTCAACATAAACTTTGTGTAACCGCTAATATCAGCGATCACCAAAAACATTTCCTGCATATTTTTCGACATACTATTTTTAACCCTTTGCCTCAGCGCGCCTGATAGCCCTGCCAAAGCCATTCGTGCACTGTCCCCGAGGGGGCTGTCCCCGAACACCCTCCGTCGGGCTTCAAAGTGGTTGCCTCAAAGGGGCTGTCCCCGTGGAGCCCGTCCCCCAGAGGGGCTGTCCCCGCACACCCTGTCCCCGTACACCCTCCGCAGAGGGGCTGTCCCCGTGGAGTCGGTCCCCCTGCCCCCTTTGCCTCAGCGCGCCTGATAGCCCTGCCAAAGCCATTCGAGGGCGCCGGGGAGAATTTGGCCGCGGGCATTGCCGACGCCGTGGCCAGAATTCTGGCAGAAGAGGTACTGGTAGTGATAGCCCTTGGCCTTAAGGACCTTGGCCATGCGGTGATTGGCTTCGACCCAGTCATGCATGCCGTCGCGCATGACGTTAGGGTTGT
Organism: Akkermansia muciniphila; assembly: GCA_945898055.1. Taxonomy (GTDB): domain Bacteria; phylum Verrucomicrobiota; class Verrucomicrobiia; order Limisphaerales; family UBA9464; genus SXXZ01. The sequence continues at coordinate 41,774 of CAMDGV010000001.1, read as the reverse complement.
AGTTGTCGCGGTCGCCGACGGCCATGTAGAGGCGGATGGGCTTGGGCTCGCTTTGCGGAATGAGGGTCTCGTGGAAATCCCACGCGCCGCCAGGGATCTTGGCATCGAAAGGCCACTGCTGGTTGACGAACGTGCCGGAGAGGGTGAGCACGCGGCGGAACCACTCAGGGTGATACCAAGCCATGATCAGTGCGGCGGAACCACCGGAACTCGTGCCCATGGTGGCGCGGCCGTCAGGGTCGGACGTGAATTTCACCCCGTAGTTCTTTTCGACGAGCGGGAGCACCTCGTGCTGGATGTATTCGGCAAAGAGGCCGGACATAGTGTCATATTCCCTGCCGCGTTCGTGGCCTTGGGCGTCACCGCCACCATTGGCGATCTGGACCATGATCAGGGCCGGGATGCGCTTCTGGGCGATAAGGTTGTCGAGGATAGATGCCGTATTCATGTCCGGCTGGCCCAAACCTGGTCCGTCGTGCGTGACGAGCAACGGGGCGGCGGTGCCGGGAACGTATTGAGCCGGGATGTAGATCGTGATGGTGCGCTTGTAATCGATATTATGAATATCGACGATAAGGGTCTTGGGGTTCTTTGGGTCCGGCGTGCCGAAGACATTGCGGGCGATGCCGGGATTGAAGCGCTGCGTAGTCTTAGAATCGATCTGGAACTGCTGGATCTTGCCCTGCGGCACGGCCAGGTTGGCCTTAGACTCGGGGACGGCGACGTAGTCCGGACCGACGAGGTAGTTGCCGTCGGCAAGCGTCTGCTTGCCATCGAGGCGGATAAAGGTCGGCGCACCGGGGGCGTCAAAGGCGCGCGTGGGCGGTTGCGGGCGGTCCACCTTCTTGACGACGGGAGCAGCGGGTTTGGGCGCGTCAGCGGCAGTGAGCACGGCCAGCGGGGTGAGCAGCAGGAAGGTGAAGAGGGGGAGGGTGGGTTTCATGGAAAACTGATAGGAAATTGCTTTTTTGACGGAGTGGGGAAGAGATTACGGCTTCAAGGCTCCGAGGAAAATGCCCAAATCTTATCAACCAAACACTCACGAATTCGCTTCGCCAAATCAACCCCAGATACGTCAACCTTGGCAAGTTTCTGAATACGCTCTCGTACCATCAGTATCTTTTCTGCTTTCTGGGGGTACTTGCGATGGCTCTCTTTGAGGTAGGCAGCATACTCTTTCCGATCATTGTTTATAATCAAGAGAGCCGCAAACGCATGCTTGGAATTATTGACTTTAACTTGCCGAACCAATTCCGGCATCAAGAATACACCAAAGCGTCGTATCGCTAACAGATCTGAGGAATCAATTTCTTCATCCCCTTCTTTCTCAACAAGGCGACTACAGATGGCCGATATTTTGTCCGCGACATTGGAATACTCGCCAGCCTCCCAGTTCTTGCTAAACGCCAGCGCCACCTCTTTTAAATTAGCTGTAACGTCTTGGTTATGCTGCGGTGGCCCTTCAATAATAAACCAGTAAAAGCCGGCTGTTTCATGAAAGAGATAGGCATCGTCGTAGCTGATAGATTTTTCAGTTGCAATTTTCGAACAAAGAAACACCGCCATTTTCAATCGATTCTCATTTATTTCCAGGACTATTGACCGCAACTTATCTGAAACATTATTTATGCTAACAATTCTAAGATCGGTTATCTCTGGATTGGCTGCCATCTCGGAATGCCAATCGTTATATAGCTCGGGCATACTTCTTGGATTTTCCTTCTGCCCAAGTGCGACCAACCCGCAGAATACAGGTACAGCGAAGAATCTGAAAAAGTATAATATGTTGTTTCTCATATTTGAAAATATTTCATTACCTATCAGTCTCCAATAATAATTACACCCTACGACGAAATAGCGTCGGATATTTCGTTTATATCATGTGAAAGCCTAACAGATTGTCCTAATTTGCGGCTTCCGTAGCGGGCGCTTCCAGGTCCACCGAATTTTTTCGCCACATGCCCGACTTTAACTGATAGGAAATTGCTTTTTCTCACGCCCGCTTCGCTAAAGACGCCAAGACGCAAAGGATTACTGATAAGTGTAAAGGGGTCAGTTCTTAATATTGACGTGTGAAGCGGCCAAAGCCACTCGCCCGGCAGGGTCCGCCAGTTGAGAGTCGAGTAGGCTGGCGCGATTTATCACGTCAGGAATCGCGGTGACCGGCGCGAACGGATCTTCATGGATGCTGCGGATCGCCAGCGCTTCGTCGAGACGCTGGGCGAGGTTTGCGCCAAGACGGACTGGCAGGTTCACGCCTATGTCCTCAGGCCGAATCCATTTCATTGGGTGGTCGAAACACCGCCGCCCAATCGGGTCGCCGGGATGAAAGGGTTGCTGGGCACTGACACGAGTCGCTTCAATCGGCGACCCAAGCTCTTCGGCCACTTGTTCTCCGAGCGCTCCAAGTCGCTGATCGTGGACGGATCGGGCAGCGGTTATCTCAAAAGCGTGGGCGATTACGTCCACTTGAATCCGGCGCGGGCGAAACGGGTGGCGGCGGATACGCCCTTGCAGAGTTTTGCCTGGAGCAGTTGGCCGGCGTACTTGCTCGCGCCAACGGAACGTCCGGCGTGGTTGCAAGTGGATCAGTTGCTGGGCGAGTGGGGCATCCCCAAGGACAGTCCGGCGGGGCGGAGGGCGGCGAGGAGTTCAAGCCGATTCGGCGCGGTTGGGATCTGGGCGAGGAGACGTTTCGGGAGGAGTTGCTGTCGTAGATGAGCGAGCGGATGGGGGCGGAGAATAGCCAATATCAAGAACTGACTCCTTTACCACGCTGGCGAAATGAACAAGCGCCCATTGCGTGACCTACGGTGGGATCAAAGGTCAAGTGGGACTTCGGGAGCAGGGTTGGTTTTAATAAAAATCGGAGGCCGGGAGGTCACTTTTCGAAGGGTGCGATGAGCGGGAGCGGCTGGCCGTTCCCGTCGCGGTAGATGAGAAAGTCTCCGTCCAGCGTGAAGAGGCGCGCACCCTCGCGCTGCTCCGCGCTGGCGACGAGACAGGCGTCGGCGAAGGACATCGGCACATTCGAGTAACGCTCCATCAGTGCGAATGCACGGCTCCACAGCCGCTCATCTTCCTCGACCGGGCGGATGCCGCCGTTTCGCACGAGGAAGCCCAATCGGGCCAGCGCAGGCCGGTGCCGGGCGAGGAGGAAGCACGCCTCCGCGAGCACCGCGCCGCACGTCCACACGGGCAGCTCGATTTCGGCCACGCGGAGCGCCGCCCACGCATGATGCTCTTCCCGCTCGTCCAGCACGGCGACGAGCGGTCCCGTGTCGAGCAGCACTACGCCCGCCATTTTCCAAATCCTTCTAGGTGTTTTGGATTCGTCGCGAGGTCGGAAACGCCGCTGTCAATGCACCCCATCGCCCCCGCTTCGTTCAAAGCATCACGGAACGTCCGGCCTTTCGGTGCCTCCGCTGGCGCCGCCCGGAGGGTGCGCTCCAGCGCCTCGCGGACGATGGTCGCGGGCGGTACGTGTTTCTGCTCGCTCGCCACCGCGAGGCGGGCCGCGAGATCGTCAGGCAAATCAATGGTCAGCGTGCTCATGTCGTGGAAACTAGCACCCGCGCGGTAATGAATTCAAGCGCGGCGTGACCACCACCCCGGGCGCAAAGGAAACCCTGCCGCGCCCGAATCCGGCGGAACAACGCGCCGGCTTGAAAATGTGGGCGGAGAAATACGTCGGCAACGCTGCTTACTGCCTCCAGCACGGCATCAATGTGGGCGGGCCGCCGGCCACTTGTTCTCCGGGCGCTCCAAGCGCTGGCTGAACGAATCATTGCGGGGGAGTTGAAGCTGGGCGGGGAGTAACCAATATCAAGAACTGACTCTTTTACGGGTTGTTGTTGGCAAAGTTTGCCGTGGCGACGCCACCGGAAACTTCGCCCGTGGACTTTGGCAAAGCTGTGCATGCGGAAGCGCAACGCCGAGGGATGGGACGAGCCAAAATTATTTACGTGGTTATGGACGGAGCGGTCTGGCTGTGGGATCTGGCGGAGGATCGCTTCAAAACAGCGGTCAAAACGTTCGACCTTCATCCTGCGCGTGAACATCTGCAGTCTCTCGCAGAAACATTGCAGGGTGCTGGAACCCAAGCCGCCCAAGGGTGGCTCAAAGAAATGTTGCACGGGCTGCGCCATGGCCGAAAGGCGCGGACGGTTCGTCGATTGGAGGACCTATTGCAAACGCAAAGCCAACGGACGGCCGAAGATCAGAAGACCATCAACCGGGAGGTCAGTTACTTCCAAGATCATCGAGAACATCTGCAGTATCAACCGATGGAAAAAGCAGGAGCTCCCATGGGAAACGGCACTGTCGAGTCCTTGGGTAAACAGCTTCAAGGCAGACTTCGAGGCTGTGGACAATTTTGGACCCACGACGGCCTCACTTCCTTGCTCCGGTTGACCGTGCTGGTGAAAAACGACGATTATTCCCACCTTTGGAACTGAGCTTTGCCAACAACATCGGGATGCCCCGGACAGAATACCTCGCCCAGGAGGGTGCTTTACGAAGATCGATCGGCGTGTATGATGACACGGCATGGAGACGGTTTATATCTAGACGACGATTCCAAGCTACCTGACGTCTCACTGCAGCCAGCAGGAGCCGATGGCATATCGTCAACAGATCACGCAGGACTGGTGGGATCATGAGCGAACACGGTTTCGTCTCTACTCGTCGATCGCTGTGCGCGCAGAGATTTCCAAGGGCGACGTCTCTGCTGCCGCAAGGCGGTTGAAGGAGATAATGGGCCTACCAGAGTTGGATGTCACCGCAGAGGTTCAGTCGCTTGCCGAATCCATCGTGCAGCTTCTGCAACTGCCTCCGAAAGCAGAGATGGATGCAACGCATGTTGCCTTTGCGATTGTGCATCAGATGGACTACTTGCTCACATGGAACTGCGCGCATCTTGCGAACGCCATGCTCCAAAAGACCCTATTTGAGTATTGCACTTACCACCGACTTCACATGCCTGTGATTTGCACTCCTGAACTCCTCACCAAGCCACAGATATGAAAGACCCCATTGTCCAAGAAGTCCGTGAAGCCAGAGCTGCAGTTGCTGCCGATTTTGGTTTCGATCTACACAAGTTCTTCGCATGGGCGAAGACGCACACCGCCGCTGAGCGTAAAGCCAATCAATGGTTGCCAACCGGCCCGAACAAAACGCTTGAGACGACAAGTAAAGGGGGCAGTTCTTAGTATTGACAGGTGAAGCGGCCAAAGCCCCTCTCCCGGCAGGGTCCGCCAGTTGAGAGTCGAGTATCCTAGCGCAATTTATCACGTCATGAATCGCGGTGACCGGCGCGAACGGATCTTCATGGATGCTGCGGATCGCCAGCGCTTCGTCGATACGCTGGGCGAGGTTTGCGCCAAGACGGACTGGCAGGTTCACGCCTATGTCCTCAGGCCGAATCCTTTTCATTGGGTGGTCGAAACACCGCCGCCCAATCGGGTCGCCGGGATGAAAGGGTTGCTGGGCACTGACCCGAGTCGCTGCAACCGGCGGCAAAAGCTCTTCGGCCACTTGTTCTCCGGCCGCTCCAAATCGCTGATCGTGGACGGATCAGGCAGCGGTTATCGCAAGAGCGCTGGCGATTACGTCCACTTGAATCCGGCGCGGGCAAAACGGGTGGCGGCGGATAGGCCCTTGCAGAGTTGTGCCTCGAGGAGTTGGCCGGCGGACTTGATCGCGCCGTCGAAACGTCCGGCGTGGTTGCAAGTGGATCAGTTGCTGGGCGAGTGGGGCATCCCCAAGGTTTGCCATGAATCTCACGCCCGCTTCGCTCAAGACGCCAAGACGCAAAGGACTGATAGGATGCAGGAAATTGCTTTTTTGATGGGGAGGGGAAAAAGGAGAATTGGTTTTCTATCTCAAATCGGAGAGACTCCGTTAAAGCCGAATTATCCTACAGTATCCCTTGAGGCTCAGCACGCAAACGACCTATTTCCCCTCCCCGTCAAAAAGCAATTTCCTATCAATTCAATTAATTAATAATACATGATCCAAATTCTTGGAATCCTTTGTTTGCTGTCGTTGGCCCTCGCTGCAGAACCGGCCCGGTTTATCCAAGACCGGTTCGCCATTGGCTTCTGGGTGCCGCCACGCACCACCAACAACCTGCCGGAACGATACCGTGAGATCCGCGAGGCGCACTTCAACCTGGTCATCGGAACCTCCGGCTTCAGTGCCGAGGAGCAAGTCCGGGTCTGCGAATCGCTGGGCCTCAAGGTTTTGGTTAGTGCGGACGATCCATCCATCCCCCTGCCCGACGGCACCGCTTGCTGGGGCTACAGCCTGAGTGACGAACCTGGAACCGCAGCCTTCCCCGCCCTCGCCGCGCGCGTCGCCTCACTGCGGGAACAGAAGCCCGGCCGCCTAGGCTACATCAATTTATTTCCCAACTACGCGGGCCCCGGCCAGATGGGGTCCAAGACCTACGAAGAGTACCTCCGGAATTTCGTAGAGACGGTGAAACCAGATGTGCTGTCGATGGACCACTATCCGCTCATACGGCCCGGTGACGATTCCCGCAGCGAGTACCTCAAGAACCTAGAATCGATGCGCAAGCACTCGATCGCAGCGGGCATCCCCTTCTGGAACTTCTTCCAGTCTATGCCTTTCGGTGACCGCATGGATCCCACCGAGGCCCAGATTCGATGGATGATCCACGCCTCCATCGCCCATGGTTCCAAGGGTGTTCTGTACTTCTGCTACTGGACCCCAGGCAAGGGTAACGGTGGCACCGGCGAGTTCCCCAAGGGCGGAGCACTCCTCACAGCTGAAGGCTTCAAGACACGTCACTATGATGAGGCGCGACGGATTAACTCCGGGCTCAAGCATTGGGGCCCCGTCCTCATGCGCCTGACCGGCCAGGGCGTCGTCCGGTACACCACCGGAAATCCGGCGACACCGCTGGTGCACACCGGAGTCCGATCGCTGAACCGGGTAGGTTCCGATCCCGAATCCACCTTCCTGATCGGCTCCCTGAAACAGGCCGACGGTCGGCGCGCCGTCTTGCTGCTCAACCACAACATGGCTTACACGGCCTGGCCCACCGTGGTCTTCGATTCCGAGGGCGAAGCTACTGAAATTAGCCGAGAAGACGGACGTGAAAACCCCTTGCAAGACGACAGCCCAGAATTGCCCGGGATTCAACTCTCCCTCGGAGCCGGAGACGCCCGACTGTTTCTGCTGCCGCCGGAACGGAAGTGACACCCAAAGTTCCCTTCAACGGCCTAGCCGCTCGCGGTTTTACCGCAGAGCCAGCAAGGCCCGTTCATTCGAGTGGGTCCGCAAATCCAACGCTTCTTCAACGCTCACCCATCGCAGATCGGCGACTTCTCGCGTCTCCTGCAAGGGCCCCTGTTCCTGAAGCTCCCTGTGCCAGGACAAGACCACCTTAGGCATTCCGTTGACCGCATCCATGCATGCCACCGACAAACGATTCGACGATGGCGCGGCACCCCAGACCACCGGCCGTCTGGCTCACTTCGGTTGGAATCACGTTGATCAAAGCGGGTCCATGGAAACCGACCGCTCCGTAGTGGGCAATCCACACCTGCCATAAATGCGCTGAATGGAAGGGCCTAAAAACAGAGATGGCCCCATCAAATCCACCCTCGCCAACCGTACCACACGCGACCCAATTCCTCGTGAAACCAGCATTCAAAGCAAATCAACCCTCGCTTCGGGGCAAAACCAACCAGTGCTCGGGTCGATCCAATGCGTCCAAGGGCTGAAACTCACACCCGACGGGTGGGACATCCACACCTTCCTTGCGGCAGGAGGCGGCTCCCCGGACCAATGCAAAGCTGAACGGACCAAAACCATCCGCTTTCAGTCCCGGTTTCGAACCCTGTCGACAATCGCGACGGCTTTTGCATGAGTATCTCTAAAAGCCGGAAGAGGCTGAAGATCCCCAGACGGAAGCAATTTCCTATCAGTTCCTATCAGTATTTTCGACTCATCGGATGTCCTGGAACTCTGGTGGAATGTGTCGATCAAGATCCATACTATCATGGAGAACGCGCGCAACCTCGACGACGTTTCCCCCGATCCGGTAGAGGATCACATGCCTGCCGACGTGGAAGGAGCGGCATCTCGGAAAAATCTCGTCCCGGTCCTTGCTGCCGGACGTCAGCGGATTGGCCGTGATTTTGGCAAAACCTTGCTTGAGTAAATCTCGATATTTGACGACTTGTCGCTCACCCCAGTCTTCAAGAGTCTGTTCGGCGATGGCGGCCAAATTCTCTTCGGCCCAACGCGAAAGCCGTTGCGTAAACTTCGACACAACTCACTTCCTTTTTGCGGATCGCCTCATCAAATATCTGGCCGACGCTCTTCTTTGAAAACTCGCCCCGATCCATTGATTCAAAGCCATTCGCTGCCTCCGTCCGCAACCGTTCGAGCTTGGCGGCGTCGCGCTGATCCCGCTCGTGCATGATCCGCAGCGCTTCGCGTACCACCTCGCTGGCATTGTTGTAAAAGCCAGACGAAACCTTTTCGTGAATCAAAGCCTCCAACGGAGCGGTCAAGGAGATATTCATAGCCTATCCTCAGTTAACTTGTCTCTTAAGGGATTTTGCTAAAAAATAACAGAGTTTATCAAAGTATGCTTTCAATTCCTGACCGCTCCGCAACACCTCACGCCGCCAAAACGGGCTAGTGCAGACGGACGCGTCAAACCCGTCCCGATACCGGCGACCGCCTGTCGGGACCCGGAGGATCTCCCTGTTTTGGGGAAGGCTATCGCTAACAACACAAAGTTTCTGGTCAGCGTCGATAAGGACCTGCTCAGCGTCGGTGATTTCCAAGGCACCCGGATAGTGCGCCCCGGAGAGTTTTTGCGGTTGATGGCGACCCTCAAGGTCTGACGGGGGATTCAGCCTCGTCTCGCCCGTCTGCGCTACGAGTGAATCAAGACGCCGCTCGACGGCTTGGGCCACCACCTGGAAGCAAAGTGTTTCAGATCCGAATCCGCTCGACTTCCTCCAGCGTGATCTGGTCATTGATTCGGTCAAAGAGTTTGGTGGTGCGCGGAGATTCGTGAGCGCCGATGGCAGTAAAGTTGCCGCCATCGACAGACTTCCGGTGGATGCGAGAATACGCGCGATCTGCCTACGCTTTTACCCTCCGCGGCAAAAAGCAAATTCCTATCAGTTCTTCTTTCCGCTTTCCGAAGAGGGGCGCTTCTCGTCACCCTTGTTGCCACACATGAAACGCAGTGAATCCGCCAAATCTGTGAAGCCCAACAAATCCACAATCAAAAAACCGAAAACCAAAGAACGTGCTTTTTCGTCTCTGGTCGTGGACGGAATCGAACGGGCCCCGAGTCGGGGAATGCTCTACGCTACCGGTTTCAAGAAGGAAGACTTCTCTAAACCACAAGTCGGCGTCGCGTCCACCTGGAGCATGGTGACCCCGTGCAATATGCATATCGACCAACTGGCGGTGAGTGTCGCTCAAGGTATTAATGAAAATGGAGGCAAAGCCATTGTTTTCAATACGATTACTATTTCCGACGGTATCTCGATGGGGACGGAAGGCATGAAATACTCGCTCGTCTCACGGGAGGTTATCGCCGACTCGATTGAAACGGTAGTCGGCTGCCAAGGGTTCGACGCCTTTATTACGGTGGGCGGGTGCGACAAGAATATGCCGGGCTGTATTATGGCAATGGCGCGTCTAAACCGACCGAGTCTTTTTGTTTACGGAGGCACTATTTTGCCGGGAACTCACCACGGAAAAGATGTGGATCTGGTCAATATTTTCGAAGCGGTGGGGAAGAATGCGGCCGGTCAATGTTCTGCGGAAGAAGTTGAAGCCATCGCTGAAGTGGCGATTCCGGGTGCGGGCAGTTGTGGAGGGATGTACACAGCTAACACGATGGCGAGTGCCATCGAAGCATTGGGAATGAGCCTGCCTAATTCTTCGGCTCAAGCGGCTGTTTCCAAAGAAAAGACACTGGATTGCGAACAGTCCGGTGCTGCCGTTTTAAATCTACTCAAGCGAGATATTAAACCTCGCGATATTATGACCAAGAAGGCGTTTGAGAACGCGATGACCGTGGTTATCGCGCTCGGAGGATCGACGAATGCAGTGATGCACCTCATCGCCATGGCTCATTGTGCCGGGATTAAGCTCACCATTGATGATTGGACCCGTGTTGGGAAACGCGTACCGGTTCTCGCTGATCTGAAGCCGTCAGGAAAATATGTGATGTCACGGTTGGTTGAAATCGGTGGTACCGTGCCCCTGATGAAAATGCTGCTCGATGCGGGCCTTCTCCATGGGGATGTCCTCACCGTAACTGGCAAGACGATGAAGGAGAATCTGCGGAATGCACCGAAGTACCCCGCCGGCCAAGATATTATTCGTAGCCTTGCCAACCCAATTAAGAAGGACAGCCACTTGGTCGTCTTTCGAGGCAACCTTTGCCCAAGCGGCGCAGTGGGTAAGATATCCGGTAAAGAAGGGCTTCAGTTTAGTGGTAAGGCGATTGTTTTTGAACGCGAGGAAGACGCTCTCCAAGGAATTCTTTGTGGCAAAGTGAAGGCGGGCCATGTCATTGTTATTCGCGGTGAAGGGCCAAAGGGCGGGCCGGGTATGCGAGAGATGCTCTCACCCACCAGCGCCATTATGGGTAAGGGATTAGGGAAGACGGTAGCACTCATTACCGATGGGCGTTTCAGTGGTGGATCCCATGGTTTTGTCATTGGGCACATTACACCAGAGTCCTTTGACGGTGGCCCTATTGCCGTTGTGAAAAATGGAGATTCAATTTTGATCGATGCAAAGAATAGGGCCATCACTCTCGATATTCCGAGTTCAGAACTCGCCTCGCGTTTGAAGCTCTGGAAACAGCCAAAGCCTAATTACACTCGTGGTGTTCTTGCCAAATACGCGGCCACGGTGAGCAACGCTAGCGAGGGTGCGGTCACCGATCGTCAGTTTTGAGGCTTTTCTCACGGGATTAAACAACCTCCTCTCAGAGATTTGAGGGGAGAACTCTTTGATTGCATCGCATGACTCCGGCAACACGAGAACTCCTTACCTTCCGACAGGAGCGTTGGCGTTCATTGTTTGCTGGGGTCATTGAGACTGCTGGGAGCACATTTCTGCTCCTCATTGCCACGCGGCAGTTTGACCTTGGGCCCATTTGGAAAGGGCTTATTGCTGGGGGCACATCCATCGGCCTTCTGCTGTCTCCGTTGGTGGTGAGTTTTGCTCGTAGGTTGGGTATGGCACCGTCTGCGGCGATTTCGCGCCTGCTATTTCTGGGAGGCGTTTGTTGTTTAGGAATTGGTGTTTATCACCACCCCAAGTTTTACTCTATCGGATCGATTATTGCTCTGGCCACAGCCACCTGTGCCATCCCTTTGATGACCCAGCTTTATCAGGATAATTATCCAGCGAATCGGCGAGGGAAGCTTTACTCTAGCGCCTTTATGATTCGTATAGCCTCGGCTATGATTTTTGCTTGGATTGGAGGCCAAATTCTCGAACCACAACTTGGGGAAATTGCCGACGTGCTCGGGATTCCTTTGTTTCGAATCACCGCTTTTATTCACAAGGTACCCGATCGCTGGCGTGTTCTCTGCGGCCTCTTTGCCCTCGCTTATCTGGCGGCGGCTTGGGCTGTCAGTCGCATTCCGTCCTCCCCGTTGCGGCCGGATTCCGTAGGACATTCGCTTCAAGGCCTCCGGTTTGTGCGCGAAGATCGGATCTTTCGCCAAGCGCTCATCGCTTGGATGCTAATGGGCTTTGCCAACTTAGCCATGCTTCCCTTGCGGATCGAGTACCTCGGTAATCCGAAGTACGGACTCACTCTTGGCGCGGCCGAAATTGCTCTCCTGACCTTGGTGTTACCCAATGCCGCTCGATTGATTATGAGTCCAATCTGGGGGCATCTTTTCGATCGCATGAATTTCTTCCGTCTTCGGATTATTCTGAATCTAGGATTTGCCGCTGGGATCGGCACTTTTTTTATCAGTCAATCCACAACCGGACTGGTCATAGGGTCGATTCTTTATGGCATTTCTAATGCCGGAGGCGATGTTGCTTGGGGCCTTTGGGTCACCAAAGTAGCGCCGCCCAATCGAGTGACAGATTATATGGCGATCCACACTTTTCTTACCGGAATCCGAGGTGTCCTCGCGCCGCTGGTTGCTTTCCAAGCCGTGGAAGTACTGAAACCATCGACCCTTGGATGGATTGCCACTGGGTTGATCGTCGCCGCTAGTTTGATGCTGGTCCCAGAAATTAGCCTTTGGAAACCACGCAAATCCGACGATGACTGCAGCACAATTCTCCCAGAATAATTCGGACTCCGAAGTGAAAAAGGACCCCTTTAACGAAAGCCATTCTGTCGACAGGGATTGTTGACGCTTCAACAGAGTGCTGATCCGCTGTAAACCACCGACAAAATAATCACCTAATTGGCTTCCTATCTGGCTCGCCAAAACCGGGCCGACAGAGGTGAACTCAGATCTAAACCCACAGGTACAAGAGGTGCTCGCCGTCTACCCGTTACCTCCGGCACGCCTGCTTCACCAAGAGACAGTGTGCCGATGGTTTTCCTGAAGGCGCCGAGGAGGAAAGAAAGACTGGGCGCTTACACCTAACCCTTTTTGCAAACGCAAAACTCAGTCGTCATCATCGTCCCCGGCAGGCGTGACGGCCCACTGCGGATAGGGCCGGTCCGTCCCTGCCATCACATTCCAAAGAATCCGATTAAGAACATCCTCAGGGGCTCGGTCCACCTCCCGAAAATTAAGTCGGGCAGAGACTTCGGCATCACGGCGCAGGACTGGATCCCGAAGCGCGTGCGCTGGAGGATTCATTTGGTCAAGTGGCACAGTGTTCGGGACAGCTGTGTACGGGGTAAAATTGGGGATATTGGTAAAGCAATCAGTCAACGGCGTTGCACTAGCATCGAACTGATTCATCGGTTTCATACCAAGTACTTGACCAATGGTACGAATGAGGCTGGTCGTATTGTACTGGGTAGAGATCACCGCTCCACGGCGGGTATAAGGACTCACGCAGAAGGCAGTAGTTCGATAACCGCTGACATGATCCCAACCCGCTTGTGGATCGTCCTCAATGGCAACAATCAAAGTTTCTGGCCAGAAACGACTATGACTGACTGCTTCGACGATGCGACCAAAGGCGAGATCATTATCGGCAACACAGGCAGCTGGAGTTGGCTGACCAAAAGAGGTGCCGCTGGTGTGATCATTCGGGAGGCAGATCAGCGTTAGGTTCGGCATTTGGCCGGTGGCTTCAAACTGCTTGAGTTCATTGATAAAGAAGTCCGCCCGATATTGATCCGGCACCGACATTTCCCAACCCACATAGTTAGTTGGCATATAAGGTCGAAGGGATTCGACCATCGGATAACTCGAAAAAATAACTTCCGAAGAGTCCCCCTTCCACGTGCGATAACAGGGCAAGAAATCGGGCGTCCCTTTTTTCTTTGGGTCACGCCAACGCACCGTCGGTGCGGCAAATTCACCGTAATCTCGAAGAGTTTTTCCGTGCTTGATCGCATTGTCCCAAATGAACCCTGACGAAGAATACGCTAGCGCGTCTGCCTCATCTTCTCCCATACCATCGGGGTAAGTCCGAGGGAATCCCGCGAAGGACTTCTCCATGTAATCCGTCGAAAAAGCAGTAGTAGACCACTGATGACCATCGGCACTTAATATTCCGGAGCAATAGGTGTTATCTAACAGTACAAATTCACGGGCAATTTTGTGAAGATTCGGCGTAATTTTTTCTCCAAAGACACATAAATCAGGGCGTCCGTTACCGCGAGAATCATCCCCAAAAACCTGATCGAAAGTGCGGTTTTCTTTGATGACATAGATGACATGTTTAAAGACGCTCGGTTCACCAATGCGCTCAGGGATCGGGCGCGGAGCAACGCCCGGTCGGGCCGGTAATCGTGAAGCTAAAATGGCATCACGTCGCAAATTGCGGGTCACCGTTTCTGAAAGTTTTGGCAGGTCTCTTTTAGCCGGCAAAGGAACAAAAGAAACAGAGCCATTATAGTGATGTGAGTTAAATCCATCCGGTTCTGATGGCCGACTCTTCGGGCGGGATGGCAAGCCTTTGATGTTGGCAACCATCAATTGTTTCCGAGGTTGATCATAGACTAAGGCTCCTGGAAACCAACCCACAGGAATTAGCCCAGTCAGTTTTGATGCTCGATTTTTAGGTTGAAATTGGATGACCGCGACCGCGTTCTGCGAGCCATTTGCCACGTAAAGTGTTCGACCGTTCGGAGCAAAAACGAGTGCATTTGGCGTGGCGCCCAAGAGATCAGCGGGGGTGATTTTAGCCCAAACGGTTTCCACTAACGAATCCGTGCGAGTCTCTAAAACGCTGAGAGTATCCGATCCAGCATTAGCACAGACGACATAGCGCTGATTCGGTGAAACCACCAAGGCCGAAGAATGAAGTCCGGTGAGGATTTCCACCGAGTTACGCGGATTCTCGCTGTGAAGATCTATCACGGTGACCGAGCCCTCGCTGGCAATATGCCGAACCGGATCGACCCTCACTGTGGTTCCACGTCCAATCGGGCCGCTTAAATCATCCGGTCCAGGACGTCTCCCGCCCCAATTACTCACGTAAGCTTTATCGCCGACACAGGCCACATCGTACGGGGCGACACCCACTCGAAATCGCCGAAGAACCGCTCCAGAATCGGCGTCTAATTCCAGCAACTGATTGGACAAATTGGCACAGACATAAAGCCGCCGGCCATCGGTACTGAAGGCCAAGCCAGAAGGGATTTCATCCTTGCGCCGCTCAGCACCGGCTTCAGGGAGTCGAATCGAGTGAGAGGCCTGAAGTGAGCCATCCTTGGCCACCGTGAATACCTTTAGGCTACCATTTACATTACTGAGAAAAACTCGGCGACCATCGGGAGAATACTTTAACCCAGTAAAACTAACCTGCCCTTTGGGATCGGGCTTGAGAATGTTAGCGGAGGCCACCTTCGGGTTGGGTTCATTGGCGTCTTCAGACGGTAATTGGACCCGTTGCAAGATCGTTCCGTTCTGTGGATCCAGCACAACCAGTTCACTGGTCTTACCAGAAACCAACAAACGGCGACCGTCGGGTGAAAGAGCGAGAGCCTGCGGCCTCAAGCCGGTTAATTCGATCTGACGGCCCAAGGGAGTTAAAACTTGGTTGACCGGAGTAACGGCACGTCCTGCCGCCTTGTGTCCCACTGTTTCCGAATCGCGTCCGCTCGTCGATTTGACCGAATCCGTGGGTTCACTCTGACACCCCGCAAGGCCGATCAAGCCAGCGGCCGCCCACCGAAAGAAAGACCGATTCCATTTATCCATGGAGATCTTTGGCCCAATGCCACTACGCTAGACAAGTCTTGTTTCACTTGAGAAAGTGACAGTTTAGCAACAACGACTTAAAATCCCTCGAAGATTTCAGCGAGATGCGACCAACTCAACATCGAGTGGATCTCTCCTGTAATTTTAGTGAGCGTGAGTCTGATCCGATAATTTGCCGCCCGCCTCAATGTAACCCAGCAAATCAAGAACTTGTTCCTTGCTCAGGAAGTTCAATAGTCCCATCGGCATTAAAGACGAAGTCTGCGGTTCCCGTTTTTTAATCTGAGTTTTCTTAAGGGTCTGAATCAACGCATCTGAAGGGCCGGTGTGAACAGTAAGACTTTCAGCATCTTCTTTCATAATCATACCCGCCAACTCATCGCCGTTGGTTAATTCAAAGCTGTAGTTTTTATAGCGGTCGCCGATGATTTTTGAAGGCTCTAGAATTTCGGTCAGCAGCGAAGCGCGGTCCATCTTCATCCGTTTTAAGACATCGGTGAGCTCGGGCCCATAGGCCGCTCCTTCTTGCCCTAATTTGTGACATTGGATACAAGCCAACTTGGTGAAATTTTCTTTGCCGCCAAGTAGATTCCGAGTCGCGCTCGGTTTATCCAAGAGACCGGTGAAATCAGAGAGCGTCCACTCGGTGACTTTCGGTTCAGCGATGAGCGGTCGACTGGCTAGGTAAGCCTCCACATCTTTCACTATGACCAAAGTTCCCTGCATACGTATTGAGTGCCCGGGAAAGGTACAGAGATAGGTATATTCGCCCGGTTCCGACGGGGCCATGAAACTGAGTTTTCCCTGTTGACCGGCTTCAATCATTTTTGTCGCCTGAAAAATCTTATCTGAGTCAGGCACATAAATCCGGCCTTGAGCATCGGCTTCGGTACCCATTTTTTCTGCCGCTTTACCAATCAACTCGGCCGATCCTAGGGGCACAATGACTAGATTATGAGGCATGGTGTCTTCGTTCATCAGGATGATCTCCACCGGTTTACCTGCTTCAACCACTAACAGGGTCTTATCGTAAATCATTTGTTCGTGAACCGTCCGAAGCACGAACACACTCACTCCCACCGCACGCAAGGCCTTGGCAGCCTCTTTAGATGACTCTTGTGGAAGTAAAAGCAGGAGATCCGATGCCAACTGGAATTGACTCGTCGCTTCCGGTCCAGTCCTTTGGTCGTCGGGCATTTCCTTGAGGGAAGTCATTAAATGCGCGAACAAAGATTCTGCCTGTTCTTTGAGCCAAAATTTGCGAGGAATCCTTTGGATCGCGTCGACGGTGAGTGCCCGTTCGATCCCAGCTTTCACCAAGGTTACCAGAGCAGTGAAGACCTCACTTTCGTGACCTGGGACGGCAACAATGGCTGTAATAGCTGCGCGACGCAGTTGATCCTCGTCGATCTTGGTGAGTAGCGGTTGTAAGATGGAATAAAACCCGCCTCGAAGAGCAGGATCCCGAAGGAGAGGCACCGAGAGAATGAGATCCGCATACTTAGCAGGATCTAATTCCACAGACTGCCGTATGGACTGGATCGCGCGATCGGAGGTCAACAAAGCGGCGTAACCTGCCTGACGCCCCAAAGGAAGCTGACTCTGAGTCGCCAACGTTTCCAAATTGCCACGTTTTCTAGTAAGATCTGCCGAGGGATATTGGACTAACAAAACGATGAGCTCACGCAGGACAGGAATACTTTCCTCTCCTTTTTGGTCGAGATCCGACAGCGCGACAATGAGTTCTGAGAGCGTGTCTGTGCCTCGAATTTTGGCGAGGCCATCGAGAGCTTCCAATCGGTATTTGCGGTCGAGGCCAGCCCTTTGAACCAGGGCGACATAAACAAATTCGCTACGGGGTGCTTCGATTAATTCTTTATTGGACAAACGGGCGAGGACATAAGCGGCAGCCAGCGGGCTTTTAGGAAGAAAAAGTGTTTTTTTTGGCGACTCATCCGCGGCGAGAGAGATCCAAGTAACTAAGAGAAGGCTGAGGGTCAGAACCACAGTTTTAAGAAAGAATCCAATCGATATCATAAAAAAGTCCGACCCACGTGCTTTAAAACACGTGGGTCGTTCGGCTCCAAAGCGCTCTAAAATTCGCCCTATTTTGTATACTTGTCCAGCGCCTTCATCGTCTCGGCGAGACAGTACTTGATATAGTAGTCAGGTTTGGCCGGATTCGCTTCCTTTTCCAAGGCTAAAAGGGCGACTTCGGCGGCTTGAGCCGTTTTGAAGAAGCTACAAGCACGCACCGCTTCAAGGCGGACTCGAGGGCTCTCATCTTGAACTTGCACCTTAATCAAGGCCAATGGATCAGTGACTCGATCACGCCAATAGCAAAGGACACGTGTGGCCGCAGCGCGTGCATTGGGTTCAGGTGATCGCAGCATCCTCTTGAGGAAGGCTTCATCGACCACATTATGCCACTGATGCACCCAAAGCGCTTCAGTGAGATGATGCTCATAGGCCGCATCCTTGGCGTCCAGTTTAGCGACCCATTTCTTGACCCCTGCAACCACCTTCGAGCTGTCGTGTTTGCTCAGTTCAATCTTCGCACGGGTGCGAACGTTGTCTTCCGGTTGCTGCAAGGCTTCAAGTAGATTGCCAATCGATTGACCATCAATCTTCACCGGCTTTAACAAGGGGCGGCCTTCGTAAGTCATACGATAGATACGACCATGTTGCTTGTCGCGATTTGGGTCGCGGATATGGTGTTGCATATGGCCGATGAGCGGCTTGGCCCAGTCCATAATATAGAGAGATCCGTCTGGGGCGACATCCGCAGCGATCGGTCGGAAGTTCGGGATCTTGTCGTTATCACCCTTCAGAAGATTGTCTAAAGTCTCACCCTTCAATCCGGAACCGTTTGGACTGACTTTAACGCGGAAGATCCCCTGAAAACCAATAACGTTTAGGTTCAGGTAATTGTTTTGGTATTCCTCAGGAAAATGGCGAGTGGAAAGAAAGGTGGTGGCAGGGCAAGGGCGCGACGGGCGATTCCAGAATTGCTGCATGCCCCCGTGTTTTTGGGGTTCGGGCAGGAAACCGCTGAAAGCGGGTGCGAAGAAGCTCTCGTTGCCGGTCGCATCGGTAATGATGTCATTGCCCCAGTAATCGAAAACACGACCGTGCGGGTTTGCGAATCCATAGGCGACATAACGCTCGAACTTGCTGGTAAGCGGTTCAAAACGGTAGATACAACCGTCGGTATTACGAACCGGACCGGCCGCCGTCTCCACCTGTGTGCGATGGAAAACACCGTCGCTCAAATAAATCGCGCCGCCGGGTTCATAGCAAATCGCGTTAGCCGTGTGATGTGAATCAGCTGAGTCCATGCCCATTAGGACGCGTTCTTTCCAATCTGCTTTACCATCCCCATCCGTATCGCGCACAAACCAGAGATCCGGTGCTTGCATCAATAGAACGCCATCCTTGTAAAACTGGAATCCAGTCGGGCAATTGAGTCCATCGAGGAATGTGGTGACCTTATCGGCCTTACCGTCATTGTTGGTGTCTTCGAAAATCAACAGCTTGTCGAAACTCTTGTCGGTGGGTCTTAACTCAGGGTAACTCGGCCAAGCCGCCACCCAGAGACGGCCCTTGGTATCAAAGGCCATCTGGACTGGGCTAACCAATTCAGGGAATTGCTTCTCATCAGCAAAAAGCTGAAGTTTCATCCCCTTGGGCACAGTGATGTGCTTTATGGATTCTTCGCCACTCAGGAACGGCTTTACATCAGGCCTGTTTGATTCCAATTGCCGCACTGCTGGCAAGTTTGAGTCGTCTACTTTTAAGTCGCCCCCCTTGGCTATAGCCCAAATCCGCTTATCACGGTTCGCCGTCTTCACATCCCGCTGGGTCATCTCATCTTGCATGACGTCGAAGTTAGTAATCTTCGGAGCATCCTTTTCTTGGCGAACCGGGAAGGCTAACTTGGAACGACCTCCATAGACATTGTAACCATCTACCGTGCGATAGCGGGCATGCCACTCGGTGTTTTTATCCTTAATCGCCGCACGCAACTTCTCCAATTTGCTTAAAGAAACGGTCTCACCGGTCAAAGCACGGAAGATTTCTGGAGCCAGAATTTTGTCGCCAGCTTCAGTCAACATAAAGGTGTTGAGGGTTAGTGGCTGCTTTTTACCCTCAAGCTTTGAAGAAATGGCAAAGACATCGACAAACTGCACGTTATTTGCCTTTGCAACATCCAACATCGCCGCTGAATATTTAGCCAGATTGGCATTGTTTGAAGCCGGATCAGGCATATTTGGATCGGCTAATTTCTCGTTAGCTAACGGCGAGAAAAGCACGATTCGCGGGACACCTTTACCACTATAATCCTTCTTTTTGGCATCTTTAAGAAAGGTATCGAGATTCGCCTTGAAGGGAGTCAAACCGGCGTCGCCTTTGAAAGATTCATTGAACCCGTAAAAGGCAAAAATGACATCGGCTTTTACCTTAGCCAACCATTCGTCGCGGGAGCCAAAGCTCTCCGAACGATGCCATGTGGAAACTTCATCGGCCGCAACCGCCAAATTACGGAAAACGAGATCGTGCTGAGCATATTTGCTGACCAGCATGGCTTCCAAAGAACCATGATGTTGCATGCGATCTCCAAGTGCACTGCCGAGGATAGCAATATGATCACCTTTCTTAAGTTCAAGGTGCTGAGCGTGAAGACTCTTGGGAGTCAGGATGGCCATTGCCACCAAGACTACAGACTTGATAAGGGTTGATTTCAACAGTTTAGTGGGATCGAGATTTTACAAGACAGGTAAGGACAAAGAATCACTTTCTCTCTTCGAAAGTTCAAGACCGGAGTCATACAGATATTGCGATCAATTTGAAAAATATTTTTCACTTCAAACCTAATCAGCCACCTTCATGCCCAGTCCAAAATGCTCAAGGGTGGGATCTTAAGCTCGCCTCCCCTCTGTTTCGGATTTCCCTCCTGCATTCTCACCCTCAATCTCCTCCCACTGAATATGTCGTCTCTAACAGCCACAGCCGCACCGCCCGTTCGTGAGAACCTATTACTCAATCTCGCCTGCAATGTCTTCCTCCCCGGATTGATCCTCGACAAATTAAGTAAAGCAGAGCGTTTAGGCCCCCTCTGGGCGCTGGTGGTTGCGATCGCTCTCCCTCTCGGATATGGCCTTTGGGACTGGTCTCGCCGACGTCAGTGGAATTTCTTCTCAACGCTCGGTATTGCCGGTACTTTTGCGTCAGGTGGCCTCGGACTTGGTACTCACTGGGGTTGGTGGAAGGCCACCGCCCTCTGGTACGCGATCAAAGAAGCCAGTATCCCCGCGCTCATCGGCCTAGCAATCCCGCTCTCTCTCCGTACTCGCTCACCCCTTATTCGATCCTTACTTTATAACGATCAGATCCTCAATACCGCTCGAATTGCTGACGCATTAAAAGTCCGCAATGCCCAGTCCGCTTTTGACCGACTCTTGGTCCAATCCTCTTGGCTTCTCACCGCCTCCTTTATTCTCAGTGCCGCCCTGAATTTCATTCTCGCTCTTTGGTTGCTCAAAGCCGAACCCGCTTCCGAAGAATGGAACCAACAGTTAGGCCGGATGTCTTGGATGAGTTGGCCGATCATTGTTGTTCCCAGTATGGGGATGATGATGTGGGCCTTATTTCGCCTGATGAATGGCATCCAAAAAGTTACCGGTCTCAAAACCGACGATATCTTCAATACTCCCACCAAAAAATCCTGAAAATTCTTGGTCTAAATCAAAATTAAACACCCGAATCCCGACCTCAGACTGGCTGCTTTTCTCTCCGTTTATTCAGCTCAGTTTAACCAGCTAAATTGACTCGAAATCTATCGCTTATGACCACCCTCGAGACCTTTCGTCGCCCTATCGAGCAGCAACTCTCCACGACCTTGGATTTCCTCCGTCAAATGGTCGAGATTAACAGTTGGACGCGGAATCCTAGCGGTGTAAACCAACTCGCTCGATTCACTGCACAGGTTTTTGCGCCGCTCGGATTCACGGCTGAATTTGTTCAGTCCGCTGATCCGGGACAAGGACAGCACTTGTTTCTTATCCGCAACGGTTCAGGCGACGGCCCGACCGTCGGTCTCATTTCTCATCTCGATACGGTGTTTCCTCCCGAGGAAGAATATCGCAATAATTTTAGATGGCAGGTCGAGGGTCAGCGTATTTACGGTCCAGGCACTGAAGACATTAAAGGCGGCACAGCTCTCCTTTGGCTGATGCTTTGCAGCCTGAAAGAAGGGGTTCCTGACCTTTTTGACCAAACACGATGGGTAATCTGCTTAAATGCCGCTGAGGAAGAATTATCTCCTGAGTTCGGTCCACTGAGTCTGATTCGTTTGGGTTCAAAAGCACGAGCGGCACTTGTCTTTGAAGCCGAAGGTAGACGCGAGGGGTTTTCGCGGTTGGTGCGCGCACGAAAAGGTCGGGGAACATTTCGGATAGAGGCACTAGGACGATCTGCCCACGCCGGGGTTGACCATCACCGGGGAGCCAACGCCATCGCTCAACTCGCTCACGCTCTTCTGCAAGCCGAAGCTCTCACCGACCCCTCGAAACAACTTACCGTCAATGTGGGACGAATCGAAGGGGGTGGCGGATTGAACCGAGTTCCGCATCAGGCGATCGCAGACGGTGAATTTCGTGTCTTCAACTCCGCTTACTATGCAGAGGCTCGGGCCAGTCTGCTCAATCTGAGCGGCCCCGGTCAGATTTTGAGTGTTGCTGATGGATTCCACTGCCAACTCAACGTTCAAATTACCGGTGAGACCGCTCCGTGGCCTCCCAATGCCGCCACCGACGAGCTTTTAAACCACTGGATTGCCACCGGTTCGGAGGTAGGTCTAAAGATCGAGGGTGAGGAGCGTGGCGGACTGAGCGACGGCAACCATCTTTGGGCGGCTCTTCCTACACTGGACGGGCTGGGCCCTGCCGGGGGCAATTCCCATTGCTCCGAACGTACTGCTGACGGTTCCAAGCTACCCGAATTTGTCGATGCAAGCTCCTTTGCTCCTAAAGCCTTATTAAACTCCATGGCGCTTCTGCGTCTTCTTCAACCCGGCTGAGTCGAAGTCCCTTAAACAAACGGGCCGACCAGTAGAACCGAAATTCCGACGTTGCCGACAGGGGCAACCTCACCGTAACCTAGGGCTTGATGGTTGTGGGCAACCTCATGGAATGAGACACTATCTCGACTTTGAAAAACCGATCGCTGAACTGCAGCGAAAGCTCGACGCCTTCAAGGCTCACCCTGAAGCAGCTTCCCTTGGCATTAGCTGGGAAGAAGAGATGAAGGTCTTGGAAAACAAGATCTTCGAGGCTGAACGGCAGCTCTATTCCAATCTGACCTCATGGCAACGAGTACAGTTGGCTCGACACCCCAAGCGACCCTACAGCTTGGATTACTTACGAACTACCTTCCAAGAATTCGAGGAATTACACGGCGACAGACTGTATTCGGATGATCACGCCATGGTCGGGGGGTTTGCTCGACTGGGTACTGAGCGGGTGATGGTCATCGGCACCCAGAAGGGTCGTGATACCAAGGAGAATATTTTCCGCAACTTTGGTTCAGCGCATCCTGAGGGCTACAGGAAAGCCCTGCGCCTCATGAAACTGGCTGAGCGTTTTCGTCTCCCTGTGATCACCCTCATTGATACGGCGGGGGCCTACCCAGGAGTTGGGGCAGAGGAACGTCATATCGCGGAGGCGATTGCGGTCAACCTCAGGGAAATGATGACTTTCGAAGTCCCCATTATTGCCTGTGTTATCGGTGAAGGCGGTTCCGGTGGGGCTCTGGGTATTGGAGTTGCCGACCGAGTACTTATTCTCGAGAACGCCTACTATTCGGTGATTAGCCCCGAGGGCTGTGCTGCTATTCTCTGGAAAGATCGAGCCGCCGCACCGAAAGCAGCTGAAGCTTTAAAAATCACTGCTACAAATCTGAAAGCAGCGGGCTTAGTGGATGAAATTATTCCCGAACCTCTCGGAGGGGCTCACTTGGATCTCGATGCCATTTCCCTCACCCTACGGGAATCCCTTCTTCGCAACGTGTTCCAACTCAAATCTCTAACCGGCCCCGAGCGTCTTGCCAGTCGATACGCCAAGTTCCGTGCCTTCGGCCATTTCACCGAGCCAAAATCAACCGCCTGATTTAACTGCACCTCCCCCGCCATGCTGCCAACCGCGCCTTTAACCTTTCTTCCTTTATTCAAGGAACGAGTTTGGGGCGGTCGATCCTTGGCCACTCTCTACGGCAAGGAACTGCCAGCAGGTTTGCAAATCGGGGAATCTTGGGAACTTAGCGATCGCCCTGAAGGAATATCAGTTATTTCGTCCGGCCCGCTCGCTGGGAAGACTCTGCATGATCTCGTCGAACTTTACCCAAAGGAACTCCTCGGTAGCCTTCTCCCTCAGGAAGGTCGCTTTCCTTGGTTGATGAAACTGCTCGATGCACGCGATGACCTCTCGCTGCAGGTCCACCCACCCGCATCCAAAGCCGCTGCTCTCAACGGGCAACCCAAGACAGAACTCTGGTATGTCGCCGACGCCAATCCTGGTGCACAAATCCACTTCGGACTCCTGCCCGGTATTACCCGAAAAGAGTTTGAGGCCCGAACTCAAGAGGGTTCGGTTGCCGCCTGTGTCCAGCATCTTACGGCTCATAAAGGCGCCGCCCTCTTCCTCCCCAGTGGCCGCGTTCATGCACTCGGTGCCGGGACTGTCGTCTTCGAAATTCAACAGAATTCCGACACCACCTATCGCGTCTTTGATTGGAACCGAGTCGGACTGGATGGCCAACCGCGCGATCTACATTTACCACAAGCCTTTGAATCCATCGACTTTTATGACACCTGTCCCGCCTTCGTCCCTGAACTTTGGAGCCGCATTGGTGATGGTATAACAACTCGTCCCTTGCTTCGTCATTCCCTTTTTGACGTCGACCTTTTCCGCTTCTCTCCTGGGGCTAGCCTAAGTCTCTTGCTCAACGAGGGCCCACTCCTCGCTGGATGCATCGACGGCCGCTTAGAAATCGTTACTGGAAACGAAACTGTTCCCTTGTTTTCCGGGGGATTTGCACTCATTCCAGCGATCGCAGGATCATCAATAATGACCTCGAG
The DNA here is from genome assembly GCA_945898055.1 of Akkermansia muciniphila. Taxonomy (GTDB): domain Bacteria; phylum Verrucomicrobiota; class Verrucomicrobiia; order Limisphaerales; family UBA9464; genus SXXZ01. The sequence goes on along the minus strand of CAMDGV010000001.1, from coordinate 17,267 downwards.
ACACACGGGTGGACTGCTGCTGACGGTTCGGCGGCACTCTCGTTATTGACGCATTAACATATTATTTTGACTACCAGACAAAGTTCTAGTCACATTTATACTATATCGAACCTTCGGATCAAAAAAATTCGCTTCAGAAACGCCTCACCTCGTACGATGGCTTTGGTTCTACCTTGTTAAGGCAAATCTTCAACGAACCGCTCCTCCTTTGCGTGATTCTTTTAGGCGGCCTCTTCGGTGTCCTTGCCTGTCTCAGTTTGCCAAAAATCTGGACAGTAACCCCGCTCGGGTTTTCACCTCGAATTCGCATCAGTGTGCTCGATCTCCTGCAAGCCAAAGCCCTTGCTCGTTCTGCTCGCCAAGCCAATCAAACTGGCCGCTTCGATGAAACTCTCGCCGCATGGCAAATGGCTGTCGCTCATCATCCAGGTAGCCTTACTTATAGACGTGAACTCCTCGAGACCCTTATCCAACAACCTAATCTTGCCTCATCGCTCATCGATCGAGGGATATTCACTGCAATGTCGCTCCTTAAATTGAGCCACACCAATCTCAACGACCTGACTCTTTTCGCTCGATTTTGTGAGACGAACTCCCTCAATGAACTTGCCCTTTACACTTTCTATGACCGACGAAAGGAGCTCAATCTTTCAGTTCGCGGATCTTTACTGAAAGCCTGCTATCGCAGCGGCGATAGCGTCCGTTTCCAGAAAATATGGGATGAATCGCCAACTGTACTTCAGAGCGACCCAACTTTGGTTCTCTTCCACGTCGCTTGGGCAAACCTTTGGGGCCCTATTGCCGACCTTGAATCCAATACCCGTCTGCTGAATCAGGCTATTGATAATCCCTCAACCGCCCTTCTCGCCCACGAGCTTTCTCTAACAATATCTGCCCATCGCCGAGACCTCCATGCATTCGAGGTGGCTTTCCATTTTCTTTCCGTCCACGACCGCGATCGACCTGACCACCACGCCACATATTGGAAACTCCTCTTCCATGCTGGCCGCCCATCCGAAGCGATCGAGTTCGCAAAAAAGTATAAAAAGCCTCCTCAATCTGCGGCCGCCCTCCTTCAAATCACTGATGCTCTCAAGTTCATTGGTCTACAGAGTGAAGCCATCCAGTTAGTTGAAGTAAATCTGCCGGCTTTTTCAGATCAGACTCCAGTTTGGGTCGAACTCGCTGAACTCTTAGGCGTCACTGGGCGCTGGTCCGAGGTGCGCCAGTTAGGCATACAACTCCGATCAAATCGCGTCCAGCGAGTCGCCGCTTCTGGTTACGGTTGGTTTTTGGAAGGTTTTGGCAGCATCAAATCCTTTCCACCGAAAAACGGAGATGCCGAATTTGAGCAGATGCTCCGTCACCCTATTTCCTCTCCATTGCTTGGCTATCGTTGCGCCATTCTCCTTCAAAAAGAGGGTAAACATGAACTCGCTCGTCATCTTTTGGAATCACTCGAGAATCACCTCGGTAGCCAATCCGACTACTGGTTTAGGGTCAGCCTCAACGCCTATCAGACCGGCGATATTGATCTCATGCTTTCCGCTAGCGAAAGAGCGTACCGTCTTGAACCTTCCAATCAGGCCATTCTAAACAATCTCTCTGCAGCCCTCCTCATGCTCCGGCAAAACCCACCTAAAGCCGTTGAATTAACCCTGCGCAGGGTGATAATGACCCCAGACGATCCCGCGGCCCGAATCAACCATCTCCTTGCCCTCGTTCTCAATCGTCGTTTCCCCTCAGCGCGTGACCAACTTTTACAATTGGATCCCGATCGAATGACCGCATCCGAAGCAACTTTCATCCATTTCGCCCGTTTTGAAATTGCGATTCACGAGGACAATCAACCTGTCGCCCAACTCGAATTTGCTCGCGTTGAACCTCGCTTCCTTAAATCAGCCCAACTCGATTGGTTCAACCAAAACGCTCCATTTTCTAATCTTAATCGCCCCCGATGACCCAAAAAAAATCGCCCCAGCGCAGTATTAAACTGCCGACTAAGTTCCGGCAGAACATTTTTCTGAGAACACTCTTTTATGACCTCTGGTTCCGCTGGATTCTTGGGGTTTTCTCAGTGCTTCTCGGTCTCACTGTCCTCTTTATTTCTAAAATCCATGTCGCTTCGCTTCCCGATACCGATCCTCCAATCAAAGTCAGCTACCTCGACCGGCTTCAGGCTCGATCCCTCATTAACACGGCGCGTCAATCTGCGGATCAAAAAGATCTGAAGGGTTCAATGACTGCATGGCTATCGGCCGCCGCCAATGATCCTGCCAATATAAATGTTTATCGAGGTATCCTCCGGACCCTCAGCGAAGCACCTAAAGCACCCAGTGAATTCATCCCTTTTGGGTACGCGTCCAGTTCCCAATTACTGCAACGAACTGCCACCAATCTCAACGACCTAACCCTTGTCGCCCACTTTAATTCCAAAGTGTCTCTTTATCAGAATAATATCGAGATTCTGACACCACTGGGGACCAACCACACCGTTGAAACAGCGCGTTTTCTGGCGGAAGCTTATTTTGAAGAAGATCAAATGAAGTCTTTCGGCCAGTTTTTAGAAACACATGCATCCAAACTTCACTCGGCCCCAGAACTTGACATCATCCTCAACGGTTGGGCTGCTGCCTGGGGCCCTGCTGCAGGGCTGTCCAATGGTCGCAAAAACTTAGCGAAATCTCGACAAACCACTCTCGGCGCAATCGCCGCGGCCAAAGTTCAACTTAAGGTCTTTTTCTTTATTGATGACCTCGAAGCCTACCGAGAAGCCTTTGAATTTCTGCTCGAACGTAATCAAGAAGAAATGCGCGATCATGTGCGCCTTTGGAGCCTTCTTGTCCAAGCCGGTCGTACCTCAGAAGCCAAAAATCTCGCCCAGAATTTTAGTCGCCAACCGGCCTCCGAAAAAGATGCCGTCAGAATGTGTCGCACCTTGGAATCTCTAAATTTATTCCAATTCGCGGCCGATTTCGCTGAAAAACAACGTTCGATTTTTGATTATTCAAACGAACTCTGGCTGATTTCATCCGACCTTTATATCCACCTCGCCGACTGGGCTCAACTGAGAGAACTCGCCGTGCAAATGCGGTCCGCACCGAAGATTGCCGGAACAATGAAAGCCTACGGTTGGTTCCTTGAGGGATTTGTTGATGTTCAACAGCAAAATGACGGTGCCGCTGACGCCTGCTTTGCCCAAACTGTTGAGGCCGGATTCTCTAATCCCCAACTCGCCGCGCGGACAGCGACCCAACTGCGTCGCCTCAACCGGCCCAAGTTCGCCCTAGCACTCCTTCAACGTCTGGAAAAGGACTTCGCCACCTCCTCCTCTTTTTGGTTCGAACTTAGCGCCGCCGCCTACGAGTCTAAAAATCAGGAATTAATTCAGTCTTCCATCGAAAAAGCCTATTCTATTGATCCTAAAAACCGGGCTATCGCTCACAATTATGCGGCAATGCTCATTGCTACAGAGAAAAAGACCGATCTTGCTCTGAAACTTATCTTCCAATTGATTGCTAGCAATCCCACTTCGATCGATCTCCGAATCAATCAGTGTCTCGCTTTAATCAATGGAGGCCGAATCGCCGATGCCGACTTGGCTCTTCGCAAACTCGATGCCTCAAGATTACCCCCCAATGAACAATCGGTAATTCATTATGCTTGGTTCCGTATTCACGCCAGTCGTCAACAAAAAGAACTCGCCCGCCGCGCCGCCGCTGAAATCAATCGAACCTCCCTGCTTCAACCTCAAATCGATCACCTGGAACGTACCCTGAAAAGCTTCGGCACCTAAGGTCCTCTGGCGCTTTGTTTCGCCGGATCTATTTCTCAGAGTTCCTGCTTTAGTCGCGCCGCTTCGTCCCTTTAACCTCTCCAAATGTTGCTCTGGCGGGAATCTATTCCAAAGAATTGGTTGTCTTTCATTATTGCCAATCTACCGACCGTTCTCGTGGATCATGCACATCTCGAACGAAAGGCCGCCACCACGGCTCTTAACTTAGAAAAGTACCGACAACTCTACCACCGCGTCCATGAACTCAATGCCATCGCCATCGAGGAATTACAGCACTTTGAACAAGTCCTCAAAATTCTAGACAAACGCGGAATCCCCTTCGGTCAACCCCTCAAAAGTCCTTGGATTAGCGGCATGATGGCCTCCATTCGAAAAGGCCAAAATCTAACGGTAATTGATCATCTGATCGTTTGTGCCCTTATCGAAGGACGAAGTTGCGAGAAATTTCAACTCATCGCTCACGCTTTATCCAAAACTGATCCTGAGCTCTCTCAGTTTTATGAAGCTTTAGTCGAGTCTGAAGGCAATCATTACGCCTCGTATCTCATCATGGCTCGTCATATTGATGAATCAGAGACCCAGCGCCGCTTGGATTGGTATTTGGATCTCGATGCTCGTTTAATCCGCGAACCTAATCCTCTGCCAATGCTTCACTGATAACCCTCTCACTCAGTTCCTTATTGGCCCCACTTGAATCCTCCGATTGTCTAGTCGGTTTTTGACTTCTCGTGTTTCATCAATCTCTCACTCGCCAAATATCCGCCATCGGGCTTTCCTTCCTTCATGCATTTTTCCCGCCGATTTTCTTATATCATTGCCCTTGTTGTCGCTCTCTCACTGATAACTCAGGCAAGTTCATCAAAAAAGACAACCCCTGATGCCCCCGCTGATTGGCGTCGGGATCAACGTATTATTGATCTCCACCAACACGTCAATGGAACCGAGGCCGCTCTCGGTCGCTGGCTCAAGATCATGGACCGCGTCGGGGTCGGGATCGGCGTCAATCTAAGTGGCGGCACAGTGACCGCAAAACCGGGTGAGATTTCAGCCTTTCAAAACACCCAAAAAATGGCTGAACGCCTCGCCCCAGGCCGTTCTCTCCTCTACTTCAATCTCGATTACGCCGATTGGGACAAGCCCGATTTTAGTGAACGCGCAGTAAAACAGGTCGAACGCGCAAAAGAACTCGGGGCCGCTGGATTAAAAGAATACAAACGATTGGGTCTTTTCCTTCGCGATTCCAAAGGTGAACTCATCAAAATTGATGATCCAAAGCTGGATCCTATCTGGAAACGCTGCGGCGAACTGGACCTACCGATCAGTATTCATGTCGCCGATCCACGAGCTTTCTGGCTGCCTTACTCCGTACAAAATGAACGTTGGACCGAACTGAAAGACCACAAAAGCTGGTGGTTTGGTGATTCAAAACAATTCCCGTCGCGCGAAGTACTGTTGAACGCTCTCGACCGCGTTATCGCTCGACACCGTCAGACAACTTTCGTCTGTGTTCACTTCGCGAATAATGCCGAAGATATCGACTGGGTCGATCGCAAACTGGATCAACACCCCAATATGAATGCCGATCTCGCCGCCCGTATTCCGGAACTAGGCCGGCATGATCCAGAGAAACTTCAGCGTCTCTTTATCAAACATCAGGATCGCATCTTCTTCGCCACAGATTTCCAAGTGTACGACAAACTCATTCTAGGCAGTTCTGGCGACGCAGAGCGTCCTACCGATGAGGATGCCCTCCATTTCTATCGCAAAGAATGGCGATGGCTTGAAACCAAAGACCGCAACTGGCCCCACATGACCCCCATCCAAGGTAAATGGAACATTAGCTCCATTGGCTTACCTGAGTCGGTACTGCGCAAAATCTATTTCGATAACGCCCGGAAACTGCTGGTTCGCTCAATGCCCTTTACCACACTCCGAGCAAAATATATCACCCGTGATTTTCAACCTAATGGGGCTCTCGACGCTCCTGAGTGGGCTTCCGCCCCCCTCTTTCATCTCGAACAAGGGTGCCAAGACGGAAAAGTGCACCCGGAGGTCAGTTCTACCGTTCAACTACTCTGGTCCGATCGCTTTCTTTATTTGTCCTTCCAATGCCCTTTTACCGTATTAACTGACTTTGGACCGGCTAAATCGAGTGAACGTGTCCATCAGGAGGGTTCTCTCTGGGATAAAGATGTCGTCGAATTTTTCTGCGCGCCTGATCCAAACCATCTCAGACGTTACACGGAATTCGAGTGGGCTCCCAACAATGAAGCTTTAGACTTAGTCCTTCGAGATGGCAGGTCTGATTTCGTCTGGAGCAGCAAAATGGAATGGCAGGTCAAAGTAGATCCAGTCGCCAAAATCTGGCGTTGTGAAGCTCGAATTCCGCTGAAGGCTCTCAGCGAGACATCCCCGACTGTTGGCTCTCGATGGCGGGCGAACTTTTACCGCCTCGATCGTTCCAGTAGTTCGGCTCTGGCATCGAACCCAGTCCTCACCGGTTCCTTTCACACACCCGACCGCTTTGGATGGTTGGAGTTTATCCGGTAACCCACCCCTGTTTACTCGACTGCCTAACCCAAGAAACAGGGACTCTTGCTCGGTCCAACCCGAGTCTCAACGCCAAACGAACAAGAGGTAAGATCTCGGGTTGGCTTAAAATTTAATGAGCCAACGATGAAGGTAAACCAAAGTTAATCCCCGCTCTGTGGGAACATCTTTAGTCCGTTTTTACCACAAAAATGAAGACATTGAAGCCACTTCACTCGCCTCCGTCACCAGTGAGACTCGCCAACCCGAAAGTTTTCCTAACGCTTTATAATCAGCCTCTGACAATTGGATATGGGACCATCTACGACCGAAGAAACCTCGCTTTACACTTCGATTAATGACCTGCGGCTTAGCATCACTCCCGCCCCTCATTTCAATCCGAAGGGTTAACTTCGGCGGCACCGGATTAGAAATCTTCCAGAGTACATCAAATCGAAGACTCCGAACCCGAGTCGGATCGGACTGTAAGAGACTCTGATAGGCGTCTCTCTCATACAAACTCGGCGACAAAGTATGGCGCCCAGCAGAATCAATCAGATGCGGCAGAACCTTCATCACTCGCCCCTCAGTGGCCTGAAGCCAACGGAGCGGTATTAGCACCAGCAGCAGAAAAAAAAGGCATGTTCGCATTATCAAAATATCTTGGGCTGCCCAACAGAAAGAATCGCCGGACGCGGAGCAAAAACGGGCGCAGAAATCGTCGGGACGGTAGAGATCGAGGACGCCGAATTCACGGAGGGTAAGAAAGAAGGCTTCGGCACCACGAGCGCGGAACCAGCACCAAAAGATCCAAATCCAGAAGAGACGGCTCCAGAGGATAAGGCAGTCGTTGCAGTGGCGGGCGAAGAAGCAAAACCCTCACTGAGTGTTCCATTCAAAGTCTCGCGAGCAGAAAAAACTTGGGTTGGCTGAAGTGTTGGATCAAACCGATTTGCTGGGCCCGCAAATCCTTCCCTCAAATTTTTGCTGAATGCCGGATCCTCGTTGGGACTGCGAAACTCTTTCAACCCCGTAGGATCACTATAATTTGCGGTCGTCTGACTCGCCGGTCGAGTCGCCGAATCACCTCGCCCTACACCAAATTGAAACCAAACCATCTGAGATTCTGGTGCACTGGATCCTCGGTTAGCTTGATCGGAGCCAACAGACTCCCGGGCAGCCGCAGTCAGTTTGTCAGCCAAATTTTCCGAGGTAATGGGTGTCTCCCGAGTCTCTTTGATTCCACCCTCTTGCTTGGTGACTTCCTTCTGCATGGCGTCATTCCGCTCCGACTGCTTCAAAAGCGCTTTCTTACCTGCGGCGATCGAGTCTGCCCCATTTTTCTTGTCGTCATCTTTGCTAAGTTGCGAACGATTTTTGTCTCTGCTGAAATCAGGAATAGCCTCTCCTGTCATTGCCTTATTAGCTTCTTTGTCACCCCTCGAAACAGAATCCTGCAACCAGTTCCGCCGACGGTCTAATTCATCGATCAGTCGCTTCTGTATTTTGGGATCCAATCTGGGAGCAGATACTTGAGGGATCGGCATAGGAGCCTCTATCGCTCCACTCAGTGAATTACCCGATTTGAAAACATCAAACTGCCGATTCCTTAGCAATTTATTCATCAAACCGACGCGCTCAGCTTCAGTCTGGGCCGTCGGAATTGCCTTCTTAACTTCATCATCTGAGCGACGGGCGCCACTCACCTGAGCTTTTTCCTCTGCCAATACAGCCACCACCCAGCAACTGGCGATGAAAAACCTGAAGCACTGCTGAAAATTCATAGCCTTGTTCTAGCCTCACCCATTTACCCAGTCAAAGTGGATTCAGAAAAACCACACTCAATCCATCAATAATCTAACCTACTATCGCCGCCTAAAATAAAAAATTACCTCTAATCCTCACCGAAAACGCTCGAACAAGCCACGTGCAATTGCCGTGAACGCGGACGCTGCCAATCCGTTGGGTTCAGCCGACACCACCGGCACACCACGGTCTCCAGCCTCTCGAATGGCAACAAAAAGAGGGATTTCACCTAAAAATGGGACTCCCTTACGTATCGCTTCCGCACGTCCTCCACCCTTCCCAAAAATATCAATCCGACTACCTTCTGGAGTCGTAAAACCACTCATATTCTCCACAATTCCAAGAATAGGTACTTGAACCTTTTCAAACATACTGACCCCCTTACGTACTACGCCAAGAGACGCTTCTTGGGGCGTGGTGACAATCACTCCCCCATCCAACGGGACAGTCTGGCAGAGCGATAATTGCGCATCGCCAGTCCCCGGAGGCAAATCAACAAGGAGAAAATCTAACTCACCCCACTCCACTTGATGGACAAACTGATGGATGGTCTTCTGGATCATTGGTCCTCTCCAAATAACCGCCTGCTCGGGATCAATCATGAAGCCCATACTCATCAACTTCACCCCATACCGCACCGGCGGCACCAGTCGCGCCTCATCTTCGGTCAACCCAGGTTTCTCCTGAATTCCCATCATCAAAGGGATGCTCGGACCATAAATATCACAGTCCAAAAGTCCTACCTTAGCCCCTAACTGAGCCAAGGCGACCGACAAATTCACCGCACAAGTTGACTTACCGACGCCGCCTTTACCCGAGGCAATCGCTATAATACGGGCAATTCCCGGAATCCGATTGCGATTAACGGCCCCTCCCCCCGCTGTGGTAGCCGCCTGCTGGGTGGTCGGGACTTCCACCTGCACATGAGCGTCGGTTAACCCAGGAATCTGATCTCGTAATGCCAATCGCGCCGCATCCGCTATTTGATCACCAATTTCTCGGTTCGGTGACGTTAATTCCAACAAGACTCCCACCGCCATACCGTCGATCTGCACCCCTTTGACCAAGCCAAAGGAAACGATATCCCGACTGTAACCGGGGTATTTAACCACTCGGAGTGCGGCAAGAACGGATTCTTCAGTAATGGACGACATACGCAGGCTAATGGATAGGGTTGGGAACAAGATTTAGGGACTGAGTTGAATCATTCGCTCTCGAGATCTTCAATGACTCGCTTTGCCCGACACCTCCGCAGCATGTTGACTGAACGACTTACCCCGCCCTGTCGGGGCAATCACAGAATCAATTACTCCACACTCAAACTCATCCCACATCGGTGACATAGCCCGTAGCTTGGTCACAATCCCCGCAAAACTATCGATAACGTAGTCGATGTCTTCGGCCGTATTCCCCTCGCCCAAGGTCATAATGATATTACCTTGAGCCAGCGCGTGATCTAAACCAATCGCACCCAGAACATGAGAAATTTTAAGACTTTTACTGACGCAACTTGAACCACTCGCCACGGCAATTCCACTGAGGTCGCAGAGCAACAACTGTCCCTCTCCTTCGATAAACTCAGTGGATATATTTAAGTTTGTAGAAATTCGTTCCGGTCCGGGGACCGGCCCATTCAGCTTAATAAAGGACACCCTTGAGTGGAGGCCCTCCCACAAACGGCGCTGCAGTAAAGCCGTGTGCTCACCCCGAGCCGTTAAACGCCCAATTGCCATCTCAGCAGCCTTTCCACCACCCACAATCGCCGGGATATTTTCCGTACCCGCACGGCGGCCGCCTTCCTGTACTCCCCCGTGAAGAATACTGACAATCCTCGCCCGCTTATTGCGATAGAGGACTCCAACCCCTTTGGGACCATAAAAGCGATGCGGAGAAAAACTCACCATCGCCGCCCCCCAATCTTTCACATCCACCGGCAACCACCCCGCACTGGCTTCGCAGTCCACATACAACGGCACACCCGCCGCCGCACAAATCCTCCCCACTTCTTTCATCGGTTGGATTGTTCCAATATCGTGGTTCACATGATGAACAGCAACAATCACAGTCTGAGGGGTCATTGCTGCTTCTAACTCCTTTAATCTCAGATGCCCGCTCGGCGTCACCCCAACCCGCGTGCAGGTCCACCCCTGCTTCTCTAGGAATTCTACCGAGTTCATCACACTCGGATGCTCCGTCGCTGAAACAACCAAATGCTTTCCCTTACGTTCATTGGCGTAAGCGGCCCCTTTAATAGCTAGATTCGATGACTCAGTTCCGTCTGAGGTGAAAAAAATCTCTTCTTCACTGTCGGCATGAATTAACGCCGCCATTTGCTGGCGAGCCGTGCGGAGCGCATCTCGGACTCGCAGTCCGTGTTGATGCAACGAAGACGCATTCCCAAAATGTTCGGTGAAATAGGGTTTCATCACCTCGAAAACTTCCGGATAAACCGGAGTCGCCGACTGGTGATCAAGAAAAACGTGACGCGTCATAGGATGTATCAGGTGAAACGGCATGGACCATCAAAGTCCGAAGATCTAGTCGATTAAAAACAAACCCGCAGACGCCAATACCAATGCGCCCACGGGTGAGTGAAGAAAGAGTCAGGATTAGGCCGTGAGAGACTGACCAGCAACAATAACAGGAGAAGCACTTTCAGGGTGGCGCTTCACATAGTCTTCCAGTGCCGCCTTCAGAGCCTCTTCGGCAAGAACAGAACAGTGGATTTTTACTGGGGGCAATCCTCCCAAGGCGTGCACGACTTCCTCATTCGAAAAAGTTAAGGCCTCAGCAATAGTCCGCCCCTTGATCAATTCAGTGGCCATACTCGAACTAGCAATCGCTGATCCACAACCAAAGGTCTTGAATCGAGCGTCCTCAATGCGACCATCCTTGATTCGAAGACTGATCTTCATAATGTCGCCGCAAGCTGCTGCTCCAACTTCGCCCACTCCGTCGGCATCCTTTAAGTCCCCCATGTTTCGAGGATTCATAAAATGGTCCATTACGGTGGGGTTGTATAAGGTGTAAGTTTCGCTCATAAATAGATAAAAATTGTTCGTTCGTTTAACATTTGGCTAAACCTGCTTTAGCGGACCATCAAAAATTGCCTCATTAGTTTTCTCACCAATTTGCCCATCCCTTTTCAAAGGAATGAGACTTCGATCCCTCGCTTGCTGCACTAACCCATTGGGAAGGTGCCGCTGTGCCAAATCGGCTAGGCTGGTCTTGGCAAAGACCTCCTTAATCCGATCTTGGGCCTCAGTGAGCAATCCGCACAAGGCACAGCCCCCAATATGCTCGCAATCCGGCTCCGTCTCCAAACAACGTTGCAAAGCAATCGGCCCTTCGACGGCTTCAATAATCTCTAATGCAGTGATCTCCGCCGCCGAACGCGACAAACAAAAGCCCCCACCCGATCCTCGAGATGACTTCACCACGCCCGCTTTGGTCAAATTCTGAAAAATTTTACCCAGAAAACTTCGCGGTATCGCTTCTTCTTCACAGAGAACATCCACCATCACCACCTCACCCACAGGTCGGCGCGCTAAGGCGATCAGCCCTAGCACTCCATATTCTCCTGCCTTAGTGATTTGCATCAGATCAATTTAGACGACTCCCGCCTAACAACGGATGTAGAGTATGCTGGAAGACGTCGGCATCCAAATCATTTTAAGACTAAAATGGTCCGATTCGCTTCAGCAGGCCTCCACAACTCACTTAAATAGATTCGGTCACGCAGCAAAACATCAGTCTTCACTTGCAAAATATTTACGCCGAGGACGAACCCGAGCCTGGGGAAAGCACAAGGAACATTGTCGGTTTGTTGCAGGGGCTCCCGCTCCGTCCAACGGCGCGTGGATTTTTACAAACTCAACGCCATCCTCTCAGTCGGCTACCGCGCCAAGAGCGCCGTGGCTACTCGCTTCCGCATTGGGTCCCGCAGCAACTTCACGAATTCATCGTCAAGGGGTTCACACTCGACGACGAAACTCGCGGAAACCCTAACCAGCCATTCAACTCCTCGAAATAGTTAATGCCACGGATTCATGCTATTCCCACCTCGAAGCACCGATTTTACAAGGGACTAAATCATCTGGGATGACCAAAATATTGATCGCAGTCGTGGGCATTATTTACAGCTAAACTGCGCACCACCGTCCGCCCAAGTTTGGATATGCCTTGGTCGCCAATTCCCGGCGAGCCAGAACGATTTTCGCGCAACACTAACCGTCTTTTGAGGACAAAGAACACCCAACGCTTCGATCTCTTACGCAAAGACCGCCACTCCCTCCGCATCGGCTGTCCTTCGTCACCAATAACAGCCGCTTTGGTGTCCTTAAAGATCACCAGAACCCTCCAAACTTCGTCTCTCGCATCCGCGGCTTGTGACTCCTCCGCCTGAGCGATGAGGCGCTAGCCCTGCGCTTGTTCCGCAAGAAATGACGGAAGAAGTCATGAATCCCGCAATTTCGGCGGATGGCATTCTCCGGTTCGATCAATCAACGACTCTCCGAAGCAGAGACGGCGGAATGGGGGCGAAGCTTCCTCCGCGATCGACCGAGGCTCAGGCGTCTGGCCCGGGCCATCTGTCACCGTCTTGATCTCCTGGATGGTAAAGGCGCCTAGCAATTGGCGACCACCGCCAAGGCGTCGCGCGATTGTGAAGAGCAAGGTTTGTGGAGTCTGCCCGCGCCAACTTTTGGCCGTCAGGCGTGGAATCCGACGCGCCTCAACCAGATCGCGCCCGATCCGGAGAACCTGCCCACGCCGCTCGAAAAGATCGGGGGCTTGTGCCTGATCGAAGTGGACGATCGCGAACACTGGCAAATCTGGAATGAACTAATGCTTCGAGTTTGGAGAGAAAGCTCAGCATCTGGAGAGAATATCAAGAATAGAGCGCAAGGTTGAGGGATCCAAACCTGAGGGTAGTCGAAGGGCCCAACCGGATAGGGCAACACTTTCCGGCCCGTCGGCAGAACTCGCCGATGCTGACGGCGTGCGGAGCACGGGAACAAAGGCCGGACTGTTTTGGGAGGCGATGAAATGGGTGGGCTGCGGTGACTGGGTTGGCTGAGTGATCCGTAGCCAGCGATCCATCGAAAGAGGATGAACACCCAATCTCGCAGGAGACTCAGCCTTGGAGAGTCCCGAACGTTTAAATTCAGCGATCCGCAGTTGGATTTCAGCAAGACCACGACGCTTCCGAGAGGGTACTATTGAGTTCATCCCTGCAGGCTACTTCCAAGTAGGACGAATTGGGAACCATGGGGTTGGGCGTACGCTTACGCCTAAACGCCCCATGAGGGGCTCAACCAATCTTCGCTTACATCGACCCTTGGGGTGGTACTCAGATCAAAAAATTCCAACCCGAACGAGAATTATAAGGCCCCAATTCGAACGTTAGCGGACCAGTTTTAAAATGAATGCGTGCGGTGGAACTTCTCTAACTGGACAGGTGATGCCGTCGGATGGAATGGATTTAACAAAATCTTGGACGAGCGTACGAAAAGTTTTTCACCTGCTCGCCTTTGCTGACTTGGACTGTCGTGTCCCCCTCCCTACCGCTTTGAGATCACGCCAACGACGGTATTTTATCCTGCGGACGCCCAATTTTGAAGGGCTCTCGCTGATGCAATCCCAGTGCGGCAAGCAGTTCTCGATCTTTATCGTAACTGGGTGATGGCACCGCTCGGGTCAACATAAATTCAGTCTCACTACTGAAAATGGAATTTGCGCCTGCCATAAAACACAAGGCCTGCGCCGTATCGTCTAATTGTATCCGACCTGCCGTTAGGCGCACATCTGATTTCGGCATAACAATTCGAACCGTGGCAATCATTCGAATCACCTCCCAAACCGGCACATCCGCGTTCTTCGCTAAAGGTGTCCCAGCCACTCGACTCAAAATATTGATGGGCACGGATTCTGGATGCGGCCGCACTTGAGACAATGTCTGAACCATCTTCAACCGATCTTCCACAGTCTCTCCCAGTCCGATAATCCCTCCTGAGCACATGGTTATATTCGTCTTCCGCACCGTCTCCAAAGTCTTCAATCGATCCGCATAAGTACGAGTGGTAATAATAGTCTCATAGAACTCGGCCGATGAGTCCACATTATGGTTGTAAGCATAGAGACCCGCGTCCTCGAGGCGTTGAGCCTGCTGTTCATTGAGCATTCCTAGCGTACAACAAACCTCTAAGCCAATATCCGTCACTCCTCGAACCATCTCCAAAACACGGTCAAACTGGGCATTATCCTTGACCTCACGCCAAGCGGCTCCCAGACACACCCTCGATACTCCCGCCTCTTTCGCCCGCGTCGCGATTTCCAACACTCGCCCAGTCTCCATCAACCGCTCCGGTGCAACTCCAGTGGTGTAGCGAGAGGATTGAGCACAATAGGAACAATCTTCGGGACAAGCCCCTGTCTTTATGGAAATCAACTTGCTCACCTGCATCTCGGAGGGATCGTGATTCTGCCGATGCACAGTCGCCGCTCGATACACCAAATCCATCAGTGGCAGATCATGGATGGAGCGAAGGTCTTCAAGACTCCAGTCGTGTCGGATTTCAGCAGTCATAGTTACAGGTCGGCCAATTGATCAGCCTCAGATGAGTTAATTCTGTTCAACATCGACTTCTTTGTAAACCTTCTGATTGAGTTCGATTGCGGTGAAACCTTCACGCTCCATGATTGAAGAGTCTGTCTTTTTCACCAAGCCTTCAAAGGCCATGCGCGTGAGACGTCTTCCCACCCCCGAATCTACCGCGGATCTGATCCGCAAGCAGATCCAAGATCGCCCCCGTCTTGGTATTATTTTGGGGAGTGGTTTTGGCTCAGTCGCCAAGGCTATCTCAATAGAACATATCTTTTCTTATCGTGATCTACCAGGTTTTCCACATGCAGGCGCACCCGGACATGCGGGGCAACTTATTCTCGGCCATTGGCACGGTGCCTCGATCGTCGTGCTCAATGGTAGATCACACTATTACGAGGGGTTTGGTCCCAGTGAAGTGACCTTTCCTACACGTGTCCTTGCCGCTCTTGGCATCACCTTACTTTTGATCACCAACGCCGCTGGGGGGATAAATCCGGACTTCAAAGTCGGCGACTTCATGGTCCTCCGTGATCATATTAATTTTATGGGAATGAATCCGCTTCGAGGTCCAACCGCACCCAAGAAATCTCGGTTCGTCGATATGACCTTCCCATATGATACTACACTGGCGTCTCATCTCGCTGATGCCGCCAAGGAAATGAATCTAGCTGTGCATAGAGGTGTTTATCTCGCCGTTTCCGGCCCTAGTTTTGAGACCCCAGCCGAAATTCGCGCCTTTGGTGCTCTCGGAGCTGATGCCGTTGGTATGAGCACTGTTCCCGAAGTCATCGTCGGACGTCATTGTGGGCTTCGGATTGCTGGCCTCAGTTGCATTACCAATGCTGCAGCCGGTCTGGGCGGTGCATCCCAAGTTGTCTCCGCTGAAGAAGTTCTCGCAGTAGCCCAAGACAACGGACTGATCGCAACACACTTAATTGGGAATTTCGTAAAACGAGTGGTCCATTCAGCCTTGTCGCTTTAAACGATCGCTCCGTCTCACCTTCAAAAATCAGCTTAATTGAATAAATCGTCGGCCCCACCGATCGAGGCTTCGAGCTTTCGCAAACTAGGAATAATTCGGGCCACCGTTGTTGACTCCGTTTGACCCGGAAACGGTTTTAATCGGAACTCCATCACCCCGATCACTTCTCCATTGCGGTCATGTAAGGGCGCCGTCACGACCGCTGCCTTAGAAGTTTGAGAAAAGTATACCTGATTCTCAGCAAATACTTTCCGCTGAGTCTCCCCACCTGGTTCACCCACATCTATCGGATTCTTGGCAGCCAAACATTTTAAACCACTTTTATCCGCTCCTACCCCGAACAGACGGATTCCACTCAATCGAGGTTGATCCTCCAGCGTCTGACGCACCAACGCTGCTGCCAAACTCTCCAAGGGGCGATAAGTGACGCGGGCATCTGCAAATACAGCCTCGCTATCCGACTTAGTCATAAAACCTAACCGCCCAGAAACAAAAGAATTATCGGTCAGGGTCGGGATGACCTTGGCACCGTCGAGCAAGATATCTAGCTGATTACCAGAAGCGCGAACTGAAATCTCGTACCAGCGCCCTTTCTCAAACGGCAAAAGCGGCCCTATCGGAGCCGATCGAACGCCATCAACAAACTTATAAAAACGCAAATTATTTCCCAAAGCGCTAGCTCGAACGACATAGAAATTCCGAGGGTCTTGAAAACGAAAAACAAAGCCGGCAATTTGTTCTAGAGACCCTGCCGTAATTTTGAACCGAGAGGTAAAAGTAAAATCTCCATACCTTTCTCCAGTCCATATCATTAAGGGAAAGCGCTCGTCTTCAGATGAAACTGATACTTGGGCTAGTACGGCTATCTTATTGATCTTTGGCGCCTGCGGGGAATTAGAGAGGAAAGCAGAGGGGGCATCCTCCATCCGAACCTCCCACGCGCCCAACTTGCCTGCACCAGCGAGCATATTTGTCCACCCTTCAGGCGCGGCACCCGCAGGAGTCCTGGTGAAATCAAACACCCTTTCTGCAGCATAGGATAAAATCGGCACTAAAATCAGCAGGCACAAAGAAGCGCGTCGGATCATTCGCGGTGCAAACTAGCAAATATTCCTGCGCCGGCAAACCGTGTTTCCGCACTGATTTATGAATCGTCTAGGACGAGTTCGTCTGGTAGTGGGCAGACGGAAAATTTGACCAAGGAATTTTCAGTTTCGACTCACGGAGTTCGGCGGCATCACCAGATAGCCCATCCAATCGTCCTTAGCCTGAGTACCCCTGGGCGCCAAGTGCCCATTCCTAAATTTATTCTGAAGCAGTAGGGTCCCGCACTGATAGATCTGCGCCAAGCACTCGGCGTAGGTTTCTGCCCATAAACTACCTGCTGCTAAACAAATGAATTCCAAAGGCCAACCATGAGACAACGACGATTCACGGGGGCTTCTGATACCCCTATTTCTTATTATCACTGCATCTCTCGCATCGTAAATCGAGATAAGATCTTCAGAGAACTTGAGCAAGAAAAGTTCACCCAGTTGATCCATGCCTAC